>JAYODW010000001.1:0-172441 GCA_038116745.1 Gammaproteobacteria bacterium
AAATGGTGCTGCTGCGCATGCTTGCCTTTCGTCCGGCGCCGCTGCTGCCTGAGAAGGCGGTGAGCTTTGCTGACGGCGCGTCTGCGACCGCCCCGCGTCAGCCCGCAGCGCAGCAGCCTGCGCAGCCCGCGGCCGCACCAGTATTGACGTCGACGGAAGAGGTTTCACCGGAAGGGCCCCTTAACGCGGCTGCTGAAGCGCCGGCCTCCGGACCGGATCCGGTTGATCCAGCGCCGGCTAGCCCGACAGCGCCAGCGGACGACCCGCAGCCGACGGCCCATGAGAGGCCGCCGCGTAATCCTGATGATGCGACGCTGGACTGGAACAGCATTGTTGAGGAGCTTGGTGTCGTCGGACTTGTGCGCGAGCTGGCCCGCAACAGCGTGCTGGTCGCGAGTGACGGTCGACGCATGGAGCTCGCAATTGCGCCGCAGTTCGAGAAACTGGCGGCGCGACGGCATGTCGAAGCGCTGCAGGGCGCGCTCGGTAGCTTTCTCGGTCACGAGGTGCGCGTCGAGGTGCAGATAGATGAGGGCAACGGTTCGATGACCCCGACCCAACAGCGTGAAGCTGAGCGCGAGCAACGTCAGCGCGAGGCGGAGGCGGATATCGCGAGCGCGCCTGAAGTCAAAGCCTTGCAGGAATCATTCGGGGCGGTTGTTGAAGACATCTCGCCCCGCTGAATCGATAGAGGAATACAGATGAAAGGTGCTTTGGGTGATCTGCTCCAGCAGGCGCAGAAAATGCAGTCCGAGATGCAGCGGGTGCAGCAGGAGATCACAGCGCTCGAGGCCACCGGCGAATCCGGCGGGGGCATGGTCCAGGTGCGCATGAACGGCCGCCATGATGTTCTGCGGGTGAGTATCGCACCGGAGCTGATGAGCGAAGAGCGCTCCATGCTGGAGGATCTGGTCGCCTCCGCGGTGAATGATGCCAACCGGCGCATCGAGCGGGAGAGCAAGGACAAGCTGGCGCGGGTGACTGGCGGGATTGAACTGCCGCCGGGCTTCAAGCTGCCCTTCTGAGTCCGCAATATTCTTGATTTCAGTCCTGAGGCTTCCGCAAATAAAGCGCCGCAATGAATCCTTCTCCCCTGTTGAAAGAGCTGGTCGGTGCGCTGCAGATTCTGCCCGGCATCGGCCCGAAGTCGGCCCAGCGGATCGCATTCAGCCTGCTGCAGCGCGATCGTAATCGCGCACTGCAACTTGCCGATGTCATGCGTCGTGCGGTCGAGGCCATTGGACACTGCCGTCAGTGTCGGACCTTCTGTGAGACCGAGGTGTGTGAGCTTTGCCGCAGCCCCCAGCGCGATGCTGCGCAGCTGTGTGTGGTCGAAAGCCCGCTGGATGTCGCTGCGATCGAGCAGTCTGCCGATTTCCGCGGGCATTACTTCGTATTGCTGGGGCGGCTGTCACCGATCGACGGGATGACGCCGGAGTCGATTGGCCTGAATCAGCTGGAGCAGCGCCTCAAGACGGGTACCGTGAGCGAGCTCATAGTCGCGACCGGGACGACGATGGAAGGTGAGGCGACGGCGCATTATCTGCGCCAGATGGCGGGTGTCAGCGGTGTCCGTGCAACGCGCATTGCCCATGGCGTCCCAATCGGCGGCGAACTGGAATTTGTCGACGGCTCAACCCTGTCCCGTGCCCTGGCCAGTCGACATGAGTATTGATACTTAGAACGGAGACGGCCGGGCGCATGAAAGTGCGCCGGCAGAAGGAGCGCTGATGCAGCTGTCCGAACACAATCTTGTCTGGATTGACCTTGAAATGACCGGGCTCGAACCGGAGCGCGACGTCATTATCGAAATCGCGACCGTAGTGACCGATGTTTCTCTGGTAGTCCGTCTGGACGGCCCTTCGCTGGCGGTTCATCAGAGCGATGACATCCTGGAATCGATGGACGAATGGAATACCCGTCAGCACGGGCAGTCAGGTCTGACCGAGAGGGTACGTGCAAGCAGGCTGACAGTCGCCGACGCAGAAGCTCAGACGCTGGAGTTCCTGGAGCGATGGGCCGTGCCGGGCACTTCTCCCATGTGCGGAAACAGCATTTGTCAGGATCGACGGTTCCTGTATCGCTACATGCCGCGGTTGGCCGAATTTTTCCACTATCGAAATCTGGATGTCAGTACGCTGAAAGAGCTCGCACGCCGCTGGGCGCCCTCGCTGCCGGCGCATCAGAAAAAGGGCTCCCATCTGGCCCTTGACGATATCCACGACTCGATTGATGAGCTCTGTCACTACCGCGCCTGCTTCCTGAATCTACCCGGCGTGTGAAAGCGGTCAGCGTCTGAGCAGCGCTATGTTGTCTGTTCTGCTGCCTGAGCAGCTGTTCGACGCCGATACCAGTCGCGCAGTAGACCGGCAGGCGATTGGTGGGCTGGGTATTCCAGGCATCGAGTTGATGCGCCGAGCCGGGCGCTGCGCGTTCGATGTGTTGTCGCAGCGCTGGCCGTCGCCGCGGCAGGTCCATGTTGTGTGTGGCACAGGGAACAACGGGGGCGATGGTTTTATCGTCGCGCGCCTGGCGCAGCAATCCGGCTATGCCGTCACCGTCACAGTGAGCGGCGCTTTCGAGCGCATCCGCGGCGATGCAGCCCTCGCATTCGCAGAGATGCGCGTATGTGGGATCGAGCCGCTCTCCGAGGCGCCGCACTTCGACAGTGGCGATATCGTTGTTGACGCGCTTTTCGGCACGGGCCTCGCCCGCGCGGTGGATGGCCGAGAGGCTGTTTTGATAGAGAAAATCAACAGTGCGGGCTGCGTCGTTCTGGCTGTCGACGTTCCTTCGGGGCTCGACGCGAGCACCGGTCTTGTACACGGGTGCGCTGTGCGGGCTGACGTGACTACCTGCTTCATGACATTGAAGCAGGGGTTGTTTACCGGTGCTGGCCCGAACTGCGCGGGCGCTGTCCTCTATGACAGCCTCGATGTGCCTGCGGACCTTTCTGTTGCAGCAGGGCCCACTGCATTGCGTCGTGATTACCTCAGCGTGACAGGCTGGTTCCCCCGTCGCAGCCGTGCATCGCACAAAGGCCACTTCGGCCATGTGCTCGTGGCAGGCGGGATGCCCGGGTTCGGCGGTGCTGCACGCCTTGCCGCAGAGGCCGCGGCGAGGGTCGGGGCGGGCCTCATATCTCTCGCTACGCACCCCGCGCACGCGTCCGTGCTTACCTCAGACCGGCCGGAACTTATGTGTCACGGTGTGGCGCGGGCTAAGGATCTGCGGCAGCTGATTAAACGTGCCTCGGTTATCGCGCTTGGCCCGGGGCTCGGACAGGACACCTGGGGCCAGCAGCTCTACGCGAGTGTCCGAGACGCGCATTGCATGCAGGTCCTCGACGCCGATGCCCTGAATCTCCTCGCGCGGGAGCCGGACCGGGATGAAAAATGGGTTCTCACGCCGCATCCTGGCGAGGCTGCGCGCTTGCTTGGAACCGATACCGCGCAGGTCGAACGGGATCGGTTTGCCGCAGCCCGGGCGCTGCAGGAACGCTACGGCGGTGTGGTTGTGCTCAAGGGCAGTGGCACCATCATTCAGGCCTCTGACCAGCTGCCTGTTGTCATTCATGCCGGCAATCCGGGGATGGCGTCCGGCGGTATGGGGGACGTCCTCACCGGGGTCATTGCCGGGCTGCTGGGCCAGGGGTTTCCCCCGTTTGAGGCGGCGGTTGCGGGATCGGTCGTTCATGGCCACGCCGCCGATCAGGCGGCGGCTGAAGCGGGCGAGCGCGGACTGCTTGCTGGCGATCTGATGGCGCAACTGAGACGCGCGGTCAATCCGCAGCGGCACGTCTGAAGTGTCCACCACGGTGGTGATATCCGCGCCGACAGCGGAGGCGATGGAAAAACTCGGGAGTACTCTGGCAGGAGCCGGGAAGCGTGGTCAGCGGATCTACCTGCATGGCCCGCTGGCTGCAGGTAAGACGACTTTCGCGCGTGGTTATCTGCGCGGGCTGGGACATGCTGGCGCGGTCAAGAGCCCGACTTTTACTCTGGTTGAAAGCTATCGTTCCCGGGGCGCAGAAGTGCATCATTTTGATCTTTACCGTCTGTCTGACCCGGAGGAGCTCGAGTTCATCGGTATCGACGATTATCTGGATAGTGGCGCGGACATCCTGATCGAGTGGGCGGAACGCGGCTGCGGCGTGTTACCGGATGCGGATATCGAGGTTGAGATTACGCTGCACGGTGCAGGACGTTCGGTGCGGATAGAGGGTGATGCAGTGAAGATTGAAAAGATCTTAAATTTATATAAAACAAATAATTAGATAATTAAGTGTTTAAGGGACTTGAAATTACCCAAATAACTTGATCAAAATATCGGGCAGTTGTGAGGATGTTGACGTAACGTCATGCACCTGCTTGTTTTTTTTCTGCTAATAGTCGTCACTAACGCGCTGTCCGCCGCGGATATCAAGGGGATCCGTGCGTGGCAGGAAGATGGCCTGGCGCGTGTGGTCTTCGACCTGAGCAACGCTGTCCAGTACAACGTTTTCAGGATGCGGAACCCGGATCGGGTGGTGATCGATTTCAAGCAGAGCCAGACGCCTGCGCCGCTGCGGCTGCCCGCGGCGCCGCGCGCTGTCGTGCAGCAGGTGCGGCACGCGCGACGGGGCAAGGATGACCTGCGGGTTGTTCTCGATCTCGGCGAGCGCGTTGTTGTCACCGATAGCGCGCGGCCACCGGAGAGCGGCTATGGCCACCGGCTGGTACTTGATCTGGCGCCGGCGTCCGGCGCGGCCGGTCCGGGCAAGGCCGGCGAGGCCGCCGTTCGCACGGTCGAAAGGGCGGAGCAGGCGACGGAGATGGTTGTGTCGGCCCGTCCGGCCGATCGGTCTCGCTCTGAGACGCGCGAGTTCGTGGTTGCGATTGATGCCGGGCACGGCGGCGAGGATGTGGGTGCGGTAGGTCCGTCGGGCCTCTATGAAAAGGACGTCACGCTTGCCACGGCGCAGGCCCTGGCTGCTGAAATCAACCGGCAGCCCGGAATGCGGGCAGTGTTGACCCGGGACAGCGATCGTTACCTCAAGCTCCGCGAACGCATGGAGCGGGCAAGAGCAAGAAAGGCCGACCTGTTCATATCCGTCCATGCCGACGCTTTCCGAGATCGGCGCGTAAAGGGTTCTTCGGTTTACGTGCTGTCGCAGCGCGGGGCGAGCAGCGAGGCCGCTAAATGGCTTGCCGAGAAGGAAAATGCTGCAGATTTGATCGGCGGCGTTTCGCTAGACGATAAAGATCATCTGCTCAAGTCCGTTCTTCTGGACCTGTCCCAGAGCGCGTCGCTCGACGCCAGTATGGACCTCGCGGGTGCGGTACTGACGCAGCTCAAGCGGATCGGACCAGTGCATCGAAAAGAAGTCCAGCATGCCGGCTTCATGGTGCTCAAGTCGCCCGACATCCCGTCCATCCTCATTGAAACCGCGTTCATCTCGAACCCAGCGGAAGAGACCCGTTTGCGGAGCAAGAAATATCGACAGCAGCTGGCCGCAGCGATATTCAGCGGCGTCCAGCAGTATCTCAGCGAAAACCCACCGACCGGTGTGCGCCTGGCAGCGCAGCGCGAGCACCGTGTCCGTCGCGGGGATACCCTGTCTGAAATTGCAGACCGCTACGACATTACGCTCGCCAGCCTGCGGCTGGCGAATAACCTCGAGTCTGACCGGGTACAAGCCGGGGCCCTGCTCCGGATTCCCTGAGGGCGACTGCGTTCAGCCCGCTGGGGAGGCCGCTTAAGGCGTCAATCGATGAGGCGCCGGTTAGCGCGGCTACACTAGCCGCATGGCCGAAACGCTTCCCGACATCCGCCCGCTTTCAGAGCAGCTGATAAACCAGATTGCCGCTGGTGAGGTAATTGAGCGGCCAGCCTCGATCGTCAAGGAGCTGATGGAAAACAGTATCGATGCAGGTGCTCAGCGTATCTCGGTCGATATTGAAGAAGGTGGCATTGAGCGCATTACGGTAACGGACGACGGATGCGGGCTGGAAGGGGCGCAGCTGAGCGCAGCTCTGCGCCGACATTGGACAAGCAAAATCGCGACGGCGGACGAATTGGACCGCATTCTGTCGCTCGGTTTTCGCGGTGAGGCGCTGGCCAGCATCAGCGCGGTTGCGGACCTGCGCATCACCGCGCGGACGGCTTCAGCTGAGCATGCCTGGAGTCTACAGGTCGACGCCGGGAAAGCGCCCGCCGTGCCGCGACCCGCTCAGGGGAATAAGGGGTGTCAGGTGGATGTTCGTCGCTTGTTCCACCATGTCCCGGCGCGCAAACGCTTTCTTAAGCAGGCGCGCACTGAATTGCTGCATGTGCAGCGGGTCGTCCGGCAGATTGCCTTCGCCCGGCCCGATGTCGCAATACACCTGACACAGTCGGGTGCGCGCGCAGTTCGCTACGCGAAAGCACTGGACTTTGCCCCCTGTCCGCGCTGGAGAACGCTGTTCGGAACGGTGTTTCTGGAGCGCGCGCGTTTCGTGCATTTCGAAGCGGATGGTGTGGTGGTCGCGGGTTGGGTCGGAGATGCCGAGCTCGCAAGCATCCACAGCGATCTGCAGTATCTCGCGTTAAACGGCCGTTTGATTCGTGACAGGCAGCTGCAGCACGCGGTTCGCGTCGCGTTCGGGGAAGAGCTACCCGCGGGTCGCTACCCCGTGTATGCGCTGTCGCTGCTCATGGCGCCTGACGCTGTCGATGTCAATGTTCACCCGGGTAAGCTCGAGGTGCGATTTGCGGCGCTGAGGCTCGTGCATGACGTTGTCCACCAGGCGGTGCGCAGGGCACTTGAGCCTGAGCAGGCCGACATCGAGATTCAGTGTGCCGAGCCTGCGGCGCAGATCGCAGAGCCGGTAACTGCGTATCGCTCGTCCGGCGTCGTGGCGTCAGCTTCGAGTGTCCCTGCGGTGACCCTGGGGCGCCGTCTGGCGCTGGTTGACCATCGCTACCTGCTGATCGAGCGTGAACACGCTGTAATGGTGCTCGATACTCGGGCAGCGTGGTCAGAGATCCTCACGCGGCGACTGCAGATGGAGGACGGCAAAGTCAGGCCCCTCCTGCTGCCTGTGAGGGTCTCTACGCGCTGGTCAGTGAGCCAGGAGCGGGAGCTGGAGAAAATCGGTGTCCGCTTGGCTGATCTTGGGCCAGCGGGGCGCATCCTGCGGGATGTCCCCAGCGTGTTCCCACCGCTGGATTATGAGAATTTCGTCGCCTCCCTCGACAGCGCAATCGCCCGGCATGCGATAGTTCTCGACGGTGTGGTCAGTGCGGCGGTTGAAGCCATTTGCAGTGCACAGACCGGTCGCTCGCTGCAGACCTATGAGGAAGGGCTGTTACGCGGAGCGGGGGCTGCCGGACTTGATCTGAGGACCGAACTGCGCGAACTGGACGCAAAGACACTCAGTGTGCTCTTCCGCCGCGTACCCTGAATGAGCGCGGCATACCAGGGGCCTGCGGTGTTTCTTATGGGACCGACCGGTAGCGGAAAGACGGCGTTAGCGCTCGCGCTGGCAGAGCGTCTGCCGGCTGAAATTATCAGCGTCGATTCTGCCCAGATTTATCGCGGGCTGAATATCGGCAGCGCCAAACCGACCCCGGGTGAGCAACGCCGCGTGCCGCACCACCTGCTGGATATCTGTGATCCGGCGGAGTCTTATTCAGCACAGACTTTCAGTCTCGCCGCGGGCAGCCTCATCGAGCAGATCGCAGAGCGTGGTCGGGTCCCGCTGCTGGTCGGCGGCACGGGGCTTTATTTCCGAGCGTTGGAACAGGGGCTGGCCGAACTTCCTGCAGCCGAGCGGACAGTGCGTACCGGGTTGCACGAGGAACTGGCGCGGTTTGGCGTGGAGGCGCTGCATGCGCGGCTGGCCGTGCTGGACCCGCCGACAGCCGAGCGTATTCATCCACGAGATCCTCAGAGGATCGTTCGCGCGCTCGAGGTGTATGCGCTGACAGGACGGCCGATGAGCGAACTGTGGCGTGAGGTCCGCCTGCCCGCGTTACGGCGTGCGGTGGTCAAGTTCGTGTTGGCGCCAGCTTTGCGCGAAGAGCTGCACCAACGCCTTGCGCGGCGTTTCTCGCGGATGCTGGACCAGGGGCTGGTCAACGAGGTGCTGATGTTGCGTCGACGCGGCGACCTGTCGATGGATTGCCCGGCTGTGCGGACGGTGGGGTACCGAGCCGTGTGGCGCTACCTCGAAGGGCAGTCCAGCTATGCAGAAATGGTCGAGAGAGGTGTCATAGCGACCCGTCAGCTGGCTAAACGGCAGCTCACCTGGCTGCGTCGCGAACAGGGGTGTCGATGGATGGAAATGGGCGCTCCGGGACTCAGCGATGCCGTGCTCGCGGCGCTGGCGACGGCGCCGGAATTTAAAAGCGTTCTGAAGTGAATTAGAGTATGCAGGCCCTTCCTTAGGAGCTACGGACATAATGTTCGGTGTCTCTCCGAGGGAGACGGCGCGCCCAGAAAAATAAGAAGGAGATCGACATGAGCAAGGGCCAATCTCTGCAGGAACCGTACCTTAACGCGCTGCGTCGAGAGCGGGTTCCGGTGTCGATTTACCTGGTCAATGGCATCAAGCTCCAGGGGCAGATTGAATCCTTCGACCAGTTCGTTGTGCTGCTTAAAAACAGCGTCAGCCAGATGGTGTACAAGCACGCGATTTCCACCGTGGTGCCAGCGCGGAACGTGCGTCTGCCTCGCGCAGAGGACGACGACAGTCCCGAGGATGACGGCAATGCTTGATGACGGCAGGTAGGCCTGCCCTTGTTTGAACGCCACGAGGGCGGCGAAAGGGCGCTGCTTGTTCACGTTGATTTCGGAGTTGCGGCCGGGGACGATCTCGACGAATTCACCGATCTTGTCAGGGCCGCCGCGGCGGCACCGGTACACACTATACGCGCGCGCCGTTCTGCCCCCGACCCCAAGACTTTCATCGGACGCGGCAAGGCGGATGAAATCGCGGCGCACTGCCGCGAGTCAGACATCCAGGTCTGTCTGTTCAACCACGAGCTGACGCCCGCTCAGGAGCGCAATCTCGAGCGCTTGTTCGAGTGCCGGGTTCTCGACCGGACCGGGCTGATCCTGGATATCTTCGCGCAGCGCGCTCGCTCATTCGAAGGCAAGCTGCAGGTGGAACTGGCGCAGTTGCAGCATCTGTCGACCCGCCTGGTGCGTGGCTGGACTCACCTCGAGCGGCAGAAGGGCGGTATCGGACTGCGTGGACCGGGCGAAACCCAGCTTGAGACCGACCGGCGTCTGATTGGCGCGCGTATTCAGCAGATTCGGGGGCGCCTTGAACGCGTGAAACGACAGCGGCGCCAGGGCTCTCGCGCCCGGCGCAAGGCGATGCTCTCGAGCGTCGCGCTTGTCGGTTACACCAACGCGGGGAAGTCAACGCTGTTCAATAGCCTCACGGAGAGCGAAAGCTATGCCGCCGACCAGCTTTTTGCCACGCTGGACACGACCCTACGGACGCTCGATGTACCCGGTGAGCATCCAGTCGTTCTCAGCGACACCGTCGGATTTGTTCAACGGCTACCGCACGAACTGATTGCCGCGTTCGAAGCAACGCTCGAGGAAACCCGGCAGGCTGATCTATTGCTGCACGTTATCGACGCTTCGGACGCGGATCGAGACAGACAGATAGAGGATGTCCGCGAAGTTCTGGCGCGAATCGGGGCGGACGCGGTTCCGGTGATCGAGGTCTTCAACAAGATTGACCGTCTGGCGGATTGCGGACCGACATTGGAACGGGACCAGGACGGGCGCGCCCGCCGGGTCTGGCTGTCGGCCTTGTCTGGCGACGGCCTGCATCTCATGCGCGCAGCGATTGGCGATCACCTGAACGAGTGTAAGCACCGGCGCTGGCTGCGCCTGTCTCCCGCGGGCGGAAGATTGCGCTCGCAGCTCTATGGCTGGGGCGCCGTGAGCGACGAAACCAATCTTCCTGATGGTGACTGGGTGCTTGAAATCACGCTCGCTGAACCTCGCTGGGCGGTCCTGATGGCGCAGCCGGACTTTGCAGCATGCGCCACGGAGATAGATATCGACACTGTGGCGCCCGTGAGCGACGCGCCACTGGAGGTCTAACCCTCACTGTCGTTGAACAAGCCAGGGGCGCCTCGTACAATCGGCGGCCGTTTCGCTCGAACAAACCACAAGCAAGAGAAATCAATGGCCTGGAATGATCCAGACGGTAACGACCGTGACCCCTGGGGCAATCGTCGCAACGACCAGGGACCGCCTGATCTCGACGAGATCGTGCGCAAAATGCAGGAAAAGCTGGGGGGTATCTTCGGCCAGCGCAAGGGCTCTGGCGGGGGTGACTCTGGTGGCAAGAGCGAAAATACGCTGCTGTTTGGACTCGTGGGTATCCTGCTTCTGGGGCTGCTGTTCTGGGAGATGCTGTACCGGATTGACCCCGCTGAAAGAGGCGTGGTTATGCGCTTCGGGGACTACGTGACGACCCTGCAGCCGGGCCCCCACTTACGCTTCCCGCGTCCCATAGAAGAAGTCCTGAAAGTCAACGTAGAGCGGATCCAGACGCTGACCGCCGACGTCGCCATGCTGACCGGAGATGAGAACATCGTCGAGGTCGAGGTGGCGGTGCAGTACCGCATCAAGGACCCGCAGAACTATCTTTTCGCTATCGCGGATCCCGACGCCTCAGTGCAGCGGGTGACCGAGTCCGCCATCCGGGACATCATCGGACAGAGCACGCTTGACTTTGTCATCACCGAAGGCAGAGCCGAAATTGCCAGTGGCGCACAGACGCTTATCCAGGAAATCCTCGATGCATACCTGTCTGGCGTGGAAATCACCAGTGTGAACATGCAGCCCGCGAGACCGCCGGACGAGGTCAAGGCAGCGTTCGATGACGCGATCAAAGCGCGTGAGGACGAGCAGCGAAAGATCAACGAGGCCGAGGCCTACCGCAACGAAATTGTCGAGCGGGCTGCCGGTGAGGCGGCGCGGATCCGTCTTGATGCTGAGGGCTACAAGGAAAGCGTGATTGCGCAGGCCGAGGGTGAGGCCAGACGTTTTGACCAGCTCTATGCCGAGTACGAGAAGGCGCCCGAAGTCACGCGCCGCCGGCTCTATCTGGAAGCCGTGGAGGAGGTCATGTCAGAGAGCACCAAGGTGCTGATGAACGACCAGGGGAGCTCAAGCCTGATGTATCTGCCGATCGATAAATTAATTGAGAACGCTCGGGGGCAGGGCGCGACAGGCGGAGCACGCGCGGGCGTCAACTCGGAGCCCGACGCCTATGCGCCCGCCCTTGAAGACAGCCTGCGAGAACGGCGCAGCGGCCGGACGAGAGGAGTGCGCTGATGGCCGCAAGAATTGGTCTCATCTTCGCGCTGCTGCTCGGTGGTTTTTACCTGTGCACTTTCAAGGTGTACGAATACCAGTACGCGATCCTGTTTCAGCTCGGGAAGATCCAACGTTCCGATTTCGCGCCAGGGCTGCATTTCCAGATCCCGTTCCTGCAGAACGTGCGCACCTTTGACAAACGTCTGCAGACGCTAGACGCCGAACCACAACGGTTTCTGACTGGCGAAAAGAAGGATCTGATTGTTGATTCTTTCGCCCGCTGGCGGATTGCGGACGTGGAGCAGTTCTACAAGTCAACGGATGGCGATCCGCGCCGGGCCGGACTTTTGCTCTATCAGAAAATCAACGACGGGCTGCGCGGTGAGTTCGGTAAACGAACCGTTCAGGAAGTCGTGTCGGGCGAGCGTGGCGCGATTACACAGATAGTCATTCAGTCGGCAAATGAGCGTGGTCAGGACCTGGGGATGGAGATTATCGACGTGCGCCTGAAGCGCATCGATCTGCCTGCCGAAGTGTCGAGCAACGTGTACGAAAGGATGCGCTCGGAACGCGCTCGTGTAGCGCGGGAATTCCGTGCCCGCGGCGAGAAAAGCGCAATCACGATTCGCGCTGACGCTGACCGGCAGCGCACCATTATTTCTGCTGAGGCCTACCGGGACGCGGAGGAATTACGCGGCGCAGGAGATGCCAGGGCGGCTGAAATCTACGCGCAGGCCTACAACAACGACCCAGAGTTCTATGACTTTTATCGAAGCCTGAACGCTTACAAGTCGAGCTTCCGGGGCCGGGAAGACGTCCTCCTGTTAGAGCAGGGCTCCGAGTTCTTCAAATATTTCGGTAATCCCAAGGGCGAATGAGAGCCGTTCGTCGGCTGAGCTCCCCGGGATCTGGCCTTGGGGCGGGGGCACATGCCCGTCAAAGATGAACGGTTCCGCGATGCTGGCCTGCAGGCGGGGTGTGAGCCAGCGAGGCACTGCTTTGTTGCGAGGCTCCGGTGCTGACGGATCTGCTTGCTGCAGTCGCCCTGATGCTGGTCTTCGAGGGCATCATGCCTTTTCTTGACCCAGGGCGTTTCCGCCGCACCCTGATGGGGGTGTCTCAGTTCAATGACCAAGCATTGCGTCTTCTCGGTGGCCTGAGTATGGCCGGCGGCGTGCTTTTGCTCTATCTGGTGAGGTGACCCGTTATGCGCAGCAAGAAGTGGCTGCTTCCCGATGGAGTGGACGAAGTTCTACCGCCGTATGCCGGCGCGCTGGAGAGCCTGCGGCGCAGGCTCCTGAATGTGTTTGAACGCTGGGGTTACGAACTGGTTGAGCCGCCGCTGCTGGAATACCTGGAATCTCTTCTGTCCGGGATCGGCGAAGATCTCGACCTGCAGACCTTCAAGCTTATTGACCAGGCTTCAGGGAAGCTGTTGGGGATCAGAGCGGATATCACGCCCCAGATTGCCCGTATTGACGCACACCGCATGCCCGCAGACATACCTCAGCGTTTTTGCTACTGCGGATCGGTGCTGCATACACGGCCGGATAAATTCGCCGGGTCACGCAACCCTCTGCAGCTGGGCGCTGAACTGTATGGGCACGACGGGATCGAGAGTGACGCGGAAGTCACGGCGCTGCTGATTGAAATTCTGCGCGCAGCCGGGGTGGTCGATGTCACGCTCGAATTCGGTCACATGGGATTGTTTCACGCGATCTGCGAGCAGGCCCATCTGGATGCTGCGGCCGAGTCGCGGGTGCTCGAGTGCCTGCTGATGAAAGACGAGGGCGGTTTGACGAGCGAGCTCGGCGCTGCCGATATTGCCCATCAGCTGAGCGACTGTCTGATGGGTCTACTGGAGCTCAACGGTGATACGAGCGTGCTCGCACGCGCCCGCGAACGCCTGAGCGCAGCGCCGCCACGGGTCAACGCAGCGCTGGATGAGGTCGCCCGGCTGGTGGAATTGCTGGAACGCTATGTGCCGGGCGTGGATATTCACCTCGATTTTGCTGAGTTACGTGGTTACCGCTATCACACCGGAATTACGTTCGCGGCCTACACACCGCAAGCAGGGCGGGCGATTGCCTGGGGAGGGCGCTATGACAATATCGGTCAGTCCTTCGGACGAGCCCGCTCGGCGACCGGTTTCAGCACCGACCTGAAAGTACTGCTCAACCTCAATGCCGTCGGGGAGGCGCAGCCAGGTCGGGTTTACGCACCGCCGGGTTCTGAGCCGGGTCTGCTGGCGGCAATCCGCGAATACAGGAACACGGGTTACTCGGTAGTGCAGGGTCTGCCAGGTCAGCAGGGCGACCCACGGGCCATGGGGTGTGCGCACACCCTGGCACAACGTGACGGGCAGTGGCAGCTCGATGACGCTTGAGACTATTCCAGGGCGGTGGCGTCCGCCTCCACAGACGAGGGACGAGCGCCACAAAGCGCCAGCGCTGAACGATAATCGGCGCGCCTCAGAATACAGAGACCCGGACCCGGCGCCGTGCGCATCGGTCTGGAATTGCAACTGAATGGAGAAGCGGCTTGGGTAAATCGGTAGTCGTCATCGGCACCCAGTGGGGTGACGAAGGCAAGGGAAAAGTTGTCGATATGCTGACCGATCGCGTTCAGGCGGTAGTGCGTTTCCAGGGGGGGCACAACGCGGGTCACACGGTCGTGATCGAAGGGGAGAAAACGGTCCTGCACCTGATCCCGTCAGGGATCCTGCGCGACAACGTACGTTGCCTCATCGGCAACGGCGTCGTCGTGTCTCCCGCGGCGTTGATCGAAGAGCTGTCCATGCTAGAGGCGCGTGGCGTCCCTGCGCGGGAGCGTTTGGTGCTGAGTCCGGCCTGTCCGCTGATATTGCCCTATCACGTCGCACTCGACGCGGCGCGCGAGAAAGCCCGGGGCGCCCGGGCAATCGGGACAACCGGAAGGGGTATCGGTCCGGCCTATGAAGACAAGGCCGCCCGGCGCGGTCTGCGCGTTGGCGATCTGCTCCATCGTGAGCGCTTTGCAGCAAAACTTGGCGAGGTTCTGGACTACCACAACTTCGTTCTGGCCAACTACTACCGAGTGGCTAAACTCGATTTCCAGGCGATCCTCGACGAACAGATGCATCATGCGGAGGCCATCGCCCCGATGGTTGCCGACGTTGCTGAGCTGCTTTTTCAGCATCAGCGCGCTGGAGACAACGTGCTCTATGAGGGTGCGCAGGGGACCCTGCTGGATATCGATCACGGGACCTACCCGTACGTCACCTCCTCGAATACGACAGCGGGCTTTGCCGCTACCGGGACCGGCAGCGGTCCGCGGGTCATGGACTATGTTCTTGGTATTACCAAGGCGTACACCACGAGAGTGGGCTCGGGACCATTCCCGACTGAACTGTCGGACGAGATGGGTGAACATCTTGCACGACGCGGTCACGAGTTCGGCGCGACCACCGGACGTCCGCGGCGATGCGGTTGGTTTGATGCCGTCGGTCTGCGTCGCGCGCAACAGCTGAACAGCGTTTCCGGACTGTGTGTGACCAAGCTTGATGTGCTGGACGGCCTTGATGAGATACGCATATGCGTTGGCTATGGCACGCCGGAGGGCCGCCTTCAGGCAGCGCCCATGGGCGCGGAGGCGCTGGCTGAGGTCACGCCGATCTATGAAGAGCTGCCCGGTTGGCAGGAGTCGACGGTCGGGATCCGATCGTGGGACGCGCTGCCGCAGGCCGCGCAGCGTTATCTGGAGCGGATTGCCGAGGTGGTCGAAGCGCCGATCGACATTGTTTCGACAGGTCCCGATCGGGCGGACACGATCGTGCTGCGTCATCCGTTCGCCTGAATTTGCGCAACCAAGCGATCGTGCCTGAAATGGAGGATCCCATAGCGCTGTTTGAGGCGTGGCTTGACGACGCACGGCAGCATGAGCCAGAGGAAGCGGAAGCGATGTCCGTTGCGACCGTCGACAAAGAGGGTCGCCCGTCGCTGCGCATGGTGCTGGTACGCGGCGTGGATCAACGCGGGTTCGTGTTCTACACCAACCTGAACAGTCGTAAGTCCGCAGAGCTTGTCGCCAACTCCGCCGCTGCGCTGTGCTGGCACTGGAAATCAACCGGGCGGCAGGTGCGGGTAGAGGGTTTTGCGGAGCCTGTCAGCGAAGCCGAGGCTGATGCGTATTTCGCCAGCCGCCCGCGCGAGTCACGGATCGGGGCGTGGGCATCCAAGCAATCGCGTGAGTTGGAGAATCGCGCAACCCTTGAGCAGCGCTTCGAAGACTACGCGGCAAAGTTTCCCGGCGAGACGGTGCCGCGCCCGGAATTCTGGTCCGGGTTTCGTGTAGTGCCCCGCCGCATCGAGTTCTGGGCTAAAGGCGAGTTTCGTCTGCACGAACGGCGTCTGTTCGAACGTCAGGGAGATCGCTGGCAGATGGTGTGGCTTTACCCCTGAGCGCGTTGGTCACGTTTCTCTGAACCGCCGACGAGGCGCGTGCCGAACTGAAATACGGCGTCCGGGCAGACGTCGATACAACGACCGCAGTTAGTGCAGTCGCCAGAAGCTATCAGCGTGCTCCCGGATCCTTTCAGGGCCGGCGTGATGACATGGGGTTCAGGGCAGACCTCAAAGCAGTCGCCACAGTCCGTACATGCCGTCCGGTTTCCCGCTCTGACCCGCATCCAGGACAGCTGCCCTAATCCGGCGTAGAAAGCACCCACCGGACACAGATGGCCACACCATCCCCGTCGGCTGACCAACAGGTCGAACAGGAAAATACACAGCACCAGAGCCCAGGCGGAGCCGGCGCCGAACACACAGGCGCGATAGATGAGCGTGACCGGATTCAGTAGTTCAAAAGCCAGTGTGCCTGTGGTTGTTGCGACCACGAGGACGCTGAACAAAGCCCACCAGCGAAGCTGGCGTTGAGGACGCCAACCGGGTGGCAGCGGCAGGCGCAGGCGCAACCAATGAGCAGCATCGGTGATCACGTTGACCGGACAGACCCAGGAGCAGAACGCCCTTCCGCCGACCAGGGTGTAGAAAACAAGTACCAGGCCTGCTCCGAATGCCGCAGTCGTGGTGATCGCGCCCACTGCCAGGTAGGACTGCAGCGCGATCAGCGGGTCAGTCAGGGGAATGACGTCAAACCACAGGCTCGAGGCAAGATTCCCCTTCGCCCACCAGATGCCGAGCAGTGGCCCCGCCATGAACAGACCCAGCAGCGTGAACTGTACGACTCGTCGGAGCAGCAGCCAGCGGTGTCGTGCCCACCAGCTGCGCCGCTGTGACGGGTCGGGACTGATCCCCGTTGTCTTTTGCGCCGGGCCGTAGCCCTGCATCAGCTTTGCACGCCGAGATCGTGTCGGACCAGCGCGCGCGGCAGGACCTTGATCGCCGCCTCAGGCAGGATGCAGTCCGCTTCGCACTTGCCGCAGCCGGTACATTCATCGCGGTGTACGGTGGGGACAAAAAAGACTCGCCCGTGCTCCTGCTTCAGCTCCATCGTGATGGCATCGTCCTTGACCGGGCAGGCGTTGTAACACGCCATGCAGCGTCCAACGCCGGTGATGCTGTAACAGGTATCGGTGCCGGTGACGACCGCGACGCCCATGTCTGCGTCGCGGATATCCGTCAGGTTTTTGTCAAGAGCAGTGGTCGGGCAGGCGGCCACGCAGGGGATGTCTTCGCACATCTCACAGGGTACGTCGCGCGCAATGAAGTACGGTGTGCCAGTGGCCAGGGATTCTCCGAAAGCTGCCAGTTTAAGGGTGTCGAACGGGCAATCACGCACGCACAAACCACACCGGACACAGGCGCCCAGAAAATCGTTTTCCTCGATGGCTCCCGGGGGACGCAGCGTCGCGACAGGTCGGGAACGGGCCTGCTCGCCATAGGCTGAAAGCAGCAGACCAAGAACAGAGACGGAACCGGCCGCTTCCGCGCAGCGCGCCAGGAAACGGCGGCGTTCTGCGATCGGCTGGTCAGGTGATGCGGGGCGTCGGCTCATGCTGATCTGCGAAACAATTGGTCGTGGTGAGACTGGCAGCAGGTCGCGCAGAGACGCTACCACCCGGACGGCCTGAACTGGCCGGCAGGCCCCGATTGTAGTCGAGAGTTTGCGCTAAGCTAGCTCTCCTATCGGTTCAGACGGGAGTCATTACATGGACGCACGGGCGACGCCACCGGGATACACCGACCTTATGCAGCAGGTGAGCGGACTTGAGGCACTGATCACGGAGGAATCCGAGGCAGCTGAGCGGGAGCGACACATGACCGGTCGTCTTTACAAGGCGCTGCTCGATTCAGGCCTGTGGCATTTGCTTACCCCGCGGGAGCTTGGCGGTTCAGAGCTGTCCTGGTCTGACGCGCTGACGATTGCAGAACGGGTGGCTTATATCGATGGCTCTACCGGATGGTGTCTCATGGTCGCAGGGGTGCAGCATGGCAGCTGCGGCTCCTTGATCACCGAGCGGGGTTGCGAAGAAGTCTTTGCGGCCGGCACGTCGACCAATATCGCAGGTCAGGGAATTCCCAGGGGAATCGCGCGTAGAACGGATGGGGGCTATCTGATCAGAGGCGGCTGGAGCTATGGCAGCGGGATTTATCATGCAGACTGGATCCACAGCGGCTGCATCTTGATGGACGGGGAGGCGCCCGTCCTGGATGACTCCGGGCATCCCATCGTACTCATCACCTATGTGCCGCGCGCGGCGGTTCAGCTTCAGGATAACTGGGACGTGCTGGGGCTGCGGGGAACGGGAAGTTTTGACTACAGCATCGAGGAGGATTATTTCGTCGCTGATGATCTGGCCTACGTTTACAGCAAGGATCAGGTGGAGCGCGGCGGGCATCAGTACAGCCTCGGAATCGTTGGATTCACCGCCTGGGGACACACCTCCTTCGCTATTGGCGTCGGACGACGGGCGCTTGACGAGCTTGCGGCGATAGCGCGTGACAAGGCGGGCCCCTTCGGCCTGCTCGCGGACAGCGCAAGCTTTCAGGAGAAATATGCCCGTGCCGAGGCCAAGTACCGATCGGTCCGCGCGTTGGTTTACGAGGCCTGGAACGATCTCGATGAAACCCTCGCACGTGGTGAGGATGCTTCTCTGGAGCAGATAGCGCTGATCAAACTGGCCTTCCGGCATTCCCACGAGGTCATGTCCGAAATCTGTACTTTCGCTTACAACGGATCAGGAGGGGTTGGGCTGCGGCCCAGTCGCATACAGCGCTGTTTCAGAGATCTGCACGCCGGTCTTCAGCATGTTCTCCTGTCGGATCAGATAGTGCAGGACTGCGGACGCGTTCTCATGGGGCACGTTCCTGACGGTGCGCGCTGGCGTTTGCTCGGCCTCGAATAATCTCAAGCGCTCAGCGCGCGGGCGGCCCTGATCTGATCTCAGACTGCAGTTCGCGCAATTTCACTGATTACGCGCTCCAGGTGCTGCAGGGTCCGACATGGCTCGACCCTGTCGCAGCACGCGGCTAGTTTGCGCATCTCGGAGTCACCGGTATTCCACAGCGGGCGCGGTTCCGGATTGAGCCACAGGACGCGCCGGGCGCGCTCATGGATCCGACGCAGTGCACGGTCGCCGGGATCTGCGTAGTTGGAGCGGGCATCACCCAGAATAAGTACCGTCGTCCGGTGGTCGATATCGCTTATGGTCAGGCGTTCGAGTTCGCCCAGCGCACCGCCGTAGTCGGTTGAACCCATGCCCCAGTCGTTCAAAGTCGTGGTGACGGCGTCTTCGACCGGCAGCGAGTTGAACAGATCGGTGACCTCTCCGAGGTAATTGGAGAAGGCAAACGAGCGCACTTTGGGAATAACCTCGCTCACGCTGTAGAGGAAAAGAAGCAGGAAGCGGGCGACCTGTGCCACCGATCCCGAAACGTCGCACACCGCTATCACCTTGGGGCGATCGACCCGTACCCGCTTCCACACGGTGTCGAACAGCAGGCCGTCGTACTCGATGTTGCGGCGGATCGTGTGGCGCACGTTGAGACGTCCCCGCCGCGCCACGCTGCGGCGCCTTGCGTGCAGCGATACGAGCCGTTTGGCCAGCTTGCGCACCAGTTCGTGCATGACTTTGAAATCCCGCAGCTCAATCCTGCCCAGGGGAGTTTTCTGCAGAATCTCCTCGCGCAGCTGCTGCCCGGCGTTGGCTGTGTACAGCAACATCTGGCGATCAACGGCCTCGGCGACTCGCTCAGTAAGGTGATTTTTTGCTTCTTTAAGGCGCAGCGCCCGGGGATCGCTCTCGTTGACGCGAAATAAAGCTATGAGCAGATCGTCGAGGTCCTCGATGCCCATGTCTTCGAGCATGCGTCTGATATACATGCCGCGTTGGGTGAACAGGCGGATGTTCTGCAGCTGAACGTTGCGTGCCGCAACGGCCACCATCTGCTGCAACGTGGCCGTGTCTCCGCTTTCAAGTGAGGCAGCAAGCTCGCTGGGGGGCAACTCGGCCACGGCCGCCGCAGCTTCCGCTGCTGCGGGGTCGTTGTTCCCTCCATCGGCAGCGGTATCGTGCGTCAGATCTGCCAGTTCACGGCTGCTGAAAAATTGCTCGAAGCAATCGTCGAACAAGCGCTTGTCGTCGACGCTTTTGGCCAGGACCTGCGAGAGGGAGCGCTTCAGGAGGTCGCGTTGTGCGAACCCGACCAGTTCGATAGCGGCGGCTGCATCCAGTGTCTCGCTGGTGGAAACCCGGACGTTGCTTGCCCGCAGCGCTTTGACAAAATTATTCAGCAGTGCTGTCACGAGCTCAAAGCTTGTTTGCCGCCCGTAACAGCGTCGGGATCTCGGTGTCGATGTTTTCGATGTCTTCCTGAAATTTCAGCAGCACATTGAGGGTGCTGCGCACCAGCGCACTGTCGAGTTCGCGTGCGTTCAACAGTACCAGCGTGCGCGCCCAGTCGATGGTCTCGCTGACAGCAGGAACCTTCTTCAGATCAAGCTCACGCATGGCCTGCACAAAGGCCACCAGTTTGGCGCGCAGGCTCTGTTCCAGAGCGGGCACCCGTGACTCGATGATGCGTTGCTCGAGCCGGCTGTCCGGGAAAGGAATGTACAGATGGAGGCAGCGCCGCTTGAGGGCGTCGCCAATCTCCCGGGTGTTGTTGGAGGTAAGGAAGACGACCGGGGGATGTTTGGCCCGGATGGTCCCCAGCTCAGGAATCGAAATCTGATAGTCGGCGAGGAGCTCGAGTAAAAACGCCTCAAACTCCTGGTCCGACTTATCTATTTCATCGATCAGAAGCACTGCTCCCTGCTCAGCCCATAGCGCTTTCAGCAATGGCCGAGGTTCGAGAAATTCCTCGCTGAAAAAGGTGTCGTCGAATTCGTGCAGCCGCGCCATGGACTCTTTGAGCCCCTCGGCCCCGGCCATGAGGTCCCCAAGTTTCTCTTTGAGCACCTGCGTGTAAAGCAGCTGTTTGCCGTATTTCCATTCGTACAGCGCACGCGCTTCGTCGAGCCCCTCGTAGCACTGCAAGCGGATCAGCGGTTTGCCCAGCTGGCGGGCGGTGGCGTTCGCCAGTTCGGTTTTACCGACCCCCGGGGGGCCTTCTACCAGCACAGGCTTGGCCAGTGCTTCAGCAAGATAGACCACGGTGGCGATGGCGTCGCTTGCGATGTAGCCCGTGGCGGCGAGATCGCTCTGAATGGCGGCAATCGCCGTCTGTGCATCGGATTGGTTCAAAACACTCACACTATGTTCCTTGCGCGTTCGGCCGGCCACTGGGCGCTGTCGAGTGCCGATGATCGGCAGTGTTTCGCGCTCAGGGCCGTGGAGGTGGGGCGACATCATAACCGCACATTCATAAGGTCGGTCTGTCTGCTGGGGACTGCATGCGGCCGACTCAGGCGGATGTTCAGGAGGTCCGTGCGACAATAACTTCGTGGTCTTTTCTGCCGGGGAGCAACATGACGTTTAAAGCTGTGCTGTGGGATTTCGGGGGGGTGCTGACGTCTTCGCCTTTTGTTGCTTTCAACCGCTATGAGTCTGAACAGGGGTTGCCGCAGGACTTTATCCGCAGCGTGAATGCACGTAACCATGAGGACAACGCCTGGGCGCGTTTCGAGTCCAGCCGGATAGATGTTGATGAGTTCGATCGCCAGTTTCTCGCCGAAACTACTGCCGCGGGATATCCGGTCCGCGGGCATGACGTGATCCCGCTGCTCGGCGGTGATGTCCGGCCACGCATGGTCTCCGTGCTGCGACGCTGCAGGCAGGATCTGAAAAACGTCTGCCTGACCAATAACGCGCGCACCGGTCAGGGAGCTGGGATGTCGAGCTCGCAGCGCCAGGCGCAAGCCGTCGCCGAGGTGATGGCTCTGTTTGATGAGGTAATCGAGTCGAGTAAAGAGGGGATCCGCAAACCGGACCCTGCGATTTACCAACTGGCCTGTGCGCGTTTGAACGAAGCGCCAGAGCGCGTCGTTTATCTCGATGATCTCGGGATAAATCTCAAGCCGGCCCGTGCTATGGGGATGACGACCATCAAAGTCGTGTCAGAAGAGCAGGCGATTGCGGATCTGGGCGCTGCTGTCGGGATCAGTTTCTGAACATGCCACAGGGAACTATCTGCGATAAGCAACACGGCTTGCGTATATGACGGTTACGACTTCGGATAGGGAATGTTGAAAGAACTTTTAGGGCGGTTTTCGACGAGCGCGTAATGGCCACTTCTGACCAAAAGATGCTCGACAGCGCCTGTCCGCTTCGATTGGATGAGCGCACCCTGGGCGTCCTTCCGACGCCGATAGCGGTGATCGACTCGGAACTACGCCTGCGGTTCGCGAACCCTGCGTTCTGTGCAGACTGGGGCGCAGTACAGGCGGACTTGCGAGGGCGATGCCTGCAGGAGGTTTTCCCCACGGAGTTGGCGCAGGCTGTAACCAATCTTGTCGAGAAGGCGCTCAAGGGTGCGTCCGCCGAGGCGTTCTGTGTCGAGCCAAAAACGAGCCGGCGCGCGCGGTTCCGCAGCGCGCCCGCGGAGCGGGCTGCTGTTGTGACGGTTGAGCTCCTGACCGATCTAGAAAAGCTCAGCGCTCTCTTTCCCGGGTTCTCGCGGCTGCGCACGGTAGTCGACAATCTGCCGGTGTTCATTGCCTACTATGGTGCCGACCTGCGCTATCACTACGTAAACGCGAGCTACTCGCATTTCTTTGAGCGCTCTCTGGAGTGGTTCACCGGCCGTGAGGTCGAAGAGGTCGTTGGGACAGAAACTTTCGCGCTAATTGAACCGCACATCAGGGCAGCCCTGGGCGGTCAGAACGTCGCTTTTGAGTTTCAGCGACAACCGCCAGGTGGGTCACATGGGGTCTATCGAGCGCGGTACGTACCCGATGTGCGAGATGACGGCTCAGTGGCGGGCCTGTTTTCGCTGATTGAAGACGTCACCGCGCGGCATCATGCGGAGCGCTCCGCTGCCCTCGAGCAGCGCGAGAAACTGGCGCTTGCTGACAGCCTTGGCGCTATGGTTGCCAGCTACGACCTGCGGGGGCGGCTCTCTTATGTGAATCGGGCGTGTGCAGAGATTGTCGGGCGCCCGGCCCGGGACCTCGTGGGACTGACCGCGAGCGAGGCGTTTTCAGAGGACATTGCAACCTTGTTGAAACCTCTGCTCGAGCAGGTGTTGCGTGGCGAAAAAGTAGCACCGGAGGGAAGTTTTGCGGTGCGTTTTGCCGAGAATGCACCGGTTAGGCACTACGAGCTTTCTTTCACGCCGCTTTTCGAGGGTGATGAGCTGCGCGGCGCCGTAGGTTTCGCGCACGATGTGACCGACCGCGTATTGCGCGAGAAAGCGCTGGCGACGGCCAACGCTCGCCTGTCTGCGGCGCAGTCCGCTGGACGTCTCGGTTTATGGGAGCTGGATGTCGAGAGCGGTTCGTTCTACTGGTCGAAGCCGATGAGAGAGATTTTCGAGCTCGAGCCGGATCTTGCTGTCACCCTGAAGAATTTCTTTGATTTCACTCACCCGGAGGATGTCGATGCGGTCCGCTCGGCGGCTGAGCGCAGCCTCCAGAGCGGTGAGACGGTGGATATTGAGCACAGGGTAATCTCCCGCTCAGGGCGCGTGCGCTTCGTCCATTCTCAAGGCACAGTCGAGTTACTGGAAAACGGTCAACCAGCGCGGGTTGTCGGCCTCACCCGCGATATCACCGAGCAGAGACTGACCCAGCAATCGCTCGCCGCAAACGAGGCTATGCTGCGCCAGATTACGGAGCACACGCGTGATGTTTTCTGGCTGATGGACGCAGAAAGCGGAGAGCTGATGTATCTCAGCAGCAGCTATGAGCGCTTGTGGGGACGCCAGCCCAGTGACGACTTCGGGGCGATTCCCTGGCTGGAACATGTGCATGCCGACGATCGCCGTCAGGTTCTGTCGCACTATGCCGATATGCGTCGTGACGGCCATTTCAGCGCGGAGTACCGGATCCTGCTGCCGGACAACGAGGTGCGCTGGGTCTTTGCCAGAGCCGTGCCTATCCGCGACGAGGGCGCCGATTTTCGCAGCATCGCCGGTTTCGTGGAGGACATCACAGAAAGCAAGCGCATGGCCGATCTGCAGCGCCTCAAAGATGAGGCAGAGCATGCCAGTAAGGCCAAGACCGAGTTCCATTCCAACATCGGCCATGAATTGCGGACGCCTCTCAATACCATCTTCGGGTTCGCCCAGCTGATGCTGCGGGATACAGCGCACCAGCTTGCAGAACCGCAGCGTCATCACGTCTCGGAGATTCTGCAGGCAACCCGACACCTTCTTTCTGTGGTCGAAGAAATGCTGGATCTGAGCCGCATCGAGCTCGGCCATTTACGCGTTCACTTTGAAACGCTGGCGGTCGAGGAGCTGATGTCTGAAGCCATCAGTATGGTCAAGGCGTTTGCGCAAACACGCAATGTCGTGCTCGAGGCCACTTTGCCTCCAGTCCAGCGCCTGCTCGTGCGTGCCGACCGCACGCGGGTACGGCAGGTGCTGTTGAACTTGTTGACTAACGCCATCAAGTACAACTCGGCAGGAGGTGCCGTTCGCATTCTTTACGAGCTGGAAGCAGACATGGTCTGTATCGGCATCGAGGATGAAGGCGCCGGACTCAGCGATGCTGAGCTGGGAACGCTTTTCCGGCCTTTTCAGCGACTGGAATCGGGGCCAGATGCGCCTGAGGGCACAGGACTCGGGCTCGCTCTCAGCCAGCAGATCGCGGGCGCGATGGGCGGTGCTATCGATGTCGACAGCACACCGGGTTCCGGCTCTGTGTTCTGGCTGACGCTGCCGCGCGCGTTTCCGATGAGCTATCTGACGGTGGACGCGTGAGCGCGTCGGATCCGAAGCTTGCTTCCCTGCTGGTGGTGGAAGATGACACCGCGTTGCTGCGTATGCTGACCCAGGCGCTGCGGGTGGCCGGGCATGATGTTGAGCCCGTGACGAGCGTTGCCGAGGCCAATGCCGCAACCGCCCGCGGTCAGTTTGAGCTGGCGCTGATCGATATACGTTTGCCCGACGGAGACGGGGTCGAGCTGGGCGAGGCGCTGTTGCAGACCCACGGCTTGCAGTGTCTACATCTGACCGGCCAGGCTGAACGAGAGGATTACGAGCGCGCGGCGCAGAGTGGCGCGCTGGGGTATCTGATTAAACCGGTCAGCGTGGAGCAGCTGATTGCAGCGGTAGAAATGGCGCTGTCGCGTTCTGTAGAGCTGAGCCGGCTTAACCGTTCCGTCGACCAGCTGTCGACTGCGTTCGAGGAGCGTAAGTCCATCAGCATCGCGGTTGGCATTATCATGGAGCGGTTCGGGCTGGCAGAGACCGAGGCCTTCGAGGTGCTGCGTCATTTCGCTCGCAGCCGCCAGCAGCGGCTCGAAACTGCCGCTGATCGCCTGGTAGCCCGCGAGGGCGGACTTGAGCTGCTCGCCAGCCTGCAGCGCTATCTCTCCCGGGTAGATGGAACCGGCCAGCGCCGGTAACGGCAGTCCCGCGAACGGGCCGCACACGCGTTTTGTTGAATTTTGGAAGAGACATGATGTTGATTTTTCGTCAGTTGTTTGATGTCGAGTCCTCCACGTACACCTACCTCCTGGGTGATTCCGGCAAGGCAATATTGATCGATCCGGTGTTTGAGCAGATCGAACGGGATCTGGCGCTTCTCGGAGAGCTGGGCCTTACGCTTGAGACTGTGCTGGATACGCACTGTCACGCCGATCATGTGACCGGCGCCTGGCTCCTGCAGCAACGGACCGGTGCGCAGATCGGGATATCCGCGCATGCCGGTGTCGAGGGTGCTGACCTGCTGCTTAAGCAGGGCGACACTGTGCCCTTCGGGCGCCGGTATCTGAGCGTGCGCGAAACGCCCGGACATACCGACGGCTGTGCCACCTACGTGCTGGACGATGAGTCCAAAGCGTTTACCGGTGACGCACTCCTGATCAGGAGCTGCGGCCGCACCGATTTCCAGCAGGGCGACCCGCGACGTCTGTTCAGCTCGGTACACCAGCAGGTTTTTTCGCTGCCGGAGGATACTGAGCTGTACCCGGGGCACGACTACAGCGGGCGCATGGTCACCAGCGTTGGCGAAGAACGTCGGCACAATCCCAGGTTGGGTGGCGAGATCAGCGAGAATGATTTTGCCGGTTACATGACCAACCTCGGACTCGCTCATCCTAAGAAAATCGATATTGCGCTACCGGCCAATCTGCGCTGTGGCCGACCGGCGAACGATATGGCGCCGGCGAGCGCACCAGAATGGGCACCGTTGAAATTCACGTTCGGCGGGGTGTGGGAAATTGATCCCTCTGCGCTCGAAGAGATTGGCACTCGGGTGCAGATCCTGGACGTGCGTGAAGCCGAAGAGTTCAACGGACCGCTCGGGCACATAGAGGGCGCCCGGTTAATTCCCCTCGGCGAGCTCGCCGAGCGCACGGGAGAGCTGGATCAGGCGCGCCCCGTGGTGACCGTATGTCGCTCCGGCGGCCGCTCTGCGCAGGCGACAGTCATTCTGCGGCGAGCCGGGCTGACCGATCTTGCGAATCTTGCTGGGGGCATGCTGCGCTGGCGCGGGCACGGCTTTCCTGTGGTCGGCGCGTCAACCTGACCAGAAAACGAAGTTAGGGCTGTACAGATGAAGATCGATACTTTGCTCGCCGCTGCGTCGCCAGCGACGATTGCGGAACAGGCGCGGCAGTTCGAAGCGCAGGGCTTTGATTGCGCCTGGACCTTTGAAGCCAAGAGTGACGCGTTCCTGCCGCTGGCACATGCTGCCGCGGCCACGAACCGGCTGGAGATCGGGACCAATATCGCCGTGGCGTTTGCGCGCTCTCCGTTTTCCATGGCGCAGATTGCCTGGGATCTCCAGCGCGATTCGAATGGACGTCTGCGCCTTGGTCTGGGTACCCAGGTCAGGGCGCATATCGAACGGCGCTTCTCCATGCCGTTCGATCATCCAGCAGCCAGAGTGACCGATTACATCCGCTGCATGCGGGCGATATGGGACACCTTTCAGACCGGCGCGGCGCCGAAATATGACGGCCCGTTCTATCGTTTCAAGGTGATCAACCCATTCTTCAATCCGGGACCCATCGACCATCCGCGCATCCCGGTTTACCTCGCAGGGGTTAATACGCGCATGTGCGAGGCGGCAGGCGAAGTGGCCGATGGATTTCATGTCCACCCGATGCATTCAGCCGGCTATCTGCGCGATGTTGTGATGCCGGCGCTTGCCACGGGGGCAGCCCGAGCCGGACGTCCTGTGTCTGAGCTCGAGCTCTATTCACCAGTTTTCATCATTACCGGTGAAACCCAGGCAGAAATGGATGAAATGACACAGATGGTGCGTCGCCAGGTGTCTTTCTACGGCTCAACGCCGAGCTACGCCGCCGTCCTGGACTACCACGGGCGAGGCGACCTGGCTCGGACGCTGAACGGTCTGATGCGCGAAGGACGCATGGATGACATGGAAGCTGCGGTGCCCGACGATTTTCTGGAGCACGTCGCCATTATCGCCAAACCACAGGACGTCGGAACCCGTTTGCGAGAGCGCTACACTGGGCTGCTGGATCGCGTATCGCTCTACATGTCGATGGGCGGAGAGGGGCATTTCAACCGCTGGTCAGAGCTGGTCGCGGCTGTTCACAAGCCCGCCTGACGCGCGTTTGGTCGTCGCGTTGGTCAGGGGACTACCTCCGACAGGGAATTCCGGCCGCAGCAAGTGCAAAGGTCGTACCTGACTCAGTGCGGCGGCCGCTAATTCAGTCCTGGTAGTGCGCGTCGCGCTTGTCCAGGAACGAGGCGATGCCTTCCTGAAAAAAACCCGCGCTGGCGCACAGGATCTGACCGCGATCTTCGAGCGCTGCCGCCGCATCCAGACTGGGTGCATCGATAGCCATGTTGAGCCCTTCCTTGGTGAGGCGCAGCCCCAGTGGGGATGTTTTCAGCATGTCCTGCGCCATTCTTCGACCGGCATCTGCGAGATCCTCCTGAGGCACGATTTCCGAGACCAGGCCGAGCCGTTCGGCCCGCTGAGGTGCCAGGAAACGACCGGTCATCATCAGCTCCGCCGCTACGGACTGCCCGACTGACCGCGGCAGAAAGTAGCTGATCCCGATGTCGCAGCCGGTCAGACCTATTTTCACCATTGCTACATTCATTCGAATATCCGGCGTAATGATGCGGACGTCGCAGGCGAGCAGAAAGGCAAAACCGCCTCCGGTGGCGGCACCCTGAGCGAGACCGATGAGGGGCTGCGGGCAGCGCCTCATGCATCGAATGACTTCGCTGATCTGTTTCTGAACGCGCATGCCGATTACCGGGCCCTCGCTGACTGGCTCCGCCGCATTCAGGTCATAGCCGGCACAGAACGCGCGCCCCGCGCCACGCATCAGCACGATACGGGTCTGCTGACGCGTCTCTAAGCCGCGGAAGTAGTCCAGCAGCTCGTCACACATGGTCGGGTTGATGGCGTTCAGCTTCTCGGGCCGGTTCAGCGTCAGCCAGTCGATGCCGTTTTCGTGCTCAAGGCTGATGGTGGTGTAGTTCATGTCCAGACTCCCTGTTTTCGTCGACTATCGTACCTCGTGGATGTTCAGCCTCAGTGCCGCAAGTCGAAAAGTCGGGGCTGCCCTTGCGCCACAGAAGTGCCGGTATCGGCTGCTATAGTCCCGTTTCCCGAACCCCTATAAAACGCGGTGGCGTGGGGCGTGTTATCCGAGTTGCAGCGCTGTGAAAGGACTGTCTATGGCCCAGGATCATTTTAATCTGGACGGAAAAATTGCCGTGGTCGCGGGTGCGAGTCGCGGTATCGGTCAGGCGATCGCGACGATCCTTGGAGAGTACGGGGCGCATGTCATCGCGCTCAGCCGGGGAGCTGATGGCTGCGCAGAGACCGTGGCCAGGATCGAAGCGCTGGGCGGGCGCGCTGAAATGCAGGCCTGTCATATCGGGCGCATGGAAGCGATCGAAAGTTTTTATGCCTGGCTCGACCGGCAGCACGGAGGCAGGGTCGATATTCTGGTGAACAACGCGGCCGCGAATCCCTACTACGGTCACATTCTGGACACTGATGTCGCGTCGTTTGAAAAGACCCTTGACGTCAACTTGCGGGGATATTTCTTCATGAGCGTTTTTGCCGGTCAGCGTATGAAGCAGCGCGGCGGCGGCGCGATCGTCAACGTCGCGTCGGCAAACGGACTGTCTCCGGGTGACAAGCAGGGTGTGTATTCGATAACCAAAGCCGGCATCATCAACATGGGTAAAGCTTTTGCCCGGGAATGCGGCGCTCACGGGATCCGGGTAAATACGCTGGTTCCCGGGCTGACCCGCACACGCTTTGCGCAAGCGCTGCATGATGATGAGGAATTCATGGCCAAACAGCTGCCGCACACGCCGCTGGCCCGTGGCGCTGAGCCAGAAGAAATGGCGGCGGCGGTGCTCTATCTGGCATCCGGCGCGGCAAGCTACACCACGGGCAGCTCGATCGTGGTGGATGGCGGGTACCTGGCCTGAGGCGCGCAACGGCAGAGCGTCGCAGCAGACACGCTAGACAAGGAGATTGAAGCCATGGCGGACGCAGAGCTTGCGGTCGTATTCAGGGGGCGGGTGATGGAGGGCACCGATCCGGTGACCGTGCGCGCTAATCTGGCGAAACTTTTCAACGCGGACGCGGCGCGTATCGAAAAAATGTTTTCCGGTAGCGCGGTCGTGATCAAACGCGGCCTCGACCCCGAGGCTGCCGAAAAATATCGTGCCGCGCTGGCACGGGCTGGAGCAGAGGTCGAACTGGTCGACCTCGCGCGCGCGGCGCCGCCAGCAGCAGCCGCGCCGGCGCCGACTCCTTCCGCGGCTGCTCGAGTTCCGGCAGCGCCGAATGTTCCGCCGCAGGTGATACCTGCTGCGTTTCAGCAGAAGGACAGTCCGCCAGAGGCACTCGAGGCGACCATGGCCGACGCGGGTGAGACCCTGGTCGACTACCAGACGCTGCCGACGCCCGACATCGCAACTGACCATCTGAGTGTCGCCGAGGTGGGTGCGACGCTGGTCGAGCACCAGCTGGTGGCAGAACCTGACTTTGACCTCAGTGGACTCACGCTCGATCCCCCGGGAACCACGATCGTCGAGCCGAGCCGGGTAGCTGCGCCCGAATTCGATTTGAGCGCGCTATCGCTCGCTGACGGGTCCTGAGATCCCGCTGCCTTCCTGCTGCCGCGGCTGATAGGTCCGCGCGCAGCGGTATGGTTCAATACGGCGCGCCTGAGCTCTCTGCTGCCACTGTTCGAAAAGCTGCCTGATATGAGTCTTCTCCTGAACCCTCGCGATATTGAGTTTCTGCTCTACGAGTTGCTCGATAGCGAGTCGCTGCTCGACCTGCCGCTTTACCAGCAGCACGATCGTGCTACCTGTGACGCAGTCATCGAGACAGCGCGCCGACTCGCGGAGGAGAAATTCGCGCCGCACGCGGCCAAACTTGACGCTAACGAGCCGACTTTTGACGGTCAGCGTGTGACTGTCATCCCCGAACTGGAAGAGGCCCTCAAGGCGTTCTGCGAAAGCGGCTTCATGGGCATCGCTGCGTCCTCGGAATATGGCGGTATGCAGTTGCCCTGGGTGATCAGTCAGGCGGCCTGCGCCTGGTTCATGGCGGCAGACGTCAGCGCAAACGCATACCCTTTTCTGACCCACGCGGCCATTAACCTGCTTTCCGCATTCGGCTCTGAAGAGCAGAAAGCGCGCTACCTGCAGCCGATGGTGGAGGGGCGCTTCTTCGGCACCATGTGCCTGTCGGAGCCGCAGGCGGGCTCATCGCTGTCCGACATCCAGCTCAAGGCCGAGCCCCAGGCAGACGGGCACTACCTGATCAGCGGGACCAAAATGTGGATCTCGGCTGGTGAACACGAGCTTTCGGAAAACATCGTGCATCTCGTCCTCGCAAAGATCCCCGGCGGGGCGCCGGGCGTGAAGGGCATCTCGCTGTTTCTGGTTCCGAAGGTCAGGCTGAAGGACGACGGCAGTCCGGGCGAGCGCAATCACATCGCGCTTGCCGGACTCAATCACAAGATGGGGTTTCGCGGCACGACCAACACCGTGCTGAACTTCGGTGAAGGTGGAGAGTGTCACGGCTGGTTGATCGGCGAGCCCCACCAGGGGCTGTCGTATATGTTTCACATGATGAACGAAGCCAGGGTGGGTGTTGGTATGACCGCCGCTATGAGCGGCTATACCGCCTACCTGCACTCCCTGAAGTACGCCCGCGAGCGTCCCCAGGGGCGGCTGCCGGCGCAGAAAGATCCGACTTCGCCTCAGGTGCCGATCATCGAGCATGCGGATATCAAGCGCCTGCTGTTGGCGCAGAAATGCGCGGCCGAGGGCAGTCTGGCGCTTTTGCTCTATTGCGCCTTTTTGCTGGATGTCCAGCGGACGACGGCGGATCCGGGCGAGCGCGAACGCACCGGTCTGCTGCTCGACATTCTGACGCCCGTCGCCAAATCCTGGCCCTCCGAGTTCTGTCTGGAGGGGAATAAGCACGCGATTCAGGTGCTGGGTGGTTACGGCTACACGCGGGAGTTTCCGCTGGAGCGCTTCTACCGTGATAACCGCTTGAACGCGATCCATGAAGGCACGCACGGTATTCAGGGGATTGACCTGCTGGGACGCAAAGTGTCGATGCAGGGTGGTGCCGCGTTGACTCTGCTGGTCGGGCACTGGCGCGCGACCACATCGGCATTGAGAAAAGATTCGGATCTCGCGGACTACTGTGCAGGGCTCGATGCTGCGGTTGATGTCCTCGAGGAGACCACCGCGGCGATCCTCGCCGTACGCGCCGCGGGGGAAATCAATCGCTCTCTGGCCAACGCGACGCTTTATCTCGATGCCTTTGGCCATGTCACGCTGGCGTGGATGTGGCTGCAGCAGGCGGGAGTGGCGAGCCGCGCCCTGGGTGGTGCAGATGATGAACAGACGGCGTTCTATCAGGGCAAGATACAGGCGTGCCGTTATTTCTTCCGCTACGAACTTCCCAAAGTGCACGAGCGCTGCGCGCTGCTGCGACAGGCGGATACAACCTGCCTCACCATGCAGGATGACTGGTTCTGACGATTTGAACGCGAGATTGCCAATGAATACACATAACGAAATTACCGACTACGCATCAGCCCGCGCTGATTTCATCTGGGAAACCCCGACGCATTTCAATTTCGCCGGGGATGTGCTCGACCGCTGGGCTGAGGAGCCGGACCGACTCGCGATGCATTGGGTCGACGACCACGGCAACGAACAGAAGCTCACCTTTGCGGAGCTGTGCAGCCGCTCGTGCAGGCTGGCCAACGCGTTGACGGCGGCCGGTGTGCAACGCGGCGACACGGTCGTTGTCATGCTGGGCCGCAATCTGGAGTGGTGGGAGACCCTGGCCGGTTGTCTGCGCATGGGCGCGGTGTGCTCTCCGGGTACAACCCAGCTATCGCCCAAGGACATCGCTTACCGCGTCAACGCGTCCAAAGCGACCTGTTTCATCACCGACGCAGCCAACGCACCCAAGCTGGACGAGGTGGCGAGCGAGTGCCCGACCATGCGCGCGAAGGTGCTGGTCGACGGGGAACGGGCCGACTGGCTGAGCTATGCCGCCATCACCGCAGCGGCCAGCGATGTTTTCCAAACAGCCGACACAGCTTTTGATGAGGATGCGCTGTGTTATTTCACCTCGGGCACCACCGGCTATCCGAAGATGACCATTCACTGCCATGGCTACGGCCTGGCGCATCGTATTACCGGTAAATACTGGCTGGATCTAAAGCCCGGCGATCTGCACTGGAACATCAGCGACACCGGGTGGGCGAAGGCGGCGTACTCGAGCTTTTTCGGCCCGTGGAGTCAGGGCGCGACCTTGTTTGTGCATCACACGCCTGTGTTTGACGCGCGGAAGTCCCTGGATCTGCTGGAGCGCTATCCGGTGACGACTTTGTGCGGCGCGCCGACGGTATACCGCATGCTTGTACTGCAGGACCTCAGTAGCTATCAGTTTCCGCACCTGCGGCACTGCGTGGGCGCGGGCGAACCGCTGAATCCGGAGGTCATCGAAACCTGGCGCAAAGCGACCGGGATCACGATCCGTGACGGTTACGGACAGACCGAAACCGTTCTGGTATGCGGCAATTTTCCGTTTCTCGAGCCCCGTCTGGGTTCGATGGGGAAACCGATGCCAGGCATCGAGATGGCGATCATTGACGCTGAAGGGGCGGAACTTGGCGCGGGTGCCGAGGGCGATATCGCTATCCGCGTCAAACCAGAGCGGGCGCCCGGTCTTTTTGTCGATTATCGTGGGGACCCGGAGCGTTTTGCGGCCTGCTTTATCGGTGATTGGTACATCACCGGTGACCGCGGCTACGTCGATGAAGACGGCTACTTCTGGTTCGTCAGCCGGGCCGATGATGTCATTCTTTCTGCCGGTTACCGCATCGGGCCGTTCGAAGTAGAAAGCGCCCTCATTGAGCATGCGGCCGTGGCTGAGTCAGCGGTTGTTGCCAGTCCTGACGAGACCCGCGGCGCGGTGGTCAAAGCGTTTGTCGTGCTTGCCCCGGGCTTTGAGCCCAGTGACACGCTTGCCGTCGAACTGCAGGAGCACGTCAAGCGCGTCACGGCGCCGTACAAATACCCACGGCGGATCGAGTTCGTCGACGCGCTGCCCAAAACCGTGAGCGGCAAAATTCGACGCGTCGAGCTGCGCGCGCGGGAAACGGGGAGCGCCTGAACCTGTCCCTGACACGGCGTCTGCGACACAAGGTTAGAAGCAGCGGAGCCGGGCGGCTCTGCGAGCACGACAGCAGCGTGGTTTTATCTGGCGCATCCGCGAATTGGGGAGCGGCATGAGCGCGCCGGTTCCGGTTACGGCGCAACTGCGTCGGGTCACCATGTTCATGGTGGTACTGAATTCGGTCAGTACCGCCATGATGCTCACCGGTGTCAATGTCGCCCTGCCGGCGATAGCCGATGACCTCAAGGTCGACGCGGTTGCCCTGTCCTGGATTCCGACGACGTATTTGTTGGCCAGCGCCGCTTTCACGCTCTCCTTCGGTCGCCTGGCCGACATGTTCGGTCGTAAACGCATCTATCTTCTGGGCACCGCCGGTGTTGTCGTGAGCTCGATTCTGGCGGCGTTCGCAGCGAACGAAGTGCAGCTGATCGGAGGGCGCCTGCTGCAGGGGATCTGTGCGGCGATGCTGTACGCGACCAACGTCGCCATCGTGTCCTCAGTGCAGCCGCCGAAACAACGGGGGCAGGCAATAGGCCTGACCGTGTCCGCAATTTATTTCGGTCTGTCGGTGGGGCCGCTCTTTGCCGGCTGGCTGATCGAGCTGGCGGGCTGGCGGGCAACGTTCCTTATGCACGTCCCGCTCTCGCTTGTGGTGCTTTACATCGGTTCTGCGCGCCTCAAGATCGAGTGGCGCGCTGAGGAACGCGGCGTTTTCGACCTCAAAGGCGCACTGCTTTACATGGTCGGTCTCAGTGCTGTGATGCTCGGTGTGTCCAGTCTGCCCGGACCGCTCGGCGTGGGCGCGGTCGTATGCGGCCTGCTTGGGGTCTGGTGGTTCCTGCGTCATGAACGCCGCCACCCGCACCCTTTAATGGACGTTCGCCTGCTGTATAGCAGCCGCGTCTTCCTGATGTCCTGTCTGGCTTCCATGGTGATGTACACGACAACCTTCGCCAATGTCGTGCTGGTCAGTCTCTATCTGCAGTATCTGAAAGAGTTCAGTGCAGCGGCCGCCGGACTGGTGTTGATGGCGCAACCCACGGTCATGACGGTGGTATCGCCGTTCGCCGGACGCATGTCAGATCGCTCGGAGCCGCGGGTGATTGCTTCGATCGGAATGGGGCTGACCGCTCTAGGTCTTGGAGCCTTTGCGTTCCTGGACGCACAGTCTTCGCTGCTTTTTGCGGTTGCTGCGCTGGTGCTTTCGGGGGTTGGGTTCAGCCTGTTCTCGTCGCCGAACGCGAACGCCATCATGGGGGCCGTTGCGCTGAATGACTACGGTCGGGCCGCCAGCACCATGGCGGTGATGCGGGTCGTCGGTCAGATGGCAAGCATGGGGCTCGTGGCGATGGTGTTTTCGGTGTTGATTGGCCCCGTGCAGATCACGTCCGACGTTTACCCGCGTCTCGAATCGGCTATTCAGACCTGTTTTGCGCTCAGTGCGCTTCTCGCAATTCTGGGTGTGGGGTTGTCTCTGGCCCGCGGCCGGATGCACGCCGAAGGGTGAGTAGTCCGGTTTCCGCTGCGCACCGGCGCATGCTGGCGCCGATCTATCTGCCCGGTCTGCTACTCGGTATTCCTGCACAGGCCTCGCTGGTGCTGCTTCCGCTGTTCGTGCTCGACCAGGGCGGCAGCGAGGCGGCGGCTGCCGCGGTGCTTGGCTGGCGCGCCGTCGGCATGATGGCGATGGATATTCCCGCAGGGTTTATCGCCGCTCGTCTGGGCGAAAAACGCGTGATGCTGCTCGCTGCCCTGGTTATCGGGGTAGCTCTGCTCGCCTACGCCTGTGCGCCCGGCTGGGCCTGGTTTTTCCCGATTGCGCTGCTCAATGGTGCAGGCAGCAGTACGTTTCTGCTCGGGCGCATGGCCTATGTCACCGACCACCTCAGTAATCAGGAGCGCGGTCGGGTCATCGCGCTGATTGCGGGCAGCATGCGTCTGGCCAGCCTGCTTGGGCCGCTCCTGGGAGGCGCACTGGCGCACACGGCCGGCTATCCGGTAGCGCTGACCTGCGGCAGTGCGATGGTGCTGAGTGGCCTGCTGTTCATCCTGCTGACGGCGGAAGGCAGCGCGGAAAATGCACCGACCCCTGTTGGCTGGCGGGCCATGCCTGCTTTTGCGGTCGAATACCGTCAGGTGTACATGACCTACGGGATGGCAGCCGTGACGTTCATGCTCCTGCGCTCTGCTCGGACCGTGCTGCTGCCCCTGGTCGGGGTGGGGATCGGCCTCGATACGGTTTCCATCGGCTTCGTGGTTGCGGTCTCTGCGGCTGTCGATGTGCTCCTGTTTTACCCCGCAGGCCTGGCCATGGATCGATTCGGGCGGCGCGCTACCGCGATCCCCAGCTGCGTACTGTTCTCAGCTGTGCTGCTCAGCCTGGCCGCGGCCGACAGTTATGCAGATCTGCTGTGGGCCGCCGTTGCAGCCGGGGTCGCCAACGGGCTGTCTACCGGGATTGTCATGACCTTGGGGACCGATCTTGCGCCGGCGGCGCGGCGGGGAGAGTTCCTGGGCTTATGGCGGCTTCTGACGGATGCCGGCAGCGCACTCGGACCGATGGCTATCAGCTTTCTGATTGCTGCCGTCTCGGTGCCGGCGGCATCGCTGGGGGTCGGGATTCTGGGGGCTGGCGGAAGTTATGTCGTGTATCGTTATGTTGCGGAAACACTGCAGAGGTCGCGCTGATGTTCGACCGGGTTAGCCTGGACCATGTTGTTCTGCGCGCGCGCGATGCGGACGCATTGATCAGCTTTTATTGCACCGTGCTCGGCGCGAAAGTCGAGCGCAGCCTGGATATCGGGCTTGTCCAGCTACGCCTGGGTTCGATTCTCATTGATATCGTCGGCGCGCACAGCGCCCTGGGAAGGCGCCAGGGGCCTCCACCTGATGGTGGCCGTAATCTTGACCATTTCTGTCTGCGCGTCGAGCCGTTTGACGAGGCCTCTATCCGCGCGCATCTCGAAGCCTGCGATGTTGCAGCCAGCGCCACCCAGGAAGTGTACGGTGCGGAGGGTTTCGGGCCCTCTATCTACGTTACGGATCCGGAAGGCACCGTCATTGAGTTGAAAGGTGCCGCGACGCGACCGGGAAGGGCCGGTGGCGGCTGATGCTCAGCCTGCGGTTAGACTGGTCGCCCCGGCAGGCTTGAGGGAGTCAAATCCAGTGTGCAGCCATCTCCGTCTTCTGTTTGGGGCTCTCTTGTTGAGTCTTTTTGCGCACAACGCGCCGGCCGTAACCGTACATACCTGGCTCGACGCCGATGGCGTCCGGCACTTCGCCGACGAGCCGTTCGAAGGTGAAGACGCGGTGACTGCGCCGAGCGTGATAGAGATCCCGGACAATCAGCATGCGGTCGCCGACGACGACTATTACTCCATTCTTAATCAATGGTCCCGGCTTCGGGCAGAGCGCGAGCGTGCAGATCTGCTGTCCCTCGAGCGCTCGCGGCTGCGCGCGCAGGAGGAGCATGCGCCGGCTGACGAACCGCCGCTGCAGGGGCGGGGCGGCGTAGGTCTTTATCAGCGTTACTGGCCGCCGTACATTCGGGAGCGTGTTCCGCGGCATCACGACCGCCCGCGAGTAGACCGTGAAGCCTACCTCCGCGAAGCGCGCAAGGGTCAGTTCATCCCCTATTCGCGGGGCGCATGGCCACGTGAGCGGGCGGCCGAAAAATTACTTCGTCCGCCGGATTAGAAAGCGGAAGACTTCCCCATCCTGACCCGATTCCACCAGTTCGTGCCCCGTGGTGCGGCAGAAAGCCTGGAAATCCGCGTCCGCTGCAGGATCGGTGGCGAGAACTTCGACCGTGCCGCCGACCGGAATGTCCTTCATGGATTTTTTTGTTTTCAGAATGGGCAGCGGGCAGTTCAGGCCCTTGGTGTCGAGAACGAGATCGGCCATGGTTGTCTCCAGTAGCGGGATGGGTTGTCAGACGCTGAATAGCAGGCAACAGATGATAGCCAATCCGTTCTATATAAAGAAACAATATAACCATATAACTTATTGGCATATATACTCGAGGCGTCATTCAAGCCAACGTCGCAATGACTGAGGGAAAGCTCATGAGCTGGTGGGAGCGTCTGCAGGAAATAGAGGAAATCGAAGCCGCCGGTCTGGACGCCACGTTAGTGAGTCGGTGTGAAGCCGCCGCCGCAGCCGTCGTCCACAGGCCGCTGCGGTTCTCGACACCGACTTTCAAAGCCTATGGTTCCAGCGAGCTCAAAGGCTGCGGCAAACACAGCTTTCCGGCGTTTTCCGTGACGGGCGGCGCCTGTGCGCTTGATTGCGAGCACTGCCATGCACGCATTCTGGAGCCGATGATCCCGGCGTTTTCGCCCGAAGAACTCGAGGGCAAGGTCCGCGCGATGGTAGACCGCGAAGACCTCCGGGGGTTCCTGCTTTCCGGCGGCTCCAACCGGCGCAATGAAATCCGCTATGAACGTTTCTACCCTACGCTGGAAAAGCTGAAAAAAGAATTCCCGCATCTGCGGATCGCCATCCACTCGGCTTTGATCGACAAGGACCGTGCGCGGCGCATGGCGGATGCGGGCGTTGATACGGCCATGCTGGACATCATCGGGGCACCGGAAACGATCCGGGAGGTCTACCATCTGGAGCGCTCGGTCGATGATTTCGAGGCCTCGCTGGCTGCGCTCTGCGCGACCCATATGGAAGTCGTCCCGCATATCGTCATCGGCCTGCATTACGGCCGTATTCTGGGCGAAGAGAACGCGCTGAAAATTATCTCCCGGCACTCCGTTCACGCTCTGGTGCTCGTGGTCATCATGCCGATTTACGCGACCCCCGGGCAGTTCGAGACGCCATCCCCGGAAGCGGTTGCAGAGCAGTTCATCCGTGCTCGGACGCTGTTGCCGGACAAAGAGGTATTGCTCGGGTGTGCGCGTCCGCCCGGGCTGCACAAGCGTGCGACAGATACCTATGCGGTGCTTGCCGGCCTTGATGGGATCGCGTTCCCGGCGGACGGCGTCGTTGCGGCCGCTCAGGCCATCGGGCGGCCCTGTCATCAGGTACATGCCTGCTGTTCGCTCAAGCTGGCGCAGTCCGCCCCGGCGCCGATTGCCGCCTGAAAGCGGTCGATCCCACTCAGGCAGCCGGCTGACTTCGTGCGAGAGATAGATGTTGATATTGCGATAGTCGGCCTCGGCCCGGCCGGGGCTGCTGCGGCTGCGGCAGCCGCCGCTGAGGGTGCGCGGGTGGTCGCGTTCGACCGCCGTCAAACGCCAGGCCTGCCGGTGCAGTGCGCCGAGCTGGTGCCCGGTCTGATCGGCCAGGACGCGCATTGGTTTCATCACGCTCGGGTGCAGGGGGTGGAGGCGATGGCCACGCTGGTCGAAAGCGAACCGGCTGACCGTCTGGCCCCGTTTCCCGGACACATGATCGACCGCGCGCTTTTCGATCGGGAACAGGTGGAAAGGGCGCGGGAGGCGGGGGCTGAGTGCTATTTCGGCTGTCCGGTCAGAAAAATCGATCCTGCAGGCCTGGTGATCACTGAAGACGGCCGCCCTTGGCGGGCGCGCGTGCTAATCGGGGCCGACGGACCACGCTCGCCGGTCGGCCGTGCTGTCGGCAGACGGAATTCAGCGCTGGTTATGGCGCAACAGGTGACCCTCAAGGCGGCTGGGCCCAGTGCGACGACGGACATCTTTCTTTCGCATCGACTGGTTGGTGGCTATGGCTGGCTGTTCCCGCGGGGCAACGTGGCACATGTGGGGGTAGGTGTCGTGACCGCCGAGCGGCGCGGTATCAAGCAACATCTGGGCGAGCTGGTTGAGAGCCTGATGGCTGCGGAGCGGGTTCAGGGAGGCGTGCTGAGCCGGACCGGGGGATTTATTCCGGTGGGAGGCCCACTGCAGGGTGCGTCGGTCCACGGGCATTGCCTCGTGCTGCTGGCAGGTGATGCTGCAGGTCTGGCTAATGCTGTCACCGGCGCGGGCATTCACGCGGCTCTCGTGTCCGGGCAGATGGCCGGGCAGACAGCGCGGTCGTGGCTCGATGGCGAGACCTGCGCGGCTGAGGAGTATGACGACGAACTCGATGACGTTTTCGGCGCGTCGCTGCGCCGTGCCGCCGCGCGTCGGGTGCAGCTCATGCAGGTATGGCGCGAGCGCAAGCCCGACCCTGCGGAGCTGCGGCGTGGTTGGATCGCCTATCCTGAGTACTGGGCAGCATAAGCAAGGGTTAATCCCGACGGGGAGAAGGTTCATGAGTTGCTTCGATAGAGAATCACGGCAGGCCGAGGGTCCGGCGGCCCTGTCGGCTAATCCTTTCGAGACCATGCTGCCGCGTGTCCCGGGACGTACGCCGGTAGAACGACGCAACGGCGCCAGCGTGAAATCCTCCGGCAGCCAGCCCGAGGGCGTCTATCTGCCGAATAACAACGTCATGACGCCGAACATGCGCTCGCCGGAGTACGTGCAGCTGTCAACTGCGGCGGCCATGACGCTGGGCATCATGCCGGGCCGGATGCATCGCTGCGCATGCACGCGCTGTCTCAATCTGCTGCTGACTTATCCGGAGGGCTGTCGGGCCAACTGCGCCTATTGCGGCCTGGCTCGCCATCGAGAAGCCGACCGTGACTACGCAGATCGGAATTTCATTCGCGTGGACTGGCCGGCGGTGCCTCTGCAGCAGATTATCGACATCGTCAGCAGGGACGGCGCCGCGAGCCCCTTCCATCGCATGTGTATTTCGATGATCACCCATCCGAACTCGGACGCGGATACGGTGACCGTGCTGGAGAACTGGACGCGCCGGGTGAGCCCGGATGAGATTCCCGTCTCGATTCTGTCAAACCCGACCACGATGCGACGTGACGACGTGGTCCGACTGCATGAACTCGGTGCGGATATTTTTACCGTTGCCCTGGATGCTGCGACGCCCGCAATTTTCGAGCGCACCCGAGGTAAGGGCGTGCAGTCACCTCACCGCTGGGATCATTACTGGCAGACGCTTGAATGGGCTCGTGAAATTTTCGGTCCACAGAAATTCGGCGCGCATATCATCGTCGGCATGGGCGAAACCGAGGCCGAGGTGCTCCATCTCATTCAGCGCATCGTTGATATGGGTGGTCACAGCCACATGTTTTCATTTTTTCCTGAACGCGGCTCGCTGATGGACCATTTGCCGGCAACGCCGCGGGATCAGTGGCGGCGCGTTCAACTGGCGCGCTATCTGATCGACTACCGTGATGTCCGCGTCGAGCACATGCGCTTCGACAGCCAGGGCTGCCTCCTCGATTTTGGTATTCCCGCCGCAGAGCTTGAGAGCATCATCGACCAGGGTATTGCGTTCCGCACGTCGGGCTGCCCGGGAAAATTCGCGGAAGATATTTCAGCCTGCGATCGGCCCTATGGCGATTCGCCGCCGAGCGATATTGCGAGCTATCCATTCGCGCCAGCCGCAGTCGACCTGCGCAAAATCCGCCACCAGCTCAAGCGACAGCGTGCCGGTGAAAGCTACGAGGAAGGCGAAGACATCGAGGCTTTCGCGCGCTGAGGCATCAGCATGCTTCGTGTCTTGGACACCGGCCTGCTGCCGGGGCGTCGCAATATCGCTTTCGACCAGATGCTGATCGAGCAGCACCGCAAGGGTGCGACCCCGGACACTCTGCGCTTCCTGCGCTTTACGCCTACCGCGCTGATCGGGCGCCACCAGGATTTGCGGCACGAGCTCGACGAGGCTTATTGCGCGGCCAACGGCATTGAGCTTGGTCGCCGGGTGACGGGCGGCGGCGCTATCTTCCTCGACGAAGGTCAGCTGGGCTGGGAGCTGGTATGCAGCCGCGAGCGACTTGGCCGCGGTCAGCTGGCCGAGATCGCGGCCCGAATCTGCCGCGCGGCGGCGGCAGGGCTGAGCCGCCTGGGTGTCGATGTGCGCTACCGGCCGCGCAACGACCTCGAAGTTGATGGGCGCAAGATCGGCGGGACCGGCGGGTTTTTCGACGGCGATACGCTGTTCTATCAGGGTACTGTGCTCGGGACGATCGACCCCGACACCATGTTCAGCGCGCTACGGGTCCCGCACGCCAAGCGAGCGCGTGGCCGGCTGGCGCGCCCCGCTGAACGGGTGACCTCATTGGCTGAGCTGTTTCCCGCGGATTCACCCTCCTGGGACCGGGTGAAGACTTGCCTGCTGCAGGGCTTTGAGAGCGAACTGGCGTTTTCTTTCGAGCCCGGCGCTCTCCTGGCATGCGAAGCGTCCGCACTGGATGACGCGTTCGATGAAATTGGTAGCGATGAATTCGTTTACGAGGTTTCTGGACTGCGCGAAGACAGCGGACAGCTGCATGCTGTCCGGGATACCCCGGGTGGCATCATTGAGGTCTACGCCAAGGTCTCGTCCGGCCGTTATCCGCTGATCGAAAGTCTGGTGGTTAGCGGCGACTTTTTCGTGACGCCGCCGCGTGTGATGCTCGATCTGGAAAGCGCGCTGCGCCACACCCCCGTAGCGGAGGTGGGCCACAACGCCGCGCGATTTTTTTCCGCCAGCCGCACCGATCTGCTGTCGGTTGCGCTGGATGATCTGCTCCAGACGATCATCGAAGCGGTGGACCAGCGCACGGACGGAAACTGATGGACTACCTGGCGCATCTGACGGTTATTCAGCACACCTCTGCGTCTTATCTGGGGCTGATTGAGGATCATCTGGAAGGACGCAAGATCCGTTTCACCTATCACCGTCCGTTCACAGAGCGTGGCGGGATCCCGACGGCTGCTTCGATCCGCGACGGATTGATTCTGCTGGGCGGCGGCCCGTGGGGCAGCGCCGGGCCGCGGGATGTACCTACCCTGGTACGTGAAGTTGAGTTGGTGCATCACTGTCTGACCGAGAAGATTCCCGTGCTGGGCTTCGAGCTTGGTGCGCAGATCCTGTGCCTGGCCGGCGGTGGACGCACACTCAGCAGTCCGCTCAGTTTCCGCGTCGGCAGTGCGGTCAGCACACAGGCGCAAGCGCTCGGTGGTTATCTGCCGCAGGAGTATGTGAACATCAGCTACGCGCGGGACACGTTTGAACTGCCGACTGCGGCCAGCGTGCTGGCGGTTGATGACCATGGCGCCCCTGCGCTATTCCAGCTTGGCGCCAAAGCGCTCGGCTTTGCTGGTCACCCGGGGTTCAAGCCGGCCATCGCTGAAGATCTTCTGATGGAGTTTGAAGAAACACCGCCGGAGCCGCTTGCAGCCCTGGAAGACGCGCGCGGCAGGCGCATACAGCTTGAAAACGACCTGGTGCCGATCATGACCGGCATCGTTGGGATGATGGGATGGATGGATGCACTGGGGCGATGAGCCCGACGGGAGGGGGAAATGATCCATGGCATTAATCACGTAGCAATTTCAACGCCTGACATTGAGCGTCTGAGTGCGTTCTACAAAGATCTGCTCGGATTCGAGGAAGTGTTTCGGCTTAACTGGGAGATTGGCGACAAAGCACTGGACAGCATTACCGGACTTAAGGATTCCTCCGCCCGCATCGTGATGCTGAAGTGCGGAAATGCCTGTGTGGAGCTGTTTGAATACGAGACCCCACCGCCACGGGCTGGCGATCCGTCGCGTCCGGTGTGTGACCACGGGATTACGCACCTTTGTCTGCAGGTTACCGATATCCAGGCCGAGTACTCGCGTCTGCTTGAGGCCGGTATGCATTTCCACTGTCCGCCGCAGCGTGTCGGGGGGAGCGTTTGTGCGACTTACGGGCGGGATCCAGACGGTAACGTGGTTGAGCTGCTCGAGGTCCCGGCAGACAGCGCCCTGGCCGTGGTGTCTGGATAAGGTGAAAGGCGGCCTGCGAGGAGAGTGGCTCTTTCAGTCTGAATGTATATAACTTTTTATTCTATGTATATAACCTTGAATTATATAGCTTGAACCGGGATACTCGACCGCCATTGGGCGACACGGACTATGACTTGAGGGGAAGCGCTTAGACCATGGCAGAGAAACTCCTGATTGTGATGGCGAACACCGACCCACGTAACGGGGAAGAGCTGGGAGCGCCTATTTTCCAGGCAACGGTCGCGGCGGCCATGGATTACGAAGTCGAGGTGATCTGCACAGCGACCGCAGGACGCTTGATGAAAAAGGGCGAAGCCGAGAAGCTGGTCATCAAGGAAGGGTCGCCGAAATCGGTCATGGATTTCATTCGCGATGCGCACGAAGCCGGGGTGAAGTTCTTTTGTTGTTCGCCCAACCTTGACCTGTTCGACATGCGCGAAGACGACCTGATCGAGGAATGTGAGGGTATCGTCGGCGGCGCCTATCTGATTGAAGCTGTCATGGATGACGACTACCGCGTACTGAGCTACTGACGTCATGGCTCACTCCCAGGCAAGCCGGGTGCAGGCGGTTATCGGAGACCCTCTTTCCGACGCCCCAGCGGTGCCTCAGGCCAAGCTCGAGTCGATTTTTCAGGACATTCAGGCGGACCTGCGTTTCGACCACCAGCTCAATGGCTGCCTGAACTGCGGGATCTGCACAGCCACCTGTCCCGCTGCGCACTACTACGACTTCAGTCCGCGCGAGATCGTGCAGCTGCTGTGGACAGAAAATCTCGATGGCATTTACGACGCCATGCAGGAAAAGATCTGGGCCTGCGCTCAGTGCTATACCTGCGCTGCACGATGCCCTTTCGGTAATTCGCCGGGCGGTCTGGTGATGCTGATGCGCGAGGCGGCGATCAAACACGGCATGGAGTCCGCGAAGAACGTGCTGCGCCCCTTCAGTCGCGTGATGCTCAAACTGATCTCGACTGGCAACCAGCTCGCGCCCAATATGATTACCCCGGATCACTTTGCAGACTGGGGACCTAATATTTCCAAGGTTGATGCGCCGCTCAAGCAGCTGCGCAAAGCCATCCCGATGCCCACTCTGAATACCACCGAGACGGCATGGGAAGTGAATCTGAAGACTTCGGTCGAGCTCTACACGATCTGGGAGATGACCGGGGTGCTGGACCAGCTGGAGGGGATCGACGAGAACCTGTTCGATGTGATCTCCGACATCATGGATGAGAAACGCGAAGATCTGGATGACTGGCTGGACGAGCAGGAAGACGAAGACGACGACGATTGAGAGCCAAGGCTCGAGGAGGATGCTGTGACCGATCAACACCGACCGCCGGAAGCAGAGCGCTTCACTGGACATGGCCACGAATGGCGCGACAGCGACCTGAGCGGGGACGAAGCGCGGGTCGCCACGGAATGGGTCGAACGCCGTGTCGACCGGCGCTCAATGCTCACCGACAAGGATAGGGTTGAGGATGTCCGCGATGCGCTATGGGAGCTTGAGCGCGACGGCGAGATCGTGGTGCAGCGGGTAGAGGAGCAGCACGAAGCCATCTCCGTTAAAACTCTCTATGGATGGGAAAAGCGCATTCCGACGCAGCAGCTGTGGCATCACAAATCCTGCGGTCAGTGCGGCAACATACCGGGCTATCCGGCGTCGCTACTGTGGCTGATGAATGAACTCGGCGTGCGGTATCTCGACGAAACAGATCAGACCTCATGCACGGCCTGGAACTACCACGGGTCCGGCATCGGCAACATCGAAAGCCTGGCCGCCGTGTTTTTGCGGAATTTTCATCAGGCGTATGTATCTGCGCAGGCTGAGGGTAAACCGGCGGGCTACTACTATCCGCTGGTGCACTGCGGTACCTCGTTCGGTAACTACAAGGAGGTGCGCGAGTTCCTGGTGCACTCCGCTGAACTGCGCGAGAGGGTCAAGAAAATTCTCGGCAAGCTCGGGCGCCTGGTCGATGGCAAGCTGCTCATACCGGAAGAAATCGTTCACTATTCCGAGTGGCTGCACGTCATGCGCGAACGGGTGGCAGAGCGCCAGGTGATAGACGCGTCTGCTGTGCGCGCCACGATTCATCCCGCCTGTCACGTGTACAAAATGATCCCGCAGGACGCGATCTACGACGACTCCATCCTTGACGGCAACCGGGTGGCGGTCTCCACAGGCATCATGCAGGCGCTCGGTACGCAGGTGATCGACTACTCGACCTGGTACGACTGCTGCGGATTCGGATTCCGCCACATCATCTCCGAGCGCGAGTTCACCCGCTCGTTTGCCATCGATCGCAAGATCCGGGTGGCGGTGGAAGAGGCCCGCGCTGACGTCATGATCGGCCATGACACCGGCTGTATCACCACACTGGACAAGAACCAGTGGATTGGTAAGGCAGTTGGTAAAGACTACTCCCTGCCGGTTCTCGCCGACGTACAGTTCGCAGCCCTGGTGTGCGGCGCGCATCCGTTCAAAATAGTGCAATCGCATTGGCACGCCTCGGCCGTGGAAAGCCTGATGGAGAAGCTCGGGATTGACTGGGAGCGGGCTAAGAGTGAGTTCGAGGCCTATCTAGAGGACATCAAAGGTGGCCAGGGCGACAATCTCTACGATCCGCGCCGCATGATCACTTCGGGCCCCGGTTACAAGCGTCTGGTGGAATCAGCATGAGCGGTCCGACGCTGATCGTCGGCGGTGGACCTGCAGGCCTTGCTGCAGCCCACGGTCTGGCTGCCATGGGGCAGCGCTGTGTGCTGGTGGAGAAAGAAGACCGTCTTGGAGGCGCGCCGATCCTTTCGGGCTACGCCAAGCTCGTGCCAAGCGGCCTGTGGGCCAAAGACGCGATCGGCGGCATGGTGCAGCGCGTTGTCGATAACGACCGTGTCGATGTGCATCTCGGCACGACCGTCACGGCTTTCGACGGTGAGCTCGGAGCGTTTCGCGCGACCTTGAGTGACGGCACATCCCTAGACACGTCAGCTGCGATTCTGTGCACCGGATTCACGCACTTCGATTCAGTGAACAAGCCTGAGTGGGGCTTTGGCACTTTCCCCGACGTGGTCACAACGACTCAGGTCGAACAGATGATTTCGTCCGGCCAGGGTATTCGCTGTCCCTCTGACGGACGTAAGCCGGAACGCGTGGCGATCCTGCTCTGCGTCGGCTCCCGCGATCGACAGATCGGACGTGAATGGTGTTCAAAGATCTGCTGCACCGTGTCGGCCAACATGGCGATGGAGATCCGCGAGGAGCTGCCGGACTGTCATGTATACATTTACTACATGGATATCCGCACGTTCGGGCTCTACGAGACGAAGTACTACTGGAAAAGCCAGGAAGAGTTCAAAGTCAAATACATCAAGGCCCGTATCGCCGAGGTCACCTCGGACGGCAAACGGGTGATCGTCAAAGGCGAAGACACCCTGGTTAAAAGACCCATCACGATCCCGTTCGATATGGTGGTTCACGCGATCGGTATGGATCCAAACGTGGATAACCGTAGCCTTTCGAGCGTGTTCGGCGTGGAACTGGAGAGCCACGGTTTCATCGACCGTGGTCCGTCCTACAGCCAGACCGCTGAGACATCCCGACCGGGCGTTTTTGTCGCGGGTGCAGCCACCGGACCGGAGACGATTGACGATTCGATCGCGCAGGGTAAGGCGGCGGCACTGGCCAGCCTCTCTGTGTTGGAGGTTGCCGTTTGATGGCGGCAGCCGGGTCGGGGTTGCGCCGAGCGTCCGCTTCGGAACGCGGAGTCAGTGTGGCCCTCGACGGCCCGGACCTGCATCTCTCAGGCAGCCGTCTGCGCAGCGCGCTCCAGGCCTGCCTGGATGGATGCGAGGCGCTCGGTGGCGTGGAGCGCTATATCCATGCGCTGCGCCTGAAGTCTGAGATGTTTCAGGAGATCCTGCTGGAACGCGGCGTGGCGGCCATGGAGCGTGATGACTTTGCCGCGCTGTGTGCGTTCATGGCCACCGTGCGGCGCCGCGTTGCCCCCGATCTGGAAGGGGAGGGATTCACGCATATGCGCCTGTCCCTGCAGGCGCTCATCAGCAATCTCGACGAGCCTGCGACAGTGGATCGGCGGATCGAGCAATTCTGCCTCGCCTTCCCACAGGATCGCGGGCACCGCTGGGTCCGCGACCTGGCGGCGGAGGTGCTGCACAACCTGGATCCAGAGCGCTATCCGCTGATGGCCCGCTGGGTCTGGGATCGCGCGGCCAATACCGGTGCTCTGAGGGAGATCTGGTTCGCTGAGAACGTCGATCACCTGACGCTCGAGATAGAGGATCACTACCCCACGTTTCTGATGCTGCGGCGGGAGTTGGCGGTTTTTCTATCGGACAGCGGGTTTTTCCGCGACATGCCTTTTTACGTGGATCTGCTGCTCGCGCAGGTCTATGCCGAGTACATCTGCGCGCAGGGTGGCAGCTACCTGAGGGCGGATTTTTCCTCGCCCGAGGATCCAATGCAGCACACGCGTCGCATGCTTGGTCTGGACGGCGTCAAGGCCGGCTCCTCCCGCCTGAGAATGAAATCGATCGATGGCGCAGCTCTGGTGCTCGCCGATGAACAGGAAGGCTGAGCCTTATGCCTATCCATGAAGAACATCTGATTCGACCGGAAAATATCGTCTCGCACGATAAGCTCGAGATCGACGGCGTCGATGTCTCCGGACACTGGAGTACCTTCATCGAATCGCGTGTGGTCACCGACTACAACGAAGACCTTCAGGATGAGATCGCCAGCCTGCCCGGGGGTGAGCACATTCACCGTTGCTGGCAGTGTGGCTCCTGCACCAACTCCTGTACCGTGAATGCCGTCAACCCGGATTTCAATCCGCGCTACTGGATCTATCTGATCCGCATGGGTATGGAGTCGGAACTGCTGCGTGACCGGGACATCATCTGGCAGTGCGTGTCGTGTAACCGCTGCACCTACGCCTGCCCGCGCGACGTGTTTCCTGAAGGGGTTATGAAGGCCACAGCGCACTGGCTCGAACTCAAAGGGCACACCCGGCCCAGTCCGTCGACCCACTTCGATACGGAATTTGCAGAGCAGGTCATCGCCACCGGGAAGATAGAGGAAGGGCGCATTATCCGCGGGTTTTTCCGCCGTACGGGGCAGAGTCTGAATCAGAGCTGGTTGCTGGAAATGGTGCGGCGGCTCCTATGGCACCTGCCCGCGGGGCTGCTGATCCGCATGGGGCTGGCCAATGTGCTCAGGCCGCGTACCCGCGGCTGGAGCAAGGCGCGGGATGCGCTCAAAGCCTACGTCGAAGAGCAGAACACCCATCATCGCCAGGCTTTGAAACTCGACGCGCTGGTCGACGAAGCGCGCGGCGAACTCGATCGCGTCGCGGGATGAGGCAGCTATGAGCAAAGAAAAACCGGATTACCAGAAGGTCGCCTACTACCCAGGTTGTGCGCTTGAAGGTTCGGGGCACGCCTACAACCGCTCGACCAAGGCGGTCGGCAAGGCGCTGGGTCTGAAGCTTGAAGAGGTCCGCAACTGGAATTGCTGCGGCGCTATGGAGGTCAAGAACATTGACCCCAAAATTCAGACCTATCTTTCATCCCGGGTGATGTCGATCGCCAAGAACGAGATGAAACACGACGTGGTTATGGCGCCGTGCAACGGCTGCTATCACAACCTCAAAAAGGCCGAATACGACCTGAAAAACGACCCGGCCTCGCGGGAGGTGGTTGGAGAACTGTCGCGTAAAGCGGGGCATGCCGCCTACGAGGCGGGCGGGCTTGAAACGATTCACGCGCTCGACTGGCTCAAGCAGGCGGTTGGTGAAGAGGAACTTGGTCGACGGGTGAAAAACAGCCTGAGCGGGGTGAAGGTCGCGAATTACTATGGCTGCATGTACACCCGGCCGCGGCATATCTTCCCGGAAAAAGATCAGGGCGGCGCCAGTGAATCTACGTCCAAACCGCATTACATGGATGATCTGCTTGAAGCTGCAGGCGCGGTTAACGTCGAGTTTCCGTTGAAAACCGCATGCTGCGGTGGTGCGCACACGCTTTCCGATTCCGACACATCTACCCGACTGGTGCTGAACATTATCCAGGCGGCTGAGGCGGCCGGCGCCAACGTGATTGCGACAGAATGCCCCACCTGCCACTCCGGGCTGGAGATGCATCAGATCCGTGCCCAGACCAATTTCGGGGTGGAGACCCGCGTGAAAATTCTTTATTTCACCCAGCTGCTTGGACTGGCTCTGGGCTTGAGCCCGCGGAAAGTCGGGGTGCACGAGAACGTGTCCGACTCGATGGCGTATGTGCGTGAGGCGATTACCCGACGATGACACTGGAAGCGATCCAGGCCGAGTTGGAAACGGCGACGCCGGGTGCCGATCGCCTGCTGCGGCTGGGGGAGCGCATTCTGGAACAATGGCTGATCGCGCACGGTAAAACGCCCACGGAGGAACGGCGCGAAGGCTTCAGACTCCTGGCGCTGCATCGTCAGGGCGCTCGAGACGATGCAAGCTTCAACGCGTGCCGGGAAACCTGCAGAGAGCTGGTCTACCACTACAACCTGCTGACCTCGAGCCCGGAAGAGGCTGACGCGCAGCTGCTGCAGATGATGCGGTTCATCGCGCGGCACCTGTATTTTTTTGTCAGCGGGAAGCTGCAGGAAGCGGGGCTGGGGGATTTCTGCTGCGCCTCGCGTCCGCTGCGGAGAGCAGAAGCTTGATTTCGCGCTATTGTGCCGTCACGCCCCGGGCGCATATGTGTCCGCAATTGAAGCAAGGAGAACTGATATGCCTATCGTGAGAGGCTGCAACCTGCCTGATCAACTCCTCTACGACGTGGAGAACCACACCTGGTATCAGGAACTGGGAGACGGCACTGTGCGCATGGGGATGACGGCTGTGGCAACGGCGCTCGCCGGCGAGCTGGTGGCTTTCACCCCTAAGAAAGTGGGGCGCGGCGTGAAGGCCGGGAAATCCTGCGCTACGATTGAGTCAGGCAAGTGGGTAGGTCCCGCGCGCGCGGCGGCCGATGGCGAAGTGGTTGCGGTGAATGACGCCCTGGTGGATAAACCCAACCTGGCGAACCAGGATCCCTACGAGATCGGCTGGATGATCGTCCTGCGACCCGAGGACTGGGATGCGGTCAAGGGTGACCTGACCCCAGGTGGTGACGTCACCGCCAAGTACGAAGCCAAAATGGATGCCGATGCTTTTGCAGGGTGCGCAGCGGCGGGGTAGGCCACCATGGAAGGGCTTCGCGAAACAATCCTGGAAGCGAGCGACCTCTGGCTTGCGTGGGGTGGACTGGTCATCGGCATGGTGTTCGGGTTCGTGGTCCAGCGGACCAATTTCTGTGCCATGGGCTCGATCTCCGACATCCTCTCGTTCGAGGATTACAGGCGTTTCCGCGCATGGCTGCTGGCAATCGCGGTGGCACTTCTGGGCAGTCAGGGGCTGGCGCATGTCGGTGCAGTCGACCTGCTGCTATCGATGTACCTGACCCCCAGCCTGAACTGGTTCGGAAATATTGTCGGCGGATTGCTCTTCGGCGTCGGGATGGTATTCGCTGGCGGTTGTACCAGCCGCAATCTGGTGCGTGTGGGCGGTGGGGATATGCGTGCGCTGGTGGTGCTGATCGTGGTTGGGATAACCGCCTATATGACGCTCGGGGGGCTCCTCGGGCCGACCCGTGCCTGGCTTGAACAACATACAGCTATCAGCCTGGACACGGGCTCGCAGTCGTTAGCGAGCCTTCTTGCGGTAACGGGCATCGCCTCAGAGCAGACGCTGAGCTGGCTGCTGACGGCCCTGCTAGCGATAGCGATCGGTATGTACTGCTTCAAGGACCAAGACTTTCGGACCTCGCCCGGGCACATTGTTGGCGGACTCGGCGTCGGCTTGTGCGTTGTTGCAGCGTGGGGTCTGACCGGGCTTGCTTATGACGAGTTCGCTGATGCGGTGCGTAATCCCGTGTCCCTGTCCTACGTCCGACCCACCGGTGACACCCTGGAGTACCTGCAACGCTTCACCGCCGGGATGACCCCGGGGTTTGGCGTGGCGACCGTACTTGGTGCGCTGCTCGGCGCGCTGGCGGCAGCCCTTGTCAGCGGCAAGTTCAAGCTGATGGGGTTCGCGGATTCTGGTGATACCTTGCGCAACATCGGTGGCGCCGCGCTCATGGGTATCGGCGGGATTACGGCGCTCGGATGCACAGTGGGTCAGAGCATCGCCGGCGTTTCAACGCTCGCCGCGGGTTCCTTCCTGACTTTCGCGGCGATCGTGGCCGGCGGCGTCCTGGGCATGAAATGGATGGAAAAGATCCTGCTCGGATAGGACGTCCCGAGACTCTGCGTTCTTCTCGACTGCCTGCGACCGCGCGTCACCACCCGAGCCATCAAACCCCGCGACGGCCTTCGGCCAGGCCGTCGGGATGCAGGCTGCTGTGGGCGCTGGGACGCGTCATGACCCGCGCAAACCAGGCGTTCACGTTGATCAGACCGGGATCAATTTCCTGACCGACGCCGGCGCCGAAGTCGAGCGCACAGAACAGAAGAATGTCGTTCAGGGTGAAGGATTCACCGCAGAGCCAGGTTTTACGCCCTATCAGCGGATCAAGCCAGGCCAGTTTCTCCTGCACGATCCGGGCGAGGCCCGCCGCCGCTTCCGGCAGGCAGGGCATCCGCGACTGAAACAGCTCCAGACCCACCGAATAGCGAAACGCGTTGTAGAGATTCTCCGTGATGTTGAGCTCTATACGCCGCTGCCACATCCGATGCTGCGCTTTTTCCAGAGGGGTGCTGCCGATCAGCGGCGGCGTGGGGTGGAGATCTTCCAGGTACTCGCAGATCGCAACCGTTTCCGCGAGATAGCTGCCGTCGTCGAGCAGCAGGCTCGGCATCTGGCCGCCAGGATTGTGCTGGTTGTAGGGCGGACGGCGATTTTCCGCGCCGAGAATATCGACTTCCTCGAACGGCAGCTCGAGCGCCTTCTCCAGCAGGAACATGCGCACAATTCGTGGATTCGGGCCTAATGAATTCAAAAGTTTCATAGTTTTCCCTTGCGTAGCCAGCCGCACCGGCGGCAGATTTCAGACGTTAGTCAGCTCGAGTGCGCGTCGGAACATCGGCAGAACGCTGCGCGCATTGTGTTCCCAGATGGGATCGTGACGCTGACCTTTGCGATGCAGCTTCACATTGAGGCAGGAGATAGAGGCAAGCCGGTAATTCGCGAGCGCCTGGAACCAGTTGATCCGGTCAAGAGCCGCATAACCAGCCGAGTCGGCGTAAATTGCACGGATTTCATCCGCCGGGAGCGGGTGTCGCGGTGTCCAGCCCGGTGTCCATACGAGAGGATCAGCCATCATGAGCAGCCAGCCAAGATCCAGCAGCTGCGCGCCGATCCCCGACAGCTCCCAGTCAATAACACCCACAAGACTCTGTTCGACGTACAGACAGTTGCCGGGTTGGTAGTCCCCGTGAAAAAGCCCCGTTCGTGCGCCGACGGGCAGCGTGTCCAACAACGCGCGCTCGCATTTCTCTGCCGCGGCAATCCAGGCGCTCTCAGGCGCCTGAGCGTAGATGCGCTCCCAGCGGGTGATCTCGTACTCGAGCGCCGTGGGTTGCTCCCACTGCGGTAGCTTCTCCTGCCAGTCAAAGGCGTGCAGGCGCGCCAGAACCTGCACAGCCTGCGTCCAGCGACGGTGGCAGTCCGCTTCTCCACAGGGCAGTCCGGCGACCGGATCGAGAACAAAGAAGGTCGCGCCAGGCAGGCGTTCCATCACGATGAACGGCAGCGCGAACCAGGGGTTGTCATCGGTAGCGTAGGCCCATGGCACCTCCGGCACCGGCAGGCCATCGGCGCGCAGCGCGCGAAGCAACGGCGCCTGGCGATACACATCGGTATTGCCGCGTCGCTTGACGCCCCGGGGGGGTAGTTTGATCACGTAGGACTGGACAGTGCCGTCACCAAGATCAACGTCAAACAGGAACGTCAAACCGGCGTGGCCATCGGAAGGCCGCACAGCGCACAGCGAGCCTGCAGAGCCCATTTCGCTGCGGACGAAAGCGTCCAGGCCTGAGCGAACTTCATCCAAATCCATGCGAGGCTCCGATCAGTCAGTTTGAGTGCGGAACAAGGTCGAGACGACGGCGCGGGCGTCCTGGCCCGGTTACCCGGCGGCATAGTGTAGCCGGGTGCTGCTCGAGCGGGACTCCGGCAAGAGTTTGTCCATGCAGGAATGACCACCTATCAGAGCGCACAGCGCCGGTGGTGGCCGAGCAGGTGCGCGCTTCGCGAATTGCCATGAGGACTACGCGGCGGTTGATTGTCCGCAGTTGGCGTGTTCCCGTTCGGGGTTGGCTGGTCATGCGTCCCGTTGACGTGCGGGATGACGGTATGCTTTCGGGCGGACGAAGTCGCAACGCGACGGACATTGGCATGCTGGAACTCAGTAAAAGCAACTTGAGAACACGACTCTTCTTCTGCGCGGCGTTAATGACGCTGAGCGCCCCGCTCATTGCCGATCAGGGCAAAGTCACTCTGCTCAAGGGGAGTGCCTCGCGCGTGGCCGGCGGTTTGCGCGTAGCGATGAAACAGAGAGGTCCCGTCTTCCCAGGCGATCGCGTTGAAACCGGCAAAAAATCTTTCATCACCATTCAGTTTGATGATGGAACCCGTTTCAGCCTCGGAGAGCAGGCTACGCTGCAGATCACCGCGGTCGAGTCTGAGCGTGACGGGATTTTCAGCGCGTCCGTTCTGAGAGGCGCTTTTCGTTTTGTCACGGGCCTCATCGCAAAGCGCAGACCTGCTGCGATGCAGGTCAAAGCGGGTTCTGTCGCGACGATAGGTATCCGCGGCACGACGGTCGGAGGCGAAGTGGACGGTGACGCCGCGACGATTGTCCTGTTGCCGAACGAAGATGTGGCGCAAAAGTCCGCGATTGAGGTCGGAAACGCGTTTGGTCAGGTCATCATCGAGGAGACGGGTTACGGTACCCGCGTCCCTGATGCGCAGAGTCCGCCTTCGGCACCCACGCGTATGACATTACGCACGATCGAAAATCTTGTGCGTAACCTGAGCAGCATCCAGCGGAACGCGATGCCCCGCCCGCGCATGCCCCACTGAGCGCTTTCAGCGCGAAGTGTTGCACCCGGCAACGAATCATTCTTATCCAAAGAGGTCTCGCAGCGTCCCGCGATAATGAGCAGATTGCGCTTGCACGGCTGGTGTCTTTATTTATAATCTAGATTATAAATATTCCATAACTGCAAGAAATTTATCATGAATCTTAACAAAAATATTTTGAGATCGGGATTGTTCTGCTTCTCACCTCGGCGGCTGGCTTCGCGACGGCGAGTGAACAGGAGTGCTCGAGCGAAACACATTACGCCTGCCTGAACGGCGTCTCATCCTCGGTAACCAACGGGGCCAGCTTGCGTGCCAGTGCCAGCGAGATGAGCGACGTCGCGCGTCGCCGTAGTGGAAAAAGCGCACAGGAAACCCTGGCGCTGCGGGATAACGGCGCCGCGCTCGCGGCCGGCGATGCCATGGGCGGCAGCGTTTTCGGCATGTGGGCAAACTACGCCTACAACGATTACGACTCCGATTACAGTGTCCAGGGGCAGTCCCTGGCCTACGACGCCGATGCGCATCGCTTCATGTTCGGGATTGATCGCCTGCTCGCAGGGCGCTTCCTGGTCGGAATAGCCGGTGGGTATCAGAGTGTTGATACGGATACCGCGTTTAATGGCGGCGGTCAGGATAGCGACGGCGGCACGGTCGCGCCCTATGCGGCGTTTCTGATCAACGATTATCTAAGTCTTGATCTTTCGGGCGGATATACCTGGACCGACTATGATCAGGACAGATTGTCTCCTGTCGACGGCACTGCAATCCGCGCCAATTTCGACGGGGAAAGCTGGTTTGTCGCGACTAACCTGAACTGGCTGATGGCCGTCGATAATTTCGTTTTCGGCGCGAAAGCGGGCTATCTGTATACCGAGGAGGAGCAGGACGCCTACCAGGAGGTAGGCGAAGCTACCAGCATCCGCACTGTGCAGCGGCGCAACATCGATCTTGCGCAGGTCGTCGCCGGGGCGGAGATCGCATACGCAGGCGCGGGTGCCTATGAGCCATTTTTCATGGCGGAGTACCGCAACGATCTGAGTCGGGACGATGACAATCGGGCAGGCGGGCTGCCTGGCGCCTTCACCTCCGTCAGGCCCAAAGATGACGATGAAGTTCAGCTGAATCTCGGCGTGCGCTACTACACCACCTGGGGTGTTATCGCCACGTTCGAATACCAGCGAGTCGAAGGACGTTCGCACTTCGACAGCGACAACTTCATGTTTACGCTCCGCGCAGGCCTTTAATCACCCTGGCAAATGACTCCGGCGCTGTAAGCTGCGGCAGGGCCGGGTCCCTAAAGCTGTACCTGGGCCGTACCTGGGCATACCTGGGCCGCAGTTGCGCTTCAGCAAACCGGGCTCGATTTCACCCGAGAGCGGCGATCTCAGCGTCAGGTCTGCGCACCCCTGATTCGCCCCAGCCAGCGCGCGACGCTCCGGCGATGCGTGTCGAGGTAGCTACCGCTACCGAAAAAGCGATCGTAGAACCCGGTTTCGAGGCGATGCGCCTGGGTGTAGTAGCGGATGAAAATACTGGGCACAGTTCCCGGGAACTTACCGAACGTATCGTAGATGTATTCGGCATTCGCGATGACGCAATCGACCAGAGCCTGACTCGGGCGCGAGGCTTCACGCTTTATCGATGCGTTATCTTTGAACGGGCCTGGAGAGGTCGGATCGTAGGTACCGCCGGGACCGAATTTAAGCTCCAGAAACGCCTCTACCGCCGCACGCATCGAGGGGTAAAACGGTGGCGAGAATGCCTGATACAGCCCTTCAATTCCGAGCGGATTCGGTACTCCCCACCCGTCTTTTTTCTCGAACGTAAAGCCCAGCCCGGGCTCGCCTGCTTTGGCTGCGGCGCCCATGATGGTGAAGGGACTGACGCCGGAGTAGAACCACCCCCCAAGTCCCAGCGGCTGCAAAGATAGCGACATGTTGTGTCCCATGACGCCCATTTCGACCGCGCACGTCGTCAGCAGGTACTGCTCCATATAGGAGAGCGGATATTTCCGGTCCGGGCTGATAAGACCGCTGTCGAAGAAGGGCTGCAGTGCGCCCGCGGGTCGCCCGTGCAGATCGTCGTAAGTGGTGTAGCCCGAGCCGGCGGCAATGAAGAGGAAATCGAGCAGTTGCTCTGACACATTCCCCACCGGAATGAACAGAGTGGACCCGGGAGTATTGCCGTTCCAGAAATTGTGCGCACTGTAGTGAGGCGCCGCGCGCGGTGGATCGATCCGTCGGCTTGAGAGCTTCTGTGTGTGGCTCTTTACCCGCGAGATGAGCCGTTCGGCATCAGACAGATCAGCATGCGCCCAACTCCCGTCTGCCGCGCCGTCACGCGTGCTGACGTAGTACGTCCCGTCATCCTGGGTGTAGAACAGATCGGTGTTGCCGATCCCGGCCGCGACCGGCAGCGTGCGGCCGGTGTAGCGCACTGCGTAATCGCACAGTCCCTGCTGGCCGGTGGTGAACGGGATCCCGTGATGACAGCCGGAGATGCCGAGCCCGGAGGCAATGATCATCGAACGCTCGAAATCATCGAGCGGCGTGGGCGGTAGCTCAGATTTATAGGCGAGCGGACCATGCGGGATCTGCATGCCCCAGCCGAAGCGGCGCGAGCGGCGTCCGTAAAGCGCCGCTGTCAGGGGAAAACGGTTGAACTCCTCGAGCAGCGCGTTCCATTCCTCGATCTGTGCCGCCGGGACCGCGTCAGACGTCCCGGCCGCGGCGCTCGCCGACTGCCCACGGCCAGCGGCCAGCGCAGCAAGGCTGGTCAGGAACATGAACGTACGCCGGGTGAGACCGGCTGCGGATGCTTTGGTCATAGGGAATTCTCCTGTGGTCGAGTCGCTGCGCTCAGGGTGCATGACTGACGGGTAAAACGCCGCGCCATTGTAGGCCATGCCCTGCGTCCGCCAGGCAGGAGAGGGGAGCAGCGCCACGATTCAAGCGACAGCGCAGAATGTCATGTGTCGGTTCCGACACGCAGGCTTCTACAATACGTTTTCGCGGCATACCGGCGATGCAATAGACCAAGAGCCCAACATAGGAGCGCGGCGTGGAAAGTCCGTTTCGAGCGACGTTCAAACAGATGATGAATGAGGTGGTTGATGCGGGTGCCTGTTGTGCCTGCGGGGCCTGCGTACTGGTGTGTCCACACAATGTGATCGAATACATCGACGGGGTACCGGTACAGACCGCAAAGAGCAGCGCTGCATTCGATTTCTGTGGCGTCAGCGAGGGCGCCGGCTGCGATGTCTGCGCGAGCGTGTGTCCACGATTGTGGCCGCGAGAGACCCACCTGCGCGATGTGGTCTTCGGGGAAGACCGCGGTCTGGAGGATATTTTTGGCGTGTTTCGGCGAATTTTCGTCGCCCGTGCCAGTGACAAGGGGATCGCCGACGCCGGCCAGGATGGCGGCGTGGTCACCGCGTTGATGGCCTGGGCGCTGCGCGAGGGTGAGATTGATGGCGCGGTGGTCGCAGCAGTCGGCGAGAGCGATAGGCCCTGTTTTCCCACCCCTAAACTTGTGCGAACCGAGGAGGAAATCCGCGCCAGCGCCGGCAGCTGGTATACCTACTGCGCGAACAATCTCGCCCTCGAGCAGGCTGCGGCGGAAGACCTGAAAAAAGTCGCATTCGTCGGTGTGCCCTGTCAGATCACGCCCCTGCGCAAGATGGAGCACAGCGATCCTGGATTTCTCGCAGCGCCGCGCAAGAAAGAAAAGATTGTGTCCCGACAGCGCAGCTTTCTGCGCGGTTACAGCGAGCGTGTGGCGTTCAGCGTGGGCTTGTTCTGCACCGAGGTGTTCCGCCCTGAACTGATGACTGAGCGTATTGAACGGGACATGGGGATCCCGCTCACGGAGGTGCGGCAGTTCAACGTCAAGGGCGAAGTGCTGGTGTACCAGCGCAATGGCGACATCGCGCGGATCCCGTTGGCGGAGGCCATGGCGGACTACCAGCGGCCTGAATGTCTGCACTGTGGGGATTTTTCCGCCGAGATGGCAGACATCGCCTGCGGTGGAGTCGGCACAGACAGGGCCACTATCGTGGTGTTGCGCACGCGCAAGGCGGAAGCGTTGTGGGAGCGGTTCCAGGCTGCGGGCGAGGTCGAGGTCGAGCCTATCGCGGAGAACAAGCGGGCCTGGAATATTCTGCTGCGTCTGGCTCGGCGGCAGCGTGAGCGCGTTCCCCCGGGGCCTGATATTCGCGGTACAAACGAGGCACTCGCGCCCTATGACCCGTACCGCGCATCGACCCGGTCGCTGGCGGATCTGGCGGCGAGCACGCTGGATCTGGCGGCGAAGGACGCCATTGTTGGTGCTGCCTACGGTGCAGAGGGACCACCGACGGCGCCGTTGCGATATTTTGCGGGTACCCCAATCCCGGGTGATCCCGGCCCGTCCGAGGACGGTGGCAAGCGGCGTCTGCCGCCGCCGTTGATTTCCCGGGAGGGCGGCTCGGCTCCGGGTCGTGCAGAAAACTCTGCATAAGCAGAGTGCTGCGTGCCCGGCTCACGTGTGTTGGACTCAGTGCTGAAGAAAGGGACGTCGATATGCGGCCTTGTTATATGCACTCAAGTTATATGCTTATTCAATATTGATATATATGGCCTGACGCAGTAGCGTGAAGTCCGCAAGCCACCAGACCGTTCCGGGACGTCGCTGCAAGGGGAGAACAATGCGATCTCACAGCCTGTTTCTAGCCGTCTCACTCATCATCCCGCTCGCTGCCAGCGCCGGGGACGACTATACGGTTCAGAATTACGCTATTACGCAGCCCTTGGCGGAAGCGCCCGGCGATGCTGCTCGGGGCATGGACATCCTCGCTGCCCGCAGTCGAGGCAACTGCCTCAGCTGCCACCAGGCCCCGCTGGATGAGCCGTTCCAGGGCAATACGGGTCCCTCGCTCACCGCCGTTGCCAAGCGCTATAACGCTGCTCAGCTGCGCTTGCGCCTGGTCGATCCAAAACAGATCAACCCGGAAACGATGATGCCCGCGTACTTTCGTAAAGAGGGGTTTTATCGGGTTGCGCCTGAGTACGCCGACAAGTCCATCCTGTCCGCCCAGGAAATCGAGGATGTGATCGCGGCGCTGATGTCCTTTCAGTGAAATCTCGAACGAGATTTCTCGACGGAATTCGGAGATGAACCTTATGCACAATGCGCCTGAAGATGAGTTTTTGCTGACGCGCCGCCGTGTGCTCAGATATCTGCTGGTTGGCAGCGGGATGGTGCTTCCCGGAATGGCCTTCGGGAATGCTGCAGATGCGCTGATCGACGCGATTGTCGGCGAGCGCAAGGCCGAGACCGGTGAACTCAAGCTGACCACGCCGGCGATCGCGGAAAACGGTAATACCGTGCCCATTACGGTGGAGGCAGGTGGCCCGTTTCAGGGCGATCAGTACGTGAAGGCGATCCATATTTTCGCCGTGGACAATCCGACGCCGGAGGTCATCACGTTCAACTTCACCCCGCGTGCCGGTCTGGCCAAGACCTCGACCCGCATCCGGCTCGCGAAAACACAGCAGGTGGTTGCTGTGGCGGAGCTGTCCGATGGCCGGGTGTGGCGTACAGCGAATGAAGTGAAAGTTACGATTGGTGGTTGTGGCGGCTGAGACGGGGAGGCACCGGTGGATAAACCCAGAGTCAAAGTTCCTAAGAAGGTCAAGAAAGGCGAGCCTTTCGAAGTGAAAGCGCTCGTCTCGCACAAGATGGAGTCCGGGCAGCGCAAGGACGAAGCAAGTGGGGAAAAGATTCCGCGCATGATCATCAACCAGTTCGAGTGCAGTCTGGACGGAGAAGTGGTGTTCAGCGCCAAGCTCTATCCGGCTATTTCCGCCAACCCTTACCTCTCGTTCTACGTGGTGGCGGAAAAGAGCGGTGAGCTGTCTTTCTCCTGGACTGATGACAGCGGCGATACGGCCACGGCGAGCTCCAAGTTCGTAGTCCAATGAGTCGCCGCTGCGTTTTTCTGAGAGGCGTCAGTCTGTTGCTGGCAATGAGCGGGGTCTACTGCACCGCAGGTGCCGAAGACTGGGGTGAATACGCTGTGGACGGACGGCGCAGTGGATACACCTATGCCGCGGCGGAAACCCGGGCAATGCAGGATGACGAGTTTGAGAACTCCGGGTTCATCTGGGTGGAAAAGGGTGCGGAACTGTGGGACACCGCGCTCGGCAGCGGAGGCGAGAGCTGCGCCGGCTGCCATGGCGACGCGACAGAATCCATGCGCGGGGTGGGCGCCAGATATCCAGTGCTCGCGCCAGAGCGCGGCAAGCTGATCAACGTAGAGCAGCGCATCAACCAGTGCCTCAGCGAACGCATGAACGTTGCGCCATGGGACTGGGAATCTGAGCCGCTGCTGGCCATGACGACCTATGTCAAGCATCAGTCGCACGGGATGCCGGTCTCGCCGGTAGTCGATGGTGATGCTGAGCCTTTTTTTGACGCGGGTAAGGAGTTTTACGAGAAGCGCCGAGGGCAGCTGGATATGGCCTGCATCCACTGTCACGAGCGCAACCACGGCAATATGCTGCGCGCGCAGAAGCTGTCCCAGGGCATGTCCAACGGATTCCCGACCTACCGGTTGAAATGGCAGACGCTCGGCTCGCTGCATCGACGCATCATCGGCTGTAACCGTGACGTTCGTTCCGAACCTTACCCGGCAGGCTCGGATGAGTACGTGAACCTCGAGCTTTATCTGGCCTGGCGCGCCCGCGGTCTGCCGGTCGAGACGCCGTCGGTGCGCAATTGAACCGCGCTGTCTGCGCTTGACCTGACTCGCGCATGCTTGAGCGACGGCACTTTCTACAGCTCGCGCTGGCGCTTGGCGCCGGCGGTACGGTGTTTTCAGACCCTCGTCGAGCGCTCGCCAGGCAGGCGCTGCAGCTGGATGACCTGCTGAACTTTTCTGACCTGGGGCAGGTGACCCTGTTGCATCTGACAGATCTCCACGCCCAGCTGCAGCCGGTGTACTTCCGTGAACCGTCGGTCAATATCGGCGTTGGTGAGGTGGCGGGGCTGCCGCCTCACATCACCGGGCGCGCGTTTCTGGAGCAGTTCAACGTGGATGTCGGCAGTGCGCTTGCGTACGCGCTCAGCAGCGAGGATTTCAGCGCGCTGGCCGCCAGCTACGGACGGGTAGGAGGGGTCGACCGTCTGGCCACTGTGATCAAGCGGATCCGCGCCGATCGCCCGGAACAAACGCTGTTGCTGGACGGTGGTGATACCTGGCAGGGCTCGTACACCGCGCTGGAGACCCGGGGCGGCGATATGGTTCAGGTCATGCAGGCTCTCGGGGTGGATGCCATGACCGCCCACTGGGAGTTTACCTATGGTGAAGCGCGGGTTCAGGAGCTGATCGAGACACTCGGCTTTCCCTTTCTTGCGAGCAATGTGTTCGACACCGAGTGGGATGAGGCGGTATTTCCTTCCACTGCGTGGTTCGACAGGGGCGGCGTCAGGATTGCTGTGATCGGTCAGGCTTTCCCTTACACGCCGATAGCCAATCCGCGCTACATGATCCCGAACTGGTCGTTTGGCGTGCGTGAGCAGGCGCTGCGGGACACCGTGTCCGCAGCCCGGAGCGAAGGTGCCGGGCTGGTGGTGCTGCTCAGTCATAATGGTTTCGACGTCGACCGCAAGCTGGCCTCGCGAGTTGACGGCATTGACGTGGTGCTGACCGGACATACGCATGATGCGCTGCCAGCCGTGGTGCAGGTCGGAAAGACACTGCTTGTCGCGTCAGGCTCGCATGGCAAGTTTCTCTCGCGGCTGGATTTGGATGTCGGCACGGACGGGGTTCGCGACTTCCGCTACCGACTCATCCCCGTGTTTGCGGACGCTATCGAACCCGATCGGGAGATGGAGCAACTGGTGGCAGCCATCCGGGCGCCTCACGCAGGGGTAATTGACCGCGTTCTGGGACAGACGGAGTCCCTCTTGTACCGACGCGGGAACCTCAACGGAACCTTCGATGACGTCATCTGCGCCGCGCTGCTGGAGCGGAGGGATGCGGAGATCGCGCTGTCCCCGGGTTTCCGCTGGGGCGCAAGTCTGCTGCCGGGCCAGTCGATAACGCTCGATGATGTCTACAACCAGACCGCGATTACCTACCCCGCGACCTATCGCAGCACCATGAAAGGGGCACAGCTCAAGGCCATCCTTGAGGACGTGGCGGATAACCTGTTCAACCCTGATCCCTACTATCAGCAGGGCGGTGACATGGTGCGGGTCGGCGGGCTCGGGTTCCGGTTGCGTGCGACTGCGGCCCGCGGGCAGCGGATCGAGGCGCTGACGCGAACCCGGGATGGGGCAATGATAGAAGCGGAAAAAGACTACGTCGTCTCAGGATGGGCTTCGGTGCAGGAAGGCACCGAGGGGCCGCCGGTTTACGATCTGGTACGCGACTACATCGCCGAGCAGGGCACCATCCGGGTGCAGCCGAATGATGCGGTGACCATCGCGTGAAATGCGGGAGCGCCGCGGGCGTACTGGCCGGTCTGTTTCTGTCAGTCGTTGTGCTCAGCGCTGCGGCAACCGATGACGAGCCGATAGCACGCAGTGCGAGCCTGAAACCGGCCCTGGCCCTCAAGCTCGCCACGGCCGCGCAGGCGGCCTGCCGTGCGAGAGATTTTCAGGTCTCGGTTGTCGTTGTCGATCGCGCCGGCCATCCGCAGGCGGCAGTGCGCGATGAGCTCGCGGGATTTTTCACCTGGGACGTCGCACTCGCGAAAGCGCGCACGGCTGCGGCGCTGCGCCAGGCCACGCTGGCGCTCGCGCAGGCCATGCCGGAGCGCCCTGAACTTGCATCTCTGCAGACCATCGACGGACTGCTCATGCTGGGCGGTGGCGTTCCTGTGACCTGGGAGGGCAGCACAATTGGTGCTCTCGGGGTATCCGGTGCGCCGACCCAGGAGAGTGACCACGCCTGCGCACAGGACGGGCTGGAGGCGATCGCCGACAATCTGTTTTGAGTTAGCGGGTGCCGTTGTCTTTGGTGAAGCCTTTGAACGGCACCGCGATCCTGCTGAGGTCCTGGATCAGATCCGGCGGTAGATCCGCCGGCATCTCGTAGCTCGCACTGGCTAGAACCGTGTCAATGAGGCCACCAAAACGGCGGTCCAACGCGTCTTTGATCTGGTCATGGCGGCCGATCGCGGTGCATGCATGCAGCAGGCTATCGGGTACGGCCGCGGCCAGATCCTGCCAGCGTCCGGCTTTGGTCATCTGGTTAAGCTCGGGACCGAGCGCACCATACCCCTCGGTTTCCAATACCGGCCAGTAGGCAGGGGTCGAAGCGTAAAACCCGATCCGTTGGCGCACCCAGGTCAACATCCGGTCGACGGTTTCGTCATCCGGTCCGGTGGCCACGAAGCCGCCACCGCTGATCTCGAACTGCGCGCGCGATCTGCCGCTTTTCGCGAGGCCGCGCTGGAGGGCGGGTAAGACGCTTTCCTCGCAATAGCGGCGCGTGCAGAAAGGGTGCAGGCGCACACCGTCGGCTACTTCTCCGGCGAGGCTCAGCATGGCTTTTCCAACCGCGGCCAGCGTCACTGGGGGCGGCGGATACGGCACCGGCTCTGGCACAAAATTCGGCGGCATCAGGGAAAACTGGTAGTGCTCACCCAGGTAGCGCAGAGGTTCGCCCTGCTGCCAGGTCTGCCAGATAGCGCGCAGGGCCTGAACATACTCGCGCATCCGGCTCACGGGCGCCGTCCAGGGCACGCTGAAACGTTTCTCATTGTGCGCGCGGATCTGGGGTCCAAGCCCGAGCACAAAACGCCCCCCGGACGCCGCGTTGAGATCCCAAGCCAGATTCGCCGTGACCATCGGCGAGCGCGGAAATGCGATCGCGACGCCGGTCGCGAGCTCAAGCCTGGCGGTGGCCGTTGCCGCGACCGCCAGCGGCAGAAAGGGATCGTGGCGATTTTCCAGGGTAACCACACCATGGTAGCCCTGCGCCTCAGCTGCGGCAGCGGCCGCCTGACTCGCGGCCAGATGATGCTGTGGAATGGTTGTCATGATGCGCATCAGTGCGGGTCCTTGTATCTGGCGGCATGCGGCTGCAGCCCGAGCCGGCCTCTGAAGGGATGACTATGGCACCATAGCGTCCGACTTTGAAAACTCAATCTGTGAGGTTCCCTGATGAGACGTCATCCGCGCATGTTTTCGCTGCTCGTTCTGTTGTCCATCACGCTCTCCGGGATCGCTTTCGCGCACGACCACAGCGGTACGCCGCACGATCGGCCGATCTGGCAATGGACGCCCGAGGAGATCGTGTCTCACGTGAATACGGTGCGCGCCGGCCGCGATCTCACGCCGCCCTCCTGGCCGGATGGTGCGCGTGTGGCGGTGAGTTTTTCGTTCGATTTCGACACCGAGCCGGTCTGGATCGGATTCCAGGAGCAGTCGAGTCCGTCCTACATGTCTCGCGGCGAGTACGGCGCGCGTGCCGGCATGCCGCGGGTGCTCAATTTTCTGCGCAAGCACGAGCTGCCGGCGACGTTCTTTATCCCCGCCATGTCGATGGAACTGCATCCTGAAGTCATTAAGCAGCTGCGTGATCAGCCGCGTTATGAGATTGGCTTTCATTCCTACGTACACGAAAACCCGATGCGCCTGAGCGCCGCTGAAGAGCGCAATATCTACGCGCAGGCCCTCGCCATTTTTGAACGTCACGTCGGGCGCAAGCCTGCCGGGTTTCGCTCTGCCGCGTGGGACCTGACGGCGTCAACTATCAGCATCGTCAGGGAAATGGGCTTTCTGTACGAGAGCAGCATGATGGCCGACGACCGCCCCTATGCGCTCATGGCGTCGGGCCAGGACACCGGGCTGGTCGAGTTGCCGGTGGAGTGGATTCTGGACGACTGGCCGCTGTTTCAGATCAGCTGGCCGAGCAAACATGTGTCCATCCGTAATGCTGAGGACGTGTATTCAATCTGGAAAGAAGAATTTGACGGCGCTTACGAAGAGGGGACCACGTTTATCCTTACCCTGCATCCGCAGGTGATTGGCCATCGCTACCGCATGCAGATGATGGATCGCCTCGTGACGTACATGAAAAGCCGCCCGGGCGTGTGGTTCGCGACACACGAAGAAATTGCGCGACATGTCAAAGCCGCAGCGGGGGAATAAGCCGGGTGCGGATCACTCACTACTTTGATTACAAAAGTCCTTATGCGTATCTCGCGCAGGAGGCCACCTGGCAGCTGAGCGCGCTGCCCGGGGTGAGCGTGGAGTGGGTGCCGTACACCCTGCAGATCGACAAGTATCTGGGGGTTGCGGAACTCGGCGAAGACGGACGCGACACGGTCGGAACGCGCAATGATCACCAGTGGCGGCGGGTGCGCTATTCCTACATGGACTGCCGCCGGGAAGCGAGTCGACGCGGGTTGATGGTGCGGGGACCGCGGCGCATTTTCGACAGTTCGTTCGCCCACATCGCATTCCTTTTCGCGCGCGAGCAGGGTGATTTCCGACGCTTCCACGACCGCCTGTTCGAGCTTTTCTGGCGCCGTGAGCTGGATCTGGAAGACATAGCGCAGCTGCGGGCGTTACTGATGGACTGCGATTTCGAGCTCGATGGCTTTGACACGTATCTGACCCGAGAGGGGCGCGCGCTGCACGACACGCTGCAGATGCAGGCGGAAGCTGCTGGAGTATTCGGGGTGCCGTCCTGGATTGTCGGCGACGAACTCTACTGGGGACAGGAGCGTCTCGAACGCGTCTACGAACACCTTGGTCAAAAGCCAGCGGCGACTGAACATGAGGACAGCGCGGCCTGACGCGCTCTCCGCTTTCCTTCCACATTGAGACCGTGACTATGCCCCTGCCCCTGAATGCCGCTGACTGCCTCGCTCCCACGGCAATCGTCGATAGTGACCATCCGGAGGTCCTCCGCTATGCCGCGGCGCACGATCCGGGTGGCACTGAAATCGAACGCGCCGTCGCGCTTTACTATGCGATCCGCGACGGGATCCGCTATGACGGCTATGGCATCGAGCTGACTGAACGGGGTCTGAGCGCCAGCCGTGCGCTCGAGATCGGGCGCGGCTGGTGCGTGAGCAAAGCCGTGCTGCTCGCCGCCTGCTGCCGCGCGCGCGGGATCCCAGCCGCACTCGGCTATGCCGACGTGCAGAATCATCTGTCGACCGAGCGTATGCGCCGCATGATGGGAACCAACGTGTTTTACTGGCATGGGTACACCGCGCTGTGGCTGGAAGGGCAGTGGGTCAAGGCGACGCCGGCGTTCAACCGCGAGCTGTGCGAGAAATTCCGCATCCATACCCTGGAGTTCGACGGCCGCGAAGACTCTATCTATCACCCCTACGACCTCGATGGTCGTCAGCACATGGAATATCTCGCTTACCGCGGAGAATTTGTTGATGTCCCGCTGGCGCAGATGCGCGCTGATTTTGCGGCCCATTACCCGCATATGACGGATGGTTTCGCCGGCGCGGATTTTGACCGCGAGGTTGACGCCGAAGTAAGCGCGGATCGCGCCTGACAGCGGGCTCACTGCACAAGCGGAACGTCGTTGGATCCTGCTGCGGGCACCCTGCTGACCGCGCTCGGCGCCGCCCGCGGGGTGGTCTGTCTGGTTGGTGCGGGCGGTAAAAAGACTTCGCTCTACGCGCTTGCCCGGGCGACGGCGGGACGGGTTGCATTGACCTCCACCTCGCATATGTATCGCTACGACCGCTCCCGGGTAGACGAAGTATTCGTTGTTACCGGTGAGCCGCCGCGGGCGCCGAGCGGCATGCGGATTGTCGCCTACGCAGGGCCGACGGATACGCCCGCCCGCGTGGCCGGCCTCAGACCTGAGGCGATAGCCGGCTTGTGGGAAAGCGGCGATTTCGAGCTTGTGCTGGTCAAGGCTGATGGTGCCCGCGGGCGCTTGATCAAGGCACCCGGTGACGAGGAGCCACTCGTTCTGTCGTTCGCGAGCACGGTGATCCCGGTGGTTGGGGCAGCGGCTTTTGGTCGGCCGCTGGATGCGCGTGTCGCCCATCGGCCGGAGATCCTGGCTGACGTCGCAGGTTTGAGCCTGTCTCAAACCATCGCACCCGTCCATGTGGCGCGATTGCTGAGCTCACCCCGGGGCGGGCTGAAGAACGTTGGCGACGCCGAGGTGGTGCCGCTCATCAATATGGTGGATGACGATGAGCGTTATCGCGCAGCGCGTCTGGCCGCGCAGCTCGCTCTGCGCTTGACGAGCCGCTTCGACCGAGTGGTTCTGGCGCAGATGAAAACATCGCGCCTGATCGAGGTGATCAGGCGCTGAAGGACAGTACTCAGTCGAGGATCCTACCCATCGACTCAACGAAGTGGTCGATGTTGGCGCCATTGACCCCGGCTACATTGATGCGGCTGGAGTCGACCATATAGATCCCGAATTCTTCCCGCAGCCGTTCGACCTGCGCCTGGCTGATGCCCAGGAAGGAGAACATCCCCCGCTGTTCGCGGATAAAACCGAAATCCTGTCCGGTACGTTCGCCGAGACGCTGCGCAAGCAGGTCGCGGAGTCCGTTGATGCGCTCGCGCATGCCGTCCAGTTCCGCGATCCAGGACGCGTGCAGCGCCTCGTCACCGAGAATGATCTCGACCAGGGCGGCACCGTGCGCCGGCGGCATGGAATAGATCCCGCGCACCACGGATGCCAGCTGGCTCTGCACAATCCCGGTCTGGGCCGGGTTCGGGCTGACGATTTGCAGCGCGCCTACCCGTTCACGGTACAGGCCGAAGTTTTTCGAGTAGGAGCTCGCCACGATCAGTTCCGGGCAGGCATTCGCCAGCACCCGCACGCCCAGGGCATCGGCCTCAAGCCCGTCGCCCAGACCCTGGTAGGCGAGGTCGATAAAAGGCGTAAAGCCACGTTCGTTCGCGAGTCTGCCCACGGCGTCCCAGTGCTCCGGTTTGAGATCTACGCCGGACGGGTTGTGGCAGCAGCCGTGCAGCAGCACGATGTCGCCACTGGGTACCTCGGCCAGGGCCGCCATCATGGCGTCAGCGTTCAGGCCGTGGGTGCTTTTGTCGTAGTAGTCGTATTCCTTGATCGCCAGCCCGGCATTGCCCAGCAGCGGTACGTGGTTAGCCCAGGTGGGTGCGCTGACCCATATGGTGGTCTGTGGACGAGCGCGTTTGATTAACTCAGCGCCGACGCGCAGCGCACCGCAGCCGCCGGGCGTCTGCACGCCGGCAACCCGGTTGTCCTTGAGCACCGCGTGCTGCGCGCCGAACATGAGCCCACGCGCGGCAACGTTGAACTCCGGCGTGCCTGGCGGGCCGATATACGTTTTGGTCGTTTCGGTATCGTGGCGTCGCTGCTCAGCTTCGACCACACACTGCATGATGGGTGTATCGCCAGCATCGTTCCGGTACACGCCAACCCCGAGGTCTATTTTCTGCGTTCGCGCATCCTCGCGGAACGCGGCCATGAGGCCGAGGATAGGATCGGGACTGAGTTGTTCCAATGATTCAAACATGACCGTTGCAGGCTCCAGGGAAATCGACTTCAAGAAGGAAAGCGGATAGGGTCCGGGCTGGCAAGCGGGCAGGCGCCGCGAGGGCGCAATCGCGCATCGCTTGACGGCGCGCGACTATAACACAGCGCCTCTGTTCGTCCGGGGCTGCGAGGGTGATATTCAGCGCTCAAAGCAGCGCTGTTGGGCTGACAGATGGCGCAGCATGTCGAGCTCGGCCTGTGGTCGGGCGTCTTTCCATTGATCCTGCAGGCTGCTGACCGCGCGATAAGGCAGGTAGTAAAACGCCGGTGTCCACATGGTGCCAACGAATGCTGCGGCACCGTATTGCGGATCGCTCGTCAGGGCAGGTTTGTAGTCGAGCTGCTGCCTCAGCAGGGTGAGGCGCCGGGCGTAGATTGCCGCGCAGTCGGTTAGCGGATCGGGGCGTGCCGACTCACCTGGAGGCAGCGGGCCAACCGCGAGGTCGCGGACCTCGCGCGCTTTGTCGAGCGCGAATTCACCCGCCTGCTGGACCATGGCACTACCGTCCCAGGCGCTGACCGGCGGGGCGCCGATCAGCAGACTGAGAACGAGAGAGATGGTGATGCGCATGCGTAATCCTGGCGACACGGGCCTGATGTGGTTAACGGCATCAGCGACCCGGACTTGAGCCTGTCGGGAGCATGCGGCAGACAGACGGTCAGCTGGTGAAGTGGGGCAGGACCTCTTTCGCGAACAGTGACCACGACTGATCGTCCGCCGCGAACATCATGTAGTAGGTCACGCCGGTGTCGGCGATGCGCTCCTCGAGCGTGTCGCGGATCTGGGCCGGTGTCCCGAGCAGGGCGACGGGTGAGCGCCGGGCCTCCTCGTAGTCATCAAACCCGAGCTGGCGCGCCATATCACGCAGGCCGCTGTCATTTTCATCTCGCGACATACCGAGCAGCAGCAGGCCACCGAGCTCGATCGCATCAGCTGCCCTGCCCCGGGCCTGGAGTATTTCCCGCAGGCGGGCGATTTTCTTTTTCATCACCGCCATGTCGAAGCGCCGCGTGGCGATCGGGTCGTTGGGGAAATCCTTGCCGTTCGATGTCGGCGGGATGATGTTGAGCACGCTGGCTTCGGCGGCAGCGAGTTCGAGGATCGAGGGGGCTGAACCTCCCAGCATGATCGGCGGGCCGGGCTGCTGTATCGGCAGCGGCAGGTTGCCGCCGTTCTGGATCCTGAAGTAGCGGCCCTCAAAGGCTGGCTCCTCCTGGCTCCAGAGGGCTTTCAGAATCTGCACCTGTTCGGCCAGCTCAGCGACACGCTGAGACACGGGTGGAAAGGGGTAGCCATGGGCCTCGTACTCGCTGACCTGCCAGCCGGCGCCGAGGCCAAGGATCAGACGGCCCTCGCTGGCGTGGTCCAGCGTGGTGGCGCATTTGGCCAGCAGCGCCGGGGAGCGGAATGAGGCGGCGACCACTGCCGGCGCGAGCTTGATGCTCTTGGTCACCATCGCCATAGCGGTGAGGACGGTAAAACACTCCAGCTGTGGGGTGCGCGGGCCGCCGAACGGGGAATAAAAGTGATCGTTGACTGACACTGAATAAAAGCCATCCCCTTCGGCACGCCGCGCGGCTTCAATTGCGATCTTGACGTCATCGGGAAGCAGGAAAAGTCCGAAGCGGGGTGGGTACATAGCTGTCTCTCCTTGATGGGGTCCTGGGCGTTTTGGTGTCGCGAACATAGAGCACCGCTACCCGGGTGTCGATGGCTTTCTCAGGGGGTGGCAGAGACACGGGGCGTTCCTCCCCCTTGTTCAATGCTGTCCCGGTCGGGTGGGGTCATGCTTCTGGCGTGATACTGTATATAAAAACAGTATTTTGAATGCCCATGTCGACATTGCCTGACTACGCTGAGCTGCATTGCCTCAGCAACTTTTCCTTTCTCCGGGGCGCGTCTCATCCGGAAGAACTCGTGCAGCGGGCGGCCGAGCTAGGTTATCGCGCCCTGGCCCTGACCGATGAATGCAGCTTCGCCGGGGTGGTGCGTGCCCATGTAGTCGCGCGTGATGCGGGTCTGCAGCTGATTATCGGAACGGAAATCACGCTGCGCGATCAGACCCGCGTGGTACTGCTGGCCGACAGCCTGGCGGCTTACCGCAGGATCTCCTCGCTGATCACAACCGGTCGACGGCGTCAGCGGAAGGGACGTTATGAGCTGACGCGCGCCGACCTGCTGACCGTGGATGCCGGCCTGCTGCTCTGGATCCCGACGCTGGACGAACAGGACGACGAGCGTGCGGAGTGGTTAGGTGCGCAGTTTGCCGGACGCGCCTGGATCGGCGTGGGGCTGTTTTACAGCGGCTATGACCGCCGTCTGGTGGCTTATGCGCGCGCACTGGGTGAGCGCACCGGACTCCCGGTCGCAGCGGTCGGTCAGGTACATATGCACGACCATTCCCGGCAGCCTTTGCAGGACACCCTGACCGCCATCCGCCACCGCACGAGCGTGATGGAGGCGGGTATCCGACTTTTCCCCAACGCCGAGCGGTACCTGCGGCCGCGCGTGCGTCTGGCGCGTATTTACCCGGCGGATCTTCTGGCTGAGACCCTCAACATAGCCGCCCGCTGCAGCTTTTCGCTGGACGAGCTGCATTACAGCTACCCCAGCGAACTCGTGCCTCACGGGGAGACCGCGACGGGCCATCTGCGCCGCCTGACGCTGGCCGGCATGCGGCAGCGCTGGCCGGAAGGCACACCGGAGAAGGTCAGTCGGATAGTGGAGCACGAACTCGGCCTGATTGCAGAGCTCTCCTATGAGGCGTTTTTTCTGACCGTGCACGACATCGTGATGTTTGCCCGCAGCCGCGGAATCCTGTGCCAGGGGCGTGGCTCAGCGGCTAATTCGGCGGTCTGTTACTGCCTCGGCATCACCGAGGTGGATCCGGCGCGTATGGAAATGCTGTTTGAGCGTTTTATCTCGCGTGAACGCAACGAGCCGCCGGATATCGACGTCGACTTTGAGCATGAGCGTCGTGAGGAAGTCGTGCAGTACATCTATGCGAAGTACGGTCGCGAACGCGCTGCCCTGGCTGCGTCGATAACAACCTACCGGCTGCGCAGTGCGGTGCGTGACGTCGGTAAAGCGCTCGGCATGAGCCTTGATCAGGTGGAACGCCTTGCCGGTAATCTCTACTGGTGGGACCAGGGCGCGGTCATCCCGGAGCGGCTGCGCGAAGTCGGGTTCGATCCGGAGAACCGCATCATCGGACATGTCATCCGTCTGGTCGGGGAGATCCTGGGCTTTCCACGACATCTGTCGCAGCACGTGGGCGGATTCATCATTGCCGATAGCCCGCTTTCTGACCTGGTCCCGATCGAGAACGCCGCGATGCCGGGACGCACGGTGATCCAGTGGGACAAGAATGATCTTGAGACGCTGGGTTTACTCAAAGTCGACTGCCTGTGTCTGGGCATGCTGAGCGCAATCCGCCGCAGCTTTGCGCTGATCGAACAATACGACGGCCGCCGTCTCGATATGGCGACTATCCCGCCGGATGACGCGGCGACCTACGCCATGATCCAGCGCGCCGATACGGTCGGTGTATTTCAGATCGAGTCGCGTGCGCAGATGGCGATGCTGCCGCGCCTGCGTCCGGCGTGTTATTACGATCTGGTGATCGAAGTCGCGCTGATCCGCCCCGGTCCGATCCAGGGTGAAATGGTGCACCCTTACCTGCGCCGACGGCACGGTGAGGAGGCCGTTAGCTATCCCAGCGAGGAAGTACGTGACGTGCTTGAACGTACCCTGGGCGTGCCTCTGTTTCAGGAGCAGGTGATCAAGCTCGCGATGGTGGCAGCCGGGTTCTCACCTGGAGAGGCCGATCAGCTGCGGCGCTCCATGGCGCGCTGGCGGCGCAGCGGCGGTCTTGAGCATTTCCGCACCAAGCTCACCGACGGTATGCGTGAGCGTGGCTACAGTCCGCGCTTTGCTGAGCAGATCTTCAACCAGATCCAGGGCTTCGGCGAGTACGGCTTTCCCGAATCTCATGCGGCAAGCTTTGCGCTGCTCGCCTACGTCTCAGCCTGGTTGAAATGTCACGAGCCGGCTGCGTTTACCGCTGCACTGCTCAACAGCCAGCCCATGGGGTTCTACGCGCCTGCCCAGCTAATCCAGGACGCCCGGCGGCACGGCGTCGAGTTCCGCGAGGTCGACGTTATGGACAGCGTCTGGGAGTGTTCGCTCGAGCGCGGCGGACCGGGCACACCGCGCCCTGCGATACGAATTGGTTTCAACCAGGTCAAGGGGCTGCAGCAGCAGACCATGGCCCGCCTGGTTGCGGCGCGCACGACGCAGCCGTTTGCGTCAGTCAGCGATCTCGCTCACCGCGCCGGGCTTGATCGCGGGCAGCTGAACGCGCTGTCCCGGGCCGGGGCGTTCCGCACCCTGGCGGGTAATCGCCATCAGGCGACCTGGCAGATACTGGGCGTGGAGCAGCCGGCGCCGCTCTTCCCCGCCAGTGGTGTTGCCGAGGGGACGCCGATGCTGCGTCCGCCGCGCGAAAGCGAGACCATCCTTGCGGACTATGCTGCTCGTGGATTTACGCTTGGACGCCATCCGCTGGCGCTGCTGAGGGATCGTTTTGAACGCCACCGCTATCGGCGCGGAGAGGATTTATGCGATGCAGTACACGGCGACGCTGTCCGTGTGGCCGGGCTGGTGATCTCGCGCCAGCGGCCGGGAACCGCGACCGGTGTGGTGTTTGTCACCCTGGAGGACGAGAGCGGCAGTATCAACGTTATCGTCTGGTCGCATCTGTTTGAGCGACAACGACAGGTGCTGCTGAGCGCCCGTCTGCTGGGCGTGATCGGCGAAGTGCAGCGCGAAGGCGAGGTGATACACGTGCTCGCCCGGAGGCTCATCGATCACAGCGCCTGGCTCGGTCGACTGACGACGCAGTCGCGCGATTTTCATTGATCCCCGGCGCGCGCGGCAGCTTTCCCCATACGGTAAAACAGCGACAATAGCCGTCATTGCCAGAGCGGGGGAGGACATTCATGCAAATCACGCGTTTTTTCGAAACAGCCGACCATGGCTCATGTTTCGAGGACCTCGAGATCGGATTCCCGGACGGCAAAACCGATGAATTCGGCTATGTGCTGACGCTGTCCCGCAGCTGCGACGCCAACGCCATGCTGGCCGTGCTGCCGGCCAATCTGGATCAGGATTGGCACAACGCGCCCAACCGTCAGTTTGTGTGCGTGCTCGACGGCTGTCTTGAGGTTGAGACCTCTGACGGTGCGGTGCGCCGCATGGCACGCGGTGACCTGTTTATGGCTGACGACACGGCCGGGCAGGGACATCGCACCCGGGTGCTGGATGGTCGACCTGTCCAGCTGCTATTCGTGCGTCTGGCCGATGATTTCGACCTGGCGGGCTGGGCGGCCTGAAAGGCGCCCCGCACGGGACCTGTTTGATGTCCGTTCGCGCGCCCCGCTATGCCATCTGTGGTCTGGGCGTAACGCCGCAGGGCGTCATCCCTGATACCAGCGCGGAAAGACTGGCCTGGGACGCAGTAGAGCTTGCTCTGGCTGATGCAGGGCTGGCGCGGCGCGCGGTCGACGGCTACGTGTTTCAGCCGGGTTTTGGTGAGCGCACTACCGGTATGGCCGCGAGCCGCGCGGCGCTGGGGGCCAACACCACGCTCCTGATTAATAGCAGCGGCGCGACGGCCATTCTTGCGATTACCTCAGCAATCGGGCTGATAGAGGCAGGTACAGCAGATTATGTGATGTGCGTGCACGCCACTAACGCGCGCTCGCAGACGGTGACTGTCGGCAAAGGGGAAGACACTGCGCTCGCGGCTTTCGGCCTGTTCTCCCCAGGAGGGCAGTGCGCGCTCATGGCGCAGAGCTATTTTGAGCGTTTTGGTCGTGGCTCTTCCGATCTCGCCGAGATTGCGGTTGCGCTGCGCAACAATGCGGTGCCGCGCGCCGACGCCTATCGTCATGGGCAACCCATCACCGTTGAGCAGCACCAGGAATCACGCTTCATCGTCCGTCCGCTGCGGCTTTTCGATTACTGCCTGGTGACCGATGGGGCTGTCGCTTTCATCGTGACATCGCTGGAGCGGGCACGCGATCTGGCGCGCCCGCCGGTGGCGGTTCTGGGCCTCGGCGCCTGCCACGAGGTGGGTCAGGCCTACACCAGAGGCGCGCGACTCGCGCTTGGTCCTGCCAGTTTCGACGCGGAGCCGGCGCGCTCGCGCGCGTTGGGGGCTGCGGGGCTGAGCATTGACGAGATCGACGTATTCCAGTTCTACGACGCGTTCACCATCCTGGTCGCGCTGCAGCTGGAAGCCTATGGGCTGTGTGGTCCGGGAGAGGCCGCAGACTGGGTGCGCGCCGGAAATTTCGCCTGGGATTCTGCACGTCCATGTAACACCTCCGGGACGCTTCACTCGTGGGGCTATGTTCAGGGTTTCACCCACATTGCCGAAGGCGTGCGTCAGCTGCGCGGAGAGGGTGGCGCGACCCAGGTGAACGAAGCACGAACGGCCCTGGTCACGAATATCGGCATCACGGGCGCAGGTCAGGCGCACACGGCGCTGGTGCTCGGCAGAGAGGACACGACGTGAACACGCGACAGCCGGAGCAGCCCGACAGCCCTTCCGGGAGCCAGCCACCGCGGGTGGTGGACAGCGAAGACAGACCTTTCTGGGAGGCGCTGGATCGCGGCCAGCTGACCCTGGCGCGCTGCCTCTGCGGGGCCTGCTATGCACGCAGCCAGGCCTGCCTGTCCTGTGGCGGAACCGCAGAGGGGCTGCGCTGGGTAAGCGTTTCAGCACGCGGGCACGTGCGGACTTACGTGGTGTTCGACAAGCCCTACCACCCGTACTTCGCAGCACGACTGCCTTACTGCGTGGCTGTCGTCGCGCTGGAAGAGGGACCGGAGATCGTGACCAACGTCATCGAATGCGCGCCGGATGCTGTATACATTGGGCAGGAGGTCGAGGTGTTCGCGGCAGTGCGGGATGGTCAGGTTCTGCCCCAGGCGCGCCCGCGCTAAAGCGGGGCAGTGTCAGCCGAGCTTTGCCGTCAGACCATGGTCCAGCCGCCATCCACCACCAGAATCTGGCCGGTGATCATGGATGCCGCGTCTGAGGCCAGAAATATCACCGGGGCGGAGATCTCTTCCGGCTCGGCAAGATCGCGACGCAGCAGGTTTTTTTCCCGCACGGCCGCGGCAAAGGTCGGGCTGTCACGCAGCGCCTGCTCAGCCAGCGGTGAGCGGGTCACGGTCGGCGCGACGACGTTCACCCGAATGCCGTGCTCGGCCCATTCCGCGGCCATGGTACGGGTCAGGTTGTTAACACCGGCTTTCGCGCCGCTGTAGGGTCCGCGCTCGGGAGCCCCGACCACGCCCGCCTGAGATGAAATATTGACGATTGCTCCACCTTTGCCCTGCGCGATCATGTGCCGCGCGGCGTTCTGACAGCAGAAGAAGACATTTTTCAGATTGGCGTCGACGATCAGGTCGTAGGTCGCCTCGTCGTAGTCGAGCAGGCTACCGAGTTTGTTGTAGCCGGCGTTGTTGATGAGCACGTCGATGCCGCCGTAATGCGCCGCGACCGCGTCGATGAAGGTCTGCATCGATGTGACATCGGTGACATCGAGCGGGTGCACAAAACAGTCGCCGCCGCGCGACTGGATTGATTGCGCAAGCGTGTCGAGTTCGCTTGTCGTACGGCTGCCGATAGCCAGCCTCGCGCCCGAAACAAACGCTTCCTCGGCAATCACCCGACCGATCCCCCGGCCGGCGCCGGTCACAATGACGACCTTCTGGTCCAACGCGAAACGTTCGAGGCTGGGCATGGCAGGCAGTCCTTGTGTGAGATGGCGGTCGTTCGGCCCGTCATTCTAGGTTATCGACGCAGGCTCGGGTCAGCGCCGCCGTGGCGCACGGACGTGGTGCAGAGATGTTCGATATCCGTTGGCAAACAATGTGCTGAAAGGCTGCGTTACAGCGCCTTCGCCATTGCAATCGACCGTGGTACTCGTACAATTCGCGCCGCGATATTGCACTGCGGCAAAGCGCCCCAACGCCTTATGAACAAGCCTGACTTAAAACCCGTAAATCCTTGTTTCTCATCAGGACCCTGTCCGAAGCGCCCGGGCTGGGAGCCGTCGGCGCTCGAGGCAGCCCTGCTCGGGCGCTCGCACCGGTCGAAGGCCGGCAAGGCCCGACTGAAGGAGGCTATTGACCGCACCCGGGCGGTGCTCGGCGTGCCGGACAAATATCGTATCGGCATTGTTCCCGGTTCTGACACAGGCGCGGTGGAGATGGCGCTCTGGAGCCTCCTCGGAGCTCGTCCAGTGGACGTGCTGGCCTGGGAGAGCTTCGGCTCTGAGTGGGTCAAGGACGTGTTGGATGAGCTCGGGGTTGCCGAGGCGCGCAAGCTGACTGCCCCATACGGAGCGCTGCCGGACCTGAAAGCGGTTGATTTCGCGCATGACGTGGTTTTTGTCTGGAACGGGACGACCTCCGGGGTCAGGCTGGCGAACGGTGACTGGATCGATGCCGACCGGGCGGGTCTGACCATCTGCGACGCGACATCGGCAGCGTTTGCCATGGAGCTGCCCTGGTCAAAGCTCGATGTGGTCACGTTTTCCTGGCAGAAGGTGCTGGGCGGAGAAGCCGCGCACGGTGTTCTTGTGCTGAGTCCGAGAGCGGTAGAGCGTCTCGAGAGCTACACGCCACCCTGGCCTTTGCCGAAACTTTTCCGGCTGACAAAGAAGGGACAGCTGGACGAGGCGCTGTTCGAAGGCGCAACCATCAACACGCCGTCCATGTTGTGTGTTGAGGACTATCTCGATGCGCTCAAGTGGGCGGAGCAGCTCGGTGGCCTGTCAGTCCTGTGCCAGCGCTCACGAGATAACCTGGCGGTGCTCGAGGCCTGGGTCGCGCGCACGCCCTGGATTGCATTTCTCGCGACCGAGCCCGCGCTTCGCTCGAGCACTTCTATCTGTCTGAAAATTGTGGCCGACTGGTTTCAGGCCCTGTCTGACGATGAGCAGGAGGCGTTTACGAAATCGCTTTCCGGGCTGCTAGAGAAAGAAGGTGTCGCGCTCGACATCGATGCCTACCGCAGCGCACCGCCCGGGCTGCGGATCTGGGGCGGAGCGACCGTGGAAGCGGAAGACCTGTCACGCCTGATCCCCTGGCTTGAATGGGCGTATGCCACGCTTTCCCAGGCGCACCAGACCACCACCACCGCTTAATTACCCGGGAGCTTCCATGTACAGGATTTTCGTTGCCGACAAGCTCGCCCCCGAGGGCATTGCTGCGCTCGAGCAGTACCCCGAACTTGAAATCGATTTCGTACCGGGTCTAAGCGTTGAGGATGCGATCCCGCATGCGCGGGAAGCAGACGCCATCATCGTGCGCTCGGCCACTAAAATCCGCGGCGAACTGCTTGCTGCTGCAGAGCGTCTCAAGGTCGTAGGACGCGCGGGGATCGGGGTGGATAACGTCGATCTCGACGCGACCACCGAGCGCGGGATCGTGGTTCTCAATACCCCGGATGCGAACGCAACGACGACCGCAGAACTGGCTATTGCGCACATGTTCTCGCTGTGCCGCAACCTCCCTGCGGCCGATCGCTCGGTACGTGAAGGCAAATGGGAACGGAACAGCTTCCTGGGTACCGAGGTGTCCGGCAAAACCGTAGGCATTGTCGGTTTCGGCACTATCGGCCGACTGGTTGCCGAGCGCTGCCGCGGGCTGCAGATGCGCGTGCTGGCGTTTGACCCTTTCGTGACCGAAAAAACCTTCGCCGAGTACGGCGTTGAGAAAGCGGACATCGATGAGCTGATTAAAGACGCCGATTTTGTGACGCTGCACTGCCCGGTGACCGATGGAACGCGAAACATTCTCAGTCGGGAGCGGCTGCTGGCGATGAAATCGGGTGCGCGTCTGATCAACTGTGCCCGCGGGGGGCTGGTCGACGAGCAGGCCCTGGTTGAGGTGGTAAGCAGCGGGCACCTGGCCGGCGCGGCACTGGATGTCTTCGAAAACGAGCCGCCGGGAGAGAGCCCGCTGTTCGGCGTTGAGAATATTCAGTTCACCCCGCATCTCGGAGCGTCGACCCACGAGGCACAGACCGCGGTTGGCGTTGAGATTGCCCATCAGATCGCGGCCTTTCTGATCCGCGGAGAAGTGATCAACGCGGTCAACGTGCCCAGCCTGGCGCCGGAAAAACTGGTGCAGCTGCAGCCCTACATGGATGTCGCGACCAGGCTCGGGCGGGTGCTGTGTCGCATGACGGAAGGACCGGTCAGCGATGTAGAAGTCGGGGTGTTCGGTGCCGCCGGGCGGCTGGACACCCATTCGATCGCGAGCTCAGCCATGGTTGGCTTGCTGTGCGAGCATCTTTCGGTGCCGGTCAACAACATCAACGCGCTGCATCTGGCGCGCCGCCAGGGGATCCACGTCACCGAGACGAGCTCGGAAGAGTCCAGCGGATACGTCTCACTGATACGCGTCACCGCCCGTACCGAATCAGAGACCATCGCGCTGGAGGGCACGGTCTTCGACGAGCAGTACGCCCGCCTGGTGCGTGTCAACGGCTACGAGGTGGAATCACCGCTGGACGGCCATCTACTCATCACCCGTCATGCTGACAGGCCCGGCGTCATCGGCGCGCTGGGTGAACTGCTCGGGCAACGCGGGATCAATATTTCGCGGATGCAGGTGGGGGTTGCCGACGGCAAGCAATTTGCGATCGCCGTGTTGGCTGTCTCCAAGGGGCTGGATGCTGATGCGCTTGCCGCCATCGAGCAGATCGAGGCCGTGGATAAGGTCCTGCAGATTTCCCTGTGAACCCGCGCGAAGGCCGGTTCAGAAGCGGAAAACGCCGTAGCCTGATTCCGTAAGAGGGGCGTTCAGCGACGCGCTGATGGCCACGCCGAGCGCATTGCGCGTATCGACGGGGTCGAGAATGCCATCGTCCCATAGCTCGGAAGTCGCGTAGTAGGCCGACAGCTGGTGCTGGTAGGCCTCCAGAGTCTCGCTGTAGACCCGATCGAGCACCGACGGGTCGACCGCGTCGCCGCGCCGCTCGAGCTGTTTAAGCTTGACCTCGGCCAGCGTGCGCGCCGCCTGCTCACCGCCCATCACGCCGATCTGGTGGTTGGGCCAGCTGAACAGGAAGCGGCCGTCATAGGCGCGGCCGCACATGCCGTAATTGCCCGCGCCGAACGAGCCGTGACACATCACGGTGAATTTCGGCACATGTGAACCCACCTGCGCCATGATCATCTTCGCGCCGTCCTTGGAGATCCCGCGTGCCTCGTACTCGCGGCCAATCATGTAACCGGTGATGTTCTGCAGGAACAGCAGCGGCGTATTGTTCTGGTTACACAGCTCGATGAAGTGCGCGCCCTTGAGCGAACTGTCGTTAAACAGAACGCCGTTGTTGGCCAGTATGCCGAGCTTGTAACCCCACAGGTTGGCGAAGCCACAAACGAGCGTCGTGCCGTAAGCCGGCTGGTACTCGTGGAAGCGGCTACCGTCCACCAGCCGCGCGATGACCTCACGCATGTCAAAACCGCGTTTGATGTCGTCAGGCAGAATGCCGTAGAGCTCATCCGGATCGTAGTAAGGGGCTTCTACCGCGTCGCGCTGGATCGGCCATTTCTGCGGGTGTTCCCACTGACCGACTATCTCCCGGCCGATCGCAATCGCTTCGTCTTCAGTGTCCGCCGGGTAGTCACAGGTACCGCTGGTCTGTGTGTGCAGGTCGCAGCCGCCGAGCGCATCTGCGGTCACGATCTCTCCGGTGGCGGCCTTGACCAGTGGCGGCCCTCCAAGAAAGACGGCGCCCGTGCCGCGGACAATGACGGAATAATCCGAGAGCGCCGGGATATAAGCGCCGCCTGCGGTGCAGTGACCGAAAACCAGAGCCAGCTGTTTGACGCCGAGTTTGGACAGCACGCACTGGTTGCGGAACATGCGTCCGGCCATGTTCTTGTCCGGAAAGAGTTCTGACTGCAGCGGCAGGAAGCCCCCGGCGCTGTCGCACAGGTGCACTACCGGCAGATGGTTGTCGATCGCGATCTCGAGGCAGCGCACGATTTTCTTAACCGAAAGCGGGTACCAGGCCCCACCCTTGATGCTCGAGTCGTGTGCGCACAGGATGACTTCCCGCCCACGCACCATGCCGATACCGGTGATGCAGCTCGCGCCGGGCGCCTCGCCGTCGTAGGCCATGTTTGCCGCCAGAGTCGAGAATTCAAGGAAGGGCGTGCCGGGATCGAGGAGTTTCTCGATGCGCTGCCGCGGCATCATCTTGCCCTGCGACTGCAGCCGCTCGACGTCCTTGCGGGGGCGGTCAAAGCGAGCAGCACGCTGGCGTGCATGCAGCTCGCTGGCCAGACCACGATTGTGTCGGTAGCGCTGCTGAAATTCTTCGCTATGCGTCTGCAGGCTGGATTGAATACGTGTCACGGCAGCCTTCCACGAAAGCAGGAGGCCGTGGTGCGCGCCACAGCGCCGTGCGAGGAGACAGGGGGTGCTATATGCGGGTCATTCATCGGCCTCAGGCTCCAAAGAGACCAGCACGGCGCCGCGCTCGAAAGCCTGCGCTTCGGCGACATGCACTTCTCTGACCGTCGCGCTGCGCGGCGCAATGACGTTGACCTGCATTTTCATGGATTCGATTACGAGCAGGGTGGTGCCGGACTCAACGCTGTGTCCTGGATTGCAGTGGACGCTGATCACCATGCCGGGCATGTCCGCACGTAGATCATTATCTCCCCCGGCAGCTCGTTTGGCGGCCGCGATGGCATCGGCATAACCGATCGAGAATGTCTGTCCGTCGATCCACAGGTAGATCCGATCTTCGCTCAGCAGGCGGTACACAGAGTGTCGGTGGCCGTTGACTTCGATCTCCATCCCCCCGTTTTCGGCAGCGCGCTCGACCACACGGCAACGGTGCCCGTCGACCTCCAGCGTCAGCTGCGGACGCCGTGATGCGATGTCCACCTCTCGCGGTTCGTTGTCGAGCTCCAGCGTGAGCGCCATCTCTCAGTTTCTCCAGGCGCCTATCGACGCGTGCGGTTCGGGGGTCAGGTAGGCCAGGTCCCGGAACTCTTCGATCGACAGCGCGGCCGCGGCCAGAATCGCCTGCTGCAGATCGGCGTCCGGCGAGGGCGCGAGCAGCGCGGCTGCGTGTTCCTCCACGAAGCCGGTATGCAGCTCACCGGCGCCGAAGGCGTGATGGGCGAGAATTTTCTGCAGATAGTCGAGATTGTGGCTGACGCCCAGCAAAACGAATTGCTGCAGCGCGCGGCGCAGACGCGCTAAGGCCGCATCCCGATCTGCACCGCAGGCAATAAGTTTCCCGACCATGGAATCGAACGCGGCGGATACCGTAAGGCCTTCGTACAGCGCGCCATCAAAGCGGATACCTTCACCTTCGGGTTGTCGGAGGATGCCGACCCGTCCTGTGGCCGGTCTGAAATCCAGTTCCGGCTGTTCACAGCACACCCGGCATTCGATGGCGTGACCCCGAGGCACCAAGTCGCTCTGCGTCCACGGCAGTTTCTCACCCGCCGCAATGCGCAGCTGCGCTTCAACCAGGTCGACGCCGTACACCATCTCCGTTACCGGATGCTCGACCTGCAGGCGCGTATTCATCTCCAGAAAATAAAACGCGCCGTCGGGTGCAAGGATGAACTCGACGGTCCCCGCGTTGCGATAGGCAGCGCGACGGGTCAGATCTACTGCGGCGCTCAGGATCTGTTCACGCAGCTCCGGAGGCAGGGAGGGTGCTGGAGATTCTTCGATGATTTTCTGAAAGCGCCGCTGGACCGAGCATTCCCGCTCTCCAAGATGGACGACACCACCCGTCCGATCCCCCATCACCTGAACTTCGATATGGCGCGGTCGCTCGATGTAGCGCTCGGCGTAGATGCGACCGTCAGCGAAGTAGCGCTCGGCTTCACTCATGGCGGTGAGGGCGGCAGCGCGCAGCTCATCCGGCGTACGCACGATGCTCATGCCCTTGCCGCCGCCGCCCGCAGCGGCTTTGATCAGGAGCGGGAACTCAAGCGCACCGGCCGCCGCCAGAAAAGCATCAAAGTCCGCGTCAAGACGGACGCTGGGCGCCAGCGGGACGCCAGCTTCAGCCGCGAATTCACGCGCGCGGACTTTATCGCCCATCAGCTCGATGACCGCAGACTGCGGGCCGACAAAGCTGATCCCCGAGTTTTCCACCAGCGCGGCAAAGGCAGCGTTCTCCGCGAGAAACCCGTAGCCGGGATGGATACATTCGGCGCCGGACTGCTGTGCCGCGGCAACGATGGCGCGGCTGTCCAGATAAGCCGCCGTGGGAGACGCGGCCGCGATTTCGATTGCGTCATCGGCATCGCGGACGTGCTGCGCGTGGCGATCAACGTGATGAAACACAGCGATACAGCGCAGGCCAAGCCGGCGGGCCGAGCGGATTACCCGGCAGGCGATTTCGCCGCGATTCGCGATCAGGATACTGTCAAACATGCGGGTCTGAAGAAGCGGGTGGGGCGAGTATACCGTCGTGGTCCAGCCACGCGCGCGGAACCTCGATAGGAATATCCAGCAGCATCTGGGCCATGGCCTTGCCCTGCGGATCGTGGCGCAGCGACGCAACGCCTCCACCGCCAAGGGCGTGCTCCATGACGAAATTAAAGCCTTGCAGGCCCGGCCACTCGTAGCGTCGGACCGGTCCGCGCACCAGATGCCGGAACCAGTCGGCAACACGGGCTGCGGTGAGCTGCGCGCGCAGCAGGTCTACGAACTCGACGCGTCGGGCCAGGACCCCGATGTTGGCGCTGTCGCCTTTATCACCTGAGCGCGCATGGGCCAGGCTGACGAGGGGCACGGTCCTGGTTTCCTCCGCGCTCGGCGACACGCTGCTCGCGATAGGTTCAACCTCGAGAGCTTCAGCCGATGCAGGCGGGATTGCAGCTGCGGTCGCAGAGCTTACAGGGACTGACTGAATTCCGTGGCCGAGCGTGAAGCCAGCGCTTACTGTGGATTTCGGCACCAGGCAGGAGAACAGGCGGACGACTGGCTGCGGTGTCGGGCGTCCACCCGCGAAACCCGTGATGCCCTGTGCCATTGACGTCGCAGCGGGGTAGATCTCCCGACCGAAAAGCTCGAGCGCTGCTTTTTCTGCATGGCGTACGGCAATCTTGAGAATCACCTCGCGGGTCTGCAGTGCCCGGGCATGCGGCCCGTAGGTTGCTTCACTCCCGAGGGTCTCAACGGATGTCTCGTGATAGTCATCCCAGCCCTGGCGTTGGAACAGTCTGCGCGTGCGCTCAAGGATCGCAGCCGCAGTGCGCTCAGCCTTGGCCCTGGCATCGATGCCTCCAATCATCATCGTGGCGGTCGCGCGATAACCATCGCTGTAGGTTGCGCATAGCTTATAGTGCGCTTCGGGTTCGCGCCCGCAGGCGCCGGCCACCCGGACACCTCCCAGCCTGCCTGGCTCCACCGTGACTGAGGCAAAGTCCGCCGTGACATCCGGCAGGCGATAGCTCGCGGGGTCGTCGATTTCGTAGACGATCTGCTCGGCGACCGTTGCCGGCGTCAGGAGCCCGCCGGTATTCGGAGGTTTGATGATCTCGAAGCTGCCGTCCTGCTGACAGACGGCGATGGGATAGCCCATGTTGTCCCAGCCGGGAACCTCATCCCAATCCGTGAACAGACCGCCGGTGCACTGGGTGCCGCATTCGATGACATGGCCGACCAGCGAGCCGGCCGCGAGGTGGTCGTAGTCGGTTTCTGTCCAGCTGAATTCGTGCATCAGGGGACCCAGCGCGAGGGCGCTGTCGACACAGCGACCAGTGATGACGATGTCTGCTCCTGCAGCGAGCGCGGCCGCTATTGGCGTCGCGCCGAGATAGGCATTGGCACTCATCAGGCGCTGCGGCAGTGGCGTCCCCGCGGACATTTCCCGCACGTCCAGCGAGCGCAGGCGCTCGATCTCGTCAGCAAGATCGTCACCGGTTACTGCGGCCACGGACAGAGACAATCCCTGCGCGGCAACTTCGGCGTCGATCGCCTGCTTCAGCGCAACGGGGTTCATCCCGCCGGCATTGGTAATAACCCGGATCCCACAGGCTGCGAGATCGGGCAGCAGGGGCTTGATCACGCCGTCGAGAAAATCGGTGGCGTAGCCACTGTTGCCGTCCCGAGATTTCATGCGCGCGAGGATCGACATCGTGATCTCGGCGAGGTAGTCGAGGATCAGATAATCAATCTCGCCGTATTCGACCAGCTGCCGGGCACCTTCGACCGAGTCGCCCCAGAACGCACCGCCGCAACCGATGCGCACAACAGATTTCATGTTCAGCGTCCGGTCCAGTCCGGGCGGCGCTTCTCGTTGAACGCAGCAAACCCCTCCCGGGCATCTCCGGTCATGGCCATCAACGGCAGCATGAGCTGGGTGTATTCGAACGCCTTGTCCAGCGGCATGTCTTCAATTGCCCGGAAGGCCTGCTTGCCGAGACGGATCCCGGTTGGTGACTTGTCTGTGATCCGCCCGATGAGCCAGTCCAGTCGCTCGTCCAGCGTTGCGGCCGGTTCGACATAGTTCACCAGGCCAAGCAACAGGGCCTCCTCCGCTGTGAAGGGCTCGCCGGTAATAGTCATCTCGAAAAGTTTGCGCCGCGGCACGATACGCATCATGTACGACAGAATCATCATCGGGAAAAGCCCGACCCGGGTTTCCGGCACGCCGAGCGTCGCGTGCTCGGCGGCGATGGCCATGTCACAGGCGCAGACCAGACCCAGTCCGCCGGCCAGTGCATGACCGTTCACCCGCGCGATAATGGGGATCCCGGCCGCCTCCATCCGTCGGAACAGGGCAATGACGTAGTGTCTGGGATCCGCGGGATCAGCAACGAAAGGGGCGCCGTCTGCACCCGGCTTCATGTCTCCTCCCGCGCAGAACGCTTTGTCCCCGGCGCCTGTGATGACAATAGCCCGTATGCCGGGGTCGGACTCCGCTGCGTCAATGCCGGCCGCCAGCAGGCGGCAGACGTCTTCGTTCAGCGCATTGCGGCGCTCCGGGCGGTTGATGATCAGGCGCAGGGTTTGTTCATTGCGCTGTGTGAGAACGACGTCTGACATGGCTGTTCGCTGCGGCTGTGGGCGTGGAGCGGGGAGTTTACAAGAACTCTGCCGATGCCAGTCTCAGCCACAGCGAGGTGTGCGCCGCCGCTTGACAGTGCGTGGGGTGCTTCCTAGGCTCGCGCTCCCTGCATCGCTGCGATGGCAGGAAGTCGCGCTCCAGAACCCTGGTTCAGACAAAAGGAAACTGCTCTATGCGTATCGTGACTTATCGCGTTGATGGTGAGGTCGAGGTCGGTGTCGTGTCTCAGGACGGACTGGCGATAACGCCGTTTGACCTGCCGTCCGACCGCGCGGCCCAGGGTTTGCTGGCCGTGCTTGATGCTGGTCAGGTGGCGCTGCCGCTGCGAAACGCCGATCACGCGCGGACGCTTGCCGCGGTAGAGCTGCTCGCACCGATCCCACGGCCCCGACGGAACGTCCTGTGTATCGGTAAGAACTACTACGCACACGTCCAGGAAATTGCGCGTGCGGGATTCGATACTACGGGCGTCGGGGATTCTGCGCCTGAAGCACCGATTGTTTTCTCCAAACTGCCCGAGTGTGTGATCGGCTCAGAGCAGCCCATCCTGCTTGATGCATCGGTGACCCAAGAGCTTGATTACGAGGCGGAACTCGGCGTCATCATCGGACGCGCTGGTCGGAACATCAGCGCTGCTGATGCGATGGCTCACGTCTGGGGCTATACCATTATCAACGACGTGACCGCGCGCGATCTGCAGCGTCGGCACCGGCAGTGGCTGCTTGGAAAATCGCAGGACGGGTTCTGCCCTATGGGGCCGTGCGCCATCTCTGCCGAGGAGCTGGATCTGGAAAATACGTCAATCCGCTGCTGGGTTAACGAGGAGCTGCGCCAGGATGGCAACACCGAACTGATGATGTTCAAAGTTCCCGCGTTGATTGAAGCCATCTCAGCGGGGATCACGCTGCTGCCGGGCGATGTGATTGCGACCGGGACGCCGGCCGGCGTTGGCGCGGGTTTCGACCCCCCGAAATTTCTGCATGCGGGGGATCGGGTTCGGATTGAGATTCCGCCGATCGGGATCCTGCAGAACCGGGTACAGGATTACCCGGCCTGACGGCACACGGCCGCGTGTCTCAGGCGGCCTTGCGCGCGGTGCGTCCCAGTTCCTCCAGCATGGCGTAGTCGAGAACGAAATCCGGTTTCAGATCCGGCGTCAGAAACTGGATGGCGCCGAAATTGGTGAAGTAGAGCTCGGTTTTCACCGGGAATGCCGTCTCCTCATGCAGAACACCGTTGGGCTCGTACCCGTAGTCACCGGCAACAGCAGTAATGCCGCCTTTATCCTTGCCGCCGCGGATCTCCATGCGTCCCTTGAGGACCAGGTATTCGCCCCCACCGAGATGGCGATGCGGGCTGAATGACGCCCCCTTGGCACAGCGGAACAGCACGGTCCAGGCGCCGGTTTCCTGGCTGGTGCGAAGAATTTTGAAGTCGATGCCGTTTCCGAACTCGAGCCATGGCATCTCGCTGGTTGCGATATAGGTGTCCTGAATCATTGTGTTGCTCCTCGCGACGTCGTGTCTGATGGTAGTCCCGCGTGGCTCTGCGGTGTCAAGTGCCGCCGTATCGTTCAGGTAGTCAGCCGGCGATAGATATCGGCGACCTTGTAGGGCAGCTTGCTGACCTCATCGATGACGGCAAAGTTCGCCGTGCCGTACATGTGCGGCAGATATTCCTGGGCCTCGTTATCGATGGTTATGCAGTAGGCATGAATTCCTGCCTGCTTCAGTTCGAGCAGGGCGTGCCGCGTATCTTCAATGCCGTACTTCCCCTTATAGCCGCCGTAGTCTTCCGGACGTCCGTCGGACAGCGTGATCAGCAGTTTCGTGCGCGCCTGCGTGCTCTGCAGCATCTGTCCCAGGTGTCGGATGGCAACGCCCATGCGGGTATAGGCCTTGGGCCGGATCCCGGCGATTCGCTGCCGCACATCCTGCGTGTAGCTCTCGTTGAAATCCTTGATGTGGTACACCTCGCAGCGCTTGTTGGTGCGTCCTGAAAAGCCGTAGATCGCATAGCGATCGCCCAGCATCTGCAGGGCTTCACAAAGCAGGACCAATGATTCGCGCTCTGCGTCGTTGACCCAGCCAAGCGTCGATCCGCTCATGTCCACCATGAACATGACCGCGATGTTGCGTTCCTGGTTACGGTAGCGGGTATAGAGGTATTCGCTCATTTCCCGGCCATTCGCCATGTCCGCAATGGCTTCAATCACCGCGTCGATATCAATGTCGTCGCCGTCCGACTGCCGCCGCTGAAGGCGGGACTCGCCGAGGACTGCCTCAAAACTCCGTTTGATCGACTTCAGCACGCCGCGATGTTTTTCCAGCGTGTCGTCGATAAAGCTTTCGTCGCCAGGGGCGACGCCGAGTTCGCGCAGGGTGCAGAAACCCTCGCGGAAACGCTGCCGTACGCAGTCCCACTCCCGGTAAGTAAACGTGCTCTTGTCGTCGCCCTCGGCGTTCAGCGCCGGATTCTCATCCGCACCCTGCGCGAGGAGTTCATCGCTGTAATCCCCGAGTTCAACCGGCTCCATATGCTCGTCTGGGATCTCGCCGAAGTCCTGCATGATTGAGCCCACCAGATCACGCAGATGCTCTGGCAGGTTGACCTCATCGCCGTCGATCGAAAGACGCAGGGTGGTTTCTGCATCGCCTTCGCCGGGGCTTTCTTTTGCCTCGATTTCAACGTCCTGCGGCACATTGACACCAGCGCCGTCACCGTCGTCATCGGGCTTGCCGCGGAGTTCCTGCATGGCTTTCTGAAATTCAGATTTTTCGCGCTCGACGCGGGACATCAGGGTTTGGCGTACCCGTGCGGCGAACATCGCGCCCTGGTAAGGCTTGGGCGGTGGGAGCGTCATTTCCGCGAAGCTGCCGATGAGGTTGAGCGAATCCTCAGCCGATGCACCCGGGCGCAGCAGAGCTTCCGCACGCTCACGCCAGCGTGCCCAAAGCTGATCGCCTTCTTCCCCCGTGTGTCCGAACACTGCGAATTGCCGCGCCAGCCCCGGGAAGTCGCGCTCTATACAGGCGTCGAGGCGGATGCACTCGAGATTATTGAAAATGCGCAGCAGCAGTTCATCGTCGTAGTTGGCCTGCAGGCGCTCGAGGACGCCGTAACGCCAGGTGCCGTACCAGGTCTGTGCCCACAAATGCACCGCCGTCAGCTTGTAGAGGGAGAAATTCTGCTCGGAGTCCGGGAACAAGTTGACTGCGTCAGGCAGGTAGAGCGCTTCCGTATCGGTAAAGGCGCTGTCGTCCGTGGTCAGGCGCAGTTCACGGCCGCCGAGCCCCCTGACGAAATGGCGCAGAAATGTGCTGGCGTCCTGAAAATCACAGCGAACATGTCGTTCGCCGTAGCGCCGGGCGAATTCATCGACGCTCTCCAGCACCTCAATCGCGAAGCCCAGCCCGCGATTGTCGAAAGTGGTCATGGCATCGTCGAGCCAGTCCTGCACTCCGTCGCGCGGCATCTGTTCGAAGGCATCGGCAGAGCGGTAGACAAAATGTGCGGCGAGCTCGGTATTCGCGCGCGCGACCAGCTCCGCCCATTCGTAGATGAAGTCCTGCTGTGGCCGCTCGAGAGTCGCGATGCGCGCAACGAGCGTATCAATATCACCGTGACGACTGAGTGCGCCGGCGGTGAATTTCTCGAGGTCTTTCCTGATCCTGAGCCGGTTCAGGAAGTTCTGCCGTGAGTTTTCGCTCACTCTGGTGGTCTGTTGCTGAAGCCGGGAAGGGCTCAGAAAATCGAACGACTCAGCTCGTGAACCGCCTTGAGCATGTCGAGATCATCGGTCAGCGCCTGGGCCACCGCGGTGTCTGTGGCCACTACCGGCGCGATACCCTCGGCGGCCAGTTTCGCGGCGTTGACCAGCAGTCGGGTGCTGGCGCCCTCATCGAGCCCGCTGCCCTTGAGATTGCGCGTCATGGCGCCGAATTTCACCAGCTGGCGCGCGAGACCGGCGTCGACTCCGCTCTCCTTCTGGATGATGGTCTGCTCGGTCTCGGCGACCGGGTAGTCAAATTCGAGCGCGATAAAGCGCTGGCGAGTGCTCTGCTTCAGATCTTTGAGAACGCTCTGATAGCCGGGGTTGTAGGAAATCGCCAGACAGAACTCCGGCGGCGCCTGCAGCAGGTCTCCCAGCTTTTCAATCGGCAGCACGCGTCGGTCGTCGCACAACGGGTGAATCACCACCGACGTGTCTTTGCGCGCTTCAACGATCTCATCGAGGTAGCAGATGCTTCCCTGACGAACCGCAGCAGTGAGCGGTCCGTCAACCCAAACCGTTTCCCCGCCGCGGACCAGATAGCGTCCGATCAGGTCAGAGGCTGTCAGGTCGTCATGACAGGCAACGGTCACCATTGGCCGTTCCAGCCGCCAGGCCATGTATTCGATGAATCGCGTTTTGCCGCAGCCGGTCGGTCCTTTGAGCAGGACGGGGAGCTGGTTGCGATAGGCAGCAGTGAAGACTGCTATCTCGTCGGCGACGGGTTCGTAATAGGGTTCTTCAGTGATGAAACTCTGGGTCGTCTGGATAGCGGAGGTGGACATGCGGCTTCCATTTTGTGTGGCCCGGCGCGTACCTTGCGCGGGCATGGCGTAACGGAGGCGCCACTATACTGAAGGCCTACCCGATCAACTACCCGCGGCGGGGCTCGACTCTGCCGACAGCCGGAAGGAGCAGCCATGCTGGAAAAACTGAACCCACAGGACATCGTTGCCCCGTTCAACAATGCCTACCATCACACCGTTGTGATCCCGCCTGATGCGCGTGTTGCACACATCGCAGGACAGGTCGGCCTGAATCCTGACGGCAGCCTGCCCGACACTCTGGAAGCGCAGGCAGACCGGGCATGGGGGAATTTGATGGCCGCGCTGGGAGCGGCAGGCATGGGCGCCGCGGACGTGGTGAAAGTTACGGCTTATCTGGTGGATGCCGACGATTATCCGGCCTTCGCCGCTGCGCGTTCACGGTGCCTGGGCGACGCCCGGCCGGCGTCGACGGCACTCCTGGTCAAGCAGTTGCTCAAACCGGAATGGCGCTTTGAAATCGAGGCAATCGCAGCCAGAGTTTGAAATCTGAATTGGTGCAGCGGCAAAGTGGACGCCTCGCTCGGGCGCGTAGTAACCTTCGTGCACATTGAAGACACCCAGTTAACTTCCGGATTTTTATGGGAGACGTGAAATGGAAGTAGGCGCTTTTTATCTGCCCTCAGTGGGGCGCAAAGAGGATATCTCTGCCGGCATGGCCGGTAAGCGCACCGACCTTTACCAGATGATGCTGCGTGAGCTGACCGAGCAGCTGCAGTACATGGACGGAAACGGGTACTACGGCTGCGGATTCACCGAGCACCATTTCCACGTCGAAGGCGAAGAGGTCTCCACCAATCCGGTCATGCTGGATCTCTATTTCGGCATGCAGACCCGGAACATGAAGTTCGGCCAGCTGGGTAACGTGTTGCCGTCGCAGAATCCGATCAATCTGGCGGAAAACATCGCGATGCTTTCCCAGATGCTGAACGGGCGCGTTTTTGCCGGGTTCGCCCGGGGTTATCAGCCCCGCTGGGTGAATGTGCTCGGCCAGCAGATAGGCTTGAGCGATCCGGCCTCGGGTGAGGACTACGAGGAACTCAAACGTTCGCTCTTCGAAGAGCATTTCGACCTCATCATGACCGCATGGAAGAACGATACGTTCAAATTCCAGGGCAAGCACTGGCAGGTACCGACGCAGGACATCAAATGGGCCGCGGCAGAGGTGGCCTGGAACTATGGTCAGGGTTGTAACAAGGACGGATACATCGAGGAGATCGGAATCGCGCCTCCGACTTTCGAAAAGCAGATCCCGGACATGTTCATGCCCTTCGCGACCTCGGAGCGCTCCATCAAGTGGGGCATGGAACGGGGCATTGTGCCGGTGACTATCATGACCCAGTACGAAGTGGTCAAAGAACACTTCCGCGCCGGTATGGAAGCTGCGAACGAGGCGGGGTTGAACTACAAGTTCGGCCAGGGCATGGCTATGAGCCGCGAAGTCATCGTTGCAGATACAGACGAAGAGGCCGAAGCGATTGCCCGGGAAGCAGGCTCCTTCATCTGGAACAACTTTTTCGTACCTTTCGGCTTCAACGCGGCCATCTGCAAAGCGGGCGAAGGTCCGTTTGACCTGCCGGCGACCTTTGAGACCCTATGCGAGCGAGGGCTTGTCATTCACGGCAGCCCTGATACCGTGAACCGCAAGCTCGAAGTGCTGTTCAAGCAGCTGCCGGTCGACTTCTTCTGGATGTTCATCTACAACCACATGCCGCATGCTGCGTGCATGAAGTCGCTGGAACTGATGACTGAAAAAGTCTGGCCGAATTTCAGCGATAAAATCGGCTCTGCAGCCAGCGCTCCGATGGCGGCATCCGGCGGCTGACGCAGTCATCGGCACGGGTATCCCGCCTGTGCCGGCCGTCGTCGCGTTGTTGATTGAGAAAGCGTGACAACCTGACAGATCAACCCGGTGCCGGGTTACCCGCACCGGGTTTTTTTTTGCCTGAAGCCGCTCGCACCCGTCGGGCGTCAGCGGCGCGACAGACAGGGAATTTCATGAACGCTGTGGCCGCTGTGGTTGTTCCGGTTTTTGGAACGGTAGCGCTGGGGTACGGGCTGGCGCGCAGCCGGCTGTTCAGCGCTGAGGCTGGCGCCGGGCTGGTGCGTTTCATGTACTACCTGGCGATTCCCGCCCTGCTGATCGACAGCGTGCAACGGGCGGAGTTGCCGGCAACGCTTCCCTGGGCTTTTCTGGCGGCGTTCTACGGGCCGTCGTTTCTGCTGTATGCGATCGGGATGAGCGCAACGCGTGTGTTGCTTGGCTGGCAGGCGCGTGATCCGGTCATGGGCGGCATGACGGCGAGCTATTCGAATATCGTTTTGCTTGGTTATCCCGTAGTGCTCAGCGCATTCGGCGCCGGCGGGACGATGCCTCTGATTATTCTGCTTGCCACCCAGAGCATGCTGCTTTTTCCTTTCACGACCTGGCTTCTGGAGCGCGCGGGGACAGCGCCGGAACAGGGTGGTGGAGCTCTTCGAGCGCTTCAGCGTCTTGCCCTGAACCCCGTGTTGGTGAGCCTTGCGCTCGGGATCGGGCTGAATCTTACAGATGCGACCCTGCCTGAACCCCTGGCGCGGATGCTCAAGCTGCTCGGGAGTGCGGGGCCCGCATGTGCGCTGGTCGCGCTCGGGATCAGCCTTGCGCAGTATCGGCTGGTCGGGGGCTACCGTGATGCGCTTTTCCTGATTGCGTTGAAAAATGCGCTGCATCCTGTGCTTGTCTGGGGGGGATGTGTGGCGTTGCGAATTGAAACATCCTGGACCCAGGTGGCCGTGCTGCTGGCGGCAATGCCCTGTGGACTGAATGCCTTCATTTTCGCGAGCCAGTACCAGGTACGTGAGGAGACCGTGTCCAAGTCGGTCGTGCTCTCGACAGCCCTGTCCAGCCTGGTCGCGGCGCTGATCCTGAGCTGGATGCTTCCCTGAGAGGCTGCACGGCAGCAGTAACGCGCCACCTCGCTGCCGATGAGCGACGGTATACACTGAGCCGAGGCGTTTGCGGAAATGCTGCTTGAGGGTACTGCAACCGATGACATCGGCTGGCGACATTCTGGTAGTCGAGGACCATCGCGATATCGCAGCGCTGGTCTGTGAGCACCTTGAGGGTGTCGGTTTCGAGGTGGACTACGCGGATACCGGGGAGGCCGCGCTGCATCTTGTGGCGTCGAATCGCTATGACGCTCTGGTGCTGGACCTGATGCTGCCTGGTATCGATGGCATCGAGCTGTGTGGACGAATGCGTGCCGCCGGTAACGACATACCTGTTCTCATGTTGACGGCGCGGGATACCCTCGCTGACAAACTCAGCGGCTTTGAAAGCGGCGCAGATGATTACCTGGTGAAACCGTTTGATCTGCCGGAGCTGGAGGCCAGGCTGCTTGCGATTATCCGTCGTCGTCAAGGCGGGGCTGCTGCCGGACGGCTGGTGGTCGGCGACCTGTCGGTGGATGTGGAAACGCACACCGTGACCCGCGCAGGGCAGAATCTGACGGTCACGCCCACCGGACTCAAACTTCTGTCTGAGCTCATCCGTCATTCTCCTCGTGTAGTAGAGCGACGCGCTCTGGAGCGCGCCGTGTGGGGCGATGCGCCGCCGGACAGTGATGCCCTAAGGACCCATCTCTACCAGCTGCGCAAGGTTGTTGACAGACCGTTTAAGACAGCCCTGATCCACACGGTGCACAGCGCAGGCTTCCGGATTGCGGATGAGCGCTGAGCGCAGCAACCGGTTGAATGTCAGCCTGTGGCGGGCGTTCCTGCTGCAGATGACCTTGATCAGTGCGTCGGTTGTGGCGGGAGTTTTTCTGGCCGAGTTTGCCATCAGGGAACTGTTGATCGAATCGGCGCTGACCCGGGAGGCCGATTATTTCTGGTCCCGAAGGAACATCGACAGCGCTACGCCGGCACCCAACACCAATACGCTTATCGGCTACGTGTTCAAACAGGACTCGGCGGAGATCCCCGGAGAATTTGCGGGGCTTTCAATGGGGATCCACGATATCCAGACACCTGCGGGCGAAGCCGTCGTGCAGGTCAGTGAGTCTGGAAGCGAGCGGCTGTATCTCGTTTTCGACGCGAACAACGTCAAAGAGCTCGCGACCTATTTCGGCGTCGCGCCGCTCGCGCTGATGCTGATCGCGCTTTACTCGTCGGCCTGGGTGGCCTATCTCATCGCGCGTCGAGCGGTATCACCCGTCATACGCTTTGCCCGCACGGTAAGAGACGTTGATCTGGACGCTCCGGGCGCGGCAGATCTCCTGGCTCGGCAGCTCGACGGAAGCAATTCCGAGATCGAAGTGCTGGGACATGCGCTGCAGAATCTGCTGATGCGGGTGCACAGCATGGTTGAACGGGAGCGCTTGTTTACCCGGGAGGCGAGCCATGAACTGCGCAGCCCGTTGACCGTTATCCGTATGGCGAGTGACAACCTGCTGAGACGTCACACGCTTGAGCCGGCGGCGCGAACCGCGATTGAACGGATCCAGCGGGCCGCGCGGGATATGGAGGAGCTGACAGAAATTCTGCTGCTGCTGGCCCGGGAAAACGAAGGGGCGCTGGGCACGGAACAGGTCAGTGTGGACCTGGCGATCGAGCAGGAAATCAATGCCTGCCGGCTGCTCTATGCCGATAAGCCGCTGGAGCTGGAGCTCGCGCGTGCGAATCACCTCATGGTCGAGGCGGCTCCGCGGGTCCTGTCCATCGTGCTCGGGAATCTTCTGCGCAACGCCTGCTCCTATACCGACCGCGGTCGAGTGGCTGTATCGGTGGCGGGCACCTCCATCGTGATTGAGGATGAGGGTGTCGGCATCGAAAAAGCTCAGCTTGCGCAGGTATTCCAGGCTTATGCGACCCGGCAGCACGCGCGTGGGCACGGCATCGGCCTCAGCCTGGTCAAGCGCATTACCGATCGTTTTGACTGGCAAATCAGCATCGAAAGCGAATTGTCGCGCGGTACTCGGGTCACGCTGACAATCCCGGAGGGCGAAGTCATTGCCCTTGACGAGCGGTCACCCGAACCCCGGCTCAGAGCTTGAAGACCGGCCGACTGTCCCCATCTGAACCATGGCGCTGTCGGCACGCTCAGAAGCCAGCGGCTGCGGTGGCTGAGGCAGCCGCGCGCATTGTTCTGTCCATCAACCCGGAGGTTTTTAAACGCCCATGCTCAGAATAGGACTGTTCGTCGCAACGAACTTTGCGGTGCTGATGGTGCTGTCCATTGTGCTTCAGCTGCTCGGTTTGAATCAGCCCGGAAGCGGCACCGGGGGCTTGATTGTCTTCGCTGCGCTGTTCGGCATGGGCGGCTCACTCATTTCCCTGATGATGTCCAAATCCATGGCGCTGCGGGCAGTGCGCGGGAAGGTTATCGACGCTCCGACCGATGCGACAGAACGGTGGCTGATGAGTACTGTACACACACAGGCTGCCGCGGCCGGGATTGGGAAACCGGACGTGGCGATTTTCGATTCCGCCAGCCCTAACGCATTCGCTACGGGTGCGAATCGCGATGCGGCGCTGGTCGCGGTCAGTACCGGTCTTTTACGACACATGAGCAGAGAAGAGGTTGAGGCGGTTCTTGGGCACGAGATCAGCCATGTCGCGAACGGGGATATGGTGACGCTGGCGCTTCTGCAGGGAGTGATGAACACCTTCGTGATGGTGTTCGCTCACCTGGCGGCGGCGGCGCTGGATCGTGATAACCGCGGGCGACACGGCGCGGGCTACTACATCGGCTATTTCGCCGCGCAGGCGGTGCTGGGTTTTCTCGCGTCGCTGGTCGTGATGTGGTTCAGTCGTTACCGCGAATACCGTGCCGACGCCGGGGGCGCTGAGCTGGCCGGCCGGCAGCACATGATTGCTGCCCTGGAGCGTCTCCAGCAGCAGGTCGAGCCGACGCCTCTGCCTGAGCAGATGGCTGCATTCGGTATCGCGGGTGGCCTCGGAGAACTCCTTGCGACACATCCGCCGCTCGCGAAACGGATAGAAGCCCTGCGCGCGGCAGCCTGATACCGCGTCGGGCTGGGCGCACCGGGTCAGTCAGGGTTTGCGCAACAGATCGACACGCATCGGGACCTGATATTCAGCGCTGCCGTCGGCGGCCTGGCAGGCCTCGAACCTGGCTTTGATCTCAGCGAGGGTTGTTGGACTCAAGGCCAGATCGAGATGCGTGGCGCCCAGGATGCGCTGTTCAAAGTCACTGAAGTCTGTGAAACGACTCGGGGTGAGAAAGAAAATCTCCTCGACGAGCTCCAGATGACCCGCATCGACCGCGCGTTTCACCGCCTCGAACGCCGCTTCGCGTACTACTTCTTCGTCGTTGAAAAGCCGGATGATTTCGTTGAACTCACCGGCAAATACGGGCTCGGAGATATAGGCCAGACCGCCCTGCTTGAGCACCCGCGCGATTTCGTCGAGCGCGGTATCAAGCGCAGCCAGCGGCACATGGTGTAGCGATTTGAACATGCATACCACGTCGGCGGAGGCATCGGGGAGCGCAATGGACTCAGCGCCGCCCAATTCGAAAGAGACCCCCGGCAGGTCGGTACGCTGCTGATGTCTTTCTATCTGTACCGTGTCAACGTCGAAGGCCATTACTGTGCGCCCGCGATCGGCGCCCGCCAGGCGCTCGGTGTGTATGGCGGTACCGCAGCCGAGCTCAACGATATTTTTTCCATCGAGCTGCAGCAGCTCGGCGTAGAGTTCATGTTCGTTGAGGACGCGGTCGGCGTCCGGCGCTTTGAGTTGCATGGGTGCTCCTGTTCTGAGGTTCTTGCCCGTCATCGACGGCGTCAGATCAGTCTAAAGCAGGTATCTGTGGGTTGACGCGCCTGGTTCGAATCGAACAGTCGTGCGGCCGGGTTTGGTTGTTTCGCGGCTCATTGTCCATCTGGGAGCGTTAGCTCCGCGAGTATCTCGTCGGTGTGTTCGCCGAGCGCTGGAGCAGGGCGTCGGTCGGTGGGCGGAGCACTGTCGAAGCGCGCGGCGGGACGCGGCGCGCGCATGAGGCCGGCCACGGGGTGGTCAGACTCTTCGATCATCTGGTTGGCGGCCAGCTGCGGTTCGCGCAGCACCTGCTCCATGTTCAGGATCGGTGCGCAGGGCACTTCTTCCTCACGCAGGCTCTTCAGTGCCTGCTCGCTGCTCAGATCGCGCAGCCCGGCGGCAATCAAGGCGAGCAGCGCCTCGATGTTTTTCACCCTGTCCGGGATTGTTTTGAACTGTTCGTCGGCAACCCATTCGGGATGTCCGAGTGCGTGCGCAAGCCCGGCCCATTCCTTGTCAGTGAGCGCGCCGGCAGTGATGTAGCCGTCAGCCGTCTGAAAGACCAGGTTGAAACCGCCTGGGAGCTTGTTCTCCACGCCTTCTCCGATCAGCGTGTGGTTCCACATGCCGTCAGGCCACAGCCAGGCGACCATGGCGTCGATCATCGCCAGGCGCACATGGTCGCCCCGGCCATTGCGTTCGCGGGCAAACAGGGCTGCGGCGATGGCCTGGGCGGCGGTAATGGCGGTGAGCTTATCGGGCAGGATGGTGCGCACCATGTGCGGCGGTCCTTTGTCTCCCTGCAGCGTTGCCATGCCGGACAGGGCCTGGATTACCGGGTCGTAGACTCTCTGCTCCACGTACGGGCCGTGATCGCCGAAGCCACTGATAGAGACGTAGATCAGATCGGGCCGCAGCCCGCGCAGCGTCTGTTCCCCGAGTCCGATGCGCTCGGCTGCCCCGGGTCGGAAGTTCTGCATGAACACATCGGCGGTCGCGATCAGTGCATGCAGGCGCTCGAGGTCGGCCGGGTTTTTGACATCCAGCACAACAGAGCGTTTGTTACGGTTGCTTGTGGCGAAAAGGGCGGACATCCCGCCACGCATGGCGCCGAAGTAGCGGATCGGATCGCCGACACCGGGTGGTTCGACCTTGATCACGTCTGCGCCCTGGTCTCCGAGCAGTCCGGCAGCAAACGGCCCGCTGATCATCTGGGTGGCATCAATAATCCGTATGCCGGTGAGCGGTCCCGCCATGGTTTCTCTCCTCGGTTTGCGAGGAGTTTGGTCGCACAGCCCCAGCAGGTGCAAGTCAGGTCGCTGCGCGAGTGGACGGTTCGGGAGCGAATGTTGCCGGCAGTCTGGTTACGTTTCGAGCTTAAGGCCATTGAAGGCTGCCGGCCGTGGGCGCGGCTCGCTGCGTAACAAGAGCGCCCAGGCTGCGTGCGGCGCGGGACGGGCTCAGTCCGCGCTCGGCGCGAGCGGGCGCGGTGCGATTTTCACTTCCCGTACTGTCGGCGGCGCAAGGCGGGTGCCGGCTCGCTCCACTGCATCGATGAGCGCGAGATTCAGCGCTTCCGCAATTTCCAGGTAGAGCACATGGTCAGTCATTGCTATGTGGGCAGAAATCTCAATTTCGAGCGCATCGCTTGCGAAAGCTTTAAAGCGGACACGGTGTCCCTCAAGAACCCGGTCGTCGCTTTTGCATACGAGCCGTGAAGCGGCCCGCACAGGTTGCGCAGGTCGAGATACGCCGCGCCGCGAAGATGGTCTGCGTCATCCATGGCGCGCAGAAACGCTGTGAAGCTCCGCCGCGGCGTGTCGCGCTCGAGCGGATCTTCGACAGTGCGCTGCTCTCCGTTGACCTGAACTGACTGAGAAGTCCCTGCAGCAGGAACGGAAGGCTCAGCTGCGCCGGAGATGTGCAGCGCCAGCAGGAGAGGTCTTTGGAAATGCATGCCAGACAGCCCGAGCCCTTTGTATCGACGTCATTATCCCGTATGCGCTCGACTCTGGCCGACGGCGCTGGCGCGGAGCGCAGCGTCGCGCAGCTCAGGGAACCGGGCAGATCATGCTTTTGAACATCGCGATGAGATCGCTCCCGCCGTGCCGATTGAGTGGTCCGCCGCTCTTGAAAATCGCTGCGAAGCCCCTATCTCTGCTTCATCGTCAACAAACAAGTCTGGAGCACTACCATGAGATCTACCCTGTACGAGCCCTTCGTAACCATGCGTCGCCTGCAGGACGAAATGAACCGCGCTTTTGGCAATGCCCAGTCCGGGACCGAGGACAGCTCGCATTCAGCTGTGAGCCAATGGTCGCCGGCGGTGGATGTCCATGAAGAGAAGGACCGGTTCCGTATCGTTGCCGATGTGCCCGGCGTCGCGCCTGAGGATATCGAGATAACGCTGGAAAACGGTGTCCTGACTATCTCCGGCGAGCGTCGTGCCGCGCAAGCGCCGAGCGGAGAGGGCAGCGCACGCCGGGTCGAGCGCGTCTACGGTGCGTTTTTCCGCCGCTTTTCTCTGCCGGATACAACAGACGGTGATGCAGTGGAGGCGCGCTGCCATCACGGCGAGCTGGAGATCTGTATCCCGAAGAAAGCCCTGCCGAAGGCGCAGAAAATCAAGGTTGCGCACTGAGCGCAGACTGACGGAAGCCCCGGAGGGTTCAGCTCTCCGGGGCGACAGAGCGACGGTGGTCGGGAGTTGGACGTCGCTTAACCCGCCCCGCTCAAAGAGAGTGCTGCCAGCTTTGAGCCAGCGTCATCGAGCGCGCGGTAAATACGGTCATTGATTTTGTAGCTGGTCTCGAAATAGGCCGCGGACGGAATCCAGAAGCGGTACCCTACGACCACGGCGCCCGGTAAAAAATTCTCGATGCCGACCAGCGGTGGCGGAAGCGCGGAATCTTCAGAGGCTGCGGTCAGCTGCGCTCGGATGGCATCCGCTGCGGCGGTCGGATCACTCGTCGGGTCCAGATAAACACGCCCTTCGTAGAGACGGTTGGCGTAGGAATTCCGATGAATCTCGCCGACGATGTGTTTGTTTGGAATGATGATGTCTTCGCCGTCCTCGGCTTGAAGATGGGTCGTGGCGAGATCGATGCTGGATACGATCCCGGAGCAGCCCTGCACTGAAATCGTGTCCCCCACTCTGAACATGCGGGTCAGAATAATGACCAGTCCCGCACCATAATTTGATACCGGGCCCTGAATAGCGAAGCTGGCACCGACCGCCAGACCACCGATCGCGGCGATGAGGGGTGTGATGCTGATCCCCAGTTTGGACAAGGCGATGACGGCGAACATCACGATGACCACGAGACGCGCTGCGCTGGCCATCAGCTGCCGCAACGTAATGTCGACCTGCCGTTTTTCCAGGACATTCAACAGCAGGCGCGATACCCAGCCGCCGCAGATCAGGCCCGCCAGCAGGATGATCACCGCGCCCGTGATCTGGAACGCGTAGACGACGAGGAAATCGATAATCAGGGAATAGATGTGCTGAACTGTCTCAAGCTCTTTTTCCACTTATCTGCTCCGTATCTTGGGAATGCACGCCCTGCCCGTTCTGCGGGGCATCTTGGCCGGGCGGTCAGCGCAGCGCGCGCTCGAGGCGTTCGCAGAAGGTTTTGATGACCTGCACGCGGGCATGGCGTTTGTCATTTGCCGCAACCAGCGTCCACGGCGCACGTTCGGTCGACGTGCGAGCCACCATGTCGCTGACAGCGCGGTCATAGTCACCCCATTTTTCACGATTGCGCCAGTCCTCGTCGGTGAGCTTGTGCCGCTTCCATGCGACGCGCTGGCGCTCTTCGAAGCGCTGCAGCTGCTCTTCAGGAGAGATATGCAGCCAGAACTTGAGCACAACCGTTCCGTGCTCGGTAAGCTGCTCTTCGAATGAATTGATTTCGTTGTAGGCGCGCTGCCACTCTGGATCGCTGGCGAAACCTTCGACCCGTTCGACCAGAACCCGCCCGTACCAGGAACGGTCGTAGATGGTGACGTAGCCCGCTCGCGGCACATGGCGCCAGAAACGCCACAAATAGTGGTGTGACTTCTCCTCGTCTGTGGGCGCGGCGACCGAGATGACCCGATAAAGGCGTGCATCCATGGCCTGGGTGACCCGCCGAATAGCGCCGCCCTTGCCCGCTGCGTCCCAGCCCTCAAAGACTGCGACCGTGTTTATCCGGCGCTGACGTGCTTGCCAGGCCAGTGCGTAGAGCGCTTTCTGACATTCCCGCAGCGCCCTTCGATAGCTGCTTTGCGACAGGGCCGCATCCAGCGGAACTGCGCTCAGGACACCGGCTGCTCCGACCTTGGTCAGCGCTGGCGAAGGTGTCGTGACCCGCCCGCTGCTCGGCGCCGGGCTGCCAATTCGGGCGTTGATCCGGTCAATCAGAATCTCCCCGACGCGCAGATCCCGATAGCGTGCATTGGTGGCTTCGATGACATGCCAGGGCGCATGACCGACGTCTGTCTTGCGCAGCGCCCGTTCTGAGATCTTTCTAAAGCGCTCGTAGCGCTTGGAAAAACGCCGCGTCAGCGGAGAGACGCTGCCGCCTTTGCCGCGAGCCTCCCGCTCCAGGCGCTTGTACTGCTCTTTCTGCGTCAGGTGAAACCACAGCTTGATGATCAGCGCGCCGTCGTCCACCAGCATGTCTTCGAAATGCCGAATGCGCTCCAGCTCACGATCGAAGCTGTCCTCCGGGGTGCGCTTCATGGCGCGATCGAGGATGGGCTGGGTGTACCAGGAGCCGAACAGGATGCCGATCCGACCGCGCGGGGGCAGCCCGCGCCAGAAGCGCCAGAAGCGCGGCCGCATGCGCTCTTCGTCGGTCTCGTCCCAGAAAGCCTGGGTCTCCAGACCTCGGGCATCCATCCACCTGTGCAGCAGACGCACGACATCGCCTTTGCCTGCGCCCTCAACGCCGGACACGATGATCAGGACCGGGATGTCTGCAAGCTGCGCTTTGCGCTGGGCGTCGAGCAACGCCGCGTGCAGCTTGTGTTCGCGCGCTTCGAAATCTGCACGTTTTACTTTCTGCCCAAGTTCTGCGGCTTCAAACATGAGGCGTATCTCCGGCGGAGCGGCAGGCGGCCGGGAAGTCCCGGACGGCACCCCCAGCTCTCAGCGCGTCCTGGGATCTCAAAGGACTGCCTCGACCGCGACACGCGAATCGTGGAAAGCGGCACCACCGGCTGGCGCAGCGGGGTCTGACCCCGTCAGTGCGTTGATTCCCAGTCCCCCCGGGTGCGCCGAGTTCGGCCAGATGCTTTCAGCGATGACTGTGCCGGGCTGCAGCCCTGGGAAAACTTCGGCGTGCAGCTCGACCTCGCCGCGGACGTTGCTCAGGCGCACCGGATCGCCGTTTCTCACCCCGAGCCGAGCGGCATCCTGGGGATGCAGCAGCAGACCAGGGCGGGACTCGCGCCTGCGCGAGGTCGGGGTCTCCGTGAATGAGGAGTTGAGAAAGTGTCGGGCGGGTGCAGTGACCAGGCGGAACGGATGAACACTTGAGGTGCTTTCTATCTGCGACCAGTGGTCAGGCAGGTCGGGCATGGTGGCGATGAGTTCGTCAGGAACACTCTCGGCCGTGCGCAAAGCCTTCCAGTCCGCTGCGAAGTGCCAGCGACGGTCTGCGTGCCCGAAACCGTCAAGGAAGTGCGCAGCGCGGAAGTCCGGCTGAACGTCAAACCATTTGGCACGGGTCAGTGCGTCAACACCCTCCCAGCCCGAAGCGAGGAGGGTTTCGTCGACGATCTCTAGTGCAGTGAGTTGAAATCCGCGATGTTCCGCGCCTAGGCGCGCCGCCAGTGCGCAGAGCACTTCGTGGTTGGAACGGCACTCGCCGGGCGGCTCGATGATCTGCGGTCCGAGCTGGATATGCTGATGCCCACCGGCCTGGTAGAGGTCATCGTGCTCAAGGAACATGGTCGCGGGCAGGACGATATCCGCCATGCGCGCCGTTTCAGTCATGAACTGTTCATGCACGCAGACGAACAGATCGTCGCGCGCGAAGCCGCGCTGCACCACGTTAAGGTCAGGTGCGACCGACAGCGGGTTAGTGTTCTGGATCAGCATCGCCGTGACCGGCGGCCCTCCCTTGAGCGCATCCGGCTGTCCGGTCAGGACTTCGCCGATGCGTGACTGGTCGAGCATGCGGATGGCGTGGTCACGCTGGTCGAGTCCTTCGATAAGCGTCTTATCCCAGTGATAGATTCCGCCATTGTTATAAAAAGCGCCCCCACCGGGATGCCGCCAGGCGCCCGTGACCGCGACGATCGAGGCCGCGGCGTGCATGTTCACCGCGCCATTCCGCTGCCGGGTAAAGCCATAGCCGAGACGCAGGAAAGTCCGTGGCGTTCGGCCGATCAGTCCGGCGAGCTGCTCAATCTGTTCGACCGGTACGCCGCTCAGTGCGCTGGCCCAGGCGGGGGTACGGTCAGCAAGATGTGCTTCGAGGCGTTGCGGACAGTCGGTGTATTCCGCGAGATACGCGCGGTCGGCATGGCCGTCGCGGAACAGGATGTGCATCAGGGCACAGGCAAGCGCGCCATCGGTACCCGGTCGGACGCAGACGAACAGGTCAGCCTGCTTCGCCGTGGCGTTTTCGTACACGTCGATCACCACGATTTTGGTGCCGCGCGCCCGTCTGGCAGCAAGCGCGTGGCTCATGACGTTGACCTGTGTTGAGGCAGCGTTGGTTCCCCAGATCACAATCACATCCGATTCGCGCATCTCCCGCGGATCGACACCCGACAGGCGTCCTGCTCCGGCCATCCAGCCGCTCAGCGCCAGCGTGTTGCAGATGGTCGAATGCTGTCCGGAGTAGCGCTTGCTATGGCGCAGGCGATTGATGCCGTCGCGCATGACCAGTCCCATGGTCCCCGCGTAGTAGTAGGGCCAGACGCTCTCGCTGCCGTACGCTTTTTCGGCCGCCAGGAACGCCTCAGCGACCTGGTCCAGGGCCGTATCCCAACTGATCCGTTCGAAATCGCCGGAACCTTTGCTGCCCTTTCGCCGCAGCGGATAGAGCAGGCGATCCGGGTGGTGAGCACGCTCAGCGTAACGCGCAACTTTGCTGCAGATGACACCCTGGGTATAGCTGTTCGCCTGTGCACCGCGTACCCGCCCGATGCGGGTGGGGCTGAGCTGCTCTACTTCCAGAGCACAGGTTGACGGACAGTCGTGCGGGCAGGCCGAGTTGAGCCAGGTCATGACGGGACTCCTCATCGAGAGTGACAGGTTACACTGCCGCCCCGCGGAACTGGAACGAACGTCGCCATGGAGCAAATGCATTCGGTAGTCGGTGGCGGTGGTCTGAGGCTGAACGTCGGCGAGTGGGGTAACCCTCAGGGTCCCTGCATTCTGTTTGTCCACGGCTGGTCGCAGACTTATATGACCTGGCTAAAGCAGCTGGACGGCGCGCTGGCTGAAAAGTACCGGCTGGTTGCCTTTGATCTGCGCGGCCACGGCATGTCTGAGGCACCACGCGAGCAGGCGGCTTACACCGACAGCCGCCTGTGGGCGGAAGACGTCAAAGCAGTCATCGAGAGTCTCTCACTCACCCAGCCGCTTCTCGTCGGCTGGTCGTATGCCGGTCTCGTGATCACGGACTATCTGCGGCGCTACGGAGATGAGTCGGTTGCGGGCGTTAATTTCGTTGGCGCGGCGGTCGTGCTTAATGAGCAGGCGCTCGGACCGCTCATCGGTCCAGGATTCTTCGAGATTTTCGCCCGTGCAACCGGCGGCGATCTGGAAGAGAGCATCGACGCGATGCGCGAGTTTGTTGACCGCTGTTTTGCTGCAAAGCTCTCAAGGAAAGACTACGAGCGCACGCTGTGCTGGAACATGACAGTGCGTCCGGACGTCCGTGCGAGCCTGGCTGCGCGCGATCTCGACGCGTCTGATGTGCTGCGGGCGCTGAAGAAGCCCGTGCTGGTAACCCAGGGGCGGCAGGACGAAACCGTGCTGCCGGCCATGGCCGAACTGATCCAGTCCTGCTGCCCGCACGCGACGGTTTCCTGGTACGAAGAATCAGCGCATGGTCCGTTTATCGAGGAGGCGGAGCGTTTCAATCAGGAACTGGATGAATTTGCCGCATTTGCAGCTGCCCGAGGCGCTGCCTGAAACCTGAAACGCCCCACGATTAAGTAAAGGAAGAGTTCAATGAAACTTGATGGACCACTGGTCTCTACGGCCTGGCTGGCAGAGCATCTGAACGCTCCGGAGATCCGGATCTTCGATACGACAATTTATCTGCGCCATCGGAGTGATGGTTTCGGCTATCTCCCCGAGAGCGGTCGCGCGGAGTGGGAGCAGGAGCATATCCCCGGCGCCGGCTTTCTGGATGTGGCCGGAGAGCTTTCTGATCCTGATGCCGGACTGCCGTTCATGATGCCACCGGCAGATGTATTTGCAGCGACGATGGCCGCCAGGGGCGTCGCTGACGATACAGCTGTCGTTCTCTACAACAAGGGTTTCCCGATGTGGTCCACCCGGGTGTGGTGGATGCTGCGCTCAATCGGCTTCGATAACGTCGCGGTACTTAACGGGGGATGGGAGAAATGGCAGCGTGAAAGTCGGCCGGTATCTGCCGAGCAGCCTGTGCATGCGCAGGGGAAACTCAGCGTCGCTTTCCGTCCGGAGATGTGGGTGAATAAATCCCGCATGCTCGAGGTTGTCGATGGCGACGGGACGGTCACGCTGAATGCGCTGTCCCCGGAGGTGTTCACTGGTGATAAGAATCAGTACGGACGCCCCGGCCACCTGCCGAATACACATAACGTTTTCTACGGCAGCCTGATCAACCCGGAAACCGGCGAGTTCCGCACGCCTGACGAGCTGGCGCCCATGTTTGCCGCAAGCGGTGCGCTCGAGGCAGACAGGGTCATCACCTACTGCGGCGGCGGGATCTCGGCGACGATGGACTGCCTGGCCCTGGTGCAGTGCGGCCAGGCCAATATCGCGGTCTACGACGGCTCCATGTCAGAGTGGGTGCGCGACGAAGAGCTGCCGCTCAAGCTCGGCGCAGCGCCGTAAACGACGCTGCGCCGGGCGGCCACTCAGGATTTCTCCGGCCACACCTCGTTCAGGCTGCGCATGGCGCCCACGGCGTTAGGCCAGCCGGCGTAGTGCGCCGCATGGGTGGCCATTTCAACCAGCTTCTCCCGCGGGATGCCGAGCCGCTTCGCGGCCGCAAAATGAAAGCGCTGCTCTGGTTCGCGGGCCAGCGCCACAAGGATGGTGCAGGTCACGAGGGAGCGCTCCTGCAAGGACAGGGCGTCACCCTGCCAGACGTCGCCGAACAGGTGTTCCAGGGTGTAGTCGCGGAAACGTTCCGGGAACGCGTTGACCCCGTCCGGGTTGCCGCACAGCGCCTCAAGCAGCGCTCGACCTTTCTCTTTTTTCTCGTCGCTCATCGGGATGGTTCCTCCATCTCAGGTTGAAGAAGCTTCACGCGCGCGTGAAGCAGGCCAGGTTCCGCCGTGCACGCTCAGGCGCAGCGGGCAAAGAATTCGAGCAGCGCATCGGCCAGTGCTTGCGGCCGCTCCTCCGGGATCCAGTGACCGGCACCTTCGATGACACCACCGGTCACGTTGTCAGCCACCCGGCGGCAGCTCTCCAGCACTTCCGTTCCGCGACCCCAGCCATCGGTGCCGCCGAGCGCGAGCACGGGCATTGGCAGTTTGCCGGCGCGCAGAGCCAGGGTGTTCTGCTCAATGTCCCGGGGCAGGTTGCGGTAGTACTCGAACCCGGCGCGCAGTGCAGCAGGTTCCTGGTACGTACGTAGATACTCAGCAACGGCTTCGTCTGACACTGCATCAGGGCTTGCGCCGTAGTTGGTGTAGAACCAGCCCAGGTACAGCGCTTCGCGCCCGGCGATCAGCGCTTCAGGCAGGTCTGCAGTGCAATGAAATGCATGATGCCAGCGCCGCCCGCCCTGGCTGATGTCGGCAGCACCGTCACCGGGAATAGCGACATCGATGACCGCCAGTCCGCGCACCGTCTGGCGATGGGCTGCGGCAAGACTGAAGGCGACCGGGCCGCCCCAGTCGTGGCCGACCGCAATGAAGTGCGGCAGCTGCAGGTGCTCGGCCATCAGGCGCCAGATGTCTGCAGCCAGAGTCTCGGTGTCATAGCCCCCAGCAGGTCGGGATGAGTCGCCGAGGCCTCTCAGATCCGGCGCGATAACCCGGTAATGCGGGCTCAGCAGCGGTATGACCAGGCGCCACTCAAACCAGCTCTGTGGCCAGCCGTGCAGGAGCACGACGGGCTCACCAGCCCCAGCGCTCACATAATGCAGGCGTACGCCTTCCAGTTCTGCGTGGGCGTGGTCCAGCGGCGTGGACCCGCTGTCCGTTGTCACGCCAGCGAGACCTCGACGAGCGTCGAGTGCACGCTCGTGCTGTCGCCCATATCCGCGCACTCAGGAATGTGCAGATGGTTGACCGTGGTCGCGTCGGGCTCCAGGACCGGCCAGCGTCCCTTGTAGGAGACCAGGGTGCCGGGTTGGACATCGGTGTCTACGGTGGCCACCAGGACCAGTTCGCCGCCGGCATTATGGAGGCGCAGCCTCGTGCCCTCCTGACACTTGAGATGCTCGGCGTCCGAGGGGCTCAGGTGTACGCTCGCAGGTCCGCTGCGCGCCGCGATGTTGTCGTCGTTTGCGTAGGAATCGTTCAGACGCCAGCGGGAAGCGGGCGTGAGGAGTCGATAGTGTCCGTGCGGGGGCGGTGCGTCGGCCCAGGGCTGTGGCGTCGGCGGCAGGCCCATCTCCTGCGCCTGTTGAGACGCGATCTCGATGCGCCCGCTCGGGGTGTCAAAACAATGCGCGGACCAGGGGATGAAAATGTCCTCGGAGACGCTTGCGAAGCCGCGCCGCTGCAGTTCCGCGTAATCGAAACCGGGGTTCCACTGGCGCATAAGCGCATCAATCAGCTCGCTGTCTGCAGCGAACAGGGCAGGCTCGCTGAGCTGCATGGCGGCTGCCAGGCGACGGAAAATTTCCGTGTTCGGCAGGGATTCGCCAAGCGGCTCTCGAACCTTGGTCTGGCTGCCCATGTGGAGATGGAAATAGCTGAACGTGAGGTCGTCAAACTCAAGAAAACCCGCAGCCGGGAGCACGATATCCGCGTGGCGCACGCTGTCAGTCATGAACACATCGCTTGCCACAACGAACAGGTCCTCGCGGGCGAGGGCGCGACGCAGGTGATGCTGCGCCGGGGCGGAGGCCAGCGGGTTGGTGTTCCATATGAAAAACACCTGAAACTCATCACTGGCTTCGAGCCGCTCGGCAAGGTGCATGTGGCTCACGGCGGGCGGTGTGCTGCGAGCCAGATCGCCACCGCCGAGCCAATCCAGATCGAGTCCGGCGACTATCGGGGCGACGTTAAGATACGAAATGCCCGCGCCGGGCTTGCCGAGGTTGCCGGTGAGTGCAGGTAGCAGCCCCACCGCGCGCATGATGTTGCCGCCGCTTTTCTGCCGCTGCAGTCCCTGGCCGCACCAGAGCAGCGCGGGGCCGGAACCGTACCAGGCGGCGGCCCGTTCGATATCTCCAGCAGGGACCCCCGTCTGACGTTCACCCCAGGCCGGATCGGCAGACGCGATAGCGCTGGCGACCTGCTCAAAACCGACCGTGTGGTCGGCGATGAAGGCGCGATCAAATTTCCCGTCACGCTGCAGGCAGTGCAGCAGGCTGAAAGCCAGCGCGGCGTCGCTGCCGGGCCGCGGCTGTAGATGGAGCGTCGCGCGGCGGGCGGTCTCGGTCTTGATCGGATCAACCACAATTACCGGACCCGGCGCCTCGCCCAGCCAGTGCTCGTGCGCATGTGGTGCAGAGTGAGACGGGTTCGCGCCCCACACCAGTACGCAGGCAGTGTCTTTGATCGTGCGCGGGTCGAACCCCACCACCGAGCTGCCGAACAGAAGTGTCCAGGCGGTATGGCCTGCGGCATTGCAGATCGTATCCGGGTCGACCTCGGTGCAGCCGAGATGCCGGAACAGCCGATTGGGAAAGAGATAGGCAAGGAGAGCCAGGGTGCCGGAGTAGTGCGTGTGCAGAATGGACTGCGCGCCATGCGTGTTACACGCTGTCATCATACGGTCGGCCACGGTATTGAGCGCCTCGTCCCAGGAGATCTGCGTGAAGGCGCCGCTGCCGCGCGGTCCGCTGCGTTTCAGTGGATGCAGCAGTCGTGCCGATGGCTCCTGCCAGACGCCGTTGTAGGCCAGGGCACACTTGCTGCACAGTTTTCCGCGGCTGACTGGATGATCAGGATCGCCCAGGACGCGGAAGCGGCCGCCATCGCGCGGTTCGACGAGCATGCCGCAGCCGTCATAGCAGTCGCGCGGACAGTTGGTTCTGATGGGGGTCATGCTGTAGGTTCCTGACGCGGCGGGTCGCGGCATCAGAACACAGGGCCGAACGTGGCGGCAATGACCGCTCGGCCGGCCGTGGAACCTGTCTTGGTTTGTTCATCCCCGGTAGATGGAGACACGCTCATGGAAGTTGTGCCGTTCACGATCGACGTTCCGGAGAGCGACCTCAGGGATCTGCGTGAGCGCCTGACGCGGGCGCGTTTCCCTGCAACTCTCGCGGAGGACGACTGGAGTTACGGAACCAGCGCCGCTTTCATGCGCGAGCTCCGCGACTACTGGCTGGAAGAGTACGACTGGCGTCGCGAGGAGGCGCGTTTGAACACGCTCATGCCGCAGTTCATTGCGGAGGTGGACGGACGTCGGATCCATTTCGTGCACGCCAGAGCAGAAACGGCCGATGCGCTGACCCTGGTTATGACCCACGGCTGGCCGGGTTCGATAGCTGAGTTCCACAAGGTCGTGGAGCCGCTGACCTGCCCGCAGCGTTACGGCGGCGATCCGGCAGACGCTTTTAACGTCCTTTGTCCGTCGATGACAGGGTATGGCTGGTCTGAACCGTGGCCGGAAAGTGGCTGCGACGCACGCATGGTGGCCGCGCGGCAGGTCAAGTTGCTGCATGGACTGGGGATAGAGCGGTATGCAGTGCAGGGGGGAGACTGGGGTGGCGTGGTCAGCCCCTACATGGCGATGCTGGACCCTGAGAGGGTGGTAGGTGTACATCTCAACATGTGCTCTACCCGTTCAACTGATGACCCTGACGAGGCCCGGGCACAGGGCGTCATGCCGGGGCGGACCTGCATCAGCGTTGACTACTATCGCGAGCAGCGCGGTTACGCGGTGATTCAGAGCCTGAAGCCGGATCAGCTGGCCTACGCGCTGAATGATTCACCGCTCGGTCTGGCCGCCTGGATCGTGCAGTGTTTCTATCTCTGGGGAGACCTGACTGATGGTCGGGTTGAATCCCGCTTCAGCAAAGACGAACTGCTGACCAACATCATGATTTACTGGGTGACAGGTTCGATCGGTTCCGCTATCCGACTCTACAGGGAGTCTCTGCGCGCAGGGACTTTTGGGCCGCCGGTCGGATACGTGGCGGCACCGACCGGTGTTGCCTTGTTCAAGGATATTCCCCGTCCCAAACGCGCCTGGGCCGAAGCGGCTTATAACATTCAGCGCTGGAGTCTGATGCCTGAGGGGGGGCACTTCGCTGCGCTGGAGGCCCCTGGGCTCCTGGTGGATGATATCCGAGCGTTTTTCCGCCCGCTGCGTTGAGCCGATGGTTCAGGCTGTCCGGTCCGTGACAGCGCGGTGGAAAAAGGCCAGCGCCGGCTCGTTGGTGCCGAAGGTGATGTGCGGCTGTGCTCCTGAGTGGAAACCGTTCTGGATCCCTTCGCCGACCGGGAAGTCCTCGTCTTCGACCACGCCGACCACCAGGTCAAAGTTTTTGTCCCAGTGCGCACGCGCGCGCTCAGTCTCTGTCGGTTCGGGGGTGTAAAGCGAGAGTTCGACAGCAGATTCATCGGGCGTCCTGCCGGGGAAGATCTGCCACAGCTCAATGTGGTCAAGCTGCCATACGAGCACGGTGTTCGGGAACAGCACGTAGATGGCGACGATATGCGGCAGCAGGTTCCAGTCGCCCTTGTCGAGTCCCTTGATCTGTTCGATGGTGCGTCGCGCGGAGACGATGCGGAAGTGCTCTCCCCAGCTGTCGAAGGTAGTGAGGTTGTCGTAGAAGATGCTGCAGATAGAGTTCTTGTGCAGCACGCAGAAGTGATAGGACTCAAGAAAAGTGTCGAGGAGCAGCTTCCAGTTCATGCGTCGCCTGAGCACAGTGGAGCGATACAGATGAAAGTCTTTCAATCCGTAGGCGCCGAGCTCCACCTGCGCCCCCGCGAGGTGCTGATCGAGGTCGAAGTCCGCACCGGGTGATGGACGCACCCAGAGCATCCCGTCCCGCTCGACAGCGGGCAGTGCGACCAGGCTGCTGTTCGCCCTGGGGACAGACTCAAACGCGTATTCCTCCGGGCGTGCGACCAGGTTCCCGTCGAGGCCGAAGGTCCAGGCATGGTAAGGGCAGACGAAATTCCGCTGCCGGCCGCAGCCGTCCGCCACCCTCGCGCCGCGATGCCGGCAGACGTTGAGAAAGGAGCGGAATCTGCCGTCTGCAGCGCGGGTTAGCAGGATTGGCTGGCCACTGAGATCATGGGCGCTGAAGGTATTGGGGCCGGGAAGCAGACCGCTCAGGCCGACGCAGAGCGGTAACGGGCGGAACAGGCTGTGCTCCTCGCGCGCTGCGAACTTATCGCTGATGTATTCCTCCACGGACTGCAGATAAGGCCGTTCCATCGCCGCCGTCGCGCCCGAGGCGATGTAGTCGAGGAGGCGCTCTCCAAGCAGCACTTGTTCAGCGTGAAGCATGTTGGTGCTCCGGGTCAGTTTGACGATGCAGTATAGCCAAGCGCAGCAGCCGCGTTACCAGCCGGCGTTGAGGGAGACTATTAGGCGGCGCAGGAGGTTGATGCTGTAGCCGATCAGCGGCAGAACAGCGGGGAGGAGCCAGTAACTCAGGGTGGCATGCTGTGTCTCGTAGCTTAACGACATCCTCACCAGGACTAAGAAAAACACGAGGTAGAGCGCCGTCATAGACAGTCTCGCGGCCCATCTTCGCCGTCGCACAAGGCCCAGTGCGATGACGATCAGTCCGCCGAATAAAATGAGATCGAAGCCATACTGCCACCCCGCAGGATACGCGTCGCTATGGCGGATGGTTGCGTACAGGCCGTAGATGCCCGGGAAACAGGCCATCGCGGCGAAGATCCCGATGACCACCAGTTGAAGGCGCGGCGATAGGGGACGCGGAGCGGGCTGCTGCGCGCCGGCGCGGCGGGTTCCAAATCTCAACAGCCGCATCGTAAGCCGAGTGTTCGAGAGCGTAGTGGCCCACGTCCGGGAGCGGCGCCCCGAGCACGGGAATTCCCAGGCAAATCCACCGGCGGCGGGCTTCGCCGCGCGCACAGTTCTTGTTCTGTTTGATTTCCCGGATACATATCGAACGCAAAAATATCGTTTAATCCAATGAAATTAATGAAAAATACTTTGATTAGATCTGTTTCTCATGTGCTGCGGGCGCTTCTGAAAGTGACCCGGCTTCTGGATTCTAGGCACCCGTTTGCTGTTAATAGAGCGTAGACGCGACGGGCGGCGGTCACTCTCATCTCCCGGGGTCAAGGCCGTGTCCTTAGCGCGGCGCTGAGGCTTGTCAGGCGAGACGTTACACTAGCGCGGTACAGGCGCGGGCAAACCTATGAACAGACATGCCATTTACTCGGTAATGATGCTCCTCTTCATTCCGTTGGGGAGCGTGGCGCAACAGTCCGACATTGACGTCTGGGAAACCTTATTGCGCCCCCAGCATTTTCCGGAACGGGAGATCGCCGAAGGCACCTCGGTCATTGAGCTCCGGATCCCGCTCCGTGCGGAGGATTCCGGCGTGGTGCCGGTCAGCATTCACGCCAAGATGCCACAGACTCCAGAGCGCTACATCAAGGCGCTGTACGTGTTCGTTGACAAAAATCCGAAACCTCTGGCGGGACGGTTTGACCTGACGCCGGCGATGGGCAAGGCAGATCTGGCGATGCGGCTGCGCATCAATCAGTTCACGCATGTGCGGGCGGTCGCCGAGATGAACGATGGGTCGCTCTTTATGCATTCAGGCTACACGCGGGCCAGCGGTGGCTGCTCTGAGCCGCCCCCTTTCCTCAAACTCAAGGAAGCCCGTGAGCGGATCGGCGAAATGCGATTTCGCAGTCGGCCGAGCGAGGAAAATTCCGAGGTATCGCTGGCGCACCTGCTGATCAGTCACCCCAATGTCACAGGCCTTCAGCTCGACCAGCGCACGCGTGCCTACATTCCGGCGGAGTATGTAACCAAGGTGGTGGTCAGCTTCAACGGGGAACACGTGATGACCGCCGAGACGGATATCTCGATCAGCGAAGATCCCAGCTTCCGCTTCTTTTTCCAGCCGCGTGCGGGGGGCACCCTGACCGCGCAGATGACTGACTCCAAGGGGCGCGAGGTGACGCACAGCTTTGAGGTAGAGCCTACGCTCGCCGAGTTGTCTGACTGAGCGCAATGGTGGGTCGTGCTGAGGGCGTCCGCGCCGCGGTTCCGGTCCCGCACTCCTTTCAGCGTCTGGCCGGGCTGTCGTTTGCCTGCTGCGGTCTGGACGCATTGGTGCTCGGGCAGGGGCTGGTTTCGGTCGGCCTCCTGATTTTGAGCCTGGTCGCGGTCCTTCCCCATGCTCTGCTGCTCGGACATCTTGGACGTCCGGCACAGCACAGCTGGCGACTGATGCTGTCCATGTTCGGCGGCGCTGCTGCCAGCCTCGTTCTGATCGCACTGAACAACACCCTTGCGCGTGAGCGTGGGGCGGAACTGGTCACTGCGGTTGAGATGTTTCGCTCGATGCAGGGCCGTTATCCGGTCAGCCTGCAGGAATTGGTGCCGACGCAGCTCGATGCGGTGCCGCGCGCTAAGTTGCAGTTTATCTACGCGTCGTTTGACTATCGGGTGAGCGGCGACAGGTGGAATATCAGCTACACCTCAGTGCCGCCTTACAGCACTGTGAATTTCGACTCAGGCACCCGTGAGTGGGTTGAACGGCCCTGATGCGCGCCTCGAAATCAAGGTTCAGTACAGCTCGTTTTTGTAATTGTCTTCGATGAGCGTATCCACTTCGCTGACCACCGCGGGTTCTGGCTGCGTACCCTCAGTAGCGGTCTGCTCCAGGATCATGCGGCCAATCGAAGGTAAGGCCGATCGGTCCTGACGCGCATCGCTGTCCCACAGGCTGGAGCGGCGTATGGCTTTCGCGCAATGCAGGTAGGCTTCGCGGACGCTCACTTTTATGCCGAGTGCAGGCGTTCTGCCGCGGACGGTGGCGCGCTCGAGCAGCGTTGGTTCACGCACCACGCTGGCATGTCCGTTGACGCGCAGGCAATCGTCAAATCCCGGTACCAGAAACAACAGGCCAACCTCCGGGTTAACCGTGATGTTGCTGAGCGAATCCGCTCGTTTGTTCCCGGGGCGTTCGGGAATGAACAGAGTGTGGTCATCGAGGATCTGCACGAAACCCGGCTGGTCTCCGCGTGGCGAGACGTCTGCGCGCCCTTCAGCATCCGATGTGCCGAGGCACAGGAAAGGCGAACGGACGATGAACTCCCGGCAGTACTGATCGAGATGGTCGATCGCTTTCGCGACGGCCAGCCCTGCGGGTTCACCCATAAACTCGCGAAGCTCGGTTGTCGTGTGAATGGCGGCGTCGGTGGTCATCGCGCAGGCCCTCCCTGGAGGATGATTCAAGGGCGCGCAGTATAACGGTCCGGCAAGGCAGGTTTGAGCCTCCGCGGCCGGCATACCTCCCGCCGTAGTTCCGTTGTTCAGCAGACCGGGGGCGATATAATCCCGCCGCTTTCAAGCATTGTGGACCTGCTCGCGCCGTGGCCTTTCAGCCCGATCAGCGTGAGTGTCGAGCGTGCCGCAATCTTCTGCCAGATGTCTGCACGTGCAGATAAAGCGACAGCACTGTAAGGGAGAAACACGATGATCATCGCGGTACCGCGCGAAATCTACCCAGGTGAATGCCGTGTGGCGACGACGCCGGATGTCGTGCGCCAGCTGCTCAAACTCGGATTCGAAGTGCGGGTCGAGCAGGGTGCAGGTGTGGCGGCCAGTTTTTCCGACCAGGCTTATACAGAGGCCGGCGCGACCGTAATGACTGATACGCGGTCACTGTGGGGTGATGCGGACATCGTGCTGAAAGTGCGGGCGCCGGGGCACCACGAGACGCTGGGCGTGGACGAAGTCGAGCTGCTCAAGCCCGGTCAGACGCTTGTCTCCTTTATCTGGCCTGCGCAGAACGAGGACCTCATGCAGCGGCTTGCAGCGACAGGGGCCAGCGTTCTCGCGATGGACAGCGTGCCGCGGATCTCCCGTGCACAGAAGATGGACGCGCTGTCATCGATGGCGAACATCGGCGGTTACCGCGCGATCATCGAGGCCGCCACCCAATTCGGGCGTTTCTTCACCGGACAGATCACCGCAGCTGGCAAAGTGCCGCCCGCCAAGGTGCTGATTATCGGCGCGGGTGTGGCCGGGCTTGCGGCCATCGGTACGGCAAAGAGCCTGGGCGCGATTGTCCGCGCGTTTGATACGCGACCGGAAGTCAAAGAGCAGGTGCAGAGCATGGACGCCGAGTTCCTCGAGCTTGAATTCGAGGAAGAGGGCGCCGGCCAGGGCGGCTATGCCAAGGTCATGAGCGAAGAGTTCATCAAGGCTGAAATGGCACTATTTGCCGAGCAGGCACGTGAAGTTGACATCATCGTCACCACCGCGCTCATCCCGGGTAAGCCGGCGCCAAAACTGATTACGGCCGAAATGGTCTCCTCGATGGCGGACGGCAGCGTGGTGGTCGACCTGGCGGCAGAGCAGGGCGGCAACTGCGAGCTGACCGTGCCTGGAGAGGTGACCCGGGCCCACGGCGTGACGATCATCGGCTATACCGATCTCCCCAGCCGACTGCCTACCCAGTCGAGCCAGCTTTACGCAACGAATCTGCGTCACCTGCTGACGGACATGACGCCGGAGAAAGACGGGCAGCTGGTCATCAACATGGAGGATGAAGCGATCCGTGGCGCCACCGTTATCGAAGCGGGCAACATTACCTGGCCACCGCCTGCGCCGACGCTGTCAGCAGCCCCGGCAGCGCCGACAGCCAGACCGGCGCCGGAGGTGACAGCGAAGGAGACCCCCAGACGCCCCTGGCTGGCGCCTGCATTGCTCGCCCTCGGTGCGTATTGCCTGTGGTCCCTGGGCAGCGTGGCGCCTGCGGAATTCATGTCCCATTTCACCGTTTTCGTTCTGTCCTGCTTCGTGGGGTACCAGGTGATCTGGAACGTGACGCCGGCGCTGCATACCCCGCTGATGAGTGTCACTAACGCGATCAGCGGGATTATCGTGATCGGCGCGCTGCTGCAGATTTCGTCTTCGTCCGTTCTGGTGATGCTGCTGGCCGCGCTTGCGGTGCTGATAGCCACCATCAATATTGCCGGCGGATTTCTCGTCACGCAGCGCATGCTGCGCATGTTTCGTAAGTAGGGGCGCGCGTCATGGGAACCGGAATCGTTACAGCCAGCTACATCACAGCGGCCATCCTGTTCATCCTCAGTCTCGGGGGGTTGAGCAACCCTGAAACTGCACGGCGCGGCAACACCTACGGTGTTGCCGGCATGCTGATAGCCGTCATAGCAACTGTCGCCAGCGAACAGGTCTCGAATTACGTCGCCATCGTGCTGGTCATGCTGGTTGGCGGCGGCCTCGGCGTGGTGGCAGCTCTGCGTGTGCAGATGACAGAGATGCCGGAACTGGTTGCGATCCTGCACAGCTTTGTCGGTCTGGCAGCGGTGCTGATCGGCTTCGCGACCTATCTTGCCGGTCTGGATGGGTTCCACGGTGTGGAGCGCACCATTCACGAGGTCGAGATCTATCTCGGGATCCTGATCGGTGCGGTAACCTTCACCGGGTCCGTGGTCGCGTTCGGCAAGCTGCGCGGGAAGATCGACGGCAAACCCTGGCTCCTGCCGGGACGCCATTTCATCAACCTGGCTATCGGCCTTGCCTGTATCTGGCTCGGCATGCGCTTTACGGGCTGTGACAGCACCGGATGGGGTGTCACTATCCTGCTGGGGATGACGCTGCTGGCATTTGCCTTCGGTGTGCACATGGTCATGGCCATAGGCGGCGCCGACATGCCCGTAGTGGTCTCCATGCTCAACAGTTATTCGGGCTGGGCGGCGGCGGCGACCGGATTCATGCTGTCCAACGACCTTCTCATCGTGACCGGCGCCCTGGTCGGTTCGAGCGGCGCGATTCTGTCCTACATCATGTGTCGTGCGATGAATCGTCACTTTCTCGCGGTGATCGCCGGCGGGTTCGGCACCTCGGGCGGTGCGACCAGCGCCACCTACGAGGGCGAGGCAGTGCCGCTGAGCGCAGAGGAAACTGCCGAGCTGCTGCGCGAGGCGGCGTCGGTTGTGATCGTGCCCGGGTACGGAATGGCGGTCGCGCAGGCCCAGAACACGGTGTTCGAGATCACGCGCATTCTTAAGAGCAAGGGCAAGGAAGTGCGCTTTGCCATTCACCCGGTAGCGGGGCGTATGCCGGGCCATATGAACGTTCTGCTCGCGGAAGCCCGGGTGCCGTATGACATCGTGCTGGAAATGGACGAAATCAACGAAGACTTTCCGCAGACTGATGTCGTGCTGGTGATCGGCGCTAATGACATCGTGAATCCTTCTGCCCAGGACGAGCCGAACAGCCCGATCGCCGGTATGCCGGTACTTGAGGTGTGGAAAGCGGGTACGACCGTGGTGCTCAAGCGCAGCATGGCCAGCGGCTACGCCGGGGTCGATAACCCGCTGTTTTTCCGCGAAAACACACGCATGCTGTTCGGCGATGCCAAGCAGAGTCTCGATTCGGTGCTGTCTGCGCTGAACGCCTGAGGATGCCGCTCTGGTCGCTGGGCGGAAGCGCGGCAGGACCCTGAGCAGGCGCCTGCGCGGCCTAGGTCGTTACCTGCGCACAGAGCTAGGTGCTGCGCGGCTTCTGACGCAGGACAAAACGTGTCCCGCACTGCCGCGGCTGTTACTGGCCGCGCTGCTGCTGTACGTCCTTTCTCCAGTGGATCTCATTCCCGATGCGATCCCGATCCTCGGCCTTCTGGATGAAGTGGTGCTTGTTCCTCTGGTGTTCTGGCTGGCCCTGCGTCTGCTGCCGGCTGGCAGGTGGGAAAGCTACCGTGCCCGGGCGAGACAGGCACTCGCGGCTGAGACAGGGACCACGCGCTGAGGTAAGGAATCGAGAAGGAGTAAGCTGACCGCCATCCCGCCGGCGACAGGGTCGGCGGCTGACTACCTCCGATGGCGATCGAGAGTCAGATGCTGGCAGCTGTCTTTTCGTGCGACCACACGCGGCTGGCGAAAGCAGGGTAGGGGCCTGCAATAGTCGGTGCAATCGTCTCTCTGATCAGCGTGAGGCTCGCGGGATCCGGCACAGCCGTGAGCGGCACCTCATCCGGGCACTCGAATTCAAATCCGGTCTGGTCACGGACTTCCTCGACGGTATGCCCTGGATGCACGCTTGCCAGGCGGAAACAGCCTTTCTCGCGCAGGAACAGGAACACGCACAGCCCGGTGACAAGTGCGTACGGACCGCCTGGTCGATACACGTTGGGGGCACTGGTTCCTGGAGCGCTGATGAAATCGACCCGCGGCACAAAGACCCGTCGGGTGTGCTCCTCACGGAACAGAATCACCCGCGGGACCAGGAAATACAGATAGGCGGAGCCAAAGGCCCCGGACCAACGGACGTCCTGTTGCGGGTAGGCACCTATTCCGGTGAGGTTGATATTGGCCTGTCCGTCTATCTGTCCGCCGCTTAAAAAGAACGCGTCGATGCGGCCCTGCCCGGCGCAGTCGAACAGGTCGACCCCGCCGTCAGTCCGGAACGGCTCTTCCATGCTGCCGATGATCGAAACTTTTTTGCGGCCCTGTGCCCGTGCCCGCGCCAGCAGCGCGGCGGATCCAGGGATGGGAGAGAGCACGCCGACGGCGATATGGCGCGCCGGCGCCAGCATATCGGCGATTGTCGTGATGAGCAGCTCTTCGGGTTGGTACCCCGGCACCATCAGGCGGCTACTTCTTCGGCGTTGAACACGTGGCGCTGTAGCCAGTCCACGAACCCTTCGGCGCTGGCGCAGGCGCGTGCATAGTCGGCCAGGGCCTCGCGGTCGTAGTCGTAGTGCGCGGGCAGATTCAGCGGCCACGCGCCACGCGGTGCCGCAGCGATGGCATCGACGTAGAAGCCATTCAGGGTCGCCGGCGCCAGAACCGGGTCTTCCAGCAGGTTGTTCTCAACGATCGTTTCCACGGTAACCAGCGTGGCGCGCGACGCCTGCGCCATGATTTTCATTTCGGCCTGTCGCGAGATGTAGACGTTACCTTCGCGGTCCGCCATCGGCGCATGGAAAATCGAGAAATCCGGCTGAATGGCCGGCAAGCAGACGATCGGGTCGTCCTCGGCGAACGGGTTGTTGATGACGCGGAAATCCTCGCGACTTGCCGCGACATCCGAGCCGATCAGGCCACGCAGAGGCATGAACGGGATCCCTTTCTGGGCTGCCTGCAGCCCGGCATAGACGGCAGGGCACGTGGCGTCCTTGACCTGCACAGCACCGCTTTTGACAGCCTGGGTGAAACGCTGCGCAAGTCCGAATTCCCCGAGGGTGACGCCAGCGGTCTCCACCGTGGCCACGCAGCCGGCACCGATCAGCATGTCGACGAGGATGCCGCCTGTCGGCACCGTGACGATATGCAGATCGCGTATACGTCGACGGACCAGGGCGCGGCCAAGTTCCATTGGAACACCACAATCCTTGAACACGGCGACCTTGGCCCCGTGCGGGATCTGTGCCACCAGATCGGCGACCGATTCGGTGATTTTTTCGCCGTTCATGCTCATTCTCCTGTCAGTCTCCCAGCGCGTGTGGCCTGCATTGCGGTCCGCCGGTAAGCCTTCAGCCGGCGTCCACCTCGCGTAGATTGCCGTCCTCGTCGATGACCAGCCCGGAACGGCGCGCCGCTTCGCGCAGCGAGTCAGGCCAGCCGACCCGCCCGGGATCGTTGCCCCCGACGACCGCAAGCATCATGGCAGTTTCTTCGCCGACGTTGCGGAAGCCGCGCATGATGTGGAGCGGCACCGAAATCGTGTCGAAAGGCTCCAGAACGACTTCTTTATCACCTTCAGGGCCCCAGAATATGGACCAGCGGCCGCTGAGCGGCACGAAGACCTCCTGGGTCAGATGAGAGTGCAGTGCGGCGCCCTTGCCAGGCTCGGCGCGGATCATGGCCAGATGGAAGTCCTGCGCCTCGATGGGGGGGCGCATGCTGGCGTCCTCCTGAACGCCGTTGCCGATAATGCTGAAGATCTCGCGTTCGTGCCCGGGAATGCGGGTATCGACGAACGCAGTGTGTGAACTTTTGAGATCTTTGAATCGGGCGACGCAGCGCTCCATGTCTTCGGCGCTAACGTCGATGTTGGAAACTTCAGCGGTAGTGACCATGGTGATACCTCCCCCTGCTGCGCTGCAGAGACTCTGGTTTACTTGGGCCCGAAGGCCAGAAACACATTACCAGGCATGCCGAACAGACCGTAGCCGGAGCTGAAATACACCCAGCCGCCGACTACGGTGACCCCGGCGCCCTTGATTGATCCGCCCTTGGCTTTAACGCCGTTGACCGTGGCGTAGTCGCCCTTGGTGTCAACATCCCAGATCACGGCTCCGGTCGCCGGATCGTAGGCCCGCATATGGCCATCCATGGACCCTGAAAAAAGCACACCGGGCAGCAGGGTGGCGGCAGCAGGCTGGCCTGCATTGCAGCCCGGGATGTCGAGGCAGTCTGGGGCGGCCGCGGGGGTATTCCAGACCTCGCTGCCGTCGGCGAAATTCAGAGCGTAGATCCCGCCCGCATGCCCTGGCATGGTCTTTGTCTCCCAGACGTCAGAGATGGGCACGTATACATGCGTATCGTCGGCCGCAGAGCCCCATTCAATGCCGCCCAGAACGCCGCCCGGTGACAGGCGTTTCTGCCATACGATGGCGCCTTCCTTATCGGGGTCGATGGCGTGCATGACGCCGGATTTCTGCCCGGCCAGCAACAGGCGTCGCCCGTCGGGCAGGGTGCGCAGAATGGCCGAGGAACCGAAGTCGATATCCGGACCGCAGCCCTCCTTGGAGACCGGGTCTGCGTTAGGCGCCACGCAGGCGGCGGTGAAGGCATCGTCGGCCGTCATCTGCTTGTGCCACTTGATTGCGCCGGTTTGCATGTCCAGCGCGACGATGGCGTCTGAGGTGTCTGCCGCCGGCGCGGAGTAGGAATCTCCGGTAGTGACGTAGATCGTGCCCGTTTTCAGGTCCAGCGTAGGGCTCGACCAGACCGCAGCGCCCGAAGGTCCCCACAGCTGGACGCCGGCGGTGGTCAGTTTGGTCCTGGCGGGCGTTTCCGGAATGACGTAGCTCTTCCAGATCTGTTTGCCGGTTTCGGCGTCATAGGCCAGCACGCTGCCGCGGAAGGTGCAGCATTCATAGGTTGTAGAGCCGCCAGCGAGCTCCTCGAAAGACGCTGTACCCAGGTAAAGCCTGCCCTCGTGCAGCACCGGCGATGAGGTGATCATGGACCAGTCATGGGTCTCCGCCTTTTCTTTCCACAGCAGTTTGCCGCTGTTCGCGTCGAGCGCGTAGAGCCAGGCTTTGCGGTCACCCGCGTAGAGTCCGATAGAGCCATCCTGACGCGGGGCGACGATGATGGCTGCCCTCACTTCACCCTCGGTTTCGTACTTCCAGTGCGCGCACCCGGTCGTCCTGTCGAGCGCGTAGATCGCGCCGTTCGGCGAGCCGATGAAAATGCGGTCGCCGACCACGGCAGGCTGCGTTGTGATGGTCGTCGCGCCGGCATGGCCGAAGGACCACTTGAGCTCAAGATTAGTGAGATCTGCGGCTTCGAGTCCGCCCGCTGCAGCACTCTGCGCATGGGTCTGTTCGAAATCGAGCCCCCAGCCTACCCAGCTCGGTGCAGCGAAATCAGCGGCGCTGAGCGGGCTGCCTCCGTCGCACATAGCAAGCCGCTCAGCGGCTTTTTCTGCCTGGACCGTCCCCCAGGGGATCTCGGAGAGGTAAATGGCAAGCGCTCGTTTTTCGATTTCATTCAGCGCGCTCGCCTGCAGTGCCATCAGGCCGCTGACCTGCGCGGTGAAAATCTTCTCCGGCGGCAGTTTTTTGAGCTGCTCGCGGGTCAGCGCGCGGGGCGCAGGGTCCTCTCCATGGCATACGGCACAGGAGGCTTCGAACGCGTTCTGGCCGATGGCGCGGTCATCCGCTGTCGCTACCGTGCTCAGGGACAGACCCAGCAGCAGGGCGCTGAGTAACGCGGATGTGCAGAAACGATGGCAATGCATGGGGTGTCTCCAATCCTGACAGAGAACTTAGAGCGTGATCGCTGATATCGGGATATCCGTTTACAAAACGCTCAGAGATCCAGCGCCAGAAGTTCACTGAGATGCTGGTCGATCTGGGTGTGATAGGCCGGCTCCATACCGAAAAGTCCGAAATGGCCAGCCAGACTTTTAATCACCCGAAGTTCAGATTTGCGGATCATCTTCTGCTCACGTTTGCAGTCGGCTACGGCGAAGAACATATCGGTGTCGATAGGCATGACAAAAGCCTTGGCGGTAATGCGGCGCAGGGCTGCGCGCAGGTCGCCGCCGGTATGACGGCTGACGTCTCCACGCTGCCACTTCCAGGCCATGCACAGCAGGTCGTTCGGGTCCATCTGCGTGAAATATCCCTCCATGAACCCGACCTGGAAATCCTCCAGCGAGGTGCAGCCCAGCGCGCGCCAGCCTTCCTGCGCGAAAAACTCTGTGCACAGTCCCATCACGGACCACAGTTTGGCGTGGCGCCTGAGACCTGCCTGTACATCAGTGTGCGAGCGATACCAGCCCCCGGCCCACGCCGGATCGGAAGTGATCGCCTCGATCAAGGTATCTGTATAGAGAAAGTCATGGTCGGTGTTGCTGGCGTACCCGGCGATGGGCGCGGCACGCTGGACCATGTCCGGGTAACGGACGGCCCATTCATAGACCTGCTGTGCGCCCATCGAGCCTCCGACCACCAATGCAAGACTGTTGACTTTCAGGTGTTCAGTCAGCAGCAGATGCTGGGCGCGTACGTCATCACCAATACGTACGTGCGGGAACTTGGCCATGTTCCAGGGGCCCGGCGTGTTGTGTGGGGAGCTCGACAGACCGCTGCCGATCTGATTGACGCAGATGATGCAGTAACGGCTTGGATCGAGCGCCCGGCCTTTCCCTATGTAGGTCTGTTCAAGCGTCTTGCTGGTGCCCGAGTACCAGGTGGGAAACAGAATGGCGTTGTTTCGGGCACGGTTGAGCTTGCCGTGAACCGCATACGCGAGCTGCAGCTGGGGCAGACGGCCGCCTTCTTCGAGCTCGAAAGGCCCGGCGTCGTAAATCTCATAGGGGCCGTGAAATTCCTGTGAATAGAAGGCGTTTTCAATCATTGCAGAGGTCCTTGCGAGGGTTGCTGAGTAGGGTGAGTCTGCGCTGGGGAGGGCGTAAACCCGTTTCCGCGGCGTCGTTTTTGTTCCGGTCGGGTCGCGCACGGATGTGCAACGCAATATGCCTTGCCGGCGGTGATTTCTCGTCGTGCGCAACCGCGCATGTGTGCGCAAGCGCGGGCAGGTCGCAGGACGCGTGCATTCAGCTGCTCCTGCTACCGCGGCTGTGAGGACGGCAGTAGACAGCTTTGACCGAGTGTGTCCGCCCCTGTTCGTTGTTGAGCCGCCCGTTAGCGGCCTTGAGAGCCGCGTCGTGCGGAACCAGAACGGCGATGCTCAGCGCGGTGGGATCGACTGAGTCGAGCGCAAGCTGACGTTGCCGCCCGTTATTCATCACAGCGTGTGTGGTGTCGTCGAGTGCCCGTTGGCTGAGACCCGAGGCGTCCAGCATCGCCCCAAGCTCGCTTCGGGTGATGAGATGGCTTAGCGCGGGCTGCTCTGCCCAGAAGGTCGGGTAAATCACTGGGAGTTCGCCCGCTGCAAGCACCGTTTCGAAGGCGAATATTCCGCCCGGGCGCAAAATCCGCGCGACCTCGCGGAAACATGCTGCCTTGTCCGCGATGTTCATCAGCACGTTCTGCGACCAGACCACATCAAAGCTGGCCTCGCTGAACGGCAGCGCGGTGGCGTCACCGGTGCGGAAGCGACATTGATCGCTCAGACCGACCCGCTCGGTCAGCATTTCGGCGGCGGCGATGAAAGCGGGGGTGAGATCCAGCCCCTGCACGTTGCAGCCGAATTCAGCCGCGAGAGTACGGGCGGGACCACCGATCCCGCACCCCAGGTCCAGCACCGCCTGTCCTGCGTGCACACCTGCGTACCTGGCAAGGTCCCGGGTTGAAGCCAGCCCGCCGCCATGAAATTCGTCGAAGGACGCAAGGTCCTCGCGGGTCAGCTGGTCCGGATCGCGGCCGCTGCTGATGAGTGCCTCCAGGATCCGTGCGCTGACGTCGTGGCCGCCGTAGTGGCGCGCGACCGTAGATGCTGCAGTCATCCCGTCAGCTTAAGTCAGGTAATCGTGAAGTACCGCGCCGTCCTCGAGCGTACAGGCGCTCTTGTAATACCAGCCACCGGTTACCTCTTCGATCGGGATCGTGGACAGCTGGTCGGCGGGAGACCGGCCGAACTCAAGGGTGGCGGGCCCGCAGTGGATCTCACTGACCTCCATGTTGGTCAGCGTGGTGGTGGTGAGTTGATCGACGTCTGGTGGCGCGGAGAGTGACACGTTGGGAATGAATTTACGCGCAACCCACTCGGCGGTGCCGCCCATCTCTTCAGCGGTGGTCATGGTGGACATACGCACGGCCATATCGATCACCCGCATGCCGCCACGCTCGACCGTACTGCGCATGACGTCGTCAGTCATGCTCATGTCCAGCTGTCCGAGTTTCTTGGGGAATCCCCAGATCTCACGTCCCCCGCAGATTGCGACGTCGTTATCGAGAACGAGATAAATGCTGAAGTTGACCAGCCGTCGTTTGTAGGTGGCGTGGGCGAACACGTGGGCCTCGTAATATCGCCCGAAGCCCGAGCACAGGAAATCCGCGACCGATACGAACATGCAGTTCTCCCGGTTGGGTACGAGCGGCGCCGGGATCAGTGATCGCAGAACCTGAGGCGTGGTACGGAACTGCACCAAGTGCTGCGTAATTTCGCGGTAATGGAAGGGGGGCTTGCCGTAGAGTTCCGACAATTCCGGCATGCTGAAGCTGCGTTTGCTGATAGCGTTGGCGCGTTTTCGGGCCATGGTCGAGACGTCTCCCTTGGATTGACCGGCCGATAGTATAACGAGCCGGTCAGGCGCTCAGCGGCGTCTCCTGGGAGGTGAACGGCTGCATCGTGTGACGCCGTCCCTTTCCGTCCCGGCCCGCGGGACGCGCAGTTGGCCCGGCTACATCTTCAGATCGGCGCGGGGGTCGAACGGCATGGCTTCTGCCATACGCTGATACATCGTCCGGGCGTCCTCGCTGTCTGCCGGGGGCGTGACCATGCGCAGGGTGACGTACTGATCTCCGACAAGCTTTCCCGGGAGTCCGCGGCCGTTGAGGCGCAGCCTGCGTCCGCTCTGGCTGCCGGCGGGGATCGCCAGCTCTACCGCGCCGCCGAGGGTGGGTACTTTGATTCTGGCGCCGAGCGCCGCCTCCCAGGGCGCCACCGGCAGCTCCAGATGAATATCCCGACCTTCAGCGCGGAATACAGGGTCTCTCTCAAAAGCGACTTCGAGCAGCAGGTCACCCGCAGGAGCGCCGCCGATCCCAGGTCGGCCCTGGCCGGCGAGGCGGATCCTCTGGCCCGCAGTGATGCCGCGTGGGATGGTGACTTTGACCTGCCGCGAGGCACTGTCGCCGTTCGAGGGCGTGCCGCGGGTGGACAACAGACGCGTAGCGCCCTTGTACGCATCTGCCAGCGTGATCTGGATCCGCGCTTCGAGATCTTCGCCGCGCAGACTGAAACCCGTGGATTCCTGACGAGCGCCGAAAATCGAGGAGAAAAATTCGCTGAAATCCGCGCCGTCACGAAAACCAGAGTTTCGGTAGGCGAACTCCGGCTCCTGGTCGTGGGGCGCCGCGTGACCGTCCTGGGTCCGCCATGCGCTCCCCAGTCGATCGTACGCTGAGCGTTTCTCCGGGTCCTTGAGTACCTCGTAGGCCTCCTGGACCTCCTTGAAGCGATTCTCGGCGTCCGGCTCGTTGCTGACGTCGGGGTGATATTTGCGTGCAAGCTTGCGGTAAGCCCGTTTGATCGCATCCGCATCCGCGTCCCGAGCCAGGCCGAGAGTCTCGTAATAATCTTGGAACTGCATACGCATCTTCGCTGTTGAGCAGGCGTCAAGACGACAGCCTGGGTCTTACAGAGAAGATGGGGGCGGGAGGCTCCCTTTCAATGGGGTACCCGCAGATCTCGGTGGGCCCCTGCGGCCGCAGACGGGGCCGCTCAGCAGGCGAACCGGTGTGTCCCGAAGCCTGTTGAGGGTCAGGGCGCGCGGTTTATTGCTCGAGCCCGTAAGCGGCGCGTCGCGTCAGAAAGTCGTGAACGTTACAGCCTTTGATCAGCATGTCGTGCAGCTGGCCTTCACGGTCCTTGACGTAATCTTTGAGCAGGGCTTCGGGGGTGAAGCCGAGCTCTTCGAACAGGATCCGGGCTCCTTCCTGGTCCGGGGTCATGCGCGCGAGCAGCTTCTCAATATCCAGGGCGAGCGCGACGTTGAAACCTTCCCGGGCCAGGTAGCGCCCGAGCCCGGTGCGGCGAGTGCGCTCGGCCGTAGCCACCCGGATATCCGCGACGTGGCGGGTCCATTCGAGAGTATTCAGGTGGATGGTCGAGAATCCGGCCACACCGCTTTCGTCGATCGCCAGCAGAGAATGGATGACACCCTGCTCAATATCCTCGACCCAGGATCCGATCCCCCGCTCGCTGGTGAGATCGCGCCGCATGTACAGGCGGTCGTGAGCGGGCAGGGCCCGCGCGAACTGCATCAGCGCGTCGCCATCGGCCGTCGTCATGACTCGGATGGTGTAGTGACGGCCTTTGAGGGCTACCGTTTTCGGATAAGCCGAGAGTGCCTGCTCCAGCGCCTCACGCGGCATGCTGTTCTCCTTTCGCTATGTTCTTCAGCGGTGTGCCGGCTATCACACGGCACGACTGGCCAGCCAGCGGTCGAGCTGCGGCCACAGACGAAAAATGGCGTTACCGCCCGCGACCAGACTGACGTGGCCGCCTTTCATGACAATCTCTTCTTTGTCCTCGCTGCCGACCAGACGGATCAGATCGGCCGAAGCCGCTGCCGGCACGATGTGATCGTACAGCGCGGCGACGTGCAGGAACGGAACTTTGATTGTGCCGAGATCAACCTGCTCGTCACGCAGGCGCAGCGAGCCGTCCATGAGACGGTTGTCAAGGATGAAGTCGCGCGCCATATCGCGGGCCAGATTACCCGGGATCGGCAGCTGATCAACCGCCCAGCGATCGAAGCGCAGATGCGCCTTGACGAACGCGTCGTCCTGCACGTTGTTCAGCAGGCGCATGTGGTTCGCACTACGCTGCAGCGGGCGGAGCGCCTGGATCGATGTGTTGATGAAGTCGCCGGGGATATTGCCGAGCGTATCAATCAGTCGGTCGATGTCGAACGCGCTCGACGACATCCATTTTTTGTACAGCTCCATCCCATCGCCATTGACCGGCGTGGTGAAGCAGGCCAGATTTTTTACGCCGCTGTCGGGTCGCAGGGCGGTGAACATGCTGCTCAACATGCCGCCCATGCAGTAGCCAACCAGGGTGACATCCTGCTCCCCGGAATCTTTTTGCACGGACTGAACGCAGCCGCCGACCAGATCCATCACGTATTCCGCCAGGCCGAGTCCTGCCTGCTCGCGGCGCGGAGGCGCCCAGTCGAGCATGTAGACGTCGTGTCCCTGCAGCAGCAGATACTCCACCAGGCTCTGGCCGCGGGCGAGGTCGAGGATATAGCCGCGGGCCACCGGTGACATAACCAGGAGTACCGGCACCCGATAGACGTCATCCAGCAGCGGTTCATAGTGGTACAGGCGCGCAGTTTCGGCGCTGTATACGAGTTCTTTGGCGGACGGCCCGACATCGAGATCCGTCTGCCCCTGCGGCAGGGCGAGGCCCGGGATGTTGCGGGCGATGGCGCGCTCGACCAGCTGTTCGACACGGCTGTCGAAATCGGATTCCCGGTCGGGCGAAGCTACGGCGGACATGTCAGTCTCCTTGGCAGCGGCGTTCGTTCTGTTCAGCTGTCGTTAGTCGGTGCAGGCTTCCGCGAGCGAGTGGGGCGTTTGCGTGGCGTATCGGCGACGGTCGCGCCGGATGAAGCTAGCTTCGTCAGCTGGGCACGCTGCTCGCGCAGTTCAACCTGGATCTGGTTCAGGGTGTCTTCGACGTGCGCCAGGCGGTCGCTCATGTCGAGGATGTCAGCGCGCGACGGAATATTCAGGTTCGCCAGGTACTGCGCCATGCCTTCGCTGAACATGCGGTGTGTATGAAACGCCTCCTGCATGTAGCGTCCCATGCCGTTAGTGAAATGTTCGTCGCCCATCATCTCGGTGAGCGCGTCACTCCATGACTTTTCTGATTTGACGAACCACTCCCGCCAAAGTCGGACTGGATCCAGCTTTTGATCTTCAGACACCTTTGAGTCTCCCTGTAATCAATCAATATCGCGCGCGACCGTCATGCGCGCTCGATGGTCTGCGCCAGACGCGCCGCGACGGCCTGGTAAACCCCCGCATGGATCACCATGCCGATATGAGTGCAACGGACTTCGGTATTGCAGTCGGGGTCGCTTTCCATGCAGCTTTCCCAGTCGGCAACGCCATCCTCACGCGAGTAGATGGCGAACTGGGGGGTGGCGACTTCGCGCGGGGCGTTCATGTCCCGCACGAAGCCACAGGTGCAGTGACCGGTACCGCAGGATGCCATCAGGTTGCGCCCGATTAATCCGCCCTGAGCCAGCTTCAGACTGTCCCAGATCCCGATCACCGCAGGATGGGCCCGCACCAGCGCTCGGAAGGGCGAGCCGAGGGTGATTACCCGGTCAATCTTCTCCGGGATCTCCTGCACGATGCTCTTGGCGAGCATGCCGCCCAGGCTGTGGCCGATCAGATTGACCCGCTGGCCGGTCCGTTCGGCAAGCGCGTTGACCCGGTGTATCAGCTTGCCGGCGGTGACGTGCGGGCAGTCGTTATTCCAGACAATGCGTGACAGCGAAGAGCGATAGCCGATGCGGCGCAGCCAGCGATGCATCTCCAGCATCATCCAGTCGCCGGACAGGAATCCGGGGATCAACAGGACCGGCTGGGAGGTACCGCGCGGTATCCCGGCGCCGAAGTAGACCGGGCTCAAACGCAGCTGCATCCATTCGAGTCCCCAGCGCGCCTCACGCCACAAGGGCGTGAGGGTGTGCTCCACGGCGTCGTCATAGGCAAACGGGTCAGGCGCCAGCCCGCTGTTCGCCGCTGCTCGTGTTTGTTCCGGGCTACTCATGCTGGATGCCGTAGACATGCGCGCATATTGCGTCTGCCAGATACGCTTCGGCTTACTTGGCGGCGGCGGTGAAGAGGTTGGTGAACTTCTCCATCGGCGGCACGAAGCGTTGAGCGGCGGCAAAAGAGCGCTCTGCTGCGCTGCGCAGTTCAGCGGTTGCCTCAGCCTGTTCGCGATACAGGGTCTTGGCCAGCTCCAGCGTGCGTGCCTGCGCACCGGTGACCGACTCCATAGCCGCTTCAAGATGCTTGTTGTAAGCCATCGGGTCTTTGGCCATAGCCTGCCCCAGCGCGAGCATTTCCCGCTGACCGGCTACGACATCGGCAAACAGCTGGTCCGCGACACGGGTGCTGCGTGCGCGGGCGGTTTCGAACGCGCTGGTCAGATTTTCGTGACCTTCGCTCAGGCGCTCGAAGTAGGTTGCGGCCGAAGCCTTCAGGGTTTCAGGGATCTCCATGACAGGAGCGGTAGTTTTCTTGGCAGTCATGTTGTTGTCCTCAATCGTGGAAGAACATTGCTAGTGGTGGGTCAGTGACCCGAAATGTTGCACTGCAAAAAAATATAAACCAAACAGAACCTAGGTGCAATACGCATCTAGATGCTAGTCTCGTTACGAGATCTTTTGGGGAAGTGCGTCGTGTCGGAACAAAACGGGAACGAAACACCGGGGCAACCAACCGGCGATATGCTCAACGCCCAGCTGCTGGCCATGCTGAAAGACTGGTCTGCGTACGGTTACGAGCTGGTGCAGCGACTGAACGAAATGGGGATGGGGCATTACAACAAAGGCTCCATCTACCGTGCCCTGCGTCAGCTTGAACAGACCGGGCTGGTGTGTTCAATCTGGGATACCAGCGCTTCCGGACCGGCTCGCCGAATGTATCAGCTGACCCAGCCGGGCCTGCTGTTTCTGCAGAACTGGCTCGCGCTGGTCGATATGCATCGCGACATGATCCAGCGCTTCCTCGATGCAGCTGGCAGACAAGGCAACAGGGAAGACTGATGGGATGTGCGGCACAACGTCGGGGATCTCTCCGATGACTATCGTGGTGGAAAAAAATGTCGCCGTACCGATGCGCGACGGCGTCGAACTGCGGGCCGATATCTACCGCCCGAGCGCCGCGGGTCGGTATCCGGTCCTGCTGCAGCGCACGCCCTACAACAAAGAACTCTGGCCCATTACTGCGGCGACCCTGGATCCTTTGCGTGCGGCGGCGGCGGGTTATGCGGTCATCATCCAGGATGTGCGAGCACGCTGGGCCTCTGCCGGAGAGCTCTTTTTCCCTTATCGCCATGAGACTCAGGATGGGGCTGACTCGCTGGCCTGGGCAGCCCGTCAGAGCTTCAGCTCGGGACAGGTCGGGTGTTACGGGCTTTCCTACATGGGCGGCACATCCTGGCTGGCCGCGCTGTCTGCCAATCCGGCGCTTAAAGCAATCTCGCCGACCACTGCACCGAATGATTTCTGGCGTAACCATTTCTGGCGCCAGGGAGTGCTTAATCTCGGCACTCTCGCGATGTGGTCGTTGCGTGCGATAGGGCCTGCGGCGCTCATCCGCGCGCAGCCTGCAGCGTCGGAACTGGGGGCGCTGCTCACGCAGCTGTTCGACGATGTGGATGCCTTCGAAGAGGTGCTGCGCGCGCTGCCGCTGAGGCAGTTCCGGCCTGGACGCCCGGAAGACGGAAAATTTCTGCCGTTCTTCTATGAAATGCTCGAGCATCCCGTGCCGGACAGCTGGACGGCCGAATTGCTGTTTTCCAATCGGCATGCAGAGGTGACGGTGCCCAGTCTTTCAATCGCTGGCTGGCATGACCTTTTGCTGGCCGCGGATCTGGAGCACTTCAGCGCTATGCGGGAGCGAGGCGGCAGTGAGCTTGCACGTACGCAAAGTCGCCTGGTGATAGGTCCCTGGGCACACGGCATGTTTCAGAACGTGGTCGGAGAGATTGATTTCGGCTTCCGCGCTAACGGGATGTTCCTTGATCTCAAGGAAGACCTTACCCGGCTGCAGCTGCGCTGGTTTGACCGCTGGGTACGTGGTGAACGCAATGGGTTTGACGATGAACCGCGAGTGCGGATTTTCGTTCAGGGCATCAACCGGTGGCAGGATGCGGACACCTGGCCGCCGGCTGGCACGGTGTCGCAGTTCTGGTACCTGGCGTCCGGGGCAGCGCTCGTGAAAAAACCGGCGGGCGCTGATGGCGCCGACAGCTACGTTTTCGATCCGCATGATCCCTGCCCGACGCGAGGCGGCAATCTGCTGCTGCCGCAGCAATACACCGCCGGACCCGTCGACCAGCGTGCGATCCTCGATCGGCGGGATGTGCTGACCTATGTGTCGTCGCCGCTGACCGCCGATCTTGCCGTTGTCGGTTCAATCCGCTGCGAGCTGCATGCGAGCACCTCCGGCCTGGACACCGATTGGGTGGTCAAGTTCTGCGAGGTCCATCCGGATGGACGGGTAATGAATATCTGCGACGGTGTTGTCCGCGCGTCACTGCGGGACGGGAAAACGCGCCGCCTGGTCGCGCCCGGGCAGGTTCTGCGCTATGACATCGACCTCTGGTCAACGGCGATCGTGCTCCGAGCCGGTCATCGAATTGCGCTGATCGTGACCTCGAGCGATTTTCCGCGCTACGACCGCAACCCCAATACCGGCGAATTCGCCCATCACGCAACGAAGCTCGAGTCAGCCCTGCAGCGTATCCACTTCGGCTCCCGCTATCCGTCGCGTCTGATGCTGTCGGTCCAACCCGCCTGAAAAAGCGCTAATCTGGCAGGCGCAACAGGGCTGCTCGGGGCTGCGCTGAGAAGGGGGGAAGACATGACTGAGTTTCTGATACTGCTTGGATTGCTGGTTGTCGGCCTGCTCGCGCTGTACTACCTCGCGCCGGGGATCCCCTACCTCTGGCTGATTGCTCTGGGCAGGCGTACGGCCGGTCTGCGTCTACATCAGGTGCGCGTGGACGGTCACGAGGTCCCCTATCTGGAAGGCGGTCATGGTGAACCCTTGTTGCTGCTCCACGGTTTCGGGGCCGACAAAGACAACTGGACCATGGTTGCGCGCTACCTGCGCCGACACTGCCGCGTGATTGCGCCCGATCTGCCAGGTTTCGGGGACGCATCGCGACTCGAGCAGGCGTCTTATGGACTGGACGTTCAGCTGGAGCGAATCGCGGCTTTCGCAGATGCACTCGGACTTGAGAGTTTTCATCTGGGCGGAAATTCCATGGGGGGCTATCTGGCGGCGATGTTCGCCAAACGTCATCCAGAGCGGGTCCGTTCGTTATGGTTGCTGGCACCCGCGGGCGCCATGGGAGCTGAGCCATCAGAAACTCTGACCCTGTTGGAGGCGGGTGAAAATCCCCTGATTCCGCGCGACATGGCGGCTTTCGACAAGCTGGCCGCGCTGTGTTTTGAAACTGCGCCAGCCATGCCGGCGCAGTTCAAGCGTCCGTTGCTGGCCCGCTTCCAGCGCAATGCAGCGTTCAATGAAAAAATTTTCACTGAGCTGTTCACTGAGCCGGTGGCGCTGGAAGGTTGTATCGACGGGCTCACCACGCGGACGCTGCTGGTCTGGGGAGACAATGACCGGGTGCTGCACCCCTCCGGCGCCGGCATCCTCGCCGAGCTGCTCAACGATGTGTCTACCGTGATCATGCCGCGGATGGGGCACATCCCGATGGTCGAACGGCCGCGCGACAGCGCGTCTGACTACCTCAGGTTCCGCGGCTTCCGCGCCTGAGGTCGCGTGTGTCCGCTAACGCTGAATTTCCTATAGAAAAGCCGGAGGACGGGCCGCGGGCGCTATGACGGCCCCGTCCGACGGATACAGGAGTCCGACCGATGAGCGATCGCTGGAATGAACTGCACGCCCTGACACTCGATTTTCTGGATGCCTTCAACCGCAACGACCTCGATGCGGTGATGGCGTTCTTCAGCGAGGACGCGGTCTACGATGAGCTGAGTGGTCGTCAGAGCCGTGGCAAAGAGGCAATACGTGCCTCCTTCGCGCCCCAGTTTTCTGGAGCGTTCGGACGAATGGAATTCGTCGAGGAAGACACTTTCATCGACGCCGCTGCTGGTAAGGTCATGAGCAGCTGGGCGCTGTATCTGACCCGGGACGGCCAGCGGGAGACGGTGCGCGGGCTTGATCTGCTGATATTCGAGGGGAGTCAGATCCGTCTCAAGCAGACCTATGTGAAGGCGAAGCTGCCGCGCTACGAGGCCGTTTGAACGTGGCATCGGTCGCCGGTCGCGATGATCCGCTGGCGCCGTGACGCTTGTGGGCGCTCGGATTTGAACCATTCCGGGGGAAGTCGGACTAATGCTTATGAGAAGACTGTTTTCAGGGCATCAAGGAGCAGAAGAAGCCGATCCGGATGCCGCGCGTCTGCGCGTGCTGCGCGCCGAGCCGGACGCGCTCGCAAAGTTGTATGCCGACTACTACCCGCGGCTGCACGATTTTCTTATGCGGGTGCTGCGTCAGCCGGCCGATGTTGAGGAGATCATCAACGACACCATGCTGGTGGTGTGGAACAAGGCTGACCAGTTCGCCGGACGTTCGCGGGTGTCGACCTGGATTTATGGAATTGCGTACAAGATGGCGTTGAAAAGACTGCATCGGGACAAGCGGCGCGCTGCAGTGGAGCTGGGGCCGCAGGAATGGAGCGCGCCGCCGCGTGATCCGGCAGCGGTCATCAACGACAAGGCTATCCTCGCCGAGGTGCGGCATGCCGTAGCCGGGCTGCCCCTGGCGCAACGGACTATCGTCCATCTCGCGATGTTCTATGGCTATGGTTATCCGGAGATCGCGGAGATCGTCGGTTGTCCTCTGGGTACTGTGAAGACACGCATGTTCTATGCACGCGACCGGCTACGGCCGCTGCTGGACCGGCTCGCCGACCAGCAAGCGGGGGCGGAGTTACTGTGATGACTGAACGTAAGCAAAGCGTGCATTCGTCATTGCTCCACGAGCAGGCCTGGCTGCAGTTGCCGGCCTATGTGAACGGCAGCCTCGACGCTGACAGTGCGCGTTCGATGAAGGCGCATCTGGGGCAGTGCCTTGTATGTAAACGCGAGCAGCGGCGTCTGCTCGCGCTGGTGCAAGCGCTGGTCCTGCCGGAGCAGGACTACGCGGTGCAGCGCGGCTACTCCAAACTGGCGCGGGAAATTCAGCGCGCAGAAACGCCGCGGAGAAGTCTGCGCGCACTGCTGGGTCGGATATTCGGGTCACTTGAACCGGCACCGTTGCTGCTCGGCGGTGCAGTGCTGGTGTTCTCGTCACTCATGACCGCCGGGATAGTCCTGACTGGCATAGAGTCGCGTGACTACCGCGCCCAGGCATTTCAGACCCTTGGGGCACGGCCGGTCGCAGCACCCGCAATAAGCCGGCCGTTGCTGCGGGTGGTGCTGCGCGAGCCGCGCCTGGGGCAGGCCAACCTCGACGCCTGGCTCGAACGACATGGGGCGCAGGTTGTAGAAGGGCCCTCCGCAATCGGCGTGCTGACCGTTGAGATCGGGGCACAGCAACGCAGTCTGAGTGACACGCTGGTGCAGATCCGCGACGACCCGGAAACGTTGTTCGTGGAAGCCCTTGACCCACTGGGGGATCGACCGGATCGCATCCGGTGAGAACGGCCCAGGGGCTTGTTCTTTACCTGCTGCTTGCGGGCCTCGACCCCGCCGCAGCTGCGCCCCCTGACGCTCTCAACCTGGCTTGTCTGCATGGTGTTGGCGCTGACGCTCCCGACAGCGTCAACCGTTTCGCGCGTGCTCACGCGGTAACGATCCGCGAGCGCTGGTCGCTCGGCGCGTTGGACCTTCAGTGTCTGGCGTTCAGCCCCGCGGCGGCGCCGTCCTCCGACCGCGCTTTGGCGCTTACGACGGATCCGACGGTCGCGCTGGTGCAGGCGGAGAATCACTTCCGCTCGGCTGGCGCGCCACCCGGACCCGATCCGTATTACGGACTGCAGATGCGCGGACAGGCGGAAACGCTGACGCCGCTGCTGGCCGCCAGTCGGGGTAACCGGGTGCGGATCGCGGTGATTGATACGGGAGTGGAAGCCAGCCATCCCGATCTTGAAGGGCAGTTGGCAGAGATCGTCAACTTTGTCGGGATGCCGGCACAAGAGGTGCCGGGCGAGTATCACGGGACCGCAGTCACCGGATTGATCGCCGCGACCGCGGGCAACGGTATCGGTATCCGGGGATACGCGCCGGAGGCGGAAATTCTCCTGCTGCGGGCATGCTGGGAACCGCGATACGGCTATGGTCTGTGCAGCACTCAGACGCTCGCGCGGGCATTGGACTACGCGATTGAAGTTCGTGCGCGGATCATCAATCTGAGCCTTGCCGGCCCTGAAGATCCGCTACTCGCGAAACTCGTCACCCGCGCAATCGAACTGGGCGCCAGTGTTTTCGGAGCCAGCGGAGAAGATCCTCTGCAGATGTTTCCCGCGGCGGTCACGGGGGTGGTCAGCGTGGCTCAGGGGGATCACAGCAGCGTTTCAACGGATGGCCTGAGCCTGGTCCTGCCGCCGCGGCAGCTACTGTCGACCGTGCCTCAGGGGCGCTACGACTTCGTGACCGGAGCCTCTTTCGCAACCGCCCAGGTAAGTGCGTTAGCTGCCGATCTGCTGGCGGTCCACCCGGGTCAAAGTGACCGCGAACTGGCGCAGAGGCTGGTGCAGTTATTGGGCGCAGGGGATGCGCGCTGAATCGCGCGACTGATCCCCTTGAGGGGCACAGTCTCAGCTCTGTCCGTCGACGCACTGAGTATGTCACCCGGAGCAGCGGGCGGCCGGCGCCTCCGTCAGTGCGCGCGGCGCGGGTCAGCCTGACATCTCGGGGGACACCCGCACTGCGGGGCAGGGTTGCGAGGCTGCTCTGGCCCTGGGGCTGCGTAGCAGCAGGTCGTTTTCAGTCGATGTAGTGAAAGTGAAACCCGTCTCCTTCCCGCTTGACGTGCCCGATCGAAGGCAGCGGGAAATGCGCAGTAAACACACGGGTCGCGCAGTCGCTGTAGCGTTCCAAAAAGGCCTGACGCGTCGTTGCGGCCTGCGCCTTGTCGGCGTCGTGACGGAAATTCCAGTGTGGAAAGTGGCACTGGATCGGGCTGTGGATGAGGTCGCCTGTGACCACCGCATCGCTTTGCCCACCCAGAATTCTGACCGCGCAGTGCCCGGGTGTGTGGCCAGGCGTAGGCTCGAGATGCACGTAGCGATCAATTTCGTGGTCGTCGTTCACCAGATCTGCCTGGCCGGCTTCAATAATCGGCAGCACGTTCTGTTCCCAGACCGGGTCTTTGTATTTCGTCCAACGCTGTTCGGCGCTGTCACATTCGCGGCGTGAGAGCACGTAGCGCGCGTTCGGAAACGTAGGCACCCAGCGTCCATCCAGCAGACGCGTATTCCAGCCGCTGTGATCCACATGCAGATGGGTGCACAGCACGACGTCAATTTCCTCCGGGCGCACCGCGACTGATTGGAGATTTCTCTCCCAGGTGTCATCGGTTCGCTGGTCCCATTCGGGGAACCAGCCGACAGACTTGTGGTTTCCAACACAGCTGTCGACCAGGACAGTCGATTGGGGCGTGCGCACCACGTAGCTCTGGATCGGCAGGATCAATTTGTCAGTTTCCGGGCACAGGGCACCCCGGTGCAGCCAGTGTAGATGGGGCTCCAGCGCTTCGGCTGTCGCATCGGGGAAAAATTCGTAAATAGTCTGGAACGGGCCATTCGATTCCAGCACACGGGCAATCTGAACGTCGCCGACATTCATCCAGGACATTGTGTTTTCTCCTTCCCAGGGGCTCTGCGGTGCCGTTCCGCGACCGCGTTGGTGAACTTCAGGCCTGCTGCAGAGACCAGACCTCGCCGTTCAGGCTGGCGCGCCCGTCTTCGATGAGCTTGATCAGATGTGCGTGTAATGACCGCGCCGCCCACTCGTGCAGGACCGGATCGACGTCGTCGTAAACGTGCGGCGTCAAGGTTTCCAGAGTGCTCGGGCCCAGTTGGCCGAGTGCAGCGACCACTTTGGTCTCGCGCTGCAGACGATGTTTGATCAGGCGCTCGATTTCCTGCGCAGGTTGCGGGATCAGCTCTCCATGACCGGGCGCCACAACGGAGAGTGGGTAGGCGAGCATGCGTTCCAGGGAGGCGATGTAGTCGCGCATATTGCCGGCGGGAGGAACGATTACCACTGTCGAACCGCCCATCATGTGGTCCCCGGTCATGAGCATGCCGTCTTCCTCGACCAGGTAGCACACATGGTTGCTGACATGACCCGGCGTGAGCAACGCGCGGAGCGTGAATTCTTCAGTACTGATGCGATCGTCCTGCGCGAGCGGGCGGGCGTCGGTGAAGGTTTCATCCTGGAATCCGTCGCTCGGCAGTACGTTACCGACGAGTTCCGCACCGGTGCGTTCGGCCAGCGGTCGCGCAGCGGGCGAGTGGTCCCGATGCGTGTGCGTTACCAGGATCCAGCGCAGCCTGTCACCGCAGATCCGCACCAGCGCGTCGATGTGCTCGTCGATCGCCGGGCCCGGGTCAACCACGGCAAGCTGTTCGTTGCCGACGATATAGGTGTTGGTGCCGGGGCCGGTCATGCGTCCCGGATTGCGTGCGGTCACCCGGCGTACCCGTGATGACAGCTGAACAGCCTCTGCGTAGCTGATTGAAGACATGGCGTGTGATCCCCTGATCCGATGTTTCTGCCCGCTCACCGCTATCTGGCCGGGCTGAAGGTGAGCCCGGGCATATACTTCGGGGCCCGCAAGCGCCCGCCCCGAAGGAGAGAACGATGACCGCGCAGGTACTCGATGGTAAGCAGCTTGCGGCTGCAGAGGAAGACAGGCTGCGGAGCCGGGTGGCTGCACTGATCCAGCGGGACGGGGGACGCGTGCCGGTGCTCGCGACGATTCTCGTCGGTGACGATCCCGCGTCGGCGACCTACGTGCGCATGAAGGGCAACGCCTGTGAGCGGATCGGAATGCGCTCGCGGAAGGTTTTGCTGGCGGCCGATACTTCCACGGCACAGCTGCTTGCGGAAATTGACCGGTTGAACGCCGATCCCGACGTGCATGGCATTCTGCTACAGCATCCGGTGCCTGCGCAGATTGATGAACGTGCCTGCTTTGACCGGATTGCCCTCGAGAAGGATGTCGACGGCGTGACCACCGCCGGGTTCGGACGCATGGCCATGGGCCTGCCCGCCTATGGCTCCGCGACGCCCGCCGGCATCATGCGGCTGTTGGCGCACTACGAGATCAGCCTGACCGGCAAACTTGCCGTTGTTGTCGGGCGGAGTCCGATTCTCGGGCGCCCCATGTCCATGATGTTGCTCAGTGCTGACGCAACGGTTGTTGTGTGCCATTCGCGCACGGCCGACCTGCCCGCACTGGTACTGCAGGCTGATCTCGTTGTCGGTGCGGTCGGGCGACCGGAATTCATTCGTGGCGAGTGGATCAAAGACGGCGCCGTGGTGGTCGACGCGGGCTATCACCCTGGCGGCGTCGGTGATGTTGAGATCGGTGCGGTTCAGCACCGCGCGGCCGCCTATACACCGGTGCCAGGTGGCGTCGGGCCCATGACGATCAACACCCTGATCTGGCAGACCGTGCAGGCCGCGGAAGGCCGTCCCCGCGCTTGAGTCACGTCGTCCCCCGGGCTAGCTTAGCCACCATCTCAATCAGTCAGGGGGAGCAGGAAATGACAGGCGTTGATGAGCATCTGTTGACAGGGATCCGCGTGCTGGATTTTACGCGCGCCCTTGCCGGGCCCTCCTGCACCCGGATGTTTGCCGAGATGGGAGCCGAGGTCATCAAGCTTGAGGCGGCGCCGTCTGGCGATATGACCCGCGCCGTGTCGAAGATGCGTGGCGAGCGCAGCTTCTACTACGTGCAGCAGAACCTGAATAAAAAGAGCGTCTGCATCGATTTACGCACAGCGGACGGTATGGCGCTGGTGCGTGAGCTGGTGCCGCAGGTTGACGTTGTCGTAGAGAACTTCCGTCCTGGTGTGATGGCGTCGATGGGGCTCGATTTCGAGGCGCTCAAGGGGCTGCGCGAGGACATCATCATGTGCTCGATTTCAGCCCTGGGGCAGAAGGGACCGCTAGCAGGAAAGCCCGGCTACGACTTCATCGCCCAGGCCTATGCCGGCGTGACCTCCATGATTGGCGAGCGCGATGAACCGCCGTATATCCCGCTGCTCGGTCTCGGCGATGTCAGCACCGGCGTGCATGCGGCGTTCGCCGTTGCGGCGGCCCTGCTGCACCGTCACCGTACCGGACGCGGACAGCATCTCGATATCGCACTTCTGGACTGTTACTACCACTACCACGAGGTCAATGTGCATCAGTACAGCGCCAGCGGTGGGGAGATCAAGCCCATGCGCAGCGGGCGCCACATGGGTTATGTGTGCCCTGCCGGGGTCTACCGCGGCCCGGGAGGCGACATCATGCTGATGGGCTTTCTCCATCACTGGCCGGATCTCTGCGCGGCGATGGGGCGCGAGGATCTGATTACCGCCGAAGGCTGGTCGACAGACCAGGAGCGGCTGGCGCATGTCGATGAGGTGATCGCGCTCATCGAAGCCTGGTTCATGAGCTTTACGGATGTGGATAGCGCGATCGCAAAGCTCGAAGAGCATGGAGTGCCCTGCGCGCCGATTCTCAGTGTGGAGCAGACGGTCAATCATCCTCACCTGATAGAGCGGGGCACGGTGCGGCCGATTGAGGACCCGATCGCAGGTTCACTCAAGATACCGGGGATGCCGATCAAGACGTCGGATTACCCCAGCGATGCGGACTACGTGGCGCCGACGCTGGGACAACACAACCGGGATGTGCTGACCGGGTTGCTCGGTAAGACTGAAGACGAGGTCAATGCGCTTGCGGCGGCGGGTGTACTCCAGTCAGGGCCCAACTGAGCCCGAATCATGCCGCTGAAGGCGGCCCTTTCAGGAGAGCGATTGCATGGCACAGACGGACGTCGACAGCGAGGGGTTGCTGACACCTGAACGGATCCTCATCCGCGAGAGCGCGCGTGATTTCACGCTGAACGAAGTGCTTCCGGTTGCGAACCGGCTCGACCCTGTGGAGGGTGAGATTCCTCTCGAGCTGCGCGCCAAGCTGGCAGATATGGGTTACTTCGGGATCCGTATACCAGAGCAGTACGGCGGCAGCGGGCTGGGTTGCTTCGAGTACTGCCTGGTCGCCGAGCAGCTCGCGCGGGGCTGGATGAGCGTGGCCAGCATCATGGCCCGCGGCAACGGCACCTTGACCATGGATCTCCTGGATGCTGAGCAGAAAGCCCGCCTGCTGCCGCGAGTGGTTACCGGGGACTATCTCGGGGCGATGTCGCTATCCGAGCCGGACACAGGCTCAGATCTGGCTTCTATCGCGTGTCGAGCTGAGCGCGAGGGCGATGGCTGGAAGATCACGGGGAACAAATACTGGTGCACCTTTGCCGACGGGGCGGATTACATCGTGCTGTTCGCGCGAACCGGGCGACCCGATCCGGAGCGGCCTCACTTAGGGATCTCGGCGTTTCTGATCGATAAGCCCCGTGGCGAGCTCCCGGCCGGCGTGCAGGGTAATCCTATCCCCAAAATCGGCTATTTCGGCTGGAAAACCTGGGAGCTTGCCTTCGACGGCGTGCGTCTGCCCGGCACCGCGCTGATTGGTGAGGAGGGCAAGGCGTTCTATGCACTGGCCAAGGGGCTCGACGAAGCGCGGGCGCACACCGCAGCACGCTCGATCGGTCTGGCCCAGGGTGCGCTGGAGGACGCGATCAACTACGCGCATCAACGCACGCAGTTCGGACGCCCTATCGCTGCGTTTCAGGATCTGCGCTTCAAGGTTGCGCGCATGGCGAGCGAGATCGAAGCTGCGCGACAGCTGCTGTACTTCGTCTGTGACCGGATCGATCGCGGCGGTCGGTGCGACAAGGAGGCCTCCATGGTCAAGTACTTTGCCAGCGAAATGGCCGAGCGCGTGACTTCGGATGCCCTGCAGATCCTGGGCGGCGCCGGCTACACCCGTCTGCATGCGGTTGAACGCTACTGGCGCGACGCACGGCTGACGAAGATTTTTGAGGGCACCTCGGAAGTACAGCTGCGCATCATCTCCGATCATCTGCTGGGGCGCGAAGGCCGGTGAGTGCGCTTGATACCAATGGTGCGCTGGAAGGCATCGTGGTGCTCGATCTGACGCAGATGCTGGCTGGCCCGTTCTGCACGATGCTGCTGGCCGATCACGGCGCAGATGTGATCAAAATTGAGCCGCCGCAGGGCGATATTTCGCGCGCTTTCGGCCCCTTTCTGCCGGATGACACGGCGCGCGAGCACGGGGGATATTTTCACAGTATCAACCGCAACAAGCGCAGCGTAATGCTTGATTTGAAACAGGCCGATGACCGGGAGACGCTGCTCGAGCTGGTGCGCGAGGCCGATGTGCTGGTCGAGAATTTCCGCGCGGGTGTGATGGAGCGCCTGGGTCTGAGCTACGAGTCTCTGGCTGTACTCAACCCGCGCCTGGTTTACGCCACTATCCGTGGTTTCGGCGATCAACGGAGCGGTGCCAGTCCGCATGCGGACTGGCCTGCTTTTGACATCGTCGCCCAGGCCATGTCGGGCTTCATGAGTATGACCGGACCGCGCGGCTTGCCGATGAAATCGGGACCTGGGATCGGCGATCTTGTTCCCGGGATCATGTGCGCCTTCGGCATCGTTGCAGCGGTGCGTCACGCGGAAAAAACGGGTCAGGGACAGTTTGTCGATGTGGCGATGTATGACGCCATGCTGGCGATCTGCGAGCGCAGCGTCTATCGCTGGGCATTTGCAGGTGATGTGTCGCAGCCGGAGGGCAACGATCACCCGCTCGTTAATCCATTCTCAATCTACCAGGCAGCCGATGGCTGGATGGCCATCGGCTGTCCGACACAGGCGCAGTGGTTGAAACTGCTGGAGGTGATAGGGCAGCCGGAACTGGCTGAGGACCCTCGTTTTGGCAGCAATGAGCAGCGGGTGGCGCATGCCGATGCTCTGCGCGAGATCATTACCAGCTGGACCTCGACCAGGACCAAGCGCGAGCTTGCGGAAAAGCTCGGTGGCCAGGTGCCGGCCGGACCGGTCAACGACATCACCGATGTCGTGGCCGATCCCCACATAGCTGCGCGCGGGATGCTGCCTCGAATTGAGATCCCGGGTCTCGGCCGCCAAGTGGCGATCACCGGGGTGCCCGTGCATCTCTCTGCGACGCCGGGTGGTGTGCGCACGGCCGGCCCCGGGCTGGGCCAGCACAATACCGAGGTATTCGAGCAGTTCGGCATCACCCGCGTCTCTGACCTCGGGGAACGCATGGACTGACCCTGGCGAGAACTCGCGCCCTTGCCGCCGGACCCTTAAGGTTGCGGCGACATCACAACTGGGACGAGGAGAGGGATATGGCCCTGGAACAGGCGGCGCTGGTCGCGGAGATTGTGTCGAGCACTGCGCTGGTGGTCTCGCTTATTTATGTCGCCGTGCAGGTGCGGCAGAGCAACATCGCCGCGCGGCTGAGCGCCACGCGCTCGCTGCAGTCATCGATTGCGAATCTGGAAGAGGCCTTCATTCGCGACCGTGATTTCGCGCGGCTCCTGAAAATGGGGCTGAGCGGGGACATCCGGCAGCTCGATGAAATCGATCGGATCCGACTGGCGTGCCACTACCGCAACTCGTTCCGTGTGTATCAGGCGGCGCACTACCACTACCGCAAAGGCGCTCTGGATGAGTCAATCTGGCTGCCGGAACGCAAGTGCCTGGCGCAGATCCTGAAAGTGGATGCGGGGATGCGTGAGCACTTCGAGATTGAGAAAAACCTGCTCGATCGGGACTTCATCACGCTGTGCGAAGAACTGATGCGTGATTCGGATGAGGCGCCGTTTTCGTTTCAAAACGGCGCACGCAGCTGAGCTCATACGTGCGGCCATCGTGCGGGGGCTCGGGTACAGCCGCTGGAGCGCTTGTGGCTGTCGCGACTTCAATTCTCACCAGGATTAATACCCGGGTCGCTGTTACAGGACGACGTGGCTGACGAGGTTCCCAGCGTCATAACTGACTGCATCGCGAACTGCTCGTCGCGTCCCGTGCCAGCGGGTTTCGAGGCTTGCCACGCGGCCGCGGCGAACCCGCGCCTCCGCTGTTTGAAACACATGAAGGATTCAAGCTGGAAGGGACGGAACCAACGACGGGAGCGGTGGTCTATCGCCGCGCCGGGGTCGAATTGTTCGGTCCCACCCGTATCCTTATGCAGGAGAAACTGATGCCCGAGACTGTTCGAAAAGTGGCAGAGATCAATTTGGCTTTCTGGCTGATGAAAATCTGTGCGACGACCTTGGGAGAGACCGCAGGCGACCTGGTCTCCATGACTTTGAGTCTCGGTTACGGCCTCAGCACGGTGCTGCTCATGGGTCTGTTCTTGTTGTCATTACGCTCTGGTATCTGGTGGAGGGAAGCCTGGCGGTGAGTCGAATTGCGACGCGGCGCGCGGAGGCGTTCTACTGGAGCGCGATTCTTTTTTCCAACACCCTCGGGACCGCGGCCGGTGATTATCTGGCCGACGATTCGGGTCTGGGATTCCTGGCCAGCGCGACGTTAATTGCTGCGGCGATCATGGCTCTGGCTGGCGCGCGCTACTTCACCCGGATTAACCGGGTCGCTCTGTTCTGGCTCGCTTTTGTGCTGACGCGCCCGTTTGGTGCGACCTTCGGTGATCTCCTGACCAAGCCGTCGGTGGAGGGCGGTCTGCGGGCCGGAAGATCCTGATTTTCGGGTGATCTCGCCGCGTACGGAATCTCTGCTTTACAGACATGGGCCAATCTTCCAGCGTTCCGGCCCTCGTTTCTTGGCCGCGGAACGCGGAATACGTTGTGGTAGTCTGCGGCGCCTGTCGCCCGGCGGCAGCGGGGTGGTACCTATGGTGCTGGATGCCCGTATGCGTCGCGACCGACCTGTTAACCCTTCGCCGGCAGATCGCTCTGTTCGGAACATCGGCAAGAGGAGTGTTCTCATGCTCAAACTTGGTGGATTCCCCGTCAGCAACTACTACAACATGGTCAAATTCGCCCTGCTGGAAAAGGGCATCGAGTTCGAGGCGGTCAACGCCATGCCCAGCCAGGAGGCGGACCATACGTCACGAAGCCCGATGGGCAAGGTGCCGTATCTGGAAACGGACTCAGGTTTCCTGACCGAGACCAATGTGATCCTCGCCTATCTCGAGACGGTCGCTCCGGGATCGCCCTTATTGCCGTCGGACCCGTTCGCAGCGGCGAAGGTGTGGGAGCTGTGCAAGGTGATGGAGCTTTATATTGAGCTGCAGGGGCGGCGCCATTACGGCGAGATCTTTTTCGGTGGGGAGCGCAACGAGGCCGCCGTGGCCGAAGTGCGCCCGGTGATGGAGAACGGCCTGCGCGCTGTGCGACAGCTGGCCAGCTGCCAGCCTTTCCTGTGTGGCGATTTCGGCATGGCGGATATTGTTGCGGTCCACAGCTTTATCTACGCCGCGCCTGTCTGTCAGGCGGTCTACGGCTGGGACATCGTGGCCGAAGTGCCGGGCCTCAAAGCTGCAATCGATGCGGCGAATGCGCGTCCTGCCGGAGCGACGGTGATGGCCGACCAGCAGGCTGCATTGCAGGCCATGATGGGTGGCAACGGCTGAACTGAGCCTCAACTGATCGAGCCGATGGATGCGCGCGGTATGCGGAGGGAAAAACTATGAGCGGTGCAGTGATCCTGCCGGTTGAGGCGATCCGGGAGCGGCTCAATACCGATCCGGAATTCGTTCTGGCGGCCCGGTTCTGGTACGGGGATGTGCGATTCAGCGTGGGCCAGGATGTTTATTTCATGCGCATCGAAAACGGTCAGGTGGCGCGCTTCCATGCGGGCACCGAGGGGTTCGATCCGTACGACGTACACATCGGTGGCAGTGCTGAGGTCTGGGCGCAGATGCTGGCGGAAAAACCGCTGCCCTTCTACCACGACTGGTTCGCCGCCTCGTTCCACCATGATTTCGAGGTCAGTGGTGACCTCGGCACGGCCTACGCCTACTACTACGCGATCCGGCGGATGCACGCGGTATTCGGTGAGTGCGTGCGCGAACGCGCCCGCGCGGCCTAGGAGAACAGGTATGGCACGTTATTCCGACATTACCGGACGCTACATCTACCTCGATCTCGACGGTCTTGAGTACCGTGTCTACTTCGAGGAAGCCGGGCAGGGGATCCCATTAGTCTGCCAGCACACGGCTGGCTCTGATGGTCGGCAGTACCGACATCTGCTTGAAGATCCTGATATCACTGCCCGTTTCCGCGTCATCTCCGCTGATCTCCCGTACCACGGTAAGTCGCTGCCCCCGGATGGGAAGCGTTACTGGGAAGAAGAGTATCGACTGACGCAGCAGTTCTTCATGAACTACTGGGTCCGGTTGGTGAACGCGCTGGAGCTGGATCACCCGGTTTACATGGGCTGTTCCATGGGCGGACACCTGGCGGCCGATCTGGCGCTGCATCACGCCGAGACCTTTCGCGCCTGTATCGGGCTGGAAGCGTCCATGTGGAGCGGGGGCTTTGATCGGTTGTGGCAGCAGTGGTGGCGACATCCGCGCCTCTCGAACGATGCGAAGCCCTCAATGATGCTGTCTTTGTGTTCGCCCAATGCCCCGGAGCAGCGGGTGCGCGAAACCGTCTGGACCTATAGTCAGGGTGCACCGCCGGTCTTTTCCGGCGATCTGAACTACTACGGTCTGGAGCACGACCTGCGTGAGACTGCAGGGCAGATAGATACCTCCAAATGCATGCTCTATGTCCTGAGCGGTGACTACGACTGGTCGGCCTACCCCGAAGCCTGCCAGGCGCTGGCCGACGCTGTTGATGGCGCGCAGTACACCCTGATGAAGGGCATGGGACATTTTCCAATGTCGGAGGATCCGGCCCAGTTCAAGCAGTACCTGCTGCCCGTGCTTGCAGATATCGAGGCGCGGTCCAGCGTCTGAGCTGAGTCGGGACTCTGACGCCTCGCGGATCTCGCGGGTTAGCCGGCGCCGCGAGCTGCGATGTGGCCTCGAAGGAGCGGATTTCTGGTGCGGTTGCGCCGTTTTCGGGATCTCCCGGTGGGTCGGTATCGACTGATGAGAAGGAACTTAAAGTGAGAAAAATACAGGAGACAGGTCGTCTGCTGCCGTTTCTGCTGGCAATGTCGGCAATAACGAATCCAGCTGTCGCAGAGGTGACGCGCGCGGACATCGATGCCTGGATAGCGGCGCCGACTGAAGGAGCGCTGCCGCAGCCGGGTGCGGTTATTGACGCGGCTTCTCTTGACCAGCTTTGGGGTCTGCTGCCACCTGGGTACATAGACGAATTCAACGTTGCGGGCGTCGCGTTGACCATTCAGGCGCCGGAAAGTTACCCGGGGCATCCGGCTTTCGCGGCGGCGACAGCGCAATACGCTGGCCAGTCCCGGATAGGCACTGGCGGCGAGCTCGAAAACTACACGGCAGGCAGGCCCTTTTCAGATGAGCAGATCGCCGGCGCCTCTCCGGAGCAGGCTGGGCTCATGGTTGCCTGGAACCAGATCAACCGATGGCAGTACACCGGTTACCAGGTGAGCGAGCTGAGCATGAGCTATCTCGCGGACAGCGGCACGGGCGAACAGCCTCGCGCTGAATGGGGGCTGGTCGGCGGAGGAACCGTCTCGCGGAGACTGACGCAGCGGTTTCACCGCGTCTATCTCAACTACCTGGCCTGGTTGCCTGAAGACAGCTACCGCTTCGACGTCCCTGATGCAGAGCGGCGTTTCTACAAGGACTACATTGAGTTCGTTTCTCCGTTCGATGTTGCCGGCACGAAGTTCGTGGTCGAACGCTCGCTCGATCCGCATGAAGACGACCAGGTGAATACTTACCTGCCGACCGAGCGTCGTGTGCGCCGCTTCTCTGCGAAAGAACGGGCGGACAGCTTTATGGGGTCGGATGTGACCCTCGACGATTTTGACGGCTTTGCCGGGCGCGTGCTGGACTACCGCTGGCGCTACCTGGGCCGTCGCGAGGTGCTCGACAACCTCGACGTTGCGGCGCCGCTCGTGCTTTACGGCGGTCCCCGCAGCCGCGCGCTGATCGATCGCTGGCAGGTTCGCGATTGTCATGTCGTCGAACTGGTGTCGACCTGGGATGGTCATCCCTATAAGTCCCGCGTGCTCTTCGTCGACCGTGAAACCTATGATGTGGCCCTGGCGCTTGCGTTCGATCACCGGGACCGGTTGTGGAAGGTCTTTGATCCGATCTATCGGCAGACACGCGGCGTAGGTCACGACGCAAACGCGACGGTGTCGAGCTGGCGTGGGCAGGTCAACATTACGCTGTCGGGCGACACCGCGACGGTGGTCCACGCCCTGACCGACACGACCCATCCGGATATGAAACCTTCTGCAATAAAACGGATATTCAGCGTGTCGAGTCTCACCAGCGGTAAATGACCGTTCACGCCTGCCCGAATCACTCCTGACCGCCTCGGAGGTCCCCGATGTATCCAGGCCAATTCGCACGGTCCCGGGCAGATCAGCCCTGCTTCATCATGGCTTCCAGTGGTGAGACGGTGACTTATGCAGAGTACGAGCGGCGCACAAACCAGCTGGCGCATTTTTTCCGCGCCTGCGGTTTGCAGCATCGGGACCACTACGCCGTCTTCATGGAGAACAACGCCCGTTACCTGGAAGCCTGTGGGGGCGGGGTGCGTGCGGGCCTCTACTACACCTGCATCAACTCCTACCTGACAGCCGACGAAGTGGCCTTCATCCTCGAGGATAGCGATGCGCAGGTGTTGATTACCTCGGTAGCGCGCCTGGAGGTGGCGCGAGCGGCGGCGGCGCAGTGTCCGCGGGTAAAAACTGTCCTCGTGGTCGGGCTTGGCGCAGATGCAGAGGATGCCCGCGATTACGTGCGCGCGGTCGGTGCCTGTCCGGATACGCCGATCGCTGATGAGTGGCTGGGAACCTCGATGCTGTACTCCTCCGGAACGACGGGGCGGCCGAAAGGAATTCTGCGGCCACTGCCGGATAATCCGCCGTCAGAGCCACTCATGCTGTACGAGTTTCTTCACGGGCTGTGGCAATGCCGCGAAGGGATGATCTATCTCTCGCCGGCCCCGCTGTATCACTCGGCGCCGAATACTGCGTGTTCTCTCGCGGTGCGCGCAGGGGGCACGGTCATCATCATGGAGAAATTCGATCCGGAGCATTACCTGTCTCTGGTCGAGCGCTTCCGGGTCACCCACAGCCAGCTGGTTCCGACGATGTTCAGCCGCATGCTGAAACTGCCGGATGAGGTGCGGCTGAAACACGACGTTTCGTCGCTGGAATACACGGTGCACGCTGCTGCCCCCTGTCCCGTGCAGGTCAAGCAGGCAATGATCGACTGGTGGGGGCCGTTGGTCCACGAGTACTACGGGGCGACCGAGGGTCTAGGGTTTTCTTATTGCGACAGCGAAGAGTGGCTGGCGCATCCCGGGACGGTGGGCAAAGTCATGCTGGGCGAGCTGCACGTGCTGGATGATGAGATGCAGCCCTGTCCGACCGGTACCGCAGGCACGCTGTGGTTCAAGACCGCTTCACCGTTCGAGTACTACAACGATCCGGTCAAGACACAGGAGTCACGTTCGGCCGACGGCAGCCTGAGCACCGTGAACGATGTCGGCTACGTCGATGCTGAAGGTTATCTCTACCTGACAGATCGCAAGACGTTCATGATTATTTCAGGCGGTGTGAATATCTACCCTCAGGAGTGCGAAAACCTTTTGATTACGCATCCCAAGGTAGCGGATGCGGCGGTCTTCGGCGTGCCGAACGAAGATCTCGGGGAGGAGGTCAAAGCGGTGGTGCAGCCAATGCCTGGGGTCGCGCCTGGCGACGGGCTGGCGCAGGAGTTGATCGCTTTCTGCCGCGAACACCTGGCCCATCTGAAGTGCCCGCGCTCGATTGATTTTGCCGAGGAGTTGCCCCGACTGCCGACCGGCAAGCTCTACAAGCGCCTGCTGCGCGATCGCTACTGGGGCGAAAAGGATTCGCGGATAGTCTGATCGCCTTCAGTTCGTCCAGGCGTGGCGGTCGCGCTGCCATGCACTAAACAGCTCTGCGGCCTGCTCGGCAATGGCATCGGTGTCCTCATCAAGTCCGCCGAGGCAGGTCAGTTCAAGTTGGGTGTGCCCGAAGTTGCCCAAAAAAGCGACATGGCTAAGCCGTGGTCGGCGTGGCCGGTCGTGAATAAGACCTTATTGTTCATAAAACCTCGAATGTCATCGAAGAGCCGGCAGGATCATGTTCGTTGTCGGACGCACCACGAGACATCGCCGTAACCGGCACCGCATCGTCCGCAGCTGCGCTCAGTGTGCTCTGGGCGTCTTAGAGGTGCGCATCGGGCACCAACCACCCTGATATTGGATCCGTCCAGCCAGGTGCCTGCACAGGCCGTTTAATCGTAGGTCGTATGCAGCGCTGCCGCCGTCTCGACCAGACCACGCGGCGCGATGGTGCCGCCGCGATTAATAGGCTGCTCGCCCGCGGCCCGGAACGACTGATCTCGAATGATGCTGTCCGGGTGACTCGAATGCGCGTTGTCCAACCTGACCTACGCTGGCTGCTAGCATCAGAAAGCCGTGCCAGCTGGTCCTCCGACCCGCAGTTCGGCGTTACGTGCCTGAATCTTCCCCAGAGATGGCGCGTAAGCAATCTGGTCAGATTCATCTGCGGTTTCGGTGCCAGGGCCGCTAACCGGGCGATGAAGTCAAGTAGGACTGACCGTATGCGATAAAAAAAATCGCCGGTGCGGAAATGAATTTTCCGGCGTGCCTGTGGTTGCTGGAAGACACTTATCAGGGATAGGGTTAAGTCGTCGCGGAATACATGCCGTTTCTCAGCGAATGTTGCTGCAATGCCAGCTGTTTTCCAGGGGGAAATGTTTGTGAACACAAGGAATTTGGACCGGGGCTCACGTTTCCCGCTTTTGCTCTCACTTGGCGTTCTGGTTAGCGCAGCTTTCTTTTTCACAACCCGACCTGCACAGGCGCAGCTTCTATGGGCAGATGAGTTTGATCAAGCCGGCGAGCCCGACCCGCAGTTCTGGTCTTACGACGAAGGTGGCGGCGGCTGGGGCAACAGCGAGGCCCAGACCTACACCCGCGATAGTTCAAATGTGGCGATCAAAGACGGCTCGCTGCAAATTACGGCGCTTGAACAAACGCTGAAAGGCAATCGGAAAAGTTATTCATCGGCCAGGATAAAAACAGAGGGCAAGCTCACGGTTCAGTATGGGACTATCGAAGCCCGCCTCAAGATTCCGGATCTGGCGGATGGTCTCTGGCCTGCCTTCTGGACGCTGGGCAAAAATTTCCCCGATGTTGGATGGCCGGCGTGCGGCGAACTGGACGTAATGGAGATGGGCTCTGCCTCAGCAATCGCGGCAGGCGTGATCAATCAGCGCGTCGGGTCACATGCTCACTGGCAGCATGAAGGCAGCTACGCCGGATATGGTCAAACGCTCGACGCCCCGGAAGCTCTCAACGCAGATTTTCATACGCTCCGAATGGAATGGACGCCATCAGCGGTCTCTACCTACCTTGATGGCGAGCAGATCTGGACCATGGATATCAGACCCGAGCACTGCACTGACTGCTCTGAATTTCACCAGCCGCACTTCCTCATTCTGAACATGGCTGTAGGGGGGAATTACACCGGGCTATATGGCTGGCGTGACATCACGGCAACATTTCCCGCGGTATTCGAAGTCGACTATGTGCGCATTTTTGACAATGGCTACACGCTGCTCGGCGGTTCTGCTATTCCTGGAACCGAGACCCATGTCGCGGCGATCAACGTGACGGCGTCGGGTCGGAAACGGACTTCAGCAGTCGCGGAGGTCTTGGTGCAGGACGAGAAAGGCGATCCCGTTCCGGGCGCGATCGTTAGCGTGAATTTCTCCGGTTCGCACATTGGTGACTTTGCCGCAGAGAGCGACAGCGAGGGTTGGGCTCAGGTTAAAACGGGTTCAAACACAATTGAGCCGACTTTCGAGGCCTGTATCCGCGACATCGAGCATCCGAATATGGTCTACGACCCGAACTCGAATGCGCTCACGTGCAGGAGTTACTGAGCACGGGCGTGGAGAGCCCCTGCTCTCCGTCGGCGTCTACCAGACTGGTAAGGTGAAAAGCTGACGTAGCGGAAGCGGCTTTTCGGTCCTCCCGGGACGGCGAAGATGAGCAATTGATACTTTGCATTCAGAGCTGAGCCGTCAAACAGAGGGATTTGCATTCAAATTTGCCTGCCTGATGCCCGTCGACCAGTTGCTTTATCGCGCGTCATTCGGGGCAAAATTCAAAGTAAATGAAAAGCTTGCCGCAAGCGCCGTTGCCGCCGGCCTAAGGCTGACACAACGCGCTGCACAATGGACACGCCCGCACCCGGCTGTCTCCGGATTCGCCGGATCCCAGGACTCCACCTGCGCGCCGCTCGGACAATCGGCGTAGAGAACGGACAAGACGTTCATGATTTTTTTGACGCGGTATGAACATCCAGTCGCCGACCGGCAAGCTCTACAGGCGCCTGCTGCGCGATCGCTACTGGGGCGAAAAGGATTCGCGGATAGTCTGATCGCCTTCAGTTCGTCCAGGCGTGGCGGTCGCGCTGCCAGTCCTCCAGCAGCCGGGCCGCCTGCGCTGCAACGAGGTCTGCGTCCTCGTCAGGTCCGGCCGGGCAGGTCAGCTCGAGCCGATGGCCCGAGGGATCGAAAAAATAAATTGACTTGACGAAGCCGTGGTCGGTCGGACCGATCACCTCAAGACCCGCCTCGAGCAGTCGCGCACGCCAGGACATTAGACTGCTTTCATCGGTCAGCTCCAGCGCGAGATGCTGAACCCAGTCTGGTGTATGCGGATCGCGCCCCATGGGGTGCTCCGCCGGGAGCTCAAAGAACGCGACGGCGCTGCCGTCTCCGAGTTCAAAAAAGATATGCAGGTGGGGATAGAACTCGCCGGTGGATGGTACGTGGTCGTTGCGCACGGCGTGAGAAAAACGCAGGTTCAGGATTTCGGTGTAGAACCTGACGGTTTCAGCGGCGTTGTTACAGCGGTAGGCCACGTGGTGCATTTTCTTGATGTTCATCCGTCGGTTTCTCCTGACAATCGCAGTGGCGTTGTGCGGACGCGTCTATGCCGGGATGTCCCAGTCCTGTGCAGGCCCCAGCAGCGCACGAACGTGCTCCGGCGTGTCGATGCGCTGTAGCGTCACCGGGGTCACGCTCACGCAGACCGAGCGGCCGGTAAATACAGCGCGCCCACCGACCTGTCCGCGGAAACCAAAATCGAACGAGCTGCGCCCGTAGCGGATGACTGCGACTTCGATGTCCAGAAGATCGGCATTGCGCGCGGATGACTGCCATTCGACCGCCGCCCGCACCACCATCCATTCCCAACCGAGCTCCCGGTAGTCGCCGTTGGGCGCAAGGCCCCGCGTCCACACTTCGGTCGCGTCATCCATATAGGCCATGTAGTGCGCGTTAAACACCACACCTTGCTGATCACACTCGCCATAACGCACGCGGATCTGATGCTGGTAGGACATAGTGTCTCCGTTAAATCAACGGTTCGGATTGTGCAGCAGCGCAGATAGCTGTTGCAGCATGCAGGCGCATTACACCAGAAGAGCGTCAGGTGCGGCTTCAGGACGTTCGCTGCGGGCTTGTCAATCGCTCCGGGCACATCAGGGCAGGCGGCGGATGCCGTGATGCGCAGGGTTACAATCCGCCGCATGCGCATAAAAAGCCCGAATCGCAGGCGGAGTCTGCAGCTCTGATGCTGGATCTCGATCGCATTCGGCACGTGCTGCAGACCCGTGAGCATGAACCTGCGACGTTTGAGGCGGGTCCAAACCATGCTGCGGTAGCCATGATCCTTGCAGGGGAAGCTCGTGCGCTCGAGGTATGTTTTATCCGACGGGCGGAGCGCAAGGGCGATCCCTGGACCGGCCAGGTCGCTTTTCCGGGCGGACGCGCGGGGCGTGAAGACCCTGACGCGCACGCTGTCGCTGAGCGTGAGACCTACGAGGAGATCGGCCTGCGCCTCGATTTTCAGCACCGCGTTGCGCCGCTGCCTGTCAGGCCTAACGTGCGCGGCAGTCTGACCCTGTCACCCTTCGTCTATCACGTTGACGGTGCAACCCGGAGCCAGGCTGTGGCCCGGCTCCCGGATGAGGTCGCCAGTGTCTTCTGGGTCCCGCTCGCGCATCTTTTCGATCAGCGAGCCGTCACCGAAATCGAATACCCATCGGGACTGACCGGCTCCGTGTTCCCGGGGATTCGTTTCGGTGAGCATGTCATCTGGGGGCTCACCCTGCGGGTGCTGCAGAGTTTTGCCCAGGTCATGCAGCTGCGCCTGCCTGCGCTCGACGATTGAGCGCAGCTGCGATTATGCGGGCCTCTCAGGCCGGTTTTTTCATGCCTATGCGCTCGAAATACTTCAAGGGCACGGCTTCAGGGTCTTTGTAGATCACCAGTGAGCAGTAGTCCCGCCCCAGCTTTTCTGCTGGCTCGACGACCACCATCGGTGTGCCGTTCTCTTCGATATCAACTTTCTCCATGGCGTACTCGTGGGCGCAGTACACCGGGTAGTCGTCCCGACCGTAGCTGAGGTTCTGACCTTTCTTGATCGTGTAAAACGCGTCTTTTCCTTCGTATTTCCCCTCGCTGATCAGGCGCCCGCCGCTGCCGCAGGGGCAGAGTTTGATCGTGACCTTCTCATCATCTTCGGTAATTTCTAGCGGCTGCAGATGCCCCTGCAGGCCGGCGGCGAACATCTTGACCCGGGCTGCCAGGGCCTCAGATCCTTTGGGCATGCTCGCCACAATGGGCTGCCACCAGGCGCGCACACCGTCGACCATGATTTCATCCAGTGCCTCGTCGCCATAGCGACGCGCGATTGCGCTCAAGGTGCCGGTGACCCAGTTACGGTAGAGGTCGTGCATGCTGAGGAATTCGTTGTACATGCGCTGCGCGATTTTTTTTGCTTTATCAGGGTCGCCGCCATCAATGGCGTCGCACAGCCGGTCGAGGGTGCGACGCTCCATTTCGCGCAGCTGTTCTTCGGTAAATAGTCGTTCGCCCATATGAGCCTCCGCTTATCTGACGTGTTTGGCGTTGCCTGGTCAGGCCGGCACTTCGCCTTCGAGGGTGACCCGGTGCATGACCCGCAGGTGTCCATGGTAGTCGTTGAGCGCATTGTGCTGCGCGCAGCGGTTATCCCAGAACGCGACAGATCCCGCCTCCCAGTGAAAGCGGCAGCCGAATTCTTCTCGCTGCTGCACGCGATAGAGATACTCGAGCAGCGGTGCTGATTCCTCGGCAGTCATGCCTTCGATGCAGACAGTGTGAGCCTTGGCGCAATAGAGCGCCTTGCGACCGGTGGCCGGATGCGTGCGCACCAGCGGATGGCTGGACGTGGTGATCAGGGCTTCCGCATCGCGTGGTTTTTCTGCGATTCGGTGGGTGCGGGTCACCGCGGCGTCCGGTTTTTCCGCGCTGTTGATGACGCGCAGCCCATCCAGCAGCTGCTGCAGGCCGGGAGAGAGCGATTCATAGGCGAGATACATGTTGGCGAAAAGGGTGTCGCCGCCGAACGCAGGCACCTCAACGGCGTAGAGCACGGAGCCCATCGGCGGACGCTGCAGGTAGCTGGTGTCGGTATGCCACAGCCCGCCGAAGTTGATGGTTTCGTCTTCTTTCTTGACCACTTCCACGACTTCGGGGTGGCCTTCCATCCCTTCAACGAAAGGGTAGTAGCCGATGTCGCCGAAGCGACGTGCAAAGGCAACGAGCCTCTCTGGCGGCAGACTCTGATCGCGGAAAAACAGCACCAGATGCTCGTGGAAAGCGCGTTCGATTTCATCGCGCACTGCGGAGCTCAGGTCGGCGGCGAGGTCTACGCCCGACACCGTTGCGCCAATCGCCGGCGTCGTGCGCTCAACCGCGATGTGCTTGTAGGTCATGTTCGGAGCTCTCCTGTCCAGACAATCGTGAATCGAATTGGGTGACGAGACGCAGGTCCGGCGTCAGCCGGAGAGCGCCTGGCGCACGTCTCCGTCAAGCTGCGCGACTACCGCCGCAAAGTGGTCCGGGCTGTCGTAACCCTGTGTGTGTACGAGGTGGGTAACGCCGACCTCCCGGTAGGCGCAAGCCAGCTCGCAGGCCGCCGTAGGGTCTTCCAGCGGGAGGGTTTTCATCGCGACCACCTCAAGTCGTCCGCGACCGCTGTCCGCGGCCCGCGTCTGCATGTCGGCGATAGCCGGCGCCAGCTGGTCCGGTAGCTGCGCTACCGGCATCCAGCCGTCGCCCAGAGCCAGCGCGCGGGGGATGGCAACCTCGGCCTTGCCGCCGACATAGATCGGCGGACGCTGCAGCACAGGATTGAGGGCCAGCTGCTGTCCATGCGACTCGATGACCGGATCTGCCGCGGCGGCGTGCAGAAAAGCCAGTGTCTCGTCGGTGATCCGCCCTCGTCGGGACCGCGGTACGCCCAGGGCGCGGAATTCCTCCTCGAGATAGCCGGGTCCGATACCAAGCAGAAAACGTCCCCGCGACAGAACCTGGATAGATGCGATCAGTTTCGCGGTCAGAATTGCCGGTCGGTAGGGAACCACCAGCACCCCCGTGCCGAAGTGGATGCGGGTGGTGACGGCGGCCAGATAGCTGGCGAAGGCGAGGGGATCAATGATGTCTCCCATATCTCTGGGAATGCCGTACTCGTTATTCTCAAGCACCGGCGGCAGACCGATGTGATCGTTGAACCACAGACCGTCCAGTCCGGAGCGATCTGCACTCAGCGCGCAGGCCTGCAGGAAATCCGGCGTCGCGGTCGGTCCCCAGTTGCGGATATTGATCCCGAGTTGCATATCTCCTCCCGTCTTGATGGCGAACAGTTCGGCGTTCCGGGCTCAGTTGACCTGGCGCTCGCGACCTTCCCAGAACGGTTTGCGCAGCTCTGTCTTGAGGATCTTGCCGGCCCCGGAAAGCGGCAGGGGCTCGGTCTGAAAGCTGACCGAGCGGGGACACTTGTAGTCGGCGATCAGAGTCCTGCAATGCTGCATCAGCGCGGTTGGGTCGGGGCTGCACCCTTCACGCGGCACGACCACCGCGTGTACACGCTCTCCCCACTTGTCGTCGGGCACGCCGATAACTGCGCACTGGGCGACATCAGGGTGCTCGTAAAGAGCATTTTCGACCTCGGTGGAATACACGTTTTCACCGCCAGAAATGATCATGTCCTTGAGCCGGTCGCTGATGAAGATGTATCCCCCTTCATCCATGTACGCGGCGTCGCCCGTGTGCAGCCAGCCGCCGCGCAGGGTTTCCGCGGTCAGATCGTCGCGTCCCCAGTAACCTTTCATGACATTCGGGCCGCGCGCGATGACCTCGCCGACGGTGCCCCGGGGAACTTCGTTGTCGTTTTCATCGACGATCCTGATCTCGACCGCGGGCATGGCTCGCCCGGCAGAGCGCAGGCGCCCGGCGTTGGGCCCGGAGGCGACATGAAAATGGGGATCGAGGCCGGTCAGCAGCGGTGCCGATTCGGTTTGCCCGTAAAGCTGGTAGGCAGCAACCCAGGGCAGCTTATTGATCAGGTCAACGGCAACGGCTTCTGGCATCGGTGACGCACCGTAGTACAGCCGTTTGAAGCCGCTGAGGTCGAAGTCCGCGAAGCCTGGCTGCTCAATGAGCATCTGGATCATGGTCGGAACCAGGATCGTGTCGGTCACCTGCTCCTCCTGCAGGGTCCGGGCGCAGAGCGCGGGCTCAAAGCGGGGGATAAACACGTGCCGCGCCCCGACCTGGGTCATGAGATAGACATACAGCGCATCAGCGATGTGGAACATCGGTGCGGCGTGGAGGTAGGTCGAGTCCTGGCCCAGGTCAACGAGGGTTCCGAACTGCAGGGAATTAGTGACGTGGTTGCCGTGCGTCAGCATGACGCCCTTCGATCGCCCGGTGGTGCCGCCGGTGTAGAAGATCCCTGAGATATCGTCGGTCTGATTGGGATGTTCGTCGGCTTCCGCGTTGCCGGTGACCAGTTCATCGAGCACGGCGTCGTGTCCCGGAAGCGCGCCTTCGATGCTGATCACCGTCAGCGTGTGCTCCACCAGAGGCCGCAGGTTCTCAACCAGCGGCCAGAAGGTCTCATCGACAAACAGCACCCGGGTGCCTGAATCATTCAACGAGAAAGCAATCTCGGCAGCGGACCAGCGGTAGTTGACCGGCACGATGACGCCGCCGGCCCAGGGCGTGGCGTAAACGACTTCCAGATACCGATCGGAGTTGAGCGCGATGATTCCTACCCGGTCGCCGGTTTCGACCCCGAGAGACCGCAACCCGCCCGCGAGGCGGGCTATCCGCGACACCAGAGTAGCCCAGGTCTGGCGCCGCTCGCCGTTGACGGTCGCGAGGACGTCGGGGATCTGTTGCTGGTTGCGGATCAGCGCTTGCGTGACTCTCATAGTGGGGCTCTCAGATGAAAATTTATCGGCGTAAGAAAGCGCACCATCCTTACCGATAGGCCGCGCGCAGTTCAAGCATCAGCCGTTCCATGAGCGCGCCTGCCGCCGGCAGATCGTCGATCCCGGTGACGGAGGTGCCGGCATACCAGGGCAGCTGTTCCGGATCGCCGTCAAAGGCTGTCGTCGGGGGCAGGTAGGTCTGGGGGAAGAGGAGGCGATGTTCGCTATCCCAGGGAATGCGGCCGACGGCATCTTCTTCTCTGGTCGGGGCAGGTGCGGTGGCGTCCTCTGCAACCTGGGGCGAGTCCGACGCCGCATTGCGGAGCACCCGGTGGTCCATGCCGGGCCAGTCGCGCGAGAACGCCCGGGTTACCACAGTGTCCTCAGCCGCTGCCCGGAGCAGCGCCTGCTTGTAGACCGCTGCGGCCTCGGCTTCCTGGGTGGCGAGGAAACGTGTGCCGAGGACAGCGGCTCCGGCACCTTCACGCAGTGCCGCTGCGGCGTCAGCGCCGGTCGCAAGTCCGCCGGCCGCGAGCACCGGGACCGTGCGGCCGAGGCTGCGCGCCGCCAGGGACAGGTTGTCCATCAGAGAGGCACGTGCTCGCACGGGGCCGCCGGCCTCTATCCCCTGCATGATGACCGCATCGACGCCCAGGTCCGCCGCGATGATCGCATCCTCGACAGTCCCGCACTGCATGACGACGAACATGTCCCGTCGGTGAGCGTCGCGGATCCACGGCTGCGGGTCGCCGTCGAAAAGCACCAGCACCGCGATACGCGCATCCATGCAGATCTCAATCTCGAGGCCGTCGGAGAGGCTCAGGATGACGTTTGCCGCGAACGGACGACTGGTCAGGTGGCGTGTCTGCTCAATGCGTTCAAACAGGCTTCTCTCCGGCAGGGCGGACAGCCCGAGCGTCCCGAGCCCGCCGTGCTCGCAGACTGCTGCCGTCAGCGCTGGACCAGCGAGGCCGGCGAGCATGCCTGCGTTCCAGATCGGTGTTTCTGTCGCGAGGCGGTCAAGGATGGTTCTCATGATGAGTCGTGCCTGATGCGGGCGGAGCCGGCCCGTAGCTCAGTGCTTGCTGCCGAGAACGCCGGCTGCTCGCAGGCCGTCTATTTTTTCGGTGCTGTACCCCAGCAGCTCGTGCAGCACCGATGCATTGTGCGCACCTAGATGCGGCGGCGGAGAGGGTGTGTGCAGGGGCGCCGCATTACCGCCAAGCGCCAGAGAGCGCACGCCGCGCAGCGGGCGGCCGTCGACTTCTCCCTCGAGCAGCAGCGCCTGTGCACCGGGCTGATCGAAAACTTCGGCCATGCTGTTGACGAAGCCGAAAGGAACTTTGGCTGCCGTCAGCCGGCTGGCAAGGGTCTCGGCATCGAACTCAAGCCCTTTAGTCCGAATGGCGGAGAGGAGTTCCTCGCGGCGCTGGACACGCATCTGGCCGGTTGCAAAGCGTGGGTCATCGGCGAGATGCGGCAGGTCGATGGCACGCACCAGCTCGCGGAACTGGCGTTCCGTGGCGGCGGCCAGCACGATCTCGCGCCCATCTCTTGAGCGCAGAATCGAGCCATACGGCACGATATTGGGGTGTTCAGAGCCCATCCGCTGGGGGATCTTCCCGCCGATGAGATAGTTGGTCGCCTGGTTGGCGAGAGAGGCGACCGCGGCCTGGAGCAGTGAGGTCGTCACCAGCGAGCCCTGACCGGTTCTCTCCCGTTTCAGCAGCGCTAGCAGAAGGCCTTCCTTCAGTTGATGGGCAAGCAAGAGGTCGACCAGGGCCACGGGCATCTTGGTCGGTGGGCCGTCAGGTTCCCCATTCAGATAGGTAAAGCCGGCTTCGGCCTGCAGGATGGCGTCGAAACCGGGACGCGGATCGGCACTGCCGTAGGCTGTGATCTGGCCATAGATCAGGCGTGGATTGATACGCTCGAGGCTGGGGTAATCCAGCTGCAGCCGGACCTCGTCGCCGGGTTTGAAACTGACAACGACAATATCCGCCTGGGCGACCAGGTCATGCACCAGCGCCCGACCGTCGGGATGGGTGAAATCGCAGACTACCGACTCCTTGCCCCAGTTCGCGCAGGCGAAATAAGACGAGATGTCACTATCGGCGGGCTCACTGCCGAGCTTCCAGCCGCGGGTCGCATCGCCGCGCGTAGTGGGGTTCTCGACCTTGATAACTCTGGCGCCGAGCTCGGCAAAAGCCATCGTGGTAATCGGTCCGGCGAGGATGTTGGCCAGCTCGAGGACGATGAAATTGCGGTCAAACAAGTCAGGCTCCCTGGACGCCTGTAAAAGGCGCGACAGTGTAGCCGAGAGGAAGCTTGCCGGGTTTGCCGTACAGCCTCGGCGCGGCACAATTCAGCCATGAACAAGCAGATGATCCGATCGCCTTTGTGCGCCCTGCTCGGGATCGCCCATCCCATCATCCTGGCGCCCATGGCTGGCGTCGCTGGCGGTCGTCTGGCGGCCGCGGTCAGCCAGGCAGGCGGCCTGGGACTGATTGGCGGCGGGTACTGTGACGAAGCCTGGCTGGAGCGTGAATTCGAGCACGCCGATGGGGTGCCTGTCGGCGTCGGGTTTATCGGCTGGCGACTCGCGCAGGCGCACGGCCTGCTTGCGCGGGTCCTTGAGCGCCGACCGCGCGCGGTGCTGTTGTCTTTCGGCGGCACGGCAGCTGAGAGCCAGCAGATCCTCGACAGCGGCGCACGGCTGCTGGTGCAGGTGCAGAGCGTCGGTCAGGCGCGCGAGGCACAGGCCTCAGGCGCTGATGTCGTCATCGCCCAGGGAGCTGAGGCCGGCGGGCATGCTGGCATGCGTGGAACGCTGCCTTTGGTGGCGGCCGTTGTTGATGCGGTTGCACCGCTGCCCGTGGTGGCTGCCGGTGGGATTGCGGACGGCCGCGGGCTGGTCGCAGCGATGGCCCTGGGCGCCGCGGGGGCGATGCTCGGGAGCCGCTTCTACGCCAGCACGGAGGCGCTGGCGGCGGCCGGCCTGCAGGACCGGGTGGTGAGCGCAAGCGGCGACGATACGGTGCGCAGTGCGGTTTTCGACCGCCTGCGCGGCTGGGACTGGCCGCCCGGCTACGGACTGCGCACGCTGAGGAATCAGACGACGCAGCGCTTTGAGAACGACCCTGCAGGGTTTGAATCCGCGATTGATGAAGAGCGGAAGAAGTTCGGGCGTGCAGTGCGCGACGCTGACCCGGATAACGCAGCGGTCATCGTCGGCGAGGCGGCTGATCTATTGCGGGCAGTGCAGCCGGCAGCGGACATTGTCAGAACGGTCGTCGACGAGGCCAGCGCGGTGCTGACGGCGCTCAGCGCCGCGCGATTGATCCCGAGCTGAACGGGTCTGCCGCAATGCGGACCCGCAGCTCAGGAAGAGCGCCGGGCGGGTATGCGGGGTTCGCAGATCTGTCCGGCCGATTCCTCGAGCTGAGCAAGCAAGGCGTGGCAGGCAGGGTAGATCACCGGTGGGGCAGGGCTGCTTACCTCTTCGCTGTTCACGCGGACGGCGGCCGCCTGCTGCAGCGCCGGCAGGGGGAGCCCGGTGACCCCCGCCAGCGCCGCGAGCCACGCCTGCTCTGGCTGCCCGAGCTGACTGAACCCGACGCTGCAGCCGCCGAAGGTCTGCATGAACGCCAGGCCCTGGCGGTAGACACGCAGATACTCTGCAGCAAGCGCCTCGGGCGAGCGCATCCTGCGCCCCGACAGTGCGCTGGCCAGACTGCTTTCGAATTCTCGATAGCTGATGATGATGCGCGGTTCGTAACCTTCCGCGTAGGCGATGGGAACGATGAGGTCGAGGTCGTTGGATTTGACGAACCGTACGGGGCGCAGGCTCTGTCTGACGGCGCGCCTTGCGCGCCGGCGGTGCCATCCGGCTTCGAGGGACGGGGAGAGCAGATGATGCCCTCCGGACTCAATCTCCAAGGCCCGCAGCATGTGCCGCGCGGCGAGTTTGATCTGAGGGTCCTCCATTGCTCCGCGACGCAGGTCCCAAGCAGGTGGGACCGGCATGCCGAAATCGGCTCCGGCGTCGGCGAGCAGCGCACACAGCATGGACGAGCCGCTGCGCCCGAACGTAAGCACAAAAAAACGTCGACGATCGTCCATCAGCTGAATTCCACCCCGCGTTTTAGAATTTCAAAGAGCGCTGCGATTTCATCGTCGCCGTAGCCGGCGGCCTGGGCTTTTTTCATCAGCTGCGACACCGTGTCCGGCAGTTGGGTATCGATTTCGTTGTCATGGCTCATGCGCTGTACGTGCCGCTGCAAGCGCAGGTGCGTTGCCACTCTGCATACGTCTCCAGCGTAGAGCGTTCGCGCAATCATGTCCTTGCCGCTATCCGCCGTATTCGCGAGCTGCTCGCCAAGACGTTTGGCGAGGAAGAAATATTCGGTGAGCGCATGGCCTTCCGACTCACACAGCGCGGCACCATGCAGCATGGCCAGCGACGCCCCGTGGACGTAGCTGCGCAGCGCGCACTCGAGGGTTGCAGCGCGCCCGATCTCCTCCCCGACGTAGCGCACCAGCCCGGCAGCCAGGCTGAGGCTGTCACGACCGGCCTCCCAGCTCTCTTCAGGGCCGGAGAAGAGGCAGATCCCGCTATTCGTATCGGCTGGAGTCGGTGGCGCCAGAACGGCACCGTCCAGGTACCGCAGCTGGTGCATCTGCGCCCACGCAGCGAGGGTCCGCGCATCCGAGGCGGTGCCGCTGCTAAGCTGCACCAGCAGCTTACCTGCCAGACTGCTATCGCCGGCAACCGCGTCCATCAGTTCCAGACTGGTGCTGTAGTCGTCGAGACACAGAACGATGATCTCACTGGCCTGACATGCCGCCGCCATGCTGAGCCCGACAGCCGCCCGCCCATCGAATGCGTAGCTCCGTGCCGCTGTGCGATTCCACACCGTCAGGGCAACGCCCTGATCGCACAACCGCCGGGCCACGGCCGTGCCAACGCGCCCGAGGCCGAGGAGGGAGATGCGCTGCGCGGTCATGGGCCGTCTGTGATTCAGCTCAGGCTTTCGTACAGCGTGACGACGCAGCAGCCGCCAAGACCGATGTTGTGCTGGAGCGCGATGTGCGCATCCTCGACCTGACGCTTGTCCGCCTCGCCGCGCAGCTGCCAGTTGAGCTCTGCACACTGCGCAAGGCCGGTTGCACCGAGCGGGTGGCCCTTGGAAATCAGACCGCCGGACGGGTTGACGACGCACCGCCCGCCGTAAGTGTTGTCGCCGTCAGCGACCATGCGTTCAGCAGTGCCTTCTGCGGTCAGTCCAAGCGCTTCATAGTTCAGGATTTCGTTGGTGCTGAAACAGTCGTGCAGCTCAACTACCTTGATGTCGTGCGGCGTCACCCCCGCCGTCTCGTAGACCTGCTGCGCGGCCGCGCGCGACATGTCGTAGCCGACCGTCGAAATGAGGCTGTCGCCGAAGGTGCTGGCCGTGTCAGTGGTCATGGCCTGAGCGGCGATGCGTACCCGGGGTTTCAAACCCTGCTGTCGCGCGAAGTCGTCGGAACAAAGAATGGCAGCGGCACCGCCGCAGGTGGGCGGGCAGCACTGGAAGCGGGTCACCGGATCGCAGATCGAGGTGCTGGCCATGACTTCTTCAAGCGTCAGCGGGTCGCGGAATACGGCACGCGGATTATGCGCCGCGTGGCGTCGCGCTTTGACCGTGATGCTGGCGAAGGTCTCAGGCCGGGTGCCATATTTTTCCATGTACTCCCGTCCGGCACCGCCGAACAGCAGCGGTGCCATGGGGACCTCGCTGTCACCGTATTTGCGGATTGCAACGTCGGTGAATTTTTCGAGGGGCGCGGGTCGGTCGGGAAAGACGTAACCGAGCGCGCCCGGGCTCATCTGTTCGAATCCCAGGGCAAGGACGCAGTCGGCCGCGCCGCTCGCGATCGCCTGTCGAGCGAGGAACAGTGCCGTCGAGCCCGTGGCGCAGTTGTTGTTCACGTTGAACACCGGGATCCCGGTCATGCCGAGCTCGTAGACCACGCGCTGTCCGGCGGTGCTGTCGCCGTAGACGTAGCCGACATAGGCCTGCTCGACGAGCCGGAAATCGATGCCGGCGTCCGTGAGGGCGTCGCGACCGGCCGAGGAACCCATAACGGTATAGGGATCTGCCTGCTTCGGGGTTTTGAAATGGGTCATCCCCACGCCCAGAACGTTAACGTGATGCTGCATAGTCGACACTCCCGGAGCGGACCGGGCGGAACGTTAGAAAGGGCGCAATTATGGTGAATCGACTACCGGGCGTCGACGTCTGTGTGGGCTCAGGAGGGCTTGTCCGCGTGTCGCGCCGATTCGCTGGCTTTACACTTGCGGTTCGATTGGCCGTCGTCCCACGCTGCGGCGTGCGGTGACGTTTATGTTCAGACGATGAGGAGAGCCGTAATGCGTAAACCGGACTGTGGCGTAATGATCTTTGCAACCGACCGGTCCATGCAGCCGGTGGAGCTGGCACGGGAGGTTGAAGCACGAGGTCTTGACTCGTTATTCGTGCCTGAGCACACGCACATACCGCTCGACACCAGCTCTCCGTTTTTTCCTGAGGGAAAAATTCCAGAGCATTACCTGCGTACCTACGATCCGTTCGTCGTGCTCGGCGCCTGCGCTGCGGTCACTGAGCGGATCCGGCTGGGTACGGGGATCTGCCTTGTCTCGCAGCGGCACCCGATCACACTGGCGAAAGAAGTCGCGACGATCGACCGGATGTCGAATGGCCGATTCATCTTCGGTGTCGGTGCCGGCTGGAACCGGCCGGAAATCGAAAATCATGGTGTCGAGTTCGAACGACGCTGGCGGGTGGTGCGCGAGCGCATTCTGGCGATGAAAACCATCTGGACCGAAGACGAAGCCGAGTTCCACGGTGAGTATGTGAATTTCGACAGGATGTGGTCGTATCCGAAGCCGGTTCAGGCCGGTGGACCGCCGATCTGGATCGGCGCGAACTCGCGCTTCGTAGCAGAGCGTATAGCGGAGTATGGGGACGGCTGGATCCCGGTCGGCGGACGTGCCGGGGAGGGCACGGTCGAGCAGGTCAGAGAGGCCTGTGCAGCGCGCGGACGGAATTTTGACGACATTACCCTGGCACTGTTTTACCCTCCCATGGACGAGGCCGAGATACGCAACAGCCTCGCTCAGGGGTATTCGCATCTGATCTTCGGCCTGCCATCGGAGTCGCGCGAGAAGGTGCTTCCTGTTCTGGATCAGATTGCGACCCTGGCGGACAGGCTGCGCGCCTGACGTGGCCGATGGGCACCCTTTCTCACGGCTGACGCCTGATTTCATTCTGTCGGCGATCGAGGGTCGCGGATACGTCTGCGATGGGCGTCTGCTGGCGCTGAACAGCTACGAAAATCGCGTCTACCAGGTCGGTCTCGAGGAAGACGAACCGCTTATTGCCAAGTTTTACCGCCCCGGAAGGTGGTCCCGGGAAGCAATCGCAGAGGAACACGCGTTCGCGCATGAGCTGCTGGAGGCTGAGTGGCCGGTGGTTGCGCCCCTCTGCAATCAGGGAGGGCACAGCCTCACGGAGTTCGATGGTTTCCTGGTAGCGCTGTATCCGCGCCGGGGCGGACGGGCGCCGGAACTGGATCGTGAGGAGCCTCTGCGCGTGATGGGACGATGCCTGGCGCGTCTGCACGCGATTGGTGGCCTGCGGCGCTTCGCGTCCCGCGAGACACTGGACCCGGTGGTCCAGGCCAGGGACGCCGTGAACTATCTGGCTGAAGCCTGGGTGCCGCTGGATCTGCGCCCGGCTTATCTCTCCACGACGGCGGATCTGCTGACGCTGATGGACACTCGCTGGTCCACCCAGGATTCGATCAGCCTGCGCCGGGTACATGGCGACTGTCACGCGGGCAACGTTCTCTGGCGGGATGGGGCGCCGCTGTTTGTCGATCTCGATGACAGCCTTAATGCCCCTGCCGTGCAGGATCTGTGGATGCTGCTGTCGGGCAGCCCGGAGGAACAGCGCGCGCAGCTGGCCATCGTGCTTGAGGGTTACCACGAGTTCGCCGACTTTGACTATCGCGAGCTTGCACTGATCGAGGTGCTGCGCAGTTTCCGCATGATCCGCTACGCGGCCTGGCTCGGGAGGCGCTGGACCGATCCTGCCTTTCCGCAGGCCTTCCCGTGGTTTGATTCACAGGCCTACTGGGAGCGGCACGTGCTGGATCTGCGCGAACAGCTCGCCGCGCTCAGTGAACCTTTCGCGGTGGCGCTCGACGACAGGTGAACGACCCGCGCAGGGTTATCGTCTTGCTAGAATCGTGGGCCTTTCAGCCGCCGTGCGGCGACCAACCGAGGAGTCCCCGATGTTGCCTGTAGGTTACTTTCCCTGCACCCAGGATCCGCCGGACGGCAAGAATGTTGCCGGCCTGATCGATGAGCTCGTAGAACAGGCCGAACTGTGCGAAGCGGTCGGCTTCGACGGTTTTTATTTCACCGAACACCACCAGCAGGAGGATGGTTACCTCCCCGCGCCGGTGCTCATGGCCGGTCTGATCGGCATGCGCACGCGTCGGATCAAGGTCGGAACCTGCGTCCTGCTCGCACCGCTCTATCACCCCATCCGTCTGGCCGAGGACATCGCCGTGGTCGACCAGGCAACCCATGGCCGTATGGTTGCGGCGCTGGGCATCGCCTATCAGCCGCATGATTTCGATGCGTTTGGCGTGCCGGTCAAACAGCGCGCCCGCCGGACCGAGGAGTGCGTGGAGGTATTACGGCAGGCCTGGACCGGACAACCGTTCAGCTATCCGAGTAAATATCACCAGATTGAGAATGTGCGTGTAACGCCCGTGCCCTACCAGGAGGGCGGTCCGCCGATCTGGATGGCAGGATGGGTTCCCGCTGGTCTGGAGCGCGCCGGGCGTATGGGCGACGGCTGGATCGCTGACCCAATCCAGTCCTTGCCGGTGATCAAGGATTATGCCGACCAGTACCGGGCTGAGGCCGAGCGCAACGGGCGCAAGCCGTTCGTGGTTCTGATGCGGGACTGCGTAATCGGTGAATCCTGGGACGCCTGTGTGGCGAAGAGCGAGCCGACCATGATTACCCACCGCTGGTATCACCATTACGGCGCCTACGTGCCTGACGACTACCTGCAAGACGTCAAAAGCTCTGACGAGCTGAGCTTCGATCTGGCTGCGAAAGATCGCCTGATTGCCGGTTCGCCGGCGCAGTGTCTGGAGCAGCTGCAGATGTGGAAAGAGATCGTCAAGCCTGATTACGTGATGCTGCGCATGCGTCAGCCAGGTGGACCGCCGCAGGCTGAGGCGCTGCAGGACATCCGTCTGTTCGGCGAACACGTGATTCCCAATCTGTAATAGCGCAGCGTGCTGAGGCCAGCGTCCCTGGTCCCGAGCCGCCTGGCTGAGAAGGAGAAGCCGATGGCTTTTTTTGAAGATAACTCCCAGACCATCGGCGAGACGCCGCTGGTGCGTCTCAATCGCGTTGTCGATCCGGGCAAGGCGACTGTGCTGGCCAAAATTGAGGGTAGAAATCCAGCCTACTCAGTGAAGTGCCGGATTGGTGCGGCCATGATCTGGGACGCGGAGGAGCGCGGCGTGCTCGGACCGGGCGTGGAAGTGGTTGAGCCGACCAGTGGCAACACGGGAATCGCGCTGGCATTTGTCTGCGCGGCGCGCGGTTACCCTCTCACCTTGACCATGCCCGACACCATGAGCCTGGAGCGACGCAAGGTGCTCAAGGCATTCGGCGCGCGCCTGGTGCTGACGGAAGGCGCAAAGGGGATGAAAGGCGCTATCGCGAAGGCCGAGGAGATTGTGGCCAGCGACCCGGGTCGGTACTTCATGCCGCAGCAGTTCGAGAATCCAGCTAATCCGGCTATTCACGAGAAAACCACGGGACCCGAAATCTGGCGGCAGACCGAGGGCAACATCGATGCGCTCGTCGCGGGTGTCGGGACCGGCGGCACAATCACCGGCATTTCGCGCTATATCAAGAAGACCTGCGGGAAAGCGATTACGACCGTGGCGATTGAGCCTGAGACGAGCCCGGTAATCACTCAGACCCTGGCCGGAGACGAGGTCAAACCGGCGCCGCATAAGATTCAGGGGATCGGCGCCGGCTTTGTGCCTGGGGTGTTGGATCTGGACCTGGTCGATCGCGTTGAACGGGTGTCGAACGAAGAGGCGGTGGCGATGGCGCGCCGGCTGGCGACTGAAGAGGGAATTCTGGTGGGGATCTCCTGCGGCGCTGCTGCAGAAGCCGCGCGCAGGCTGTCTGAGGAGAGCGCGTTCGCAGGTAAGACCATTGTGGTCATCCTGCCGGACAGCGGGGAACGCTACCTGTCGAGCGTCCTGTTCGACGACATCGAAGCCTGATCACAGACCGGCGTTCTTTGCTCAGTCCCGTGCCGCACGGGGCAGAGGAAGGCGAGGCTCGGTCACCCCGCGGTGCCGGGCTTGTGCCCAGTCGATGCACCACTCGGAGCAGTAGATTCCAGCCTTCCCCGTGGGGTCGGCGCTGATGCCGTCGTCGTAAATCAGAATGCCGCAGTTGTCGCACTTCACATAGCGTTCGATGTAGTAGCCGTTATCAGAGAAGCGCATCGCTTTTTCCTCTTCGGGGTTGCAGCCAGCGTGAGACTAGGCCGCTGAGCGAAGCAGGGCAAGCGGAACCGTGGCAGCTATCCCGCGGTAGTTTGCGAATCACTAACCCTTGCCCTCACGCAGACTGCTCTGTCCTTTGTCGCAGATGCGTCCGAGCGGGTGCTGATCTTGAGTAGCCGCGCACTCAGGTCAGGTTGAGCCCGCTGCGGAATGCGGCCGTTGCGCCTTGCGCGCGTTGTGCGGCTTCGGGTTCTCCCGGCAGGTGGGCGCACCAGGCTTCGATCGCCTGTTCTCCGAGCGGTGTCCAGCGCTCGAGCCAGTCGAGAATGACCTGGCGGTTGTCGGTCTCCTGCAGGATGAACTCCACCAGGGCGCCGGTCCAGCGACGCTGGCGGTCGCTGTCGCGCAGAGCGGATTCACACATCAGACTCAGCAGATCGTCGCGATAAGCTCGAGCGCTCCGCCCGAGCTCGCGGAAGAGGGCTTCGTCCACCGCCGGCTTCAGCACCAGATTCAACACCACAAACGCCTCACCCCAGTCGTAGACGACCAGTGCCCGTTCGACAAGCTCGCGGAAACCCTGCCAGGCGGGTTCTTCTTCCCAGTGACGGCGCTCTGCGTCCGCGAAGCCGATCTCTGGCCGCGCGTTGGCAAGCTCGCGCGTGCGATAAGCCGTGTGCGACAGCCAGCGCAGGCAGTCGCCGGCCTGAAAAATCGCACAGTTGCTGATCGTGCTTGCAGGCGCCATCTGCACCAGATAGGCCGAGGCCATCTGCAGCGCGTGCAGCAGATAGCGGGAGGGGGTGTAAAGCAGAGACAGCGTTGCCAGCCATTCGCGTTCGAGACCCGCGTCGTGTCCGCGCTCGGCAAAGTCCTCAAGCAATCCGCAGACATAGTTTTCCTGACCGTCCTGCAGGATGTTGTAGGTGCGGTAGACCAGTTCATCCGGATCGCGGAAAGCGTCCCAGTCGGAATGCTGAAGGAGGGAGCCTTCGCGGTTTTTCCGGAACCAGGCGTTGACAGGCAGATCCTGGTCCAGCTCCCACGGACACTCGGCAACATCCGTGCTGAAATGCAGATTGGTCGAAACAATCGCGTACTCATTGGGCCTCTTCCGGGCCTTCTGCAGGTGCGTCCAGGTCTTCAGCGGCTTCGACGACGCGTTGGCATTTTCGTCGCTCATGGCATTGACACCTCCTGCCAGGTTTCAGGACTTCGCGGAGACATAGAATCGAATGTAGTTCTCGTCCACTTCGATGCGACCGGCGAACGAGCCCAGAATGGTTTCCAGCTCCTGCATGTGGAAACCACGCCCGAGAATGCCTTCCATGGTGTCGCGGCGGATAACGCATTCTTCGTCTGTTTCGACCCGGACGTAACCGACGCGATCGTCAACCCGGAAGTCTTTGCCTGGATTGTCTTCCTCGAGCGCCTGAATCGCTGCGTCAGCCAGCTCCCCCGGCCGAAAAACCGGCCCGACCCGCCTCGAGTCGTCAGTGCCCTGGTTGTCGTTCATTTCGCTGTCTCCCTGGCACAACAGGCCTGTCGTGCGGCGATATTTATGAGGAAGTTGCCGCGCTCTGCTCGATATCGACGTAAACGTCATCGCCGCGCAGTTCAACCGGATAAACGGCCAGACGACAGCTGGCTGGATTGATCCCACGACCACTGGCGACGTCGAACTGCCACAGGTGCGCTCTGCAGGTCAGAGTTCTGTCCTGCAGTCTGCCCTGGACCAGCGGAATTTCCTGATGCGGACAGGTGCCCTGAACCGCAAAAACCTCGCCGCCATCGGCGTGGATCACCAGAACCTGCGTGCCGCTGATCTCGAAGCTTTCCATGTCTCCCTCCCAGAGGTCATCGAGGGAACACACGCGCATATACATCCCGGGCTCTCCGGCTTGGAACAGACGCCTGTCTCAGGCTTCGCTGACGATAGGCTCGAAAAAGATCTCCACCGTGTCCATCGGTGCAATGCCGGCGCCGGCGGCGGTCTGTTCGCGCGGGAGGGGCGCTTCCGCGTCGGGCAATCGAACCCTCAGGATGGTTCCAGGGCGGGCCGCAACGCGGCGGCCGATGGAGTGATGCGCGCACTTGCTCGCCACGGTATCCATCGAATCATCACTGTCGATCTCGACGAGCTGCAGGACGAAGTCGCTTTCGAAATTACTGACGATCGGCAACGCAGCCATGAATCTGTCCTCTGCGCAGCCCGTCGTCAGATCGCTTTTTTCAGCGAAGGTTCGTCAGCGAAAGCCCAGCGGTAGCCGTGCGCGTCCTGACCGCATTCTTCGGGTGCCAGCCCCATGTAAGCCAGCGCACCGGCAAGTGTCGGAGGCTGTACGAGCCCGGCCACGAAACGATCGACGAGTGTCATGTGACCCGCGTAACGCTCAGGCTCCTGCTGAAAAATCCAGCGATCCGGCTCCGAGCCGAAGTTGTAGCGCCGTCCTTTGTACTCCAGCGGGTAATTGCGACAGCCCCATTTTGCGCCCGGCGCGCCCAGGATCGGGAGATTGAACATGTTGCAGATTACCGGGAGCGTTTCTGGGACAGTCAGGTCCTCGCGGCCGTTGCGCAGGTTCTCAGTAATGACATCCCAGCAGCGGCCCCAGGTGTCGTTCCAGCCGGGGTATTTCTGCTCCAGCCAGTCGCGGTCCGGTGTTGATGCACCGGCCGCGGGATTCCACCAGACCGTCGGCCGCCAGTACCAGACGCCGAGATGCATGCCGTGGTGAGTGTCGTTCAGTTCCTCCAGGAAGATGTCCCAGTACCAGGGACGGTCGAGGCCGAGATCGCGGATGCTGCGGTCAAACTGGCCGACAATCCATTCCTCCATGAATTCTTTGAACGAGCTTTCGCGGCGCGCGAGCGGCGTGTAGTAATCCATGATCGGCCCAGTAAGCACCGAGAAAAGGCGCCACGAACGCCAGAACGCGATATCTACCCGTTTCTGCGCCTCGGCCTGAAAGCCGTTCTCAAGCAGGATCTTCAGGGCGGGCGCTCCGATCTGGGCGTGCCGCGCTTCGTCGGTCTGAATACTTGAGATCAGGTTGGAGAAACTGAAATCGCCGGCCTCGGCCGCGTCCGCCGCCAGTCCGAGAAACTGCATGTTGGTGAAGCCGCTCTCGAATGCAAAGGTCAGCATGATGGCAATGGAGACCGCATCGCGACCGTTCATCA
>JAYODW010000001.1:172541-177960 GCA_038116745.1 Gammaproteobacteria bacterium
GCCTGTTCGCAGAATTTCATGCGGCTCAGCGCCGCTTTGACTGAATAGGCGCCGGCGTCTTTTTCACGCTGCACGCTGACATATTCGCGGTAGGTTGTTTTGTAGGGTTCGTCGTAGCTTTCCCAGGCTGCAGGCGCCAGCCCGAAGGTATCGCTCATCTGCGGCGGGAACAGCTCCTCGGTGGTGACATATCGCGGAGTCCAGTTGGTATCTCGAGCCAGGTCATACCAGTCGGCGCGTTTCAGCATATCGGTGTCCTCCGTTCGTGCGCTGGGCGTCAGCGTTGCCATCTCCAGGGCGTTGCTTGAGTTTCTCAGAGAATGAGGGCCGAGCGCTATCCTGCATGGCAGCATCCTCCGGCAGACCGGACAGCCCTGCGTGAGGATGGCCTGCGATGTTGGTCGGGTACGGGTAGAGCTGCAGGTGTTGCAGAGGGAGACGGGCGCCCGCGAGCGGCCGAAAAAAAGCCCCGGAACGCGTCCGGGGCAACTCCTGGGAGAGCGGGTAAACAGACGTCTACCCGTGGGGGAGGAAAGAAAGCGGGATCAGGCTGGTTTAACGGTGGCGAAAAACTGTGACTCGCCCCGCCGCACAAGGACGACCAGCGGGCGGTCAGCCTTTGCCGCCGCGCGCAGTGCCTTTTCGGCATCGCTTTTGTCCGTCACGTTGCGCTGATTCACCTGAACGATGACATCGCCGGGTGCCAGTCCACCGCGGTCTGCCGCGCCGCCGGACTTGACGCCCAGTACCAGTGCGCCGGACTGCGCATCCTCGAGCGCCAGCTTGTCGCGCGCTGCAGGCGAGAGCGCGCCGAGCGCCAGGCCGAGGCCGAGATCGTCATCCGGCGCACCGTTGGCCGGGATCTGTGCCACCGTTTCGCTGCTGTTCGGGTTGTGGTCGACTACCGCGACCAGACGCCGCGACTCACCTTTCCGCATGACTTCGATGCTGTACTTCTCGCCCGGTTCGGTGCGGGCCACGCTGCGGCTCAGCTCGCGCGGCGAGTCGACTGCTTCTCCGTTGAACTTCTGAATAACATCGCCGACCTGAACCCCGGCGCGCGCCGCGGGACTGTCGCTCTGTACCGAGGAAACCAGCGCCCCCTGTGCTTCGCCCAGAGAGAAAGCCTCGGCCACTTCCGGCGTGACTTCCTGGATCTGAACGCCGAGCCAGCCGCGGGTGACAGAGCCCTTGTGCTGCAGTTCAGCAATCACCTGCTCTGCGTCCGCTGCCGGGATAGCGAAGCCGATGCCGATATTGCCGCCGTTGGGCGAGAAGATGGCGGTGTTCACGCCGATGACCTCACCGCTGGCGTTCAGGATCGGGCCGCCTGAGTTGCCGCTGTTGATGGGTGCGTCGATCTGCAGGTAGTCATCGTAAGGACCAGAATGGATATCCCGTCCACGAGCCGAGATGATCCCTGCAGTAACGCTGCCGCCGAGGCCGAACGGACTGCCTATAGCGACTACCCAGTCTCCGACTCGGGCATGTTCCGAATCGCCGAATGACACCGTAGGCAGGTCCTTAGCGCCCTCGATTTGCAGCAGGGCCAGATCGGTGAGCTCGTCGCGACCCACCAGCCGTGCCGTGAACTGGCGACCATCATGAAGGGTGACGCTCATTTCAGTCGCGCCGTCGATGACGTGGTTATTGGTCACGACAAGGCCGCTCGCATCAATAATGAAGCCCGAGCCGAGGCCCTCTGCTACCGCTGGTGGTGCGCCACGCTGAGCGAAGGGGAAGGGGATGCCGCCAAAGCGACGCATCAGCTCGTCCATGCCTCCCGGCCCGAACGGTCCGGGTTGCCCCTGGAGGCGGGCGACCTCACCCATGGTTTTCTTGACGTCGATTTTGACTACGGCGGGCTGCGTGCGCTCGATCACATCGGCGAACTGCACCCGCTCAAAGACCGGCGCCGGCTCGCGCTCGGTAGCCGTCGCAGGGCTTATCGCCTGTAGCGCTAGAGCCCCGATAATCGCGGGCGCGGCCAGCCAGACGGCCCTTACGGCAAGCTTTTTGCGGTTGATGGCGAATGGAAGCGTGTTCATTTGCGGTACTCCTTGGGACTCGAACTGGCGAGCACAGTAGCGAGCACTGGATTACCGCAGGCTTTCCGCAAGATTAAATTTCGTTAATGTGCCTTTGAGACGTTGAGGTCAGGATAATGCGCCTTCGAAAACGGCTGGAGAGACGGGTTGCGGATCCTGATAGTCGAAGATGACCGGGACACGCGCGAGTTTATTCGTGGCGGCCTGGCACAGCGCGGCCATAACGTGGATTGCGCAGCGGATGGCAGGGAGGGGCTCGTACTTGCAAGCAGCGAGTCTTACGACATCGTCGTTCTGGATCGGATGCTGCCGGAGGTGGACGGTCTGACGATCGTGCGCACGCTGCGCGCTTCGGACAACCGTGTGCCGGTGCTGATCCTGAGTGCCATGGGTGAGGTCGACCAGCGGGTTCAGGGGCTGCGTGCTGGCGGTGATGATTACCTGGTGAAACCCTTTGCCTTCAGCGAGCTCGAGGCCCGGGTAGAGGCACTGTCGCGCAGGACTGTCCCCGAAGGACCCGCTACGCAGCTCATGGTCGCGGACCTCAAGATGGATCTCATAGCCCGGAGCGTCACGCGCGGCGGAGACCGTATCGAACTGCAGCCGCGCGAATTCCGGCTGCTGGAATATCTGATGCGCCACGCCGGGCAGGTGCTGACCCGGACGATGCTGCTGGAACACGTGTGGGACTATCACTTTGACCCCCAGACCAACGTGATTGATGTGCACATCAGCCGACTGCGCAGCAAAATCGACAAGGGCGCGGCGACTCCGCTACTTCACACCGTCCGCGGGGCGGGATATCGACTTGGCGTCGACGAAAGCATCTGATTCGTGCCAGTGCTCAAACGCCTCGGCCAGCTAGCCCGCACCACGACGTTTCAGCTGACGCTGTCCTACAGCCTGCTGTTTGCGCTGTCACTGAGTCTGCTGACCGGCTTTTTTTACTGGTCCACGATTGGCGTCACGGTGCGTGAGACAGACGCAACCCTGAAGGCGGAAATCACCGGCCTGGCGGAGCAGTACATCGAACACGGCCTCGACCGACTGATGAACGTGATTGCGCATCGGATCCGGACCGACGACAGCGGCGACATGCTTTATCTCTTTGCGACCCGGGAGAATAAGCCCCTCGCGGGCAATCTTTCGGTGTGGCCTGAGGTCGCGCCGGATGCTGATGGCTGGCTCGAGTTTTCGCATCAACGCGCCGATGGCAGGCGTGTGCCGGCCCGCGCACGGGTCTACCTGCTGCGGGACGGTCTGCACCTGCTGGTGGGGCGAAACATCGAGCAGCTCACGCAGCTGCGGCAGGTTTTTAATCGCGCTCTTCTGCTGGGGCTGGGGCTCACGCTGGTGCTGGCGATGGTCGGCGGGACCCTGATGTCGCAACGGTTGTTGCGCCGGGTTTCCGCATTTACGCAGACCACCTCGGCCATCATCGGAGGCGAGCTGGACCGGCGCCTCGATACCCGGGGCAGCGGTGACGAGTTTGACCTACTGGCCACGCACGTCAACGCGATGCTCGACCGACTGGAGGACCTGGTCGAGGCCGTGCGGCATGTATCGGACAACATCGCGCATGACCTGCGCACGCCACTGACGCGCCTGCGCAATCGCCTGGAAACGACAGCGCGTCAGGCGCCCGCTGAACTGCAGAGCGAACTGGACCAAAGCGTCGCCGAGGCTGACGCCCTGCTGCAGACCTTCACTGCACTGCTGCGTATTGCCCGCATTGAATCAGGCAGCTATGCGCGTGAAGAAGAAACGGTGGACCTGGGTACGCTGATGTCGGACGCTGCCGAGCTGTACCAGGGCGTCGCTCAGGAACGGGCGATCAGCCTGACCTGTGATTGCGAGCCGGGGAGCGTCATCCGCGGCGATCGCAATCTGCTTTTTCAGGCGCTGACCAACCTGCTCGACAACGCCCTCAAGTTCTCCCCGGCCGGCTCGCAGGTAGCTTTGAGCGTTCATCGCGAGGCCGGCGGCGTGCGCTGCACGGTCGCCGATCAGGGGCCGGGAATCCCCGACTGGGAGCGACAGCGGGTGACCCGGCGGTTCGTGCGGCTGGATGAGAGCCGCGCCTTGCCGGGCAGCGGTCTGGGACTCAGCCTGGTGAAAGCCGTCGCCGAGCTGCATCACGGCGAGCTTGAGTTTCTTGATAACCAGCCCGGGCTACGCGCCACTCTGCGTTTCAGGGGTGAGTGAAGCGGCAAACGCGCTCTGCCGCCAGTTGTTGTAAAGGCGCTTCGCGAGGACGTTAAAGCGCCCCATGTGGGCTGCCGCTGCCTCTCGGAAACGGCTGAGGCCGTCCGCGCCGAGGGTCGTTTCAAGGGCGGTGCGATAGGCTTCGATGGCACCCCATTCGTCGACCGTGCTCTCCAGGATCTCGACGTGGAACTGGATCGACAGGGCGTGCTCGCCATAGGCCAGCGCCTGGATCGCGCAGTCCGGCGAAGCAGCCAGCACCGCGCTGCCCGCAGGCGCGGTGACCACTTCTGCGCCGTGCCACTGGAGGCACGGGAAATGGTTCTCAATCCCGGCAAAAAACGGGTGCGCGCGTCCCGCCGCGGTCAGTTCGACTGACATCACCCCGACTTCAGCCCGGGCTCCCGAACGGACGTCCTCTCCGAGCGCCGCGGCGAGCAGCTGATGTCCGAGGCACACGCCGAGATACGGGCGACGGAGTTCTTCCACCCAGCGTCGGATGACGGCTTTTTCGGTGCGCAGCCAGGGAAGTCGATCTTCTTCCCAGACGTCCATCGGGCCGCCCATGACGATAAGCGCGCTGTAGGCGTCCAGCGACGGGATGGTGCCACCGGTATCCAGTTCGACCGTGTCCCAGGCAATCCCGTCGGCGCGCATGAAATCGCGGAAGATCCCCGGGTGCTCGACCGCAACATGCTGCAGTACCAGGAAACGCTCGCTCATGCGCATGCTTCCTGCGGCAGCTGGAGGAAAGTTGCGATCCACCGTTTGACGATTTCGCTGTCGTGCTCGCGCGTGAGAGAAGCCTGCGCGGTAGCCCGCACCGCTGCGGGCAGGCGGTCCTGACGCCACTCAATCAGCGCGCCGACAAACGCTGGTGAGAATTCCGGGTGCCCCTGAATGCCGACGGCTCTGGGTCCGAACTGGACGATGAAGTTCTGACAGTGAGCGCTCCCGGCGAGAGTACGCGCGCCGGCAGGCAGACTCAGCACCTGATCCTGATGGCAGACCGGCAGCACGAGGCTGTCCAGCTGTGGCGACATCCAGGGTTCCGCCGCGCAGACGTCGTATTCGCGCAGACCGATCCCCCAGCCTTTGGCAGCCTGGCGCACCTCGCCGCCCAGGGCCTGGCCCAGCATCTGGTGGCCGAAGCAGAGGCCGACCAC
>JAYODW010000001.1:178060-187252 GCA_038116745.1 Gammaproteobacteria bacterium
GCGTGGTCGCAAAGCAGGAAGCCGAGCCGGTAGGCGGGCATGAAGGCGGCCCTCGATGTCGATGGACGGTCGATGCATTATGGTGACGCCTGCCCGTGACGTCACCACGCTAATCTGCCGTCCCGGTCTGCGTGCACTATCGCGCCAGTCTTGTATCAGGAGCATTTATGAAATTCGGCGTTTTTCTTCCGAACGGCAGCAATGGCTATATCCCCTCAGCCGGGAGCCCCGTCTATGAGCCGACCTATGCCCATAATCTGGAGATATCGAAGGAGGCCGAACGTCAGGGTCTGGACTTTGTCCTGTCGATGATGAAGTTCCGCGGTTTCGGGGGTGAGACCGGTTATTGGGATGCGTGTCTCGAGTCCTTCACGCTGATGGCGGGCATTGCCGCTGCGACCGAGACTATCGGACTGTTTCCTTCGATCTCGATCCTGAGCCAGCACCCGGCAGTGGTAGCGCGGATGGTGGCGACCATTGACGATATCTCCGGAGGGCGCTGCGGACTGAATATCGTGACCGGTTGGAACCGGGCCGAGTACGCGCAGATGGGTATGTGGCCGGGCGCCTCGCACTACGAACGGCGCTACGAGTACGCCGAGGAGTATCTGAAGGTCATCAAAACCCTGTGGCAGGAGGGGCGCTGCACGCATCACGGTGAGTTCTTCGAGCTCGATGACTGCACCGTCTTTCCGCGACCCACGCATGAGATCCCCATCGTTTGTGCCGGCCAGTCACCACGAGGCCGTCAGTTCGTAGCCGAATTCGCCGACCACCAGTTTGTTCTGACCGGCAAATCCAACCTCCGCACCGGGGTCGCGGACATCAAGGAACGGGCAGCCAACACAGGGCGGCAGGTCGGGATCTACGCGCTCTATCACATGGTTATCGCCAACACCGACGCTGAGGCCGCGCAACAGGCCGCACGCATCGTTGCCGAGGCTGATCGTGGCGCAATCGAGAATATCCTTGCCAGTGCGAGCCTGGACACCAACACCGACGGCACCAGCGATCAGCTCAAGGCGGCTCTTGAGCAGGGTATCGAGGAAGGCAATATGGCTTTTATGGGGATCCCCGCGGTGGTGGGATCGCCGCAGAGCATTGCGCGACAGATAAATGAAATCGAGAGAGAAACCGGGATTGACGGTCTGCTGTTCAGCTGGCCGGACTTCGTTCCGGGCGTGCGTATGTTCGGCGAGCAGGTTCTGCCGCAGCTTGGCGGTGCGTGATGGGCATGGCGAAGCATACGCGCGCAATCACGCCTGAGCTGCCTGGAAGCGTCTTCGTTCAATGGAGCCGGCGCCCGTGAGCGAGCACGAAAGCCTGAGCGATACGCTACTGCGTCTGCGTAACCTCGATGCGGCGGACCACGAGCAGCTCGAGCAGCTGGAGAACCTGGCCTACCCCGATCTTGGCGGCGCCTGGCCGCGCGGCACGATTGATGGTCTTCTGAAAAGCTTTCCAGAAGGGCAGGTCTGCATAGAAGACAACGGACGCATCGTTGCGGCGGCGCTCACGGTGCGGGTCGATTACAACCGCTTTTCGTCGCCTCATCGGTATCGCGACCTGGTCAGCGCGGATCTCACCATCTTCGACGATCCCGAAGGGGATGCCCTGTACGGGATCGACGTCATGGTCGACCCGGAATACCGGGGTTACCGCCTGGGACGGCGCCTCTACGATGCCAGGAAAGAGCTCTGCATAGACCGCAACCTGCGCGGCATTCTGGCGGGCGGGCGGATCAGCGGCTACGCCGAACACGCGGATCGCATGACGCCAGTGGAATACATCGAGCGCGTGCGGCGTCAGGAGCTCGACGATGCCGTACTGAATTTTCAGCTTGCCAATGACTTTCAGGTGAAACGCATCATGCGCGGCTACCTGCCGGAGGATGATGCAAGCCGAGGCTATGCGACCCTGCTCGAGTGGGACAACCTTTACTACGAAACAGGCGACCGTCCACTGGTCGAAACGCCGAAAACAGCAGTTCGGGTCGGCGTTGTTCAATGGCAGATGCGGACAACGCCCTCGGTCGCGGACCTGCTCGCTCAGGTCGAATACTTTGTCGATTCTCTGTCGGAATATCGTGCGGATTTTGTGCTGCTGCCAGAGTTTTTCAGCATGCCGCTGATAGGACTCTCGGGCGCTGATGCGAAAGCCGGTGAGGCGATGCGGGCGCTGGCTGCGCACAGCCCTGCCATCCTGGAAGCGCTACAGTCCTTCGCCATCAGCTATAACGTGAATATCGTTGGTGGCAGTCTGCCCGTGGTGGAAGACGGCGAGCTGTTCAATGTCGCCTACCTCTGTCAGCGCAACGGCCGCGTGGACCGTCAGTACAAGCTGCATATCACGCCGGATGAACGCAGCTACTGGATGATCCGTGGCGGACAGGGGTTGAAGACGATTGAAACTGATGCGGGAAGAGTCGGGATCCTGATCTGCTATGACGTTGAGTTTCCAGAGCTGGCCCGCCTTCAGGCGCTTGCGGGGATGGACATCCTGTTTGTGCCTATCTGGACGGATACAAAAAACGCGTTTCTGCGCGTGCAGCGCTGTGCACAGGCACGGGCAATCGAAAACGAGTGTTACGTCGTGGTCGCCGGCAGCGTGGGTCATCTGCCGCAGGTAGACCATCTCGATCTGCAGTACGCTCAGTCGGCCGTATATTCGCCGTCTGACTTTGCATTCCCGCACGACGCGATCATTGCCGAGACCACACCGAACACGGAACAGCTGCTCGTCGTCGATCTGGACCTCGAAAAACTGAAAGAACTGCACCACGAAGGGTCGGTGATGAACCTCGGTGACCGGCGCTCGGATTTATTTCAGCTGGTGTGGAAAGGGTCGTGAATCACGTTCCCGCCGGAGAGCACCTACAGGAGGGGAGGCTAAATTGAGCGCGAGTTGGAGACTGGGTGTGGATGTTGGTGGAACTTTCACCGATGTCCTGCTGATCAACGAGGAATCGGGCCGGCTGTTTTCGGCCAAGGTGCCGTCGACGCCGGACGATTCCTCCCGCGGCGTGCTTGCCGGCATCGAACGGGCGTGCGCCAACGCTGGAATCGAACCGGCGGTTATCGACCATGTGCTGCATGGCACGACGGTTGCCACCAACACCATTCTGACCGGCACCGGCGCCAGGGTCGGCCTGGTCACGACCCGGGGCTACCGACAGGTGCTGCAGATCGCGCGATCCTTCGTGCCCGGCGGCTTAGGCGCCTGGGTCATCTACAACAAGTCGGATCCACTGGCCCCGCTGGAGCTGACCCTGGAGGCCGATGAGCGGATTGCCGCGGACGGCTCGGTCGTGCGTGACCTCAATGAACAGACGCTGCGCGAATCGCTGCTGCGTCTGCGTGATTCAGGCATCGAGGCCCTGACCGTCAGTCTGATCAACGCTTACGCCAATGATGCGCATGAGCGGCGCATCAAGTCGCTGGCCGAAGAGGTGCTGCCGGACGTGCCGGTGTCGCTGTCTTCCGAGGTTATTCCCGAGATGCAGGAATATGAGCGCACCGTGACGACGGTGGCGAATTCCTATGTGCGCCCGCGGGTAGAGCGCTATATCAGTAACCTGGAGCGTGAGCTTGGCGAGCGCATGAACAAGGTCCGGCTCAATATTCTGCGCTCAGACGGTGGTCTGGCCTCGGCCAGCGCCGCAGCTGAGTACCCCGTGAACCTGTTGATGAGCGGCCCTGCGGGCGGCGTGGCGGGCGCCAGCTGGGTCGCCCGGAACGCTGGTTTCGACGATCTGCTGACGCTGGATATGGGGGGGACCTCGACCGACGTGGCACTGGTGCAGGGTGGGCAGGCGCGGCTGCGGCGTGAGACTACGGTAGGCGATGTCACTGTCCGCGCGTCTTCGGTGGATATCCGCACGGTTGGCGCCGGTGGCGGCTCGATCGCCCACGTGCCGGAGCTGACCCGGGCCCTGCGGGTCGGACCGCAGAGCGCCGGCGCCGAGCCCGGACCTGCGGCCTACGGCAAGGGTGGCGCTGAGCCCACCGTGACTGACGCGAACGTGGTGCTGGGCTATCTGCCAGCGGCAGCACGGCTCGGCGGCGATCTCGCTATCGACGTCGATCGCGCGCAGCGGGCGGTACAACAGGTGGCGGACGCGCTGGAGCTGCCGCTGGAGCGGGCGGCAGAGGGGATCTACAACATCGTCAACGAGAACATGTTCGGCGCGCTGCGGCTGGTCTCGGTGGAGCAGGGTTTCGACCCGCGTGATTTTGCGCTGATGGCCTTTGGCGGTGCGGGGCCGCTGCACGCCAATGCACTGGGACGTCTGATGGGCTCCTGGCCGGTGATCATTCCGCCAGGGCCGGGCGTTCTGTGCGCTTATGGCGATGCCACGACGCGGCTGCGTGATGAGGCCTCGCGGACGTTCATCCGTCGCTTCAGCGAGACATCGGCAGCCGACATTACCGAAGTGCTGGCCGCGCTGGCCCGGTCGGCCGGCGAAGCGCTCGCGCGCGAGGGGGTGCCGCAGACTGACCAGACGCTGAGCTATCAGCTCGATCTGCGCTACCAGGGGCAGGGCCTGTCACTCAGCGTGGATCTCGAAGATGCTGACCTCGCGGACTGCCTGGCCGTCGCGGGCGCGCGCTTCGACGCCATGCACGAGCAGCTGTTCACCTTCGCGCTGCCCGCAGAAAAGGAGCTTGTTAATCTGCGTGTGGTGGCCCTGGGAAAAGCCGCAGAGATCTCGCCGCCAACGCTGGAACAGAACTCAGCGGTGGACGCGGCACGATATGCAACGCAGACGGTTTTCATTGACGGTCAAACGATGGAGGCCGGTATTTTTGATCGGGCACTGCTGGGCGCTGGCGCCGCGGTCCCCGGACCCGCGATCGTGACCGAGATGGACTCGACCACGCTCATTCTGCCTGGCTGCACCGGACGGGTGGATGTGTACGGAAATATCCTGATTACTCCCGACGCCTGAACGTGCGGGGAACTCAAGAGGACGTCAAGCGCCATGCCTGCGAACCTGATCGAGACAAATCACACGCCGCTGAACCGGGTCGAGGTTGATCCCGTCACCCTCGACATCATCGAGAACGCGCTGAAGAACGCGCGCTTTGAAATGGACGCGGTGCTGTTCCGCACCGCCATGTCACCCGGGATCAGAGAGCAACACGACGAATTTCCACTTATTGCGAATCGCGACGGAAAAATGGTGGTCGGCCAGTTCGGATCTTTCATCCACGGCTTCATGAGCGCCTACGACGGCACGATCGAGGAGGGTGACATCTTCCTCACGACGGATCCCTACGCCTGCAATGGCGCGATTTCGCACGCCAACGACTGGCTGGTGCTGATGCCTATTTACAAGGACGGCAGGCACATCGCCTGGGCCGCGATGTTCGGGCACATGACTGATATCGGTGGCAAGGTGCCGGGCAGCCTGCCGACCGACGCGCGTCAGATCTACGAGGAAGGCATCGTTGTGCCGCCGATCAAGATCTACCGCGGCGGCGAACTGCAGGCCGACCTGCTGAAACTCATTCTGCACAACTGCCGGCTGCCGCACTGGAATCACAGTGATTTCAACGCCATCGTTGCGGCATGCCGCACCGCGGCGAAACGCTGCAGCGAGCTCTCCGCCCGCTTTGGCGATGACGTCTTCTATTCCGCGATGGATGAGCTGCTGGAGCGGAACAGGCGCGCCATGGCCTATCTCATCAGGAACGCGATCCCGGAAGAGAAACGCTATTTCGAGGATTACCTCTGCGATGACGGCATGGGCATGGGGCCTTACAAGATGGCCTGCACGATGTGGCGCGAGGGCGAGAAAGTCATCTTCGACTTCACCGGGACCGACCCGCAATCGGTCGGGTCAATCAACTTCTATCTCAATGAAGAGATGTTCAAGATGTTCTGCGGCGTGTTCATGATCATGGTCTTCGACCCGCAGATCATGTTCAACGACGGTTTTTACGACCTGATGGAGGTGCGGATCCCGGAGGGCACCCTGCTCAAGCCGCGCCATCCTGCGGCGCTCTCGTGTCGCACCCACGCGCTGGGTCGCGTGTTCGACATCATCAGCGGGCTGCTGGGGCAGGGCGCCCCGGATCTCATGTGCGCGGCAGGATTTTCCGACAGTCCGCACTTCATGTATTCCGGCTACGACAAACGCGGTGAGTGGTACCAGCTCTACCAGATCGGTTTTGGCGGCATTCCCGGACGCCCGATGGGAGACGGGGCCGACGGACATTCGCTGTGGCCGAGTTTTACCAACGTGCCGAACGAGTTTCTGGAAAGCTACTTCCCGCTCAGGATCGAGACCTACGAGACGATCCCCGATTCCGGCGGTGCCGGCCTGCACCGCGGCGGCAATGGGGTGCGCGTGGGCTATCGGTTTCTCGAGCCCGGCGAGATCTCAGTTCACGATGACCGCTGGTTGACTTACCCCTGGGGTGTGAATGGCGGGCAGCCGGGGCAACGCAGCCGAAAAGTGCTGCAGCGTGCCGATGGCAGCGAGGAGCGGGTGCCGTCGAAGTGTGATCGGGTCAAAGTTGCCGAGAACGATCTCCTGCTGTTCGAAACCTGGGGCGGTGGCGGCTGGGGCGATCCCCTGGCGCGCGACCCGGCCCTGGTGCTACGGGATATCCACCGGGGGCTCGTGACACAAGTCGGCGCGCTTCGCTATGGCGTGGTGCTCCAAGAGGCCGGGGACGTAGACGAAGCCGCGACGACAGCACTGCGTGCGGAGATGTCCGCGGCGCGGGGTGAAGCTGCTCTCATCAACAAGGGCGGCTCGATCGAGGAGCTCAAGGCCCGCTGCCTGGCAGAAACAGGCTTTGCCCCCCCAGAGCCGCCGGTGTTTCTCCAGCGGCGCGCCTGAGCGGATAACACAGGAGAGCAAACGATGAGTGCAAAGCCTGATTTTTCTGCAGACGGTGACACGACCACTGCGTTTAGCGCGGTTGTCGGTGAGGCGAACGTCAGGACCGATCTGGCCTCCCGTCATCTCTACTCCACCGATCTCAGCTGCATTCCGGGTGAGATTGCCGAGGTCGTCGTCAGTCCCGGGAGCGCTGAGGAGCTGGCGGCCTGTGTCCGCATCGCGCACGCGGCCGGACTTGCTGTTGTGCCCCGCGGCGGCGGCATGTCCTATACCCGCGGCTATCAGCCACAGCGCGCGGCCTCCATGCTGGTCGATATGCGGCGCATGGACCGGGTCCTCGAGATCAACGCGGAGGACATGTTCGTCACTGTCGAGGCTGGATGTACCTGGAAAAAACTCTACGAGACGCTCGGCGAACACGAGCTGCGCACACCGTATTTCGGCCCGCTCTCGGGCATGTATGCCACCGTCGGCGGGGCGGTATCGCAGAACAGCCTGTTTCTGGGATCGGGCCTGTACAACACCGTTGCCGAGAGCGTTCTGGGACTTAAAGTCGTGCTGGCAGATGGCGAGGTGCTGCAGACCGGGTCAGCCGCGCATCGTCATGGCCAGCCGTTCTGGCGCCATTTCGGGCCGGACTTGAGCGGCATTTTCACCGCGGACACCGGCGCATTCGGCGTCAAAGCCGAGATTACGCTGCGCTTGATTGAGGCCCCGCAGGTGACGCTGTTTATGTCCTTCGCGTTCGACACCATAGAAGCCATGCTTGAGACGCAGACGGTCCTCGCGCGCAAACGGCTCTGTGCTGAGTGCTATGGGTTCGATCCCTACTACAACGCGGGCTTCGAAAAGCAGGGCTTTACCTTCGGCGAAGGCATGGCGGTGTTGCGCGACGTGGTGGCGTCCGAGGGCGGTATCAAGGGCCTCTGGACCTCGTTCAAGGTTGCCGCGTCCGGTAAAACATTTCTGCGCGACGTGAAGTACTCCCTGCACATGACCTTCGACAGCTACGACCGGGACGTCGCGCACCGCGCGCTCGAGACCGCCCGCGCCGTATGCCTGGAGAAAGGTGGACGCGAAATCGACAACACCCTGCCGACGGTGTTCCGCGCGCACCCTTTTGCCGGCGTGCGGACCGTGCTTCTCGGGGCGGAAGGCGAGCTCTGGCTTCCGGTGCACGGATTCATGCCGTTGTCCAAAGCGGTCGAGGTGGGACAGGCGACGGAGGCGTACTTTGCAGAGCACCGCGAAACGCTGGATAAGTACGCGATAAAGACTTCTTACCTGACCTGTTTCGCGGGGACAGAGTTCGTGATCGAGCCGTCTATTTACTGGGCTGATGAGCTCGGTGAGTTTCGTTTAAGCCTGATAGAAGATGAGTTTGCCGAGAAATGGCGCGAGATCCCCGCAGACGAAGAAAAGCGGCAGGTAGCGCTGAAGCTTCGCGAGGGGCTGCGGGATCTCTATGACCAGCACGGGTGCTGCCATCTGCAGATCGGCAAGTACTACCCGTATCAGGACATGATTGCGAACGACGCCATGAAGCGTCTGCTGCGCGGTGTGAAAGACGTTCTGGACCCGCAGGGCAGCATGAACCCAGGCGCCCTCGGGCTCGAGTAACACAGCGTTCGGCACAGGAGAACACGCATGAATATTGGGTTTCTCGGGGCGGGGCTGATGAGCGCGCCTATGGTCGCGAATCTGGTGGCCGACGGACATGCGGTCCGCGTCTGGAACCGCACGGCAGAGAAAGCCGCGGCATTAGGCGCAGTTGGCGCGCAGCCTATGGCAACGGCTGCCGAGGTCTGCGAGCCGGGTGGCGTGGTCATGAGCTGCCTGGCAGACGATGCCGCGCTGGATGCCGTGTTCGCGTCGGGCGATGTGCTCAGTGCGCTGGGCCAGGGCGGGGTCCACGTGTCGATGAGCACGATCTCGGCGGCCTGCGCTGCGCGGCTGGCGGAAGCACATGCGCTTGCGGGTGTGGACTACGTCGCGGCCCCGGTACTCGGGCGACCTGAAGCGGTGCAGGCGCGGATTCAGTCATGGATTGTGGCTGGGCGCAGTGAGGCTAAGGCGCGGGTCGTTGGCTTGCTCGAGCAGCTCGGGCGCAAGGTATTTGATTTTGGAGGAGAGCCCGCGGCGGCTAACGTCGCCAAGGTCAATTTCAACTTTCTTATCGTTTCAGCGGTCGAAGCTATGGCCGAGGCCTTCAGCGTGGTCGAGAAATCAGGGCTCGATCCGCACGCGTTTTACGAGATGGTCGCCAGCAGCGCTTTCAGCTGTCCGCTGTACCAGAACTACGGAAAAATTCTCGTTGACCAGAGCTGGGACCAGGTTGG
>JAYODW010000001.1:187352-198436 GCA_038116745.1 Gammaproteobacteria bacterium
GATTACAACCACCTGCATCAGGATCTCTATGGCGAGCTGTATTTCCCGTTTCAGGTCGCAATTCTGTTGAACAGTCCGGGTGACGACTTCACGGGTGGTGAGTTTGTCCTGACGGAAAGTCGACCTCGGGTTCAGTCCAGACCGACCGTGGTTCCGCTCAAGCAGGGCGATGCGTTGGTCTTCGCCGTCAACGAGCGTCCGGAGCAGGGCAGCAGAGGTTATCGCAGGGTCGTGATGCGCCACGGGGTGAGCGAAGTTCTATCCGGCGAGCGACATACCCTGGGGCTCATCATGCACGACGCCCGCTGACCGATGAGCGATCTGTTTGCGGCTGTGCGACCGGCGTGCGAGCAGCTTCGCGAGGGTGTGTACCTGTTATCCGGCTTCGCCGACCCCGAAATGCTGTTCCACGAGATCCCGCGGATCCTGGCAGCAGCGCCGTTGCGTCACATGGTGACGCCCGGAGGGCGACAGATGCGTGTGGCGATGAGCAACTGCGGACCTTTCGGATGGGTCTCCGAGCGCTCGGGATATCGTTATGCGGCAACGGATCCCGAGAGCGGCAGCCCTTGGCCGAGCATGCCGCAATCGTTCCGGGATCTTGCCGCGCGTGCGGCTGATGCCGCCGGTTTCGGTGTGTTCGAGCCGGATGCGTGTCTGGTCAATTGCTACACCACTGGGTCATCTTTGTCCGCGCATCAGGATATGGACGAAGCCGACCGCAACTGGCCGATTGTGTCGGTGTCGATAGGCGTAAGCGCCACCTTCCTGCTCTACGGATTGAACCGCGGCGGTACGCCGCAACAGGTGCGTCTGCACAGCGGTGATGTCATCGTCTTCGGTGGGCCTTCCCGGCTTATCTATCACGGGGTGAAGCGCCTTGAAGCCGGGTACCATCCATTAACCGGATCGTGTCGCTATAACCTGACTTTCAGACGCGCGCGCTGAGTACGGTCTGGCAAAACACTTGAGGAGGAGGGTGCAATGGCGCTGGGCGTAGTCCGGGAGATCTGGCGGTTCCCGGTGAAATCCATGCAGGGCGGGCGGGTGTCGTCTGCTCGAGTATCCGTAACTGGGATCCAGGGCGATCGCGCGTGGGCGATGCGCGATGAGGCGCGCCAGGAGGTCCAGTGGGGTAAGAAATACCCGCAGCTGATGCAGTGTCAGGCGGTGTATCTCGAAGAGCCGGGCGAGGAGGGGGCAGCGCCTGTTGCCATTACGTTTCCAGATGGGGAAACCGTGCGCAGCGATGCGCCCGAGGTGCACGAGCATCTAAGCCGCCTGATTGAAGGGAAGGCGAGTCTGTGGCCGGTACAGCCGGCCGAGAACAAGGGTTTCTACCGGCGCTACAAGCCGGATGCTGCGCAGTTCCAGCAGGAGATGGCGGACGCGTTTGCGCGTGAGCCCGGCGAGCCGTTACCGGATCTTGCCCAGTTCCCCGAGGTTCTGATGGATTACGTTTCCGTGCCGGGAACCTTTTTTGATAACGAAGCGATCCATCTCATGACGACCGCTTCCCTGTCGCATATGCAGGGTCTGGACCCGGACGCCAGCTGGGACGTGCGGCGTTTTCGGCCTAATTTTCTGATCGAAACGCCTACGGGCATCTCCGGCCTGGCGGAAAACGCCTGGGTCGGTAAACGTATCCGCCTGGGGCAGGTGATCCTTGAGATCAGCGCGCCCACCCCCCGCTGCGGCATGACCGTGCGAGCGCAGGGAGACCTCGGTTTTGACCGGATGATTCTGCGCAATATTGTCCGGCATGCAGATCAATGTCTCGGCGTCGGGGCGCACTGTCGCGAGGCCGGCGAAGTGCATGAAGGTGACGCAGTCGAGCTGCTCGACTGAAGGAGGGCATACATGGCTCAGTTTGATGGTTTCCCGGCAGAGTGCCTGCCGTTCCTGACGCAGCTGGCGGCCAACAACAACCGTCCGTGGTTTAACGAGAACAAGCAGCGCTACGAGGACAACGTCCGTTATCCGGCGCTGTCGTTCATCGCTGACATGGGCGAGCCGCTGAAAAAGCTGTCACCGAATTTTCTGGCTGTGCCGAAAAAGGTCGGCGGCTCACTCATGCGTGTCTACCGGGATACGCGATTCGCCAATGACAAAACGCCGTTCAAGACCAACGTCGGGATCCAGTTCCGTCACGAGTCGGGTAAAGATGTGCATGCACCCGGTTTCTATGTGCATCTCGAGCCCGGGAATTGTTTTCTGGGCGCCGGTATCTGGCGGCCGGAGGGCGCGGTTTTGAACGGGATCCGGGAATTTATCGTGGACAATCCCAACGCCTGGCGCGAAGCAACCCAAAGCCGGTCTTTCAAGCGCAACTGGGCGCTCGTGGGCTCGACGCTGACACGCCAACCGCGCGGATTCGATGCCGACCATCCGCTGATGGTGGACCTGAAACGCAAGGATTTTATTGCCTGCATGAACTTCGACGATGCTGAGATCAACAAGCGCAACTTTGTCAGCTTCGTTATCCGACATTTCAAGACTACCGTGCCGCTGGTCAGCTATCTGTGCATGGCGGTGGAGGCAGAGTTCTAGTGCAAACCTGGAGCGGGCGAGGTGAGCCGATATGAATGATGCTGCACGGGATCTGCGCGCAGTTGAGCAACTGACTATCCAGGTGCTCGTTGACAACGTCACCGATGGGTTGTCGACCAATCCGTCGCACGTGCATTCGGAAATGCAGGTGCGCGCCGGCGGGGGTATGGAAGTGCTGTCGGGCCAGGCTATCTGCTGTGCACATCACGGACTCTCGCTGGTGCTGACCACGACTGCAGGCGCAGAGCGCCACACGCTGCTGTTCGACGCCGGACCCGAGGATTACGCCGTTGCGCGGAACGGTGATCGCTTGAATGTCGATTTCGGCGCGGTAGAAGCGCTGGTGCTGTCGCATGGCCACTGGGACCACGCCGGCGGCATGCTGGAAGCCGTACGACTGGTGCGCGAAGCGCGGCCGAACGGTGAACTGCCGTGCTATCTCCATCCAGGGATGTTTCGACAGCGCGGGATTCGTCTGGGCCATGGTGGTGTGCTGCGCATGGCTGACGTGCCAACGCCAGACGACTACCGCGAGGTGCAAGCAGAGCCCATCGTCATTGACCATGCGACTGCCCTGCTGGACGGGCATTTTTTTATCAGCGCCGAGATCCCTCGCGTCACTGCCTATGAGAAGGGACTGCCAGGACATGTTGCGCGGGATGCCAGTGCGGACGATTGGGAGGACGATCCCTGGATCATGGATGAGCGGTTCATGGTCGTGAAGCTGGCAGGTCGGGGACTGGTGGTTTTCTCAGCCTGCTCCCATGCCGGGTTGATTAATGTACTGACCGAAACGCGGCGACAGTTCCCGGGCGATCCCATCCACGCGGTGGTCGGAGGATTTCATCTCTCGGGTGCTACCGTAGAACCAATCATTCCGGAGACGGTGCGCGACCTCGCCGGTTTCGATATCCGCTGGATAGTGCCGTCCCACTGCACGGGCTGGCGCGCGACGGCGGCGCTGGTCCAGGCCTTTGGCGAAGAGCGGGTGGTGCCGAACGCAGTGGGTAAGCGCATCGTTTTCTAGCGGCGGAGATCCGCTGCGTGACCGACCCCGGGGCAGAGGCGATCTGCGCCCTGGACATCTCAGTCGGGCGTCGGAGCGCTTTCCCCGGGTTAAAGCCGCGCTGTCAAAGACGGCGCGCAAAAATCAGGCGGTTGACTGCCCGAAGCTCTTCAGGTCGAGCAAGGTTGCGCTGACGTGGCCGGCCTTGATTGTGGCGTCATCGGTATCTTCAAGCGGATCGATCTGTGCCTCATGAAGGCCGAAGTGATACTGGTCACCCTGTTTCTTGAAGCAGTCACGATAGGTGGAAAAGCCAAGGCGCGTCCGGCGGATCTCGGGTTCGCCGTCTGAGGCATAGGGAAAGTTGATATTCCAGGTTGTGGTCTGGTCGAAATGGCTGGCAATGAAGGTTCGCCAGACCCGGTGGATCAGCTCCCGGGTGCTCTTTTTCAGTGCGACAACGGTTTCGTCCCGAAACTGGCGGTTCTGGTCCCAGTAGATGAAATCCTCGCGTGTCAGCTCCTGCGACAGGGCAAGTCCCGGCAGGCCGGCGATATTGCCCTCAAGGCAGGCGCCGACCGTGCCCGAAGCAAAGATGAAACCCAGGCCGACATTTTTCCCGATGTTTATCCCGGACACGACAATGTCCGGTTTCCTGTCGAGCAGATTGTAGAGCGCCAGGTTGACGCAGTCTGCGGGTGTGCCGGTGACAGACCAGGCGGGGTGCTCATGAACCAGGATCTGTTCGACGTACAGCGGGCCGTGGCGGGTCATCGACTTGCCCTTCCAACTCTGCTCGGTGGCTGGTACCACGACAGACAGTTCGCCGAGGTCACGCAGCGCATCGATTGCGAAATGAAACAGGGGGGAGTCGTGGCTGTCGTCGTTGGTCAGCAGGATATGCGGCCGCTCAGGCATCACTGGCTTTCACTCGGCTGGGGGAAGGTGGGGAGTCTATCCCAAGGCATTCATGGCTGGCCAAGTCGTGTCGCGGGTTTGCGCCGCGCGGGCGGTTGATCGCTGAATGTCGCCCTGTGTCCTAGAGCGGGCGCCAGGCGGTAAAGGTAGCGGCCTGGCCGTTCAGATCACCGGACGCGCTGCGCACATTCCAGACGGTTGCCTCTTCGATGGTGAAGCGACGACCGCTGGCGGCGATCCTGACCCCGCTGTAATGGTCCACATAGCCTTTCTCCCTGACCGTGCGCATGACGTTTTCGCGCGCCTCCTGACGCGCAGGCTCTGCGGACTCCCGCGATGGAGTCAGCACAAATTGCGCCCAGGGCATCTCAAACAGGCGCTGCGCGGCGAGGTTTGCGTAGTTGAACAGCGGATCGCTTTCGGTGCCATGGGACAGCAACACGAAGTCAGCGTGATAAACCGCACGCGCCAGCGCTGAGCCGTGCTCCGGTCCTTCATAGACTCGACGCCCGGTCAGGGCATGGTAGCTGTCGAGCAGTTGCGCGACGTGAGCGAGCATCCAGTCGTCGGCCGCGCTTGGCTCTGCCGGACGCGGCGTGTTCGGAACGTCCGTCATAGGCCGCGTGCAGCGGCCCGTTTAAAGGCCAGCGACATGGTCTCCGGCGTCTGCGCACCAGAGAACAACAGTCGGCCATTGAACAGGAACGCGGGTACACCGTTGATGCCAGCGTCTTGTGCCGCACGCTCGCGGGTCTCGATTGCCTGTTCGACGCCCGGCGCACTGAGAGCTCGCTCGGTGGATTCGCGCTCGAGTCCGGTGCTCTCGGCAATCTCAAGCAGGATAGCTGTGGCCCCGACGTCTCGCCCCTCCACGAAATAAGCGGCAAACAACGCGTCGACGACGGCATCCTGCTTGCCAGCGCTTGCCGCGTGTTCAATGAGCGCATGGGCCCGTCGGGTGTTGGGGGTGCGCGCGATTCGCTCAATCGCCATGGGGAGCCCGTCTGCCGCCGCATTCGCCGCGACGTTGGCGTACAGCTGGTTGGCGTACTCGACAGAGCCGAACTTGGCCTCGCAGTAATCGCGGCGCGCCATGCCTGCTTTCGGCATAGTCGGATTGAGTTCGTAAGGCGCCCATTGCACTGTCAGCTCAAGCTCATCGCCGACCATCTTGATTGCCCGCTCCAGGCGTCGCTTGCCGATATAGCACCACGGGCAGACAACGTCGGACACGACTTCGAGGCGCGCTTTATATGTCATCTCAGGAACCCTTAAGCGGAGTTGGTCAGGCGCTGGCAGCGCTCAGCCAGCCGACGACTTCATTTCAGCGCCGAGGATGACGCCCAGTATGCGGCACGGTTCGTTGAACGGATTACGCCATGCGTGCATGGTGCCGCTTTGCACTGCGGTGTCGCCGGCACGCAGTTCCGTAGCCGAGCCGTCGTCCAGATGCAGCATCACCCGGCCGCTGATGACGTACAGCAGATCGATGGTTTCAGAGCGATGCATGCCCGGCTCATCAGGGTCCATCGTGTCCATCAGCCCGGGGAAACGGTCGTCGATCGCGGCGCGCATCGCCTCGGGCGATAGAGAGTCATCAGCCGGCGTGTCATCAGGCGCGATGACGAACTCGATAAAGCGGAAACCGCCAATTGGCGCAAACCACGTGCGGAAATCCGGCCGACCGCCGTCGTCGGGATAGCGCATGGTCTGGTCGCTGCCCCACAGGCAGGTCAGTTCGACCCCCGGCATTCCCGGGACGGGCGTCCCGGGCACGGTTGTATCGCTGGCGATGATCGACTGCCCAGATGCGTTGTGTCCTGTGATCACTCTGCGGAACGTGGTCATGGCGGCTCTCTGGTCGTGCGTGTGGTGGGTATGCTGACGGTGGGAGTGGAGCCTTGTCCAGCGTCGGACGATGAATGCGGCAATCGGGTGCCGGGTGTTGCGCTGACGCGGCAATACGCTGCCGCTTCAGGTCTCCGTGGCCTGATGATCACAGCGAAATGGATGGCACCTAACTTGCAGTCCTTCAGGTTCCTTAACCGGGCTCCGAGCTGAGCGCGTCGAATGACTGCTATTTCACCCACAAACTCTCAGCAGCCATCGTTTCTGTCACGGATCGGATCTGCTGTGTTCGGGGATAACGGTCTCGACTTCCTGGATGTGCTCGACCTGGTCAACCCACTGCAGCACATCCCCGTGGTGTCGACGCTGTACCGGTCACTGACTGGCGATCAGATCTCGCCCGGCATGCGGGTAGCGGGCGGTGCCCTCTACGGCGGACCTATCGGCGCGGGCCTTGCAACGGCTGGCCTGGTGGTGGAAAACGCGGTCCGGGGGGCGGCACCCGAAGTCGCGGTTGCTGACGCAGCGGCACAGACGCGCGGCGGCTGGATGGTAGCCGCGGCGCGCGCACCACTACTGGTGTCCACACCGCGGGACCACGCAGGGGAGGTCGTGGCCGAAAGCCCGCCACGTACGCGCGCTCCACGGCGGGGAGGGTGGATGGTTGCTGAGGCCTACGCGATGTCCGATGCTCTGGCCGAACGGCAGAAGGGGCAGATCCAGGCGAGAGTCTGAGCTCCCGGACCGGGCGTCGGCCCACTCCGGGAGTTCGAGGGATGCGCTACTTGAAGTGCGGCATGATCTCGGTTGCGACCTGCTGCACGACTTCGCGCGTCGGCCGAATCGGCTGAATCGCGACCTGGTGCACGCCGGCATCGCGCATTGCTTCAATCATGCCTAGTACTTCCTGCTTGGTGCCGGTGAGCGTGGTGGCCTGGATGATTTTCTTGCTCATCAGGGCCTCGTGCTCGTCTTTCAGGTGCTGGAGGTAGCCCTCGTAGAGTTTCAGGTGGCGCGTCTCCACGGGGGCGTTCGGCTCCCGGTAAACGTCGGTGAAACCCATAAGCTCGTCGCGGAGTTCGTCCGGCATGACCTCGGGGTTCTTGTGACACGACAGGGCGAAGATGTTCGAACTGGACGCCACCATCGGGCCCACGGCTTCCCGCACTGCACGGGTTTCGATCTGCTCGTCTGACTCGGTGAGATAAAACGCAGTCATCGAGAGCACATAGACGTCGTCCGGATTGCGTCCGGCTTCTTCCGCGCCCTTGCGCACATTGCTGACCATCCACTTGACCAGGGCAGGATGAACCGCGCCGAACAGGATGACGCCGTCGGCGACCCGGCCAGCCATCTGCGCAACGCGCGGGCCGCTGGCAGACACGTAGATCGGAATGTATTCCTTGATGTTGATGTAACCCATGTCCGGGTTGAGGAATTTGATCTTGCGGTGGCGCTCGCCTTCGCTGTAGTCGGTGATCTTGCCGTCGAAGAGATCCCGGCACACGCGAACGTGGTCCTCGAGTTCAGCAACCTTGGCCGCAGGCATGCCCATTGTGCGCCGCGTGGTATTGCCTGTCCCGATACCCATGATGGCGCGTCCGGGTGCGAGAGAGTTGATGGTGGCCATGCCGCAGGCTGAGAGTGGTGCTATGCGGGATGCAGGGTTGGTTACGCCGGGACCGAGCTTGATGGTGTCAGTGCGATCTGCACACAGCGCCAGCGCGGCATACACCTCGCTGCCGAGCATCTGCGTGTCATACAACCATGCGTGGGAGAACCCGTGGTCCTCGGCGAACTTCACATCAGCGTGAATATGCACGTCGCCCATGAAAACGAATCCAAAATCCATCACCCATCCTCCTCAGAGTTGTTGCGTGGTGCGCACTGCCGCGGTTGGCTGAAGTCTGCGCGCATAGAACGGGCGCGAGCTTATCGGCTGCGACTGCGCGCTGTAAATTAGCTATTCGGTATAAGGACGATAAGAACGACTTATCGGTTTGTTTCGGCGCCAGGTTCCAATCGTTTTCTTATCCACGTGCCGATATCCCGGATCTCGACCATGTCAACGCCGTGTTCGACGTTGTAGGTGTGGTATTCCACCGGGTAGCCACGTGCCTCGAGTAACGCGTGGGCGCTGGCACCCAGGCTTTCAGACACCATGGGATCAAGACGGCCGTGACCAATAAAGACCGGCAGGTCATGGTTGGCCGGGCTGTAGGCAACGCTCTCGGCCGTCGGGAAATAGGTCGAGAGTGTCACCAGTCCGCCGAGACGCTCCGGCCAGCTCAGCGCGAGCTCGTAGCCCACTGCGCCGCCCTGGGAAAATCCGGCGATGATGATGCGCTCACTCGGAATTCCGCGAGCTTTCTCCCGTTCGATGAGTTGCCCGACGGCTGCTGCCGAGCTGCGCAGCTGAGCTGCGTCGACTTCCCGTCCGAGGTCCATCACGAGAATGTCGTACCAGGCCGGCATGACATAGCCGTTGTTGATCGTGACCGGGATCTCCGGCGCGTGGGGAAACACGAAGCGCACCGCAAGCGTCTCGGGTAGCCCGAGATGCGGCACGACGGGCTCAAAGTCGTGTCCATTGGCGCCAAGGCCGTGGAGCCAGATGACTGCCGCGGTGGCGGGTGCAGGTGGTTCGATCTCGACGCAGGGCAGCAGGTCCATATCAGGTAATGTCCAAGGTCAGGTGAGACTCAGGCTCACAGGGACAGGGGCAGAGAGCATGTCCAGAACCGGGCAGTGTGCATCTACCATTGCTTTGAGCTTTTCCAGCTGCGCCGGGGAGGCATCGCTGTCGATGTGCACCTGACCGGTGATTTGCTGAAAGCCTGGCCTGACTGAGTCGTCCACGCCGAAAAACCCACGCAGGTCGATCTGCCCTTCGAGTTTGACGGAAACGCTGCGCAGCGGGATCCCGAGCGCGGCCGCGTAGGCCTGATAGGTGATTTCCTGACAGGCACCAAGCGCCGCCAGCATGAGCTCGATGGGGTTGGGTCCGGCATCGGTGCCGCCCAGCTGGGCGGGTTCGTCAACCACCAGCTGATGCTGGCGAATAGCCACATCCGATCGGAATCCCTGCGTCAGTTTTGACGCGCTGTGAAAGCTGGCATTGGCAGCCTCGGGCGTCAGGCGGAATTTTTCCTGTGTTGCGCTGATTGCCTGCCGAAGTTCTTCGCTCATATTCAAATCCAGTGAGAGGGACTCAAGGTATCATCATAAGCGAGCAGATCAGTTCGAGAGGGTGCAGATTGAGGTGCGATAAGGTTGCCATCGTCACGGGTGGCGCGTCCGGGATAGGGCTTGCTTTGAGCGAGGCGCTGCTGACGCGTGGCGTGCAGGTCGTGCTCACGGATATCAACGAAACCGGCGCCGTCGAGGCTGCCGCTGCGCTGGGGGAAGGAGTCTCAGCGCGGGCGCTCGATGTCCGGGACCCGGAGGCGGTTGCCGCCCTCGTTGAGTCGGTCGGCACCGAGTACGGACGTCTGGATTACATGTTCAATAACGCGGGGATCGCAGTCACGGGTGATGCCCGCGATCTAACGCTTGAACACTGGCGAGCGGTCGTCGATGTCAATCTGATGGGGGTGATTTACGGAGCGCATGCGGCCTATCGTGTGATGGCAGGGCAGGGTTTCGGGCATATCGTCAATATCGCGTCACTGGCAGGCCTTATCCCGTTCCCAAGCAACGCGCCCTACAGCACGACAAAACATGCAGTTGTCGGGCTGTCCCAGACGCTGCGCACCGAGGGCGAAGCGCTGGGGGTAAAGGTCAGCGTGGTCTGCCCGGGGTTCATCGAATCGAATATTTATACCGCCAGCGAAATGGTCAATCTGCCTCGCAAACGGATGGAAAGCGCGCCGGGGTATCGCAAGGTGCCGGCCGAGACTGCTGCCCGGTTGATTCTGGAGGGCGTGGACGCGAACCGTGCGGTAATCGTTTTCCCGCTTTACGCCAAATTGTTCTGGCGTATCTACCGGTTTCTGCCCGCGCTGATGGCGCGCCTGGGACGACGCATGATCGCCGACCTGCGCACCTTGCGCGGACAGCAGGATGGATGACATGGACGCAGAGAACCGACGACCTGTCGTGACCGCCGAGCTGATCGGCTACCGCACGCCCGCTTTCGAAGTGGAGGTCGAAAAAGGTCGGCTGCGCCTGTTTGCAAAGGCAACCGGCCAGACCGATCCGGTGTATACCGATGAAGCGGTCGCGATGGCGGCGGGGTACCGCGGGTTGCCGGTGCCGCCGACGTTCCTGTTCTGCCTGGAGATGGAGCGTGATGACCCATACGACTGGTTTCATGCCCTGGGGATTCCTCTGGGAAAAGTGCTTCACGCCGAGCAGTCGTTTACTTACCTCCGAACCGCATGCGCGGGCGATGTGCTTCGCTTCAGTGGGGAAATAATCGATATTCACCATAAAAAAGACGGCGCTCTCGAATTCATCGTGCATCGCAACTTTGTTGCTGATCGCAGCGGCCGCGCGATAGCCGAATTCGACCGCACCATTGTGATTCGACACCTATGACTACTCCGCTTGGCACGCCTCGATATGACTCTCTGCAGGTGGGTGACCACCTGCCGACGCTGACTATGCCCGCGATCACCCGTCACGCCCTGGCGGTTTACTGCGGCGCTTCCGGCGACCACAACCCGGTTCACGTGGATATCGATTTTGCGCGTGCGTCGGGATTCGATGACGTCATCGCGCACGGCATGCTGGTTATGAGCTATACCGGTCGTGTGATTAC
>JAYODW010000001.1:198536-200447 GCA_038116745.1 Gammaproteobacteria bacterium
CAGATTCTGTGCGCACTGGCGTTCGGGGCGACTCAGCTGCGCGCTCTGCACCACAGCGTCGCGGGCGCCAGCGTGAGCTGGATCGGGCTGTGGCTTGCCTTTCTGCTGGTTAATCTCTCGCTCGCGCTTGAGGCCAGGCGCCGCCAGCCGGGGCGTGCAATTCAACAGACGGTGCAGATCTACACCGTATGGTCGGCCGTCTGCGCCGTAGTGCTGATCTACCTCCTGTTGCGTGGCGCACAGTGGTATCCGATGGACAGCCTGACGGCGGCGTTGACCGCGGTCGGGGTCGGCGTTTCGCTTCTATACGGCAAACTGTCCGGGCGCGGGATCCAGGACCCTTATGTACGTGCAGGCTTTGCGGTGTTCTTCAAAGGCGTCCCGCAGCTCACGCTGGCATGGCACATTCTGGGTCACGGGGGCGAGGGCATCGCCGCGTTTGCGTTCATCGCCGGGCACATCACCATCAACATGCGGCTGTGGCAGGTCTGGCGTGCGATCCGCGAAGCCGGCTGGGACCGGCATCGGGGCGGGATCGCGATCGGCGAGGCTGCCAACGAGGTGAGCTGGGTGATCGCGACGGTCGCCTGGCTCTCGGTTTAGTGCTCGGCCGCAGCGCATCAGCGCCATGACAGCAGCAATAGCGGGCCAACGTGCCTGCGGAGGTGAACTCAAATGATCCAGGTGAACGGCATGGCCCACGTCATCATCAACGTGACGGAATGGGAGAGCTGCAAGGCGTTTTACTCGGCGCTGCTGCCGTTCCTCGGCCTGCAGCAGCAGTTCAGCGGTGAGGAGACTATTTATTATGTCGGCGCGCGCACAGCGCTCGGCGTGAACCGTTGTCCCCCCGAGTACGACGGGCAGCGCTTCCAGCAGCGTGCGGTAGGTCTGCACCATCTGTGCTTTCGCGCGCGCAGTCGTGCTGATGTCGATGCGGTGCACGCAGAACTGGTGCGCCTGGATGCGGTGATCGTGCATCCGCCAGAAGAGGGCGGCTGGGCGCCGGGGTATTACTCGGTGCTGTTCGAGGATCCTGCTGGCACCCGGCTGGAGGTCAATTACGTGCCGGGGCAGGGGCTGCTCGCGGATGAGGTGAGCTTTAACGCAGGCGACGACTACCGTTGAGCGCGCCGGTCAGGGGCGGATGCAGATAAACGGGACCCGCTGTTCAGCCGCACTGATGCCACCGTGCTGGCCGTACATGTCGAATTCGCGCTCTCCGACCACCCGGTCGCGGATGCTCGCGGTACCGTTCATTTGAATCACAAAATCCCCGATCCGTGACTTCAGTTCCGGGTGGGGCGTGCCGAGACCGAACCAGCCTTCATCAATCAGCTGCTGACCTGGGACGGTACGAGCACGGTCGCCCAGCGTTTGTTGCGCGAGCCCGAGGAAATCCGCCTGACGGTCGGCCTGCACGTAGGCGTACGCGCTGCGCGGCTCGCCGCACAGCGGCAGGCTGAGAGCCTCCGCCAGTGCGCTCTGTGGACCGATATCGATGCGCTCGGCCGGCGTGCTGTCTACGAAACCGTGGTCGGCGGTGATTATCAGCAGCGTGCCGCTGTCCTTCGCGGTCTGGAGCAGCGCCCCCAGAGCCCGATCGAGGGCCTGAAAATGGGCGGCGACAGCCGGGCTCGATGGACCATGCAGGTGGCTTAATCGGTCGAGATCGGGCCAGTAGGCATACAGGTAGCGGGTCGCGTCGTCACCACGGACGAAGGCAGCGAGTCGCGCCGCAAAGTCATCCAGCCCGCGATAACCGTCGCGACGGGCGCCCGCGCCGAGCAGGCGCGAAAAATCCGAATCGGCCAGCTCGTCCGGCTGCAGCATGGCTGTCTCACAGGCCACGCGCGAGGCAAAGCTGGGCGCATCGATGAGAGCGGCCGGGTCGATACCCTGACGGCGCAG
>JAYODW010000001.1:200547-215706 GCA_038116745.1 Gammaproteobacteria bacterium
GGTCGCGTCGGCGTGAGGTCGTGCGTAATCATCGCCTTCTCAGGAGCTGCAGGAGAGCATTGAACAGCCCGCCCGCTGGCGCGCCCAGTCAGGGCGACGTGCCGCAAGATGCTCGGCGCCGGTCTGGTCGTCATAGGGTCGTCGTAACACCTCAAGAAGTTCAGTCACGCCACCGTAATCTCCCTCTTCCGCGCGATCGATGGCAAGTTGCGCGAGGTAGTTGCGCAGCACATAGCGAGGGTTCGCAGAGTTCATGCGCTTACGTCGGGCCTCAGCGGAGAGCGGGTCGGAAGCTGCGCGCTGGAGATAGCTGGCGAGCCACGCATGAAGCTGCGCGAGATAGTCCGGCGTCACCTGCTCGGGCACGTAGTAGGCCTCGGCCAGCGTTTTCGGCAGCACGGATGTAGACAGGGTCTGTCCCGCATCCAGCAGGGCGAGCTGTCGGAAAAAGATGGTCATGTCTGTCTCAACCGCAGCGAGCAGTTTGAACAGCTCCTCGACCAGGGTGCGATCAGCATCCCCCTGTAATGCGGATAAACCCAGTTTCGCCGCTGTGTGTGTGGCATGGGCCGCTTCATAGGTTGCTGAATAACTGCCCAGCGCTTTTTCGAGCTCAGGGATGTCTTCGATCAGGGGATAAAGTGCGTTGGCCAGCTGGACCAGGTTCCACAGCGCTATCTGCGGCTGCTGACCGAAGCGATAGCGTCGGCCCTGAGCGTCGGTGGTGTTCGGCGTCCAGCTGGGATCGTAGTTTTCCAGCCAGCCATAGGGGCCGTAATCAATGGTCAGGCCCAGAATGGACATGTTGTCCGTATTCATCACGCCGTGTACGAAGCCGACCCGCATCCATTCGGCAATCATCAGCGCCGTGCGCCGACAGACTTCCTGAAACCAGCTCAGGTAGCGCGTTTTGTCGGTATCCGCCCCACCACTGTCGGGCAGTGCAAGCTCAGGAAAATCGGTTTTTATAGTGTGCTCGACGAGGCTTCTGAGCAGGCTCAGGTCCTGTCGCGCCGCGTGGATCTCGAAGTGTCCGAAACGGGTGAATGACGGTGCCACCCGGCAGACCACTGCGCCCGGCTCGGGCCGGGGATGACCGTCATAGAACATATCGCGTACGACCGTCTCCCCGGTCGCCACCAGCGAGAGTGCACGGGTGGTTGGCACACCGAGATGGTGCATCGCTTCACTGCACAGAAACTCCCGGACGCTTGAGCGCATGACGGCCAGGCCGTCAGCACCGCGGGAGTAGGGGGTCGGTCCGGCGCCCTTCAGCTGCAGGGCCCATCGTTCGCCGCGGTGATTGACGACCTCTCCGAGGTTGATTGCGCGACCATCTCCAAGCTGGCCGGCCCAGTTGCCAAACTGGTGGCCGCCGTAGCAGGTTGCGTAGGGCTGCATTTCCGGCGCCAGCTGATTGCCCGAAAAAATCTCGACAAAGCGCCGGGAGCTGCAGAAGTCCGTGGACAAATCGAGCAGCTCCGCGACCTCTGCTGCATGGGCTACCAGTTCGGGCGCCGCAACGGGGGTGGGTTGCACAAAAGAAAACGCTGCCGCGACCTGGCGGCGGAAGTTATCCGGCTCAGGATCGGGTGGCAGACTGCGGACAAAGGTATTGTCGAAGCGCCACGGTTGTTCGGCGGACTCCCCGGCGGATGTGGTCATTGGCGGTTGCCTGGAGGGTGGTGAAAAGTATTGCGTAGTGTAAACCGCGCCCTCAGCGCGACAGGATGAACGCTTGCGCAGGCGGGCTGTCAGTTTGCGCGGCGGCTCTGCGCCTTGGCCAGCAGTGTTGCGAATCCGGGGTAAGCGTCGCGACTTATCAGTGTTCTCCTGACGCTGTCCCCTAATTTTTCATTGGCACGGATCCGCGCGCGTGCCACCAGCGGATCAGTCACGATCCCGCTCGCGACGAAATCAAAACCGCGCTCAAACAGCAGGTCCGGCAGGCAGCCAGCGGTAGGTCCGACGAGTGCCAGCCTTTCGGCATGTCGGCAGTGCGGGAGAACCCGATCCAGCGAGTTATTGAGCAGGGTGGTGCCGGTGCAGAGGATCTTGTTGGCGTCACGAAGAACCGACGGATCAGGAGTAATGACCAGCCCGGGTTCGTGTCGCGCCATGTGAGTTTTTTTTTCCAGCACCAGAACCTCCAGATTCCGTGCGCGCGCCTGACGAACCAGCGAGGGGAAGTTCCCAACCATGCCGAGCCGGTCTCCGGGTTGAAGGGCTAAACCGCCGAACGAGTCGTCTGGTTCCGGCGGGGTATAGCCGGCCTGCGTAAACAATCGGGCGGTGAGCGCGTTTATGGCCGCCAGACCAATCGAGCGTGCCGCGTCATCCGGCTCAATCAGCAGCGCTGCAAGGTCGCGTGCCCCGAGACCCGGGCGCACGCGACTGCGGTAGCGCTCCTGCAGAGTGGCCTGCTCTCCCCCGAGCCACGCGTAGTAGAGCCCTGCATGTCCGTCATCGAATTCCAGCTGGCCGAACTCGGCTTCTTTGTCCGGCGCGGGGGCCGGGTCCACCAGGGTGGCGCGCGTCAGGCGCGGCTCGCCGATCGCGGTGCAGATTCCGAGCGCCTGACGCAGAAGAGCTGAGCTGAAATCGGGGTCACGGTTATCAAGCATGAGGGGCCGGCAGACAGCAGAGAGTCTTCTATTAGAATGGAAGCGCAGGCCATGCTCGAGGGGAGCGGCCGGCGCGGAATAACTGAGGGGAGAGAAGGATCATGGTCAGATCATATCGCTGGCTGGGCGCAGGCCTGCTGGCCGTTGCTGCGGCCTCTGCATCGGCTGAAACGGTCGTCAACGACAGCACCTTGTCGGAGCTGGGTGACGGGAGTAACTGGCTCGGCTACGGCCGTAATTACACTGAACAGCGCTTCAGCCCGTTGACGGATATCAACGCGGAAACCGTGAAACGCCTCGGTGTCGAGTGGGTGCTCGACCTGCCCGGTGACCGCTCGCTGGTGGCCACCCCGCTGGTGGTCGACGGCGTGATCTACTTCACCGGCACATTCTCCAAGACCCGGGCGGTTGAAGCCAAGACGGGGAAAGTCCTCTGGGAATATGACCCCAAAGCGGTGGAGCACGCGGGTGACCGTCTGCGCATCATGTGGGATCAGAACAAGGGTCCTGCGTTCTGGAACGGCAAGGTCATTATTTCGACCATCGACGGGCGTCTGGTAGCGCTCAACGCGAAAACCGGCGAAAAAATCTGGGAGACCATGACCGTCGACCCGCGTCGGGCCTACTACATCACCGGCGCGCCGAAAGTTTTCCGCGGCAAGGTGCTCATCGGCAACGGCGGCACGGAGCAGGAGGCTGCGCGAGGCTACGTCACAGCGTACGACGCCGAGACCGGTGAGCAGGCCTGGCGCTTCTGGATTGTGCCGGGCAACCCGGCTGACGGCTTCGAAAACAAAGCCATGGAAATGGCGGCCAAGACCTGGACCGGCGAATGGTGGAAGTATGGCGGGGGCGGCAACGCCTGGAACGGCTTCACCTACGACCCTGAGTTCAACACGGTGTACATCGGGACAGGCAACGGTTCTCCCTGGAACCAGAAGATCCGCTCTCCCGGGGGCGGGGATAACCTGTTCTTGTGCTCTATCGTTGCTCTTGATGCGGACAGCGGTGAGTACAAGTGGCATTACCAGACGGTGCCCGGCGAGACCTGGGACTACAACTCCAACATGGACATCGTGCTCGCCGATCTGAAGTACGGCGATCAGACCATCAAGGCGCTGATGCATGCGCCGAAAAACGGCTTCTTCTACGTGATTAATCGCGCTAACGGCGAGCTGCTGTCGGCAGAGAAGATCGCCAAGGTGACCTGGGCGTCGCATGTCGACCTGAAAACCGGGCGCCCCGTGGAGATCCCCACCGCGCGCTATGGCGACGGCGAAGAGCTGGTATGGCCGAGTCCGTTTGGCGCGCATTCCTGGCACGCGATGTCCTATAACCCCAATACCGGCCTGGTCTACATCCCTGTGATTGAAATGCCTGCTCTCTGGAAAGACGGTGGGGTTGATTTTCAGGCCTGGAAGCCGCCGAGTTTCTACGTCAACGTGGGCGTAGAGTTCGGCACGGAGGACACACCTGCGGATTACGGCGAGGCCTTCCTGATGGCCTGGGACCCGATCAAAAACGAGACGGTGTGGAAGCACAAGCTGCCACCGCAATGGAATCCGGGCACCATGACGACGGCAGGCAATCTGGTGTTCGAGGGGCGGGCCGATGGGGTGTTTGTGGCGTATGACGCGACCTCGGGTGAAGAGCTCTGGTCCCTGCCCCTCGGAGTAGGGATTTCAGCGCCACCCGTGACCTATGCTGTAGATGGCAAGCAGTACATTTCTCTGCTTGTGGGATGGGGTGGTGCGGGGCTCATTTCCGGCACGCTGGCGGCTCAGCACGGCTGGAAATACGGGGTGCATCCCCGCCGGCTTTACACTTTCGCGCTGGATGGCACAGGCAAAGTCCCGCCGTCACCGCCACCAACGATGGCGCAGCCGGTTGACCCGAAGGATTTTGTGATCGACGAGCAGCTGGCTTCCTATGGGCAGTCGGTTTATGCGCAGTCCTGTTTTCTGTGCCATGGCGGTGGCGCAGTATCCGGTGGCAATGCCCCCGATCTGCGGGAGTCGCCGATCGCGCTGTCCCCCGAGGCTTTCAAGTCCGTAGTGGTCGACGGTGCGAAGATGGCCAACGGCATGCCGCGTTTTACCCATTTCACCGACAAAGAGCTGGACGGCCTCCGCCATTACTTCCGCCTGATGGCGCGGCGCTCGGTGATAGCGAGCAAATAGTTCAAGCGCAGCGGCGGGTCAGCATGGCTGGCCCGCCGTGTGCTACACCGACGCAAAAGTTCGGCATTCCGTCCTGAATATTTCCGATAGGACAACAGGTCAGACGAAACCTGCCGCTTCATGCTGCCATCGGGACGGCTTTTAACGCGCTGGCAATCGGAGATCCGAAATGACCGAAATCACGCATGCTTTCAGCTATCCCGAGATTTCATTCCTGCAACAGGCAAAACTTCAGGCACAGGTCATAGTTCCGGTGTTACGCGCCCTGCGCGAACGGCTGGGGGTTAAAGAAGCCAACGCGCTGGTTGCCGAAGCGTTGCGCGACTGGTCCCGGGAGCAGTTCCGGCGCGCTGGTGCAGCTGCCGGGGGGCTGGCCTGAAGAGCTGGGCACCCGTATGGGAAAACGGTTTCGCGAAAATTGGTGACGGATTCGAGCTCGATGTTCTGCGGCACGATGAACACGCTCAGGATTTCAACGTGACCCGATGTCCCTATGCGGAGTTTTTCCGTGCGCTGAACGAGCCCGAACTCGGGGCGATCCTGATGTGTGAGGCTGATATCCACCTGGCCGAGGAAATCGGTGGGGACGACGTCGAGTTCTCACGAACGCGGACCATTATGAATGGCGCCGACTATTGCGATTTCCGCATTCGGATGAGAAGCGACTGATACCAGAGCGCTGATTGATTTCTCAACACGGCCTGTGAAGCAATGTTCTGCCGGCGCATATCGAGCCGGCCGGGTTGCCTGAGACCCCTCATCCGATTAGCGTCAGGTCTGGCGTTTTGGATGAGGGAGAGTCATGGCACTGCGAACCCTGGGGCGCGGGACGTCCAGCCGCGAGCTGCTGCAATCTCTGGGCGAGGATGGTGCGGTCATCGTCAGCGATGTCGCCGATACGTCGGTAGTTGATGCCCTTGAGTCTGAGCTGGAGCCTTTGATAGCGCGTACCCCGAAGGGCGCAGACGAGTTTTCCGGTTTTGAAACGCAGCGCACGGGCGCACTGGTGGCGCGGACGCCGCTGGCGCGCGGTTTCGTGATGGATCCTCTGGTGCTCGCCTGTGCACGCGAGTTTCTTGCTCCCTGGGCAGAGCGGATTGTTCTGCACCTGACCCAGACCATCAATATTCATCCGGGTGAAGGCACGCAGCATCTGCATCGCGATCGTCTTGCATGGGGACTGCATCTGCCGCGGGACATCGAGCCGCAGTTCAATACCATCTGGGCTTTGACGGACTTCACCGCAGAGAACGGCGCAACCCGGGTCGTGCCGGGGAGCCATCGCTGGGACTGGTCAAGGCGGGCGGAGCCCGAAGAATTCTGCCAGGCGGAAATGTCGCGGGGGTCGGTGCTCTTCTACACTGGCAGTGTGTTACATAGCGGCAGCGCTAACCTTTCTGCCGAGCCACGTCTGGGACTGAATATCACTTACTGCCTGGGCTGGTTGCGGCAGGAAGAGAACCAGTATCTGTCCTGCCCACCGGAAATCGCTCGCACCCTCGAACCTGAACTGCAGGAGTTGCTGGGCTACACGCAGGGTGATTATGCGCTGGGGTATTTTTCAGATCCGTTCGACCGCGGTACGAACCCCGGGATTCTGCCGACTGAAATGGCACTGGGGCGAATGCCTCGATCGGAAGTCAGTTTCTCGCTATCGAGTGAAACCGATTCAGGCATCAGCAGGGAGTTTCTGGACGAGCTGACCGGACAATCCAGCTGAGCGGCTGAGACCTTATTCGCGCCTGGCGGCCGCAGTCCGCGAGTATCAGGAGAATGCAGGTCTGGCAAGCTCAGCGCTCTCGAAAGAGCTGCCCTGCGGCTACCAATAGCAGCCTGAAACTGCGCGCAGGGTGACTGCAATGCACGAGCGGCCGCCTGGGGTGAGCGGCATTCTGCCCGGGGTGCGGTGTTTCAGCGGTGCATGTCCAGATATCCCGGCGTGATTTTGAGACCAACAGCAACCGCAATACGGTTGGCATACGCATAAAACGCCGCTGTGGAGGCGATGTACCAGATCGCCTCATCCGAGTATCCCAGCTCACGCAGACGGTTACGCTCGTCGTCGCCAATAGCTTCCGGATCATCGTTGACCAGAACGACGAAATCGAGCATCGCACGGTGGCGCTCAGATAGTTCAGCAAGGCGGTAATTGCGCCCGATGTATTCGGCGAAAAGCGGGTCTCCGCTGACACCGCGCAACAGCGCGCCGTGGTGCGCACAGCAGTAGGCACAGCCGTTGGTCTGCGCGCTGACCAGCGCTATCAGTTCATGCTCCAGTTGGGTCAAACCGCTGTCTGTACGCAGCAGCTCCATATAGACCCCCATGAAGGTTTTGAGGCGAAGGTTGTCGCTGGCGAACAGGCGGACGAAATTCGGCAGGAAGCCGTATTTTTTCTCAATTCCGGCAACCAGATCGCGCATTTCCGGCTCCAGGTTGTCGCGGTCTCTCAGATCGAGAGCGCAGATTTCGAGATTGCTGTTTGCTTGTGGCGTCGACTTCATGACCTTGGACACGCTATCTCTCCTCGCTATTGCTGGCTGGGTCGTCCGACCGGACGATTGGCGCCCCGGCCAGTGCCTACGATAGTCGAGAAATGCGCCTTTCGCGTGTCGGCGCAGCAGGATCCAGGCAGGCGGCCAATCGCATTTAAAGAATCCGTTGCGAGACGTACGGGACCCAGGCGGCGGCGTCGGCCGCGGGTTGCTGTGACCGTCGCAAAAAAAAGTCGTCGTGCTGTGAAAGGTTCGAGTTTAAGCAGGAATAGGCGCAGGGTTCTGTGACAGAATAGCGCCCGTTTTTCGGCCTATTGCGCCGAGAACTTACGATTCTTCCAGGCTCAAAAGCCGTCGAGTAACAAGGCAACAGACACATGGCGCAATACGTCTTCCAGATGCACCGCGTGGGCAAAGTCGTGCCCCCGAAAAAGCAGATCCTTTCCAATATTTCGCTGAGTTTTTTTCCCGGCGCCAAGATTGGCGTGCTGGGCCTGAATGGCGCAGGTAAATCGAGTCTGCTGCGCATCATGGGGGGTGTGGATAAGGACTTTGAGGGGGAGGCAGTCCCTCTGAAGGATCTAAAGATCGGCTTTCTGACCCAGGAACCCGAACTCGACGCGGATAAGGACGTGCGCGGCAACGTGGAAGAAGGACTGGGGGAGACCGTGGGGCTGCTGGAGCGTTTCAACGAAATCTCCATGAAATTCGCGGAACCGATGAGCGACGATGAGATGACCGCGCTGCTTGAGGAGCAGGGCGAACTGCAAAACGCGATTGATGCCGTTGGGGGATGGGAAATCGAGCGAAAGCTCGACATCGCCGGCGATGCGCTGCGGTTGCCGCCCTGGGAGGCGGACGTCACTAAGCTGTCCGGTGGTGAGCGCAGACGCGTTGCACTGTGTCGCCTGCTGCTCTCGCAGCCGGACATGCTTCTGCTGGACGAACCGACGAACCATCTCGACGCCGAATCCGTGGCCTGGCTGGAGAAGTATCTAGAAAGCTACCCGGGAACGGTTGTCGCTGTGACGCACGATCGCTATTTCCTTGACAACGTTGCTGGCTGGATTCTCGAGCTGGACCGCGGACGGGGAATCCCGTGGGAGGGCAACTATTCCTCCTGGCTTTTGCAGAAAGAGGCGCGCCTGAAGCAGGAAGAGCGCGAGCAGGCGGCGCACCGCAAGACGGTTGCCGCCGAGCTGGAATGGGTGCGCCAGAACGCCAAGGGACGCCAGGCGAAGAGCAGGGCGCGACTGCAGCGCTTTGAAGAGCTGCAGTCGCGTGAATTCCAGCAGCGTAATGAAACCAATGAGATTTACATCCCGCCGGGGCCCCGGCTGGGTGACGTCGTGATTGAAGCGACCCATCTGAGCAAGGCTTTCGGCGAGCGGCTGCTGATTGACGACCTCAGCTTTAATCTGCCCGCCGGCGGCATCGTTGGCGTGATCGGTGCCAACGGCGCAGGTAAGTCCACGCTGTTCAAGATGCTGACGGGGCAGGAGAGCCCGGACAGCGGGGACATCAAGATCGGGCACACCGTCGAATTTGCCTACGTCGATCAGAGCCGCGATGCGCTGAACGATAAAAATACCGTGTGGCAGGAGATATCCGGCGGACAGGACATCCTCACTATCGGGGACGTCGAGATCCAGTCACGCGCTTATTGCGGCCGTTTCAACTTCAGGGGGCAGGACCAACAGAAGTTCGTTGGTCAGCTGTCAGGGGGCGAGCGAAACCGGCTGCATCTGGCGAAAGTGCTGCTCAAGGGGGGCAACGTGCTGCTGCTGGATGAGCCGACAAACGACCTGGATGTCGAGACTCTACGTGCCCTCGAAGAAGCGCTGCTGGCTTTCCCCGGTTGCGTGATCGTCATTTCTCACGATCGCTGGTTTCTCGACCGGGTAGCCACGCACATGATGGCGTTTGAGGGTGACAGCCACGTTGAATGGTTTCCCGGCAACTACGCCGATTACGAGGCTGATCGAAAGACCCGTCTCGGCGATGAGGCGGGTAAACCCCACCGTATCAAGTTCAAGCCGGTCACGCGCTGATTACCAGATCGGCGCGGCTGCGAGCTGTGTCGCTCTGAAAAATTAGACGCGGGTGACAATGCAACCAGAGAGAGCCGGGCATGACAGATGTATTGCGGGTGCTTTCCGGGCTAAAAAAATCGGGTCTGCCAGCCTGCACGGCTCTGGCCTGAAGGCATTGACCGAGCTCTTTTCCGCCCGGTTACAGCGCGTTGTGCGGGGCCCGGAAGCCGGATAGTCTGGGACCGATTTTCATGTTCGCGGGCACTCGATGAGCGCTTCATCAAACGGGTCGGTAAACGTCCACCGGCCGGATCAGGAAAGCGGGCGCCTGGACGGGGTCGCCTGCATTGGCTTTGGCCTGCTATTGATCCTGGTTGTGCAAGTCAAGCTCCTGCCGGCGTTGCTGGCTGGGCTGCTGGTTTATGCGCTGGTAGACGTTTTAGTGCCGACAGCACAGGTGACGACTCCCGGGACAGAGCGCCCGCGGATGCTGGCTGTGCTTTTTATAGCTGCGGTTGCGCTGGCTCTCATGGCTCTCGCAGTGCTCGGTGTGGGCTCTCTGGCTCGGTACGGCGGGGAAAATGTTCCGGCGCTCATGCAGCGCATGGCTGAGATCATGGACCAGTCTAGAGATCGACTGCCGCCCATGTTGTTGAGTTATGTGCCTGATGACGCGGAGGCGTTACGCAGGACGGTTACCGATTGGCTGCGCTCGCACGTTGATGTCTTTCAGATTGCAGGCGCGGAACTGGTGCGGGCCATCGCTCATCTGTTGGTCGGGATGGTGGCCGGCGCTCTTATATCGCTCGAGCGGGCGAGTGGTACGCATGGGCCGCTGGCGGCAGCGCTCACGGTTCGCGCGGTCAGGCTCGCGCGGGCCTTCAGACAGGTCGTTTTCGCGCAGATCTGGATCTCGGCTATCAACACCAGCCTGACAGCGGTCTATCTTGCGCTGCTCCTGCCCGCCATGGGTATCGAGTTACCGTTTGTCAAAACCATGATTGCAGTCACCTTCGTGGCCGGGCTGATTCCGATCCTGGGCAACCTGCTGTCCAATTTTGTGATCTGTGTGGTCAGCCTCAGCCACTCGCTGGTGATTGCCGTAGCGTCGCTGGCGTATCTGATTGTCATTCACAAAATGGAATATTTCCTCAACGCCCGCATTATCGGCGGGCACATTCGCGCTCGCGCCTGGGAGATGCTGCTGGCGATGCTGGTTATGGAAGCGAGCTTCGGGATCGGTGGTCTTATTGTCGCGCCGATCTACTATGCGTACCTCAAGGAAGAACTGCTCGCGCGCGAGCTCATTTGAACGCCGACAGCGGGTCAGGGAGTCGCGGGGTCGGGCGCTAAGGATGCCGAGCTGAGAAGCGGCGTGCAGCTGCCGGGAAACGGGGAGGGGTGAGTGTGGAAAAGAGTGAGTTTTACGCGAATGCACGCACGGACTTGAGTGGCCCGCTGTCGGGCATACGCGTGCTTGAAGTCACAACAACCTGGGCCGGGCCCATGGCCGGCTGCATCCTCGCCGATCTGGGCGCGGATGTGATCAAGCTCGAGCATCCGGACGGGGAAGTGGGGCGGGTTGTACCGCCGCGGCTCCCGAACTCTGAGCTCACGGTCTTCAACGAGACGGTTAATCGCAACAAACGAAATATCTCCCTCGATCTCCATCAAGCCCGTGGGCGGGAGCTGTTCCTCGAACTTTGCCGCTCGGTAGACATCGTGCTCGAGAACTTCAAGCCCGGAACCCTGTCCAGCTGGGGCTGCGGCTATTCCGACGTCAGGCAGGTGAAACCGGACATCATCTATGTGTCTGTCAGCGGATTTGGCCAGTTCGGGCCGTACTCTGCCAGACCAGGATACGACCCCATCGCGCAGAACTTCACTGGCTGGAGCTCGATGAATGGTCCGCCTGAAGGCGGGCCGACCAAGGCGCCTACGTTTCTCGCTGACGATCTCGGAGGAATCAACGGTGCTATTGGTGCGCTCGCGGCGCTTCAGCACCGCCACCACACAGGTGAGGGGCAGCACGTTGACGTCGCGCTCGTCGATGGACTTATTTTCCAAAGCAACGGCTACCTGACCTCCGGTGCGCTCGGGATCCCGAATCCGCGGATGGGCAACCAGTTTGCTATCGCAGCGCCGGTGAACGTGTATGAGTGCAAAGACGGTCGCGTTTATGGCGGTGTGCTGCTCGACAGCCATTGGAAAGCCTTGTCAGTGCATATCGGGCACGAAGCGTTAGCCTCGATGGGCGCACTTGAACGGATCGAGAATCGGGAGCAGGTTGATAGGGTGGTGGCTGATTGGTGCCGCGAGCACACGACCACCGAGGTCGTTAATCAGTTTTCCGAACTGGGCCTGGCTATCACCCGCGTGAATACCTACGCCGAAGCGAGTGCCGATCCGCACGTGCATGCGCGCGATATGCTCCAGACCACTAAGCTGACCGATGGCAGCGAAGTTCCGCTGACTGGTCCTGCGATTAAATTCTCACGAACACCTACCCGGGTTCGGCACGCCGCGCCTGCGCTGGGGCAGGACAATGCTGCGGTCTATGGCGCACTGGGCTTGAGCGAAGATGACCTGACGGGTCTGCGAGAAGACCGCATTATCTGAGAACGGAAAGGGGCGTAAAGATGAGTAAGCGTGTGATACCCGATTCAATGCGGAGTTTTTACGATAACTACCATTTTGCACCAGCGGTCGTGGACGGCGAACATCTGCGCTGCTCCGGGGTGATTGGAGTCAATCTGAAGACCGGGGAGGTCTCGGCAGATCCGGTGACGCAATTCGAGCAGGCATTTCAGAATCTGTCCGAGGTGCTCGAGGAGGGCGGCGTGAGCTTCGCCGATATCACCGAAATGACGACCTTTCATGTTGGCCTGCAACAGCATCTGGAGGCTTTTATGACGGTCAAGGACAAATACGTTATCGAGCCCTATCCCGCGTGGACGGCGATTGGAACCCCAGAGCTGGCGTTGCCGGGAGGCCTGGTCGAGATCCGAGTTACCGCGCGTCTGCGCTGAGCTGCTGCGTCCGCTTCTGGCGGACCGCGCCATAACGGGCCGCGAGGCCCTGTAATCAGGGCATCGCGACTTGCTCTCAGTCTTCCAGGTGGGTTGTGAACTGGGAGATGTCCACGTTCTCTCCAATGATAAGGTCCTGCCTTGCCAGGAAGGCGGGCTTGATGAACCACACCAGCAGCGGCAGCACGACCAGGGACAGGATCATGTTGATAAGCATCACGACCACCAGCAACAGGCCCATGTCGGCCATGAACTTGAGGTCGGAGAGGAAATACCACGGCGCAATGCCGAGCAGCATGATGGTCGCGGTAAACATGATGGCCTTCCCGGTTGTGGTCAACGCAGCCTTGAGGGTCTTGCCCAGATCGTGATTCTGCGCGGTGTACTCCTCACAGATCCTCGAGAGCAGATAGATGCCGTAATCGATACCGACGCCGACGCCCATCACCGCGACGATGCCCGCGTTGATGTCGAGTCCCACGCCGACGAGATGCATGGCCGCGACCAGCATAACGTTGGACAGGTTTACTGGCACCAGGAGGATCACAGCAGCCAGCAGCGATCGGTATGCAAACACGGACAGCAGCATGACGGCGATATTGACCATGCCGATGATGATCCAGTGGTATTTGGACACGGTGTTGTTGACCGCCTGCTGCAGCGCGATCACCCCGGTTCCCAGCCTTACGCGGAACTCCTCGTGGTCAAGTCCCACCTCATCGACGGCGTCGCGCGCGGCGGCCAGAGCATGGTCTACCGTCTCCTGGATATTGTCCTTGTACCAGAGTGACACGGTTGAGTTCTGGAAGGTGAAGTCAGCGACATGCCCGAAGTTGATCGCGTTGCTGCCAAGGAGTGCCCCGAAGGAAGCAGCAGAAATAGCGTCGTCGGTGAGATCCAGGGGCGACCACTTCGGATTTCCGCCCGAAAACAGGCGGTTGGTTTCACCCATGTAGTCTGTCCAGCTCAGAGTCGCGCGCGGCGGCAGAACTCCGTCGCTCTCCAGGCGTCTTTGTAGCGTCTGGTGAACGGCGACGACTTCCGGTGTGTTCGCGACTCTGTGCTCGAGCTTCTCGTCTTTGGCCTCAAGCACAATCTCAAGCGTGTTGGTACCCGGGAAGTGAGCGTTAATGGCGCGGACAGCGGTGTTGAACTCGGAGTCGTACCACAGCAGGTTGCTGCCCTCCACCGGGTTGCCAATCTTGATCTGTGTGTTCAGATACAGGGCGATCCCCGCAATGATTACCATGACAAATGCGGTCATCCGTGCGGGCGCACCCTGACTCAGCTTCGAGGTGCCCTCCAGCGCTTTTTCCTGCAGAAGATGAATGCCTGACTCTTTGCTCTTGCCGCCAACGATGGTCTCGATGTTCTTTGGCACCGGCAGGTAGCTGAGCAGGATCGAGCACAGGAAGGTCCCAGTCGGGATGATGAACAAGGCCCACATGCCGCAGAAAATCGCGTGATTCACCATGGTTTTGATAGGTGCGATAGCGATGAAGACGATCCCGCAGAAGTCGGTGATAACTCCTAGGATCGAAGGCGCCATCATGATCCCCATCGTGACCTCAGCAGCCTTTTGTCTATCCTTGAGGTGGGTGAGGATCTCGTAGTAGCGCTCGGTGTATTGCACACAGTGGGAGAACGAGCGGGCTACGAGCAGCAGAGGGACGATCATCAACAACGGTTCGATGGCTCGACCAAGCCATCCAATGAAACCGAATCCCCAGATTCCGGCGATTGCGGCGCACACTATCGGCGTGACGACACCGGCGATATTGCGCATATAGAGGACCAGAGCGACAACCAGCAGTCCAAGGGTGATCGCAAAGATGAAATAGGTCTGTTTCTGCAGGCGATAGACCCAACCGGTTAACGCGGGTTGCCCGGCCAGGTAGACGTCGTGCTCGGCGTCGCGGGCTTTTTCCACAAGGTCCTGCACGTAGTCGAACGCCTCTCCGTAGGCAATCGTGTCGTGGAAAGAGGCGTTGACCAGAGCAGCAGTCTCGTCACGCGAGATAAAAAAGGTCAGTGCGCTGGGAGAGATGCTGACCCGTCGCTTGAACTCAAGGATTTCCTCTGGCGTCGCCGGCGGGTGATCGTCCATCAGCGGCTTTGTGTCGATACCTTGGGTGGTCGCCTCGGCGTAGCGGAGTTTTTCTGTCGATATCGACAGGATCTGATCGTGATCCACCCACGGCGCAAGGTCGATGTCGCGGGTCATGTCCCACACTTTTGCGAGGGTTTCCGGGTTATAGATGTCGCCGTCTTTGCGTTTGATCATGACCGCCATGGTCAGCGGGTTACCGAAATTCCGGTGATCAAAGTAGACCTGTGTGAATGGGTCGTTACGAGGCAGGAGGTCGTTGAAAATCGTGCGGATATCTACATCGGGTATACCGCGCGCGAAGCCAATAGTGGCAAGTAAAAAGAAGATGCTGACAGCCACCCGGTGTCGCATGGCCCAGGCTGCAATTTGAAATCTCATCGGCACGATGCTCCGTAGATGGGTGAGGGACCCCTGTCAGGTCCCTGTCGTACGATCCATGTCAGACGGTGCAGCCGCGGTTATCGTTGATGAGAACCGCCCGCAGCTGCTTCCGCCGGTGTCAGCCTTCCAGGGTTTTCTGGATGGTCAGCTTGCCGAGCTGCGACATGTGCACCTCGTCAGGGCCGTCGGCCAGGCGGATGGTTCTCGCGTAGGAGAAGATCTCGGGCAGGACCGTATCCTGGCATACGCCCATACCGCCATGCGCCTGCATGGCACGATCGGCCACCGTCTGACACATCTGCGGTATGA
>JAYODW010000002.1:0-5903 GCA_038116745.1 Gammaproteobacteria bacterium
GATCTCAGTCTGGTCTGCGGCGATTTCGTGGTGCGGCGGTCTGACGGTTTGTGGGGCTACCACCTTGCAACCATCGTTGACGATGCTGACGCGGGCGTAACTGAGGTCGTGCGCGGCTCGGATCTGCTCGATTCGACCCCGCGACAGATTCACCTGTCCCGGCTGCTGGACTTACCGGAACCGAGCTATGCCCATTTCGGCGTCGTCACCGATACAAGAGGTGTCAAGCTGAGTAAACAGAGCCAGGCACCCCCTGTCGCCCCGGAAGCAGCCCGCATGGCGCTATACCAGGCGCTGAATTTTCTCAATCTCGCACCACCCGAGGCGCTGCTCACGACCGAGTGCGGCACCATGCTTGCCTGGGCGCTGAGCGCCTGGCATCCGACGAAATTTCCGAGAGCGGGGGCACAGCTCCCTATGCAGGGCGGTCGCTTGGCCTTTTAAAGCGCGGCAGCAAACATCGAACGCAGCTCCGCGTAACTGTTCGCCACCGGAATCTCGGGGTGTGCCTGCACAACTTTTTCAGACGGACAGAAGAGCATGCCGACATTGGCCTGCTGCAGCATGCTGATATCGTTGAAGGAGTCTCCGGTAGCCACTACCTGATATTCAAGCGACTGAAAGGCCTGCACCGCATGGCGTTTCGGATCGCTCTGACGCAACCGGTAACCAACGATCCGATCCGATGTGTCGATATCCAATTGATGACAGAGGATGACAGGGAATTCGAGTTTCGCCACCAACGGTGCCGCCAGCTCGTGGAAGGTGTCGGAAATGATGGCGACCTGGAACGCCGACCTCAGCCAACGCAGAAATTCTGCGGCGCCGTCCAGCGGTGACAGGGATGACGCTGCTTCGTGCAGCTGCGCATAGCGAAGCCCGTGTTCTTCCATTATTTCGAGCCTGTAATTCATGAGTTCGTGATAGTCGGGGATATCTCGGGTCGTCACCTTCAACGCGTCGATTCCGGTACGCTCTGCCAGGCTGACCCAGATCTCAGGGACCAGAACGCCCTCAAAGTCGATACAGGCAATTTTCATGAAGCGGGTTCCTTTCTCAGACTGCGCTTTGGGCGCAAAGCGGCGCGGAGTCTATCAGACCGCTAATACGCCTCGCAGTGCGCGCTCGCGGCTCGTGCTGTCCTTGGCGATGCTATGGCTGCTGGTCGCGTCGCTGGAGGCGGGAGAGCGCATCCGCGCCCTGGCGTTGTTCGAGGGCAAGGCATTGCTTGAGATCGACGGCCGTCAGCTCCTGCTGCGCGAGGGCGCTCCGCCTGAAATGGGTGTCCGGCTTGTCAGCGCGTCTGCCGAGTCAGCGGTCGTGGAAGTGGACGGACAGCAAACAACCCTCGCGCTGGACAACCGTATCGGCGCCGAATTCCGCCCCGCCGAGCGCGCAACGGTTCGTCTGGTCCCCGGGGACCAGGGCCATTATTTTGTGGACGGACAAATCAACGGTCGCTCAGTCCGCTTTCTTGTTGATACCGGCGCGACAGGCGTGGCGATCAACCAGAACCTGGCAGACCGAATCGGGATCCGGTACGAGAAAACCGGACGCCCGGGCACGGTGAACACGGCAGGCGGCTCCGTGCCCGCGTATGGCGTAAGGTTTGATTCAGTGCAAATCCAGGGCATCAAACGGCACGGTGTGGAGGGCGTCGTGATCGAGGGCGACGCGCCTCTGGATGCTCTGCTGGGGCAGTCTTTCCTCAACCGACTTGATATCCGCCGGGAAGGTGCAGTCCTGGAGTTGCGGGAGCGCCGAGACTGAGTTCACACAGGCTCACTGCGCGCGTTGACGCTGCCAGAGCACCTCGCCTGCCGCAGAGTCTCGTGCCGCAATCCGTGAGGCGACGAACAACAGGTCAGATAGTCGATTGACAAACTGCAATGTGACCCCGCTGACCGCCTCGTGCGCAGCAAGAGTGAGCAATGCCCGCTCTGCGCGTCGGCACACCGCGCGCGCAAGATGCGCGAACCCGGCGGACTGACTTCCACCCGGAAGCAGAAATTCTTTCAACGGAGGCAACTCCTCGTTGTAGAGGTCGACCGCCTTTTCGAGCTTTTCAACTGTGGCCGGCTGGATAAGTTCGCTGCCCGGAATGGCCAATTCGCCGCCGAGGTCGAACAAGTCATGCTGTATGTCCAGCATGAGTGCATCCAAATCCGATCGCAGGTCCGAGGTGCGCAGTAATCCAATGGTGCAATTCAGCTCATCAATCTCACCAATCGCCGCTATGCGGTAACTATTTTTGGGCACACGCGACCCATCTCCAAGCCCGGTCGTGCCCTCATCGCCCGTGCGCGTGTAAATCTTCGATAAGCGGTGTCCCATGCCTGCCTCGGTTTGCTCAGGAGGGCGCACTCTAAACAGCCATCGCCTCACGGGCAAGGCGCCAAAAAGCTAGCCAATCGCTCGCATGAACAAGGTTTTCTCGCCAGCACCCTGATAAAATTCACCGCCGCGGTAGCTCAGGGAGTAGTGCCGCATGCCGAGCTAAGCCGAAAAACCGATCAAACATGCCCTTAACACCGACAGACGAGGATGCTGGATCGCTGTGCGTGTCTGTCGTTGTGCCTTTTTTCGACGAAGCAGACAACGTAGAGCCGTTATTGGCTGAGATCGATACCGCGCTGAAGTCCGTCACCGCGTTCGAAATTATTGCCGTTGATGACTGCAGCCGGGACGCAACTCTGCTCAAACTGCAGGAGATGCAACACCGTCTTCCGAACCTCCGCCTCGTTGCCCATGCCGAGAATCTGGGCCAGAGCGCAGCTCTGTGCACGGGTGCTGACCATGCACGCGGCGTTTGGTTGGTCACATTGGACGGAGATGGACAGAACGACCCGGCCGATGTCCCAGGTCTGCTTTCCCGGATTGGAGCTGATGACCCGGAGATGGACATGATCTGCGGTCATCGCGCGCGGCGCATGGATAACTGGGTGCGGCGGCTTTCATCCCGGGTCGCGAATCAGGTACGGGCAAAGCTGCTCGGCGACGCCACTCCCGACACGGGGTGCGGATTGAAGGTGATCCGGCGGACGACCTTTGAGCGGTTGCCTCGATTTAACCACATGCATCGTTTTTTACCGGCGCTCGTACAACGTCAGGGCGGCTCAGTCTGCTCGGTCGCAGTGTCACATAGACCCCGCCGTCACGGGCGTTCGAAGTACGGGGTGTGGAATCGCCTGTGGGTAGGCATCGTCGATCTTTTTGGCGTGATGTGGCTCCAGCGGCGGGCATTCAAAGCAAAAATCAGGAGCCTCGAACAAGCATGAATACAGAGCAGATCTGGGTCGCTGTCGGACTCACCGGGCAGCTGCTTTTTTCGGGGCGTTGGCTTGTGCAATGGATTACCAGCGAACGACAGAAAAAAAGCGTCGTCCCGCTGGCATTCTGGTATTTCAGTATTGCGGGAAGCACGACCCTTCTCGCCTATTCCCTGTATCGAATGGACCCCGTTTTCATCATCGGCCACGTGGCCAACAGCGTGATCTATTTTCGCAACCTGGTCCTGCTGATGCGGGAAAAGCAAGCAGGCCAGACGGCCTGAAGCGCTGCTCCCCCCGTGATCCTGAGACGTTACTTTCTGCGTGAAGCTCTCAGGCTCGCTCTGCTGATCGTCAGCGGACTTTTCGCCGTATACCTCAGCATGCGCTTTGCGGGCTATCTGGGGGACGCCGCGGAGGGGAAGGTTGCGCCGCAGCACATCTCAAGCATCATCGGTCTGAAGATGCTCGTATCCCTGAAAGATCTGCTTCCGATGAGCCTGATGATCGGTATTTTCGGCGCCGCTGTCGGACTGCAGCAACATTCGGAGTGGGCAGCAATGCGGGCGGCCGGAATTTCACATCAGGCGCTGCTCGGACCAACGCTGTTACTCGCGCTGATATTCGCAACGGCTGTCGGAGGAATATCTCTCGGGCTCGGGCCCGGATCTGAGCTGAAGCTGCGGGAACTGCGCGAGCAAACTGAAAATGACGCCACCATCGCCGGCGTGAGATCGGGTCGATTTCGCGAATTTTCGGGGGGATCGCGGGTGTTTTACGCAGAATCAATGTCGCCGGACGAAAAATTCCTGGAACACACCTTCGTGCGTTCAGGGACCCTGCTTGAACCGGAGGTCATGCGCGCGGAACGGACTGAGATTACAACCGACAGGAAAAGCCGCGACAGGTTCGCGGTCTTCCATTCGGGATACAGCTGGCGCGGCACGCCGGGACAGGGGGATTTTGTGCGTCTCGATTTCGAGCGCTACGCAGTCCGCATCGAAAACAGAGATCCCACAGCGTTCGGCGCGCACATCGGTTTTCTCAGCACCAACGAGCTGCTGCAACACCAGGGGGCGGCCTACAGCACCGAATTTCACTGGCGCCTGGCCCCAGTGCTGTCAACCCTTTTGGGGGCTGCACTGGCTTTCCTCATTGGTGTCTCTGGTCATCGTAGAAACTGGTATCTAGGCCTTGTCGTGCTGGTGGCGGGTTACTTCACCTATACCAACCTGCTCGGCGTCGGACGTTCGCTGCTGCGCAAAGAGGTCCTCCCAGCCTGGATCGGGCTGTGGCCTGCGCATCTGCTTTTTGCCGGCCTCGTTTTGATGATATTTCTGGCCCAGCGACGTCGCCTTCGCATAAGAAAACCCGCCAAACAACAACTCCTGCTGACCGGACCGCAGTGAGTCTCCGCGAACGATGATGAAAGCAACCGAATTAGCAGAGATCCTGGAAGAAAAAATTCTCGTCCTCGACGGGGCAATGGGCACTGTCATCCAACGACACAAAGTCGACGAGGACCGCTTCAGGGGAGAGCGTTTCGCTGCGCACCCGCATGATCTGCAGGGCAACAACGACCTGCTGTGTCTCACCCAGCCAAAATTGATCAAGGGGATCCACGCGGCGTTTCTTCATGCCGGTGCAGACATCATTGAAACCAACACCTTCAACGCCACCTGTATCGCGCAGGCCGACTACGGCCTGGAATCGATTGTGCGGGAACTTAATCAAACCGCAGCCCGCATAGCTCACGAAGCGGTTGCTGACTATCGCGCGACCACTGGGTGTTCCGCCCCCCGCTTGGTCGCTGGTGTCATTGGACCAACCAACCGCACCGCGTCGATTTCGCCCGACGTCAATGACCCGAGCCTGCGCAACGTCGATTTCGAGACGCTTCGCGCGGCCTACTATGAAGCCTGTGAGGGACTGCTGGCCGGCGGCGTGGATCTGCTCATGATCGAAACCGTGTTCGATACCCTTAACGCCAAGGCGGCCGTCTACGCTGCCCGGGAATGCCTTGAAGCACACGGTCTTGAACTCCCTTTGATGATTTCGGGGACGATCACCGACCGCAGCGGCCGTACCCTGACCGGCCAGACGACCGAAGCCTTCTGGAACTCCCTGCGTCACGCGGAACCGCTTATTGTTGGACTGAACTGCGCTCTCGGCGCGCGTGATCTCGAACCCTACGTTGAGGAACTCTCCAGGGTCGCCGAAGTTTTCGTCAGCGTACATCCCAATGCTGGCCTGCCGAATGAATTCGGTGACTACGATGAAACAGCCGAGTACATGGCGGGGATCATCGGCAGCTTTGCTGCCAGCGGCCTGGTCAATCTCGTCGGCGGATGCTGCGGCACAACGCCCGAACACATACGTGCAATTGCCGGCGCAGTCGCTGACCTACCCCCACGGCGACGCCCGCGGGTACAGCGGCATTGCCGCTTGAGCGGTCTAGAGCCGCTCAACCTGACACCGGACAAGGGTTTCATAAACGTCGGTGAACGGACCAACGTAACGGGCTCTCCGAGGTTTGCCCGTCTGATTAAAGAGGGAGACCTGGAAAGCGCGGTAGAAGTCGCCCGTCAGCAGGTCGACAACGGTGCCCAGATCATCGACATCAACATGGACGAG
>JAYODW010000002.1:5913-34609 GCA_038116745.1 Gammaproteobacteria bacterium
ACTCTGTTGCATTGATGCGGCGCTACCTCAATCTGATTGCCTCAGACCCCGATATCAGCCGGGTGCCGGTGATGCTGGACTCGTCAAACTGGGAGGTGCTCGAAGCCGGCCTGCGCTGCCTGCAGGGGAAGGGCGTGGTCAACTCCATCAGTCTTAAGGAAGGCGAAGGGAAATTTGTCGCTCAGGCAAGCCAGATCCGTCGTTACGGCGCAGCGGTCGTTGTAATGGCCTTTGATGAGCAAGGGCAAGCGGACACGACTGAACGCAAATGCGCTATCTGTGAGCGCTCGTACCGAATTCTGACCGAGGTCGTTGGATTCCCCCCTGAGGACATCATTTTCGACCCGAATGTGCTGACCGTCGCTACCGGGATCGCGGAGCACAACGACTATGCGCGGACCTTTTTCGAAGCCACCCGGAAGATCAAGGAAGCTCTCCCTCACGCCCTCGTCAGCGGCGGCTTGAGTAACGTGTCCTTCGCCTTCAGAGGCAACAATCCGGTACGCGAGGCGATGCATTCAGCGTTTCTCTATCACGGCATTCGCCATGGGCTCGACATGGCAATCGTGAATGCCGGCCAGCTCGGCATTTACGAGCAGCTCGACCCCGCACTGCTTGAGCGCATCGAGGACGTGCTGTTCAACCGCAACGAGGAAGCCACCGACCGATTGATCGAGTTTGCGCGAGGCGTGCAGGGCGAAGAGAAAACTGTCGAGCGCGAGCATGCCTGGCGCGAGCTGCCGGTGGAGGAGCGTCTCACCTATGCGCTGACCCGCGGACTGGCCGACCATATCGTTGAGGATACCGAACAGGCCCGCCTGGCTTCTGCAACGCCGCTGGGGGTTATTGAGGGCCCGCTGATGGACGGCATGAATGAGGTCGGCGAGCTGTTCGGGGCAGGCAAGATGTTTCTGCCGCAGGTAGTAAAAAGCGCGCGCGTGATGAAGAAAGCGGTCGCGCACCTCATTCCGTTTATTGAGGCTGAGCAAGCAGCCGGCGGCATGCAGCGCGCACGCGCACGGATCGTCATGGCCACGGTGAAAGGCGATGTTCACGACATCGGCAAGAACATCGTCGGCGTTGTTCTGCAGTGCAATAACTTCGAGGTGATCGACCTCGGCGTGATGGTGCCGCTCAAGGACATCCTCGATACCGCAGAACGTGAGCAGGCGGACATCATCGGTTTAAGCGGGCTTATCACGCCATCGCTGGATGAAATGGTGTTCGTCGCACGCGAGATGGAAAAGCGTGGATTAAAGCTCCCCCTGCTGATCGGCGGCGCGACCACGTCGCGGGCGCATACCGCGGTCAGAATTGTTCCGGCCTACAGTGGCCCCACCATTCATGTACGCGATGCTTCCCGTGCTGCCGGCGTCGTAGGGCAACTGACGAGCGATGACCAGCGCCCGTTTTTTCTCGAGAAAACAGCGTTGGAGTACGAGAAACTGCGCGAGCGACATAGCGCACGGCAACAGCAGCCCCGCCTGATCCCGTTGACGCAGGCGCGGCAAAACCGGGCACAGATTGAGTTTACGCCTGACCGGATCCACGTGCCCTCGCGCTTGGGGATACAGATCCTCGATCCCTACCCGCTTGAGGAACTGGTCGCGAACATCGACTGGACCCCTTTCTTCATGACCTGGGAGCTGGCGGGGCGCTATCCCCGAATCCTCGACGACGATGTCGTCGGGAAGCAGGCGCGACAGCTTTACGACGATGCTCTGAGATTGCTCGGGCGAATCGTGGAAAAACAGCTGCTGACGCCCCGAGCGGTGTTCGGGCTGTTCCCGGCGAACGCGACCGCGGATGACGACATACTGATTTTCAGTGACGAAACCCGGCGGACACTCCATACACGAGCCCATACGCTGCGCCAGCAGGGTCAGAAACCTGAAGGTCAGCCGAATTTCGCCCTGTCGGACTTCATCGCACCGGTATCCAGCGAACTGCCTGACTATCTCGGCGCCTTCGCGGTGAGCGCGGGTGACGGCCTCGACCCGATGGTTGCAGAATTCGAGGCAGAGCATGATGACTACCACGCCATCATGGCCAAGGCGCTCGCTGATCGTCTGGCCGAGGCGCTGGCAGAGCGCCTGCACTGTCTGGTCCGGACCCGATACTGGGGCTACGCCAAGGATGAGAATTTCGACAACGAGGCGCTCATTGCCGAGAAATACAGCGGGATCCGCCCTGCCCCCGGCTACCCCGCGTGCCCCGACCACACGGAGAAAGCCCAGATCTGGTCTCTGCTCGATGTCGAAAGAACGGTCGGGATAAAACTCACGGAGAGCTTCGCCATGCTGCCGGCTGCAGCGGTCAGCGGGTGGTACTTCGGACATCCACAGGCCCGCTATTTCGGCGTCGGCCGGATCGGGCGGGACCAGGTGGAAGATTATGCGGCGCGCAAAGGGATGGAGATCGCGGCCGCAGAGCGCTGGCTTGCACCAAACCTAAATTACGAAGCGGATGACTGATGTCACACCCTATCGATTTTCTTCGTCGCCGGACCGACTGCGCAGAACTGCTCAAAGCAGCGAACGCGCGGGAAGGGATCGTGGTCGCCGGCTGGATACGGACCAAACGGGAATCAAAAACCTTCGCATTCATTGAACTGAACGACGGCAGCAGTCTGCGTAACCTGCAGGTCATCGTCGACGCTGATGCAGGCGGCTATGAGCTGCTGCCCGAGCTTCAGACCGGTGCCGCGGTGGCCTGCACCGGCGATCTGGTTGCATCTCCCGGCGCCGGTCAGAGCTGGGAAGTCCGTGCCACCCGCATCGAGCTGATCGGCGCCTGCGCGGCTGATTTCCCGCTACAGAAAAAACGCCATTCGGATGAATTCCTGCGCTCCATTGCACATCTGCGAGCGCGGACGAACAAGTACGGCGCACTCGCGCGCCTGCGTTCTGACCTGTCCTTTGCGGTCCACAATTTCTTCCGTGAGCGAGGCTTCCACTATATCCATACGCCGATCATCACCGGTTCCGACTGCGAGGGCGCCGGCGAGATGTTCCGGGTGACCACCGCGGACCCGGCGGCCCAGGGTGTGATTGGCGGCGAGGACGACTTTTTCGGCAAACCCGCACACTTGACGGTGTCAGGACAGCTTTCTGTCGAGACTTATTGTCTGGCGCTGAGCAAGGTGTATACCTTCGGGCCGACTTTCCGTGCGGAAAACTCGAACACGGCACGACACATGGCAGAGTTCTGGATGATCGAGCCTGAGATCGCGTTCGCCGACATCTTCTCCGACATGCAGCTGGCCGAAGACATGGTCAAAGCTCTCTCCAATTTTCTGCTGCAGCACTGCCAGGACGACCTGACGCTCTTTCAACGTTTTGTCGACAAGACGCTGGAGTCGCGCCTGCAGCAGGCAGTCGAGAGCGCTTTTGCTCGGGTGACCTACGACGAGGCAATCGAGATCCTCCGCGCGTCCGATCGCACTTTTGAGTTCACCCCCATCTGGGGTGCAGACCTGCAGACGGAACACGAGCGCTATCTGACGGAAGAACACTTCCGCGGCCCCGTGTTCGTCTATAACTGGCCGCGTGACATCAAAGCCTTCTATATGCGCCAGAATGACGACGGTCGTACCGTTGCCGCGATGGACCTCCTGGTTCCGCACAGCGGCGAGCTGATCGGCGGCAGCGCACGTGAGGAACGTCACGACCGGCTTGCGGCGCGCATCGTTGAGCTCGGCTTTGAACCAGATGACTACTGGTGGTACCTCGACACCCGACGATTCGGCAGCGTCCCGCACGCCGGTTTCGGGCTGGGCTTTGAGCGGTTTCTCATGTTCGCCACGGGAGTGAGCAACATGCGCGACGTCATTCCCTTTCCGCGGACGCCGCGCCACCTGGAGTTCTAAAAGACGCAGAAACGAGGGAATGTTATGACCGGACAGCAAATCAGCTACGTCAGCGGGAGCAGCGACACACCACTGCTGTTCGCAACCGTCGGGCAGATCCTCGACCAGGCTGCAGGCAACTATCCAGATCGTGAAGCGCTGGTTGTGTGTCATCAGGCACGTCGTTTGACCTGGGCCGAACTGCGTGAGGAGGTGGATACGCTCGCAGCGGGACTGCTCACCCTGGGGCTGCAGCCTGGCGACCGCATCGGGATCTGGTCACCGAACCGCCTCGAATGGGTACTGACCCAGTTCGCCACGGCCAAGGCCGGCCTGATCCTGGTCAACATCAATCCTGCTTACCGGATCGGAGAGCTCGAGTACGCGCTCAACCAGGTCGAATGCAAGGCGATCGTGATCGCCGATCGCTTCAAGTCCAGTGATTACCAGGCCATGCTTGGCCAGCTGGCACCGGAACTCGAACAGGTGGTCCCGGGAGACCTGCGGGCGGCACGCCTGCCACACCTGAGAGCTGTTGTCTGCATGAGCGACCAGCCACGGCCAGGCATGCTGCGATTCAGCGACGTACATCACGCAGCGAGCGAAAAAGAGCGCGCCGCCTTACGCGGCATCGAGGGGGGGCTGGACCCCGACGATCCGATCAATATCCAGTTCACCAGCGGCACGACGGGCATGCCGAAAGGCGCCACCCTGACGCACTTCAACGTCGTCAACAACGGTTACTTCGTTGGTCGTGCGATGAAATTCTCTTCTGCGGATCGCCTGTGCATTCCTGTGCCGCTATACCACTGTTTCGGCATGGTCATGAGCGTACTCACGTGCGCTACACACGGCGCGACCATGATCTTCCCGGGCGAGGGCTTTGATCCCGGCGAGGTGCTCAAGGCGGTGCATGAAGAGCACTGCACGGCCCTGCACGGGGTGCCGACGATGTTTATCGCAGAGCTTGATCATGCCGATTTCAGCGCGACTGATTTCAGCACGCTGCGCACCGGCATCATGGCGGGCGCCCCCTGTCCGGTCGAGGTCATGAAGCGGGTACAGAAAGCAATGCACATGGACGAAGTCACCATTGCTTACGGCATGACCGAAACCTCGCCGGTCAGCTTCCAGTCCGGAACCGATGACCCGCTGGATAAGCGGGTTTCAACGGTGGGCCGCATCCATCCTCATGTGCAGGTCAAGATTGTCGACGAGCAGGGACGCCCTGTCCCTCGAGGCGAGCGTGGAGAGCTGTGTACCCGGGGTTACAGCGTCATGCGTGGTTATTGGAACGATGCGGAAAAAACCGCGGCGTCGATTGATGCCGGCGGCTGGATGCATACCGGTGACCTGGCGGTCCTGGATGATGAGGGCTATTGCAACATCGTAGGTCGGGTGAAGGACATGATCATCCGCGGCGGAGAAAATATCTATCCACGAGAGATCGAGGAATTCCTGTACCGTCACCCGAAGGTTCAGGATGTCGCCGTTTTCGGCGTGCCAGACGAGCGCTTCGGCGAGGCCGTAGCGACCTGGATTCGACTCAAAGATGATGTCGCGGCAGACGAGGAAGAGATCCGGGATTTCTGCCGGGAGCAGATAGCCCATTACAAGGTCCCGGCCTACGTGCGCTTCGTCGAGGAGTTCCCCATGACTGTGACCGGCAAAATCCAGAAATTCGTCATGCGCGATGTGATGGTCGAAGAACTGGGCCTGACCCAGGCCGCCACTGCCTGAGAGCAGCGCCGCCCAGGGCGGCCGGGGCACCGGCCGCGCACGGGCCGCGAAGCCGCGGCATCAGGCAGCCAGGAGTCCTTCCCGAGTGACCCAGTCCAGTGTCTCGTCAAGCGAGCGTGTGTAGCGCGCGAAGATCTCTCCCAGTTCATCTTCGGAGGTAATCAGAGGCGGGCACAGCGCAAGCGCATCGCCGATAGCGCGACAGATGAGCCCATTGGCGCGCATCCGCGCAAGACAATACTTGCCGACGGCCGCCTCCAGCGGAAACGCATCTCCACGGTCTTTGTGAGCCACCAGTTCGCACGCGCCGATCAGTCCTTTACCGCGAACTTCACCGATCAATGGGTGATCAGCGAGGACCTGCATGCGCGCCTGAAACTGCTCACCCAGCTTCGCCGCGCTCTGGAATACCTGGTCGCGCTCGTAGATCTCGAGCACCTTCAGCCCGACCGCTGTCGATACCGGATGCCCCGTGTAGGTGAAACCATGGCCGAAGATCCCCCAGTCCTTGCTGATCTCGACGATCGCCTGGTAAATGAACTCCGGAATCATGACCGCGCTGAGCGGCATATATGCCGAGGTCAGAGATTTGGCCAGGGACATGGTGTCGGGTTCAAGGTCGAAGGTCGTCACCGCAAATGGATTACCCGTGCGGCCGAATCCGGTAATCACCTCATCATCGATGAACAGCACCTCGTATTTCTTCAGCACCTGCTGAATCTTCGGAAAATACGATGCGGGAGGCACCAGCACGCCACCCGCGCCCTGGATGGGCTCGGCGATGAACGCGGCAATCGTCTCGGGGCCCTCGTCCAGAATCAGGCGCTCCAGATTGGCTGCAAGCCTGGTAGTGAAATCCTCCTCAGACTCGCCCGGTTCCTTGAAGCGGTAGTAATGGGGACAGTCGGTGTGCAGAAAGCCCGCCACGGGCAGATCGAATCCCTGGTGCATGGCAGGCAGGCCGGCAGCGTTGGCCGCAGCAAAGGTAATGCCGTGATAAGCCTTCTGGCGGGAGATTATTTTTTTCTTCTCGGGACGCCCGATCGCGTTGTTGTAGTAGCGCACCAGCTTGATCTGGGTGTCGTTCGCATCGGACCCCGAGAGCCCGAAGAACACTTTTGAGAAGTTACCTGGGACCAGCTTTTTGAGCTTTTCCGCCAGCTCCATGGCCATCGTGTGGCTTTTGTCGAGGAAAAGATGACCGTAGGACAGGGTCTTAATCTGGTCGTAGGCAACCTGAGCAATCTCCTCGTTGGCATAGCCCAGCGATGCACACCACAGCCCGGCAAGACCGTCGATGTATTGCTTACCCTGATCATCCCAGACGTGGATCCCCTCTCCACGCACCACCATCATGGGTCCTTGCTGATTCAGCACCGCGAGTTGGCTCATGGGATGAAAGACGGCGTCGAGGTCGCGCTCGGCCAGGGTGGCTGGCATGTTCATGGGTCTACCTCCTGCTGGATGGGTGGATTGCTTATCAGCCGTCACGTTTTACCCGCTTCGGCTGAGTCGCGCTGTACTGAGCGGGTCAAGCATATTACGCAGGGCGCGCGGACTTCGAGCCAGCACGCGCTCGATGAGCCGGGGAAAACGTTCAGGCGGGGTTCCTCTTGATGAGCTGCTTGGCGATGATGATGCGCTGCATTTCGTTCGTGCCTTCGCCGATACAGAGCAGCGGCGCGTCACGATACAGACGCTCGATGGGATATTCCTTGGAATAGCCGTAAGCCCCGTGGATACGCATGGCCTCAAACGCGACCTCGGCGGCCGTTTCTGAAGCGAAATACTTGGCCATGCCGGCCTCAAGATCGACCCGCTCGCCCGAATCATAGGCGCGGGCTGCGTCGGCTACCAGAAGCTCCGCAGCCCGTGTTTTTGCGGCCATTTCTCCAAGCTTTAGCTGGATCGCCTGGTGTTCACAGATGGGTTTACCCATTGTCCTGCGGGTCTGCGCGTAGGCAATCGACTCACGCAATGCGCGCCGAGCTATCCCCACCCCGCGAGCCGCGATGTTGATGCGCCCGATTTCGAGACCGCCAGTGGCCATGTAGAAGCCCTGTCCCTCCACACCGCCGACCAGAGACAGAGCGGCGTCGCATTCATAGTCCTCGAAAACGAACTCGCCCGAATCGATGCCTTTGTAGCCCAGTTTTTCCAGCTTGCGGCCGTTCTTAACGCCAGGCAAAGGCTCACGGGTCGCGGGGTCGATTTTGGGCGTGATCAGCATGGTCATACCTTTATGACGAGGCTCCGCCGTGGGGTCGGTCTTCACCAGCAGCGCGACGCACTGCCCTTCTATCGCGTTGGAGATCCAGGTCTTGGCGCCGTTGACCACATAGCGATCGCCAACGCGGCGAGCAGTCGTCCGGATCCCCTGCAGGTCCGTACCCGCATCGGGCTCGGTAAGGCCCAGTCCACCGCGCAGTTCACCCGAGGCAAACTTCGGCAGCCAGTAATTCTTCTGCTGATCTGTGCCATAGCGCTGCACAATGCGCGCCATCATGAGATGAGAATTGAAGATCCCGGTAAGGCTCATCCACTCCTCGGAGATACGACTGACAATTTTTGCGTAAGTAGTCGCAGAGAGCCCGAGCCCACCCCACTCCGGCTCAATCAACGCACCGAACAGCCCCATCTCGACCATGTCGGATACCAGCTCCGCTGGGTAGATGTCGGCGTGCTCGAGCTGCATCGCAACCGGCTTAACTTTTTGCTCAAGCCAGCGCTCAATGGCATCGAGGATCAGGCGTTCATCGGACGTGTCGCTTGCAGATGCGCTCATGGGGTCACTCGTAAGAATTCAGGTCGGTAGCCCGGTGGCACCGAGATCTGCCCCGCGGCGCTCTCGCCGCGGGACGATTTAAAAGGTCAACCGCGCGCGGCGGACCAGTCGTCGAAGGTCTTGCCAGCCTCAGCCAGTTCAACCAGCAGAGGGGCAGGCGTCCAATACATATCGCCATAGCGCGCACGGTATTTCTCCATCGCGGCCACGACTTTGTCCAGACCGACAGCATCGCCGTAGTGCATCGGTCCACCTCGATAGCGAGGCATCCCGTAGCCATGCACGAAAACCACATCGATGTCGCTCGCGCGGGTAGCGATACCTTCGGCGAGGATCAGCGCGCCTTCGTTGATCATCGAGTACATCAGGCGTTCGATGATTTCCTCGTCAGTAACGTCATCCCGCTGAGCTATCCCGAGCCGATCGGCTTCAGACTTCGCCAGGGCCGCAACCTCCGCGTCAGGCACCGCGGCACGTCCGGAATAGGTAAATATGCCGCCGCCGGTCTTCTGTCCCAGGCGCCCTTTCTCGACCAGCTTGGACACCAGCGCCCACAGCGCAGGATCGTCGGGCCGTTCCTTCCACTCGCTCTTGACCTTCTCCAGCACGTCGAGTCCGGAAAGGTCAGCAACCCCGTTGGGGCCCATCGCCATCCCCCACTCAAAGGCGACGCGATCGATACGGTCTGGTGCGACCCCTTCAAGGATCATCTGCTGGGCTTCACGCTCATACGGAAAGAACATGCGGTTACCGACGAAACCGAAGCACACCCCGACCAGAACGGCTGTCTTGCGGATCGTTTTGGCCATGGCCATCGATGTCGCAATCACCTCTTTCGCGGTCTTCGCACCGCGGACCAGTTCCAGCAGGGTCATCACATTAGCTGGTGCGAAGAAATGCCAGCCAATCACGTCCTGCGGACGTGAGGTGACGGATGCGATCTCATCGATATCAAGAGTCGAGGTGTTCGACGCGAGGATCGCTCCCGGCTTGGCGACCTTGTCCAGCTCCGCGAAGATTTCGCGCTTCAGGGCCATGTTCTCGAACACTGCCTCAACGATCAGGTCACAGTCGCCAATTTCACTGTAGTCGAGCGCGCCACTGATAAGCGACATGCACTGGTCCAGCTGCTCCGGGGTCATGCGCCCCTTGGCAACCGTGTTCTCGTAGTTTTTACGGATGATCCCCAGACCGCGATCCAGGGCTTCCTGGTTAATCTCTTTCAACACTACCGAGAGCCCGGCGTTAGCGAAGTTCATCGCGATACCGCCCCCCATCGTGCCGCCCCCCAGCACCGCAACTTTCTTGACCTCGCGCAGCGGGGTATCAGCCGGCACATCAGGCACCTTCGTGCATGCCCGCTCGGCGAAGAACAGATGCCGCTGAGCCACCGAGTGACTCGACATCATGCACTCCATAAAGAGTTCGTTTTCGCGCTTGACGGCTTCTGCATACGGCAGATTGATGGAGGCTTCGACGCACTGCACAATTTTCTCCGGCGCAAAAAAGCCGCGCGCGCTGCGTGCCATGCCGTTGCGGTACTCCGCAAAGAAGTGCTGATCGATCCCGCTGGTATCAACGGCCAGCTCACTGACGCGACGCGGCGGCGCACCTTCAGCGACCAGACGCCGCGCATAGGCCATCGCGCCCTCCAGCAGATCACCTTCGATGATCTCGTCAACCGCGCCAGCTTTATGTGCTTTTTTTGCATCCATCGGCCGCCCGCTGATCATCGCGTCCAGCGCCGCCTTCGGCCCGATCAGACGCGGCAGGCGCTGCGTGCCGGTCGCGCCCGGCAATAGCCCCAGAGTGACCTCTGGCAGACCGACTTTGGCACCGGGAACAGCACAGCGGTAGTGACAGCCCATTGCGGTTTCGAGACCGCCACCCAGCGCAGTGCCGTGAATAGCCGCAATGATGAGCTTGTCGCAGGCTTCCATTTCGGCAATGACCTTAGGTAGCCATGGATCTTCGGGCGGTTTGCCGAATTCAGTGATGTCTGCGCCCGCAATGAAGGTGCGCCCTTCGCAAATCAGGACGGCAGCCCTGGCCTCAGCGTCGGCGGCGAAAGCGCGCACTGCTTGCTGGAGCCCTTGTCGCACGGGGAGAGAAAGCGCATTGACCGGTGGATTGTTGACCTTAATCACGGCGATGTCGCTTTCACGGCTGTAACTGACTACGTCTGGCATGGGAATGTCCTTCTGCTGTGTTCTATAGAGCGCCCATCCGAGCCCCATGGACGGGCATGAGCGTTCGGCGGCGCCGGATTATAGCGAAAGCGCCCACCCCGTCCCGAGGGCGGCACTCTCACTTGGGGCTCGCCTTTTTTGAGAAATTTTCTAGCTGCTAATAGTAAAACAAACAATAATTTAAAATATTTATTCAAAGTAATTTATAATTTTTGCGGACGTTCTCAGGCGTTCACATCAATGACCACGCGGCCGCGGATCTCGCCTCGCAGGATAGCCGCTGCAAGGTCCGGGACCCGCGATAGCGGCTCCACTTGATAAACATCCGTCAGACGCGCCGGATCCAGCAGTTCTGCTAGGTCATTCCAGGCCCGGACTCGCGCGCTCATCGGCGCCATGACTGAATCAATACCCTGCAGCGCAACATTGCGCAGCAGGAACGGAATCACCGTACCGGGCAGATCGGCGCCTCCCGCCAGACCACAGGCGGCTACGATGCCGTTGTAACGCGTCTGCGCCAGAGTCGTCGCGAGCGTGGTTGAGCCGACGCTGTCCACGACCGCGGCCCAGTTCTCCCGCTCCAGCGGTTTGCTCTTCCGCGCCAGCTCATCACGGGCGACGATCTGGGAAGCCCCCAGCGATTTCAGGTAGTCCTCGGTTTCTGGTCGGCCGGTGCTGGCAGCAACCTCGTATCCAAGCTTTGACAGAAGCAGGATCGAGACTGAGCCCACCCCGCCTGCACTTCCTGTCACCAACACGGGGCCATCCTCCGGCCGGGTGCCGTGGTCGCGGATCGCATTGACGCAGAGCATCGCGGTATAGCCTGCCGTACCAATCGCCATAGCCTGCTCACTGCTGAAAGCGGCCGGGATTCGCACCAGAAACTCAGGATTGACCCGCTGCCTCTGGGTATAGGCGCCCCAATGGCGCTCCGACAGTCCATACCCGTTTATCAGCACTTTGTCCCCCGCGCGCCAGTCTTCTGCAGCGGATTCTGTTACCGTCCCGGCCAGATCAATGCCGCAGACCATGGGGAACTTCTGGCAGATCGGGGCGGTATTGGTCACCGCCAGCCCATCTTTGTAATTCAGGGTCGAGTACTCAACGTCGACCAGGACGGGTTCGTCGGGAAGATCAGCGATCTCAAGCTGTCTGATACTGGCCGAAAACGCACCATCCGCACTCTTGTCCGCCACGACGGCGTTGAACGTACTGCTCATATTGACTCCATTAGGTACTCAAGGATCGAGAAAGACCATGGCCGGAGACGCGCGCAATCGGCGTCCGGTCAATTGGCTAGAATAACGCCCGCTCAGCGGTCCTGACCACCTGAAAACCGTTGATTTTCAAGTTATCCGGGGAGAATTCATGACAAATTCCGAGGTCTGGCAACACCCTTTTACGCGGGTTGAGGACGTCAGTCGTGTCTTTGAAGGACAGGACTACGTTGCCGATCGCCCGCTCAGCCTGACCACCAAGCTGGCGTTCGACCTGGGGAAACCGGTTCTGCTGGAAGGCGAGGCCGGCGTCGGTAAAACCGAGGTAGCGAAAGTTCTGGCTACCGTGCTCGACAGTCCGCTTATCCGGCTGCAGTGCTACGAAGGACTGGATGCCTCTTCCACACTCTACGAATGGAACTACGCCCGCCAGATCCTCGAAATCAGGCTGGCTGAAGCCGATCCTGAGCGCCGCGAACACCTCGAAAAATCCATCTTCGACGAGACGTTTCTATTTGACCGCCCGCTCCTGCGTGCGATCCGGCACCCGGGCCCACGTCCGGCGGTGCTCCTCATTGATGAAATTGACCGAGCGGATGAGGAATTCGAGGCTTTCCTGCTCGAGATCCTGTCCGACTTTCAGGTCACGGTCCCAGAGCTCGGCACCTTCACCGCACGGCAGCGCCCCGTTGTGATCCTCACATCCAACCGCACCCGCGAATTGAACGATGCGCTCAAACGCCGCTGTCTCTATCTGTGGATCGACTATCCGAGCCCTGACAAGGAGCGCGAGATCATCCGGCGCAGGGTGCCGGGGATTTCGGCAGATCTGGCAGAGCGCGTTGCCCAGGTCATGCACGGGCTACGCGAGGTGGACTTCTACAAGCGCCCCGGAGTCGCCGAAGCGCTGGACTGGTCACGAGCGCTGCTCGGACTCGAGCTCGAAACGCTGGTGCCGGAAGTCCTGCTGGAAACCGCCGGCGTGCTGCTCAAGTATCGTGATGACGTAGCACGTCTGGACAAACTTGACCTGGAAGCCCTTCTGGACGGCCGCGGCGTCGAACGTAAAAGCACAACGTGAGCTTGACCCCGTTGCCACCGGCCAGCGCTGGTGAGGCGCTGATGGAGCACACCTTTGCGCTCTGTCGCGAGGCGCGCGAAGCGGGTCTGACGGTCACGCATGCGCGGACCATCGACGTATTCCGAGCGCTGCGCGGCATCGATTGCGGCAGCATGGACGATTACCGGCTCACCCTCCGCAGCAATCTGGTCTCCAGCCGCGAAGACGAGGTCCTTTTCGACCGGGTATTCCACGCGCACTGGCGCGGCACGGATGAACAGGAGTCGGGCGACTACATCATGGCCCGCTCGGAAATGATCCGCGGCAATCTCGATGCCGGACGGTCCAACGAAGCGCACCGCGACATGCTGAGTGAGGCTGAGGTCTTTGGTGCCGAGGAAGTCCAACGGCGGGCCAACCTCTCGCTGCGCTGGGACCCTGACGCGCCGCCGCTGGAACAGGTGATCCGGGAACTCGCGCGGCGACTTGCCACCAGACCTTCACGGCGCCTCGGACCGGCAAGCCGCGGAGGACGCGTCAATCTGCGCCGTTCCATCCGCCACAACGTACGCCACGGACTCGAACTCGTCGAGCTGGCGCGGGTGAAACCGAAAACCCGCAAGACACGCATCGTCATGCTGAGCGACGTCAGCGGCTCCATGGACGCCTTTAATCCCTTCCTGCTGCAGCTGATGCTGGGGCTGCAGCAGGCCCTTAAGTCTTCGCGGACGGTGGTATTCAGCACCCGCGCCACGGAGATAACGAATCTGCTGCGGCGCCGCAGCGTGCATGACACCCTGCGAGAGGTCGCTGACAAGGTGCGTCACTGGTCGGGTGGCACCGACATCGGCGCGGCGCTCGGAGAGCTGAACCGCGGTCTGCTGCGCGAAGGCTCTGCGCGCTCGACTGTGCTGATCATCATCAGCGACGGCTACGACAACGGTGAAATAGAACGCATCAAATCCGAGCTCGAAGCCGCCCGCCGCCGGATCCGCACTCTGGTGTGGATCAACCCGATGTATGGCGCGAGCACCTTTACCGTCCGGGCAGCAGGGATGAAGACCGCGCTGCCTTACGTAGATCACTTTCTTCCTGCTTTTAACGCGGCGGCGCTGAAAACCCTGGTACGGGCGTTGATGAAGATGGGCTGAGCGGACGTCTCTGCGACTCAATCCAGTTTCAGAAGCTGAGCATGACCCGTGCCCCGAGCACCCAGGCATGGCCACTGCGCCCGTCCGCGCCCGGTTCGATCACGAACTGCAGGTCGGGCTGAAATGCAAGGTGGTCGCTCAAGGTGGCGAGATAGGTAAGCTCGATCGCCGTTTCTGCCCGCTCGGCGCCGGCATAGCGCGCGATGAAACGGTCACTCTGTCGCGCATGCGCGACTGCCAGACCGAGCACATCATCCGGTCGGCCGGGCGCCAACCCGAGCCAGGTCGCGCCGGCACCGAAATAGCTGCTCAGCTGATTGCGGTCACTCTGTGCCAGCCCGATCTGAGCGAATACACGGGTCACGGGCCAGACGCTGCTGTCATCTGCGAGCGTTCGCTCTCCGATCACATATCCACCGGTATTCTTGTTTCGCGAACGTCCAGCGACGTCATCAAATATCGCCGTGTGATGCCAGACGCCAAGGCCGAGTTTATAGCCCGCTGCGGGATCTGATACCCCGCTTTCAACGATGGCCAGAACACCGTCGCCTGCGGCGAATTCAATGTGGGTGCCGTACGGATCATGCGGGTCGCCCGGCACGCCGTCGTACACCGCAGCCAGGAGATACCCGCCTCGAACAGGCAGGCTGGCACGCAGCCGGGCAGTGGGAGCGGTTGTCGGAAAAATTGACGGGTTTACCTCAGAGATCTCAGGGCCATTCCCGAACGAGCTGTTCAGAAACAGACCCGCCGAATCGAGCACATAGAACTCGGTATTCAGGTCATGCAACCCCAGCAGCAGCGCGAAGAGGTCGCCGAACGCCTGCTCGACGTAGGCGCTGTAAAGCTTGAAGGTATTCAGCGCGTCCACACTGCTGACGGTCTGCAGGTCGCCGATTCGACGGCTGGGACTCCCGCCGCTGGTGCCCATCAGGGACACGTGGAACAGGCCGCCGTTCCACCAGCCCGCAGCCGCCGTGTCGAGCACAACACCGAGGTCGTAGCGCGCCGGCATTTCAAAGCCCGGATCTTCTCCGCCGTCAATCAGCGCGAGGGCATCAAAAACAGCTGTGGCGTAGAGCTCCGCTGCACCACGCCCGGCAGGCTCAGCCTCACGACCAACCTCCGCGACGGCGGTCCCCGCAACACTAACCAGAGCAAGCATCAGTGCGGCAGTGAAAGTCCTCAGACGCTGTCTACCGACCTCTGCTCGCCTACGCGCAGCGCTTCCCTGCCGCGCCTGCACTCAGACAGAGGCTGCCTGATTCAGGAAGTCCCCTGCATCATCGCGGGTCGTTGCAGCGGTGAAGTCATCCATCGAATGCGGCCACTGCGTCACCATGCGCCCTGATTTCGAGCGGTAGTAAAAATCGTTGCCACAGGTCGCCTGCCACACGTCGACCGCGCGCAGGGCGCCCTGCAGGTCATCGTTGAAGGCGCGCATGACTTCGGGCTTGATGTCAATCCAGGCCAGATCTTCGCGCTCCATCCGCTGCAGCTGACGGATGATGTATTCCACCTGGCGTTCCAGCATGAACAGAATGCAGCCCTGATTGGTGTTCGGCCCGTAAAGCATGAACAGGTTGGGGAAACCGCTGGTGGTGATCCCCAGATAAGCCTGAGCGCCGTCGTCCCAGGCCTCGCGAAGACCAACGCCATCGCGCCCCGTGACATCAATAGCGTTGAGGTAGGTCGTGGTCTCAAAGCCGGTGGAATAAATGAGGCAATCCACCTCGTGGCACTGCCCGTCTACCGTAACGGCGCCCTGCGGGCCAATCCGTTCGATGTCGTCGGTTACAAGTTCAACGTTGTCCCGGTTGAATATCGGATAGTAGAGATCTGAAAAAAGCGGGCGTTTACAGCCGAAAGGATGGTCCGGCGTGAGTTTCCGTCGCGTTTCCGGATCATTCACCGCAGCGATGCGCTCAAGTCCCTGGCGCTCGATCTCGGCAAGCACGGCTTTGTCGTTAAACGTGCAGAGCGTATTCCAGGTCTGATAAATCTCGTCCCGGCTCTGTCTGACTGCCTCCGGATGCTGCCGGTAGTAGTCGATCTGCTGCTGTGAATAGGGCGCGTTCGGCTTCGGCACCACCCAGTTCGCAGTGCGCTGATACAGGTACACGCGCTCAACCCGCTCGACTATTTCAGGCACAAACTGCACCGCGCTGGCGGCGATCCCGATCACGCCGACTCGCTTGCCGCTGAGGTCGTAGTCATGATCCCAGCGCGCAGAGTGGAAGTACCTGCCGTCAAACGACTCGATCCCAGGGATCTGTGGCCACACGAGATTGTTGAACATGCCCAGCGCGCTGACCACAGCGTCCGCGGTCAACACCTCGCCGTGCTCCGTCTCAAGTTCCCAGCGGCTCGCGGTTTCGTCCCAGGTAGCGCGCTTCACGCCGGTCTTGAAGCGGAGATGCGGGCGCAGCCCGTACTTGTCTGCACAATGATTCATGTATTCAAGGATTTCGGCCTGACCTGCAAAGGGCCGCGACCAGTCGAGTTTTGGCTCGAAGGAAAACGAGTAAAGGTGCGACTGCACGTCGCACTCGGCACCCGGATAAGTGTTGTGGTACCAGGTACCACCGACCCCACCGGCCTTGTCGAGCATGACGAAATCGTCAATCCCCGCCCGTTTGAGATGGATCCCCATGCACAGACCACCACCGCCTGCACCTATGACAATGACGCGGTGGTGCTTGGTTTTCCTGCTATCAGACATCGGCTTGTCCTCCCTCAGACTGGATGCCGTGAGCCACTCATGCCCGGGCGATCAGCGCGGCGGGCCGGGCGATGCGTGAAACGCTATCAGAACTCGAGAACCAGTTTGCCCATCTGCTCTGATTCCTGCATGCGCTTGTGCGCGGCCACGGCCTCCGCAAACGGATACACGTGGTCGACCACCGGGCGCAGCTGCTTGGCGTTGATGAAATCTACCATCGCGGCGAATTCCTCCGGCCGCCCCATGGTAGTGCCCTGGATCCGGACCTGTTTGAAGAACAGCTTAGCCATGTTAAGTCCGGTGCTGGCATTGCCCTGGGTGGCGCCGAAGAACACGTAGCGCCCCCCGTTACTGAGGGTGTCCAGAGCATCGTGCAGCCCGTCCCCCCCGGCAGAGTCAATCACCAGGTCGATACCGCCGCTCGTGTCGCGGAGTGCTTTGGCCCAGCCGTCTTCGCGATAGTTGAAGCCCGCCGCTGCGCCGAGTTCGCATGCGGCCGAAATTTTCTCGGCGCTGCTCGAGGTTACGAATACCTCGGCGCCATGGTGGCGGGCCCACATCAACGCGAAGGTGGCACAGCCACCTCCGATTCCCGTGACGAGCACTTTCTGCCCCGCCGCCACCTCGCCGTGCGTCACGGTGGCGCGCCAGGCGGTCAGTCCGGCCAGAGGAAAGGCGGCTGCCTCGGCAAAGCTGAGATGAGCTGGTTTCGGGTAGACCGAGCTGGCGGGCACGCAGATATATTCCGCGTGGGTGCCCTGGTCAGGCATCCCGAGCACCCGGAATTCAGGTCCTCCGCAGCGCGGGTCGTCGCCCCAGCAGAGCGCGGGATAAAGCACGACTTCCTGCCCGACCTGCTCAGTCGCCACCCCCGCACCCACGGCATCGACGACGCCCGCCCCATCAGAGCCAGCAATCGATGGAAAGCGGATACGAGGATAAGCGCCCACCGTGATCCACATATCGCGCCGGTTAAGCGCCGCACAGCGCAGTTTGACCCGCACCTCTCCCGGACCAGGTTCCGGCATCGGCAGGTCTTCTATGGCCAGTTTCTCCGGGCCGCCAATCTCTCGCAGAACAAGGGCTTTCATTGTTTTTATCGACCGTTAAAGCTGGGTTTTTCTTTACGCGTGAACGCTCCAATAGCGTTCACGGTGTCCTCAGAAGCGCGCGCCAGACCGGCGATCGCCCGGGTCTCGAGCTCCATCTGCGTTTCCAGCGTGTGCGACAGGCTGTCGGCGATCAGCCGCTTGCTTTCGCCGTACGCGAGAGTCGGGCCATCCGCCAGCTGTTTTGCGACTTCCATCACCCGGGTCATGAGCTGGTTATCCGGCACGACCTCGTTGATCAGTCCCCACTGCAGGGCCTGCTCCGCGGTAAGCAGGTCATTCATCAATATCAGCTGCATGGCTTTGACATGTCCGACCAGTCGCGGCAGGAAATAGGTGCTGGAACCGTCCGGCGAAACGCCGGCGCGGGTATAGGCCATGGTGAACTTGGCCGACTCCGCCGCGAACACCATGTCGCCCGAAATCGCCATGGAGAACCCCGCCCCGGCCGCGATGCCGTTCACTGCAACCAGGTAGGGGGCGTTCATGCGCGAGAAACGCGCAATCGCCGCATGCAGGCCGGTAGTGGCGTAACGCATATATTCCGACATGCCCTCGCCCTGCGAATAGAAGGTGTGCAGGTCGCCCCCGGCAGAGAACATTTTGCCCTTGCCGGTGAAGACCACGCAGCGGATCTCGGGATTGGAATCACAGTGCGTTGCCACCTTGACCAACTCGTCAGCCATAGTGCCGTTGAGACTGTTCGCGGCGTCCGGCCGATTCAGGGAAATCACCGCGACACCACCGTCGCGCTCGAAAGTCAGCGTTTCGTAAGACATAACTACTCCTCAGGTGCGGGCTCGGTGGACGCCAGCGAAGCCTCAAAAGCCGCGCGGCGCGCCTCGAGCGCGTTCATGATCGTGTCGCGCTCGGCGGGCGAATACTGCAGCCAGAGCGCTATTTCTGTGCGTTGACGAAAACAGCCAAGACAGGCGTCCAGTGCGGGATTCAACACACAGACGCCCACACAAGGCGAGACCACCACAGGACTCATGCTGCGCATCCCAGCTGTCCGCAGGCCAGCCGTCCAAGGTAGTCAAGAGCGTCAATGGCGCGATTGCCATACCAGGAAAACATCTCGCCATCGACCAGTTGAGCTTCGCATCCAGCCAGGCGCTGCACCTCCGCGAGATGCTGCGCGCGGAAGGGATACGGCTCGCTGCTCAGCAGGCAGATCTCGGCACCGGCCCGAGCGATTTCAGCGTCATCCAGCGCCGGATAGCGCGTGCCAGCCTTGACCGGTACCACTTCGTAACCGCCCAGTGAGAGCATGTTGCCGATATAGGTATCCGCAGAAATCGTCATCCAGGGCTCGCGCCAGATGAGATACAGCGCGCGTCTGGACGACAGCCCCGCAGTGCGCTGACCGAGCAGAGAGCGCGCGGTCTCATACGCGCCGACCAGCTGCTCGGCGGCCGCATCACGACCGAAAATCGCGCCCAGCAGACGGTAAAGCACCGGGTTGTCGTCCGGATGATTGGGATGGGTAACCACCACGTGCGGCACGAACCGCTGCAGGGTCTCGAAGGTCTCGCGCGTGTTCTCATCGATATTGACGATGACGTGAGTGGGATGCAGCGCACGTACGGTATCGAGGTGGACATCCTTGGTGCCGCCACACTTGGTCACCGCACGTACCGCAGGCGCCGGATGAATGCAGAATCCCGTCCGCCCGACCAGCTGCGGGCCGAGTCCAAGCGCGAACAGAAGCTCTGTCACGCTTGGCACAAGACACACGATACGAGCAGTCGCGTCAGCTCGTTCGTGGTCCTGGCCCAGCGCGTCAAGCGGCATCGGATCCTGCCGCTGGTTTACATGTTGCGGCGATATTCGCCGCCAACGTGGTATAGCGCGCCCGAGATCTGCCCGAGCGATGCATGTTTAACCGTTTCCATCAGCTCGGCAAAGCAGTTCTCGCGCTGTCGTGCGGTCTCGCACAGGCTCTCCAGACGTGCCGCACGGGTGTCCTCATGCAGGCGGTGAAAATTGCGCACATTGCCGATCTGCGCGCCCTTTTCCTGTTCGGAGGAGCGCATCAGCTCCAGCTCCTTGACTTCGTCTTCCTGGCCCTCCTTGGGCAGGAAGGTATTGACCCCGATCAACGGCAGGCTGCCATCATGTTTCTTGTGCTCGTATTCGAGACTCTCTTCCTGGATCTTGGAGCGCTGGTACATCGTATCCATCGCACCGAGCACGCCCCCGCGCGAGGAGATGTTCTCGAATTCCTGATAGACCGCCTCTTCGACGAGATCGGTCAGCTCGTTGATGATGAACGACCCTTGCCACGGGTTCTCGCAGAAGTTCAGCCCGAGCTCGCGGTTGATGATGAGCTGGATAGCAACCGCGCGGCGCACGGACTGCTCGGTTGGCGTGGTAATCGCCTCATCAAACGCATTGGTGTGCAGGCTGTTGCAGTTATCAAACAGCGCATAGAGCGCCTGCAGGGTCGTACGGATGTCGTTGAAGCTGATCTCCTGCGCGTGCAGGCTCCGCCCTGAAGTCTGAATGTGGTACTTCAGCATCTGGCTGCGCGGGCTGGCCCCGTAGCGCTCACGCATAGCCCGGGCCCAGATCCGCCGCGCCACCCGACCGATGACGGTGTATTCGGGATCCATTCCGTTGGAAAAGAAGAAGCTCAGGTTCGGGGCAAAGTCATCGATACTCATCCCCCGGGCCAGGTAGTACTCAACAATGGTGAAGCCATTGGCCAGGGTGAAAGCCAGCTGGCTGATCGGGTTCGCGCCGGCTTCAGCGATGTGATAGCCGCTGATCGATACGCTGTAGAAGTTCCGCACCTGCTGTTCGACGAAGTATTGCTGCACGTCACCCATCATCTTCATCGCGAACTCGGTCGAAAAAATGCAGGTGTTCTGCGCCTGATCCTCTTTAAGAATGTCGGCCTGCACCGTGCCGCGCACCGTCTTGAGGGTCTCGGCCTTGATGCGCGCATAGGTCTCCGCATCAACCACCTGGTCACCCGATATCCCCAGCAGTCCCAGGCCAAGCCCGTCGTTGCCCGGCGGTAGCTCGCCCGCGTAGCGCGGCCGTTCGCGGCCGGCAAAGTGCGCCGCAATCTGCTTCTCCGCTTCAGCCCAGCCTCCGGTCTCCTTCAGATACTTCTCAACCTGCTGGTCAATGGCCGCGTTCATATAGAAGGCGAGGATGATCGGAGCCGGACCGTTGATGGTCATCGACACCGAGGTGGTCGGCGCACAGAGGTCGAAACCCGAATAGAGTTTCTTGGCGTCATCCACCGAGGCAATTGAGACGCCGGAGTTGCCTACCTTGCCGTAGATGTCGGGACGCTCGTGCGGGTCTTCACCGTAGAGCGTGACCGAGTCGAACGCGGTCGACAGACGCGCTGCAGGCTGTCCCTGGGACAGGTAGTGAAAACGTCGGTTGGTCCGCTCAGGCGTGCCCTCTCCGGCAAACATGCGGGTCGGGTCTTCCCCGGCCCGGCGATAAGGGAAAACACCGCCGGTATAGGGATAAGCGCCAGGCAGGTTTTCGCGCATGAGAAAACGCAGCAGGTCGCCCCAGCCCTCAAAGCGCGGTGGCGCGATTTTCGGCACGCGCTGATGACTGAGGGTCTCTCGATAGTTATCTCCGGTAATGGTTCGCCCGCGAACTTCGTAGGCGTACTGCTCGTCAGTCACTCCCTGCAATCTTGCCGGCCATTCACGCAGCAGACCGCGCGCTTCGCTGCCAAGGTCGTCCAGCGCGGCGTTATAGCGCTGGCGCAGCAGCAGCAGGGTACGGTCGTCGCCGTCGGTCAGCGCCGCCTGAGGATAGGGTTCCAGGCGCTCGGGAAGCGCAGCGTCCTCGAGCTCTTTGAGCGTCTCGTAGACGTGCTGAGCGCGGTTCGCTGCGTCGCACAGCGTGTCGATACCCGAGTTGATACCGCGCCCCTGCTCCGCTATCTCAGCGAGGTAGCGCACCCGCGCCGGCGGGATAAGGACGGTCGCGCGCGGTTCTTTCAGCGAGACATCGACCGTCGGCACCCATTTCTGTTGATCGAGCTTCCCAGCCAGCACGCGGCAAAGATTCTGGAACATCCAGGTCAGGCCCGGATCGTTGAACTGGCTGGCGATTGTCGGGAATACCGGGATGTCCGCATCCTGGATCTCAAAATTCGCGTGATTACGCTTCCATTGTTTACGCACATCGCGCAGCGCATCCTCAGCTCCGCGCTTGTCGAACTTGTTCAGGATGATGAGCTCAGCGAAGTCGAGCATGTCGATCTTCTCAAGCTGGCTGGCTGCACCGTATTCGCTGGTCATGGTGTAAACCGGCAGGTCCACCAGATCGACAATTTCGCTGTCGCTCTGACCAATGCCGGCGGTCTCCACGATGACCAGGTCAAAACCGGTCGATTTCAGGAACGCGATGGCATCAGACAGCATCGCGCTGGTCGACAGATGCTGCCGCCGCGTGGCCATTGAGCGCATGAAGAGGTTCTCATGCCGCAGGCTGTTCATGCGGATGCGGTCGCCGAGGAGCGCCCCCCCGGTCCGGCGGCGCGTCGGATCAACCGCCAGGACCGCGATGCGCAGATCCGGCAGGTACTGACAGAAGCGAGACAGGATCTCGTCCGTCACCGAGCTCTTGCCGGCGCCACCCGTACCGGTGATGCCGATCACGGGGACGATGCCGGCAGCCATCCGCCACTCTTTGCGCAGGGTGTCTAACCGAGCGGGGGAAATAATACCGTCCTCAATGGCCGACAGCATCTGTGCCACGCTTAGGGCGTCCTCTGTAGAGATCGCTTCCGGCACGGTGGTTTCGCGGCGGGCCGAGACCGTGCGGGTGACCAGATCCTCAATCATGCCCAGCAGGCCGAGCTTCATCCCGTCGTGCGGGTGGTAGATCCGCTCGACACCGTAGTCATGCAGCTCGGCGATTTCTTCCGGGGTAATGGTTCCGCCGCCGCCGCCGAAAACGCGCACGTGCCCGGCGCCCGCTTCATTCAGCATATCGACCATATAGCGGAAATATTCGTTGTGGCCGCCCTGATAGGAGCTGATAGCAATACCGTCTGCGTCTTCCTGCACCGCTGCGCGAACAACGTCGGCCACAGAGCGGTTGTGGCCTAAGTGGATGACCTCGACACCCTGGTCCTGGATCAGACGACGCATGACGTTGATCGCCGCATCGTGTCCATCGAACAGGGACGCTGCGGTGACAAACCGGATCGGGCTCGATTCAGTCGCCGTGTCGGCGGAGCTGTAAACGTCTTCAGCACGGGTACTCATGATTTCAGACCTCAAGTAGAACCGGCTTCCAGAGCCAGTGCGGTGTGATGTTTCAGGGATTCGTGCAGGGCACGCAGATGCTCATGGGCATCCGGCGCGACCAGCCATTGATAAACGATGCCGATAATCGCGGCGCAGAACTGCTCGGCGACGCCACGCCGGTCAACTCCGGGTCTGATCCGTCCGGCCGCCACACCGCTTTCAATCCAGGCAACCACATCCCGGCGGCGCCGTTCATGGATGTTCGCGACCACGCGCTGCAGCTCGGGGTCGGGTCCGATGGAGTCGAACCACAGAACATAAAACGCACGGATCGCATCCGAGCCCTCAACGATGAAGCGATAGTGGGCGTCAGCAGCCGCCTCGATGGCTTCCAGGCCGACCTTGTCCTGCACCGCTCGGCGCAGCTCCTTCAGCCAGTCGTCGCCGATCGAGCGAATGATGAAGGCAAACAGTCCACCTTTGTTGCCGAACCGATAGCTTGCCAGTCCGCGGCTATAGCCGGCGCGTTCGCCGACATCTTTCAAGGTTGTGCCAGCGCTGCCCCGCTCACAGATCAGCGCCACGGCCGCGTCGAGCATACGGGCGTCGGACAAGGCCGTGCGCTCCGCCTGCGTGCGTTTTTCGTGATCGGTAGCGAGTGCACTCTGCATGAGTGTTATTGTCCTGATTCATTTACTTGTTTGCAACAAGCAAGTGAAACATCAGGGAGCGGGCAGGCTAATCCAGGCGAGAGTCAGTCGCTTCCTATCCGGATCAGTCCTTCCTGCATCACTGTCACCACCAGTTCACCTGACTCGGTATAAAAACTCCCGCGCGCCAACCCCCGCGCGCCCGCAGAGGTGATCCCCTCGCACACGTAGAGCAGCCATTCATCCATCCGGAACGGGCGGTGAAACCACATCGCGTGGTCGAGGCTGGCCAGAAACAGCTGATCATGGAGCGGTTTCACGCCATGAGGCAGCAGGAGGGTTGTGACCAGCCCGTAATCCGACAGGTAGGCAAGGATCGCACGATGCAGATCGGGCAGATCCGGCAACCGATCAACCGTGCGCAGCCATACCCGCCTGAGCGGCGGCGTGCCTACCGGCGGGTCGCTGAAGTAAGGGTCGATCGGCCGCAGCTCGAAAGGTGCGGCGATGTTGGCAATCCGCTGAACCTTCGGCGAAGCGCCGCTCAGGTTCAGCGCATCGAAAGATACCCGTGCGAGTTCGCGCGGCGCGGGCAGATCGGGAAACGGCGGCTGATATTCAGCGCCAGCTTCGTGTTTATGAAAGGAGGCCTCGAGCGTGAAGATTGGCCGCCCGTGCTGAACCGCAACAACCCGTCGCGATGCGAAACTGCGCCCATCGCGACTGCGGTCAACGTCGTAGATCACCGGCCTGTTGGAATCGGCCTCGCGCAGAAAGTACGCGTGGATCGAATGCACGTCCCGTTCCTCGACCGTGAGCTGCGCGGCCCGGATGGCCTCGCCCAGCACTTTGCCGCCGTAAACGCGCTTCAGATGGGTGTCGCTCATCGCGCCCCGGAACAGGTTCTCCTCCAGGCGCTCCAGCTCCAGGGCATCAACCAGTCGTTGCAGGGCTGCGTCCATGATGCTGTCTGTCCTCAGCGAAAAGCGAACTCTTCAGTTGGGAAAACACCGCTCCTGACTTCCTTGACGTAGGTTTCCAGCGCGCCATGGATGGAGCCGACCTGCTCCATATAGTTCTTGGAAAAGCGGGTCCGCTTGCCGGGCGCGATATCCAGCACGTCGTAGAGCACGAGGATCTGACCATCAACCTCGGGCCCCGCCCCTATCCCGATAACGGGGATCGCGGCCGCTGCCGTGATTTCGGCCGCCAGGCCGATCGGGACGCATTCCAGCAGCAGCAGGTCGGCGCCGGCCTCCTCCAGAGACAGCGCGTCGGCTTTCATCTTCGCCGCCGCTTTTTCCTCACGACCCTGCACCCGATAACCGCCGTATTTGTGGATTGCCTGTGGCGTCAGCCCCAGATGAGCGCAGACCGGCACGCCGCACTCCGTCAGCCGGGCAACCATGTCAATCTCGAGCTCACCCCATTCAAGCTTGACGATCTCTGCGCCACCTTCTTTCATCAGGCGTGCAGCATTTTTGAGGCAATCCTGTGCGGACGAATAGCTCATGAAAGGCATGTCGGCCATGAGCATGGCGCGGGACAGCCCGCGCGAGACTATCTGGCAATGGTAGATGATGTCTTCGACCGTGACCGGGATGGTCGTTTCGTGCCCCTGCACCACCATGCCCAGAGAATCTCCCACCAGAACAAAGTCGATACCGGCGCGATCGAGCACAGCTGCAAAAGCCGCGTCATAGGCCGTCATGCTGGTAATTTTTTCACCCTGCTGCTTCATCAGGCGCAGGGTACGGGTGGTGACCTTATCCGGCCTTTCATTCTGCGCACTCATGGTTCTGACTCCTCTCGCACAGCTTGCTTTCGTGCACTGCGGCGCATGAACCGCTCAAGCTCAACGAAACCGCGTTCGTGCTCACCGGTCCCGATCAGTTCATCGGCGTCGCGCGCAGTGCAGCGGAAGCGGACGCTGCGGGCGTCGACGGCAATCACCTCAGCGGTCGCCGTGACCGACATGCCCACCGGAGTCGCCGCAAGATGCTGCACATCGACCCGCGTGCCAACGGATACCCAGCCAGCAGGCAGGAAGGGATGTACTGCGTCGGCCGCAGCCTGTTCCATCAGGCAGATCATCTGCGGGGTTGCAAACACCGCCGGCATGTCGGGATAGACGGCGCCGACCGTCAGTTCCTGGGTCACGATCAGGGAGCGCTCTGCCCGTGCGCCTACGGGGATCGCTGCGGCCAGGTCTGTCATGACGCCGGCAGGTCCGACAACCATGCACGCACGGCAGCCGCAATCTCGTCCGGTGAGTCCTCCTGAATAAAGTGACGCCCGGCCACCGTCACTTCTGTCTGGTTCGGCCAGCTGCGCGCAAACTCCCGCTGAGCACCGACCAGGATAGAACCGGGTTCGGCATTAATGAACAGCTTGGGTACGGCTGACTCAGCGAGCGCCTGCGCATAACGCTCGACCAGCGCCACGACGTCAGCGGGTTCACCTTCGATCGGAATCTGTCGGGGCCAGCTCAACGTCGGCCGCCGCGCCTCGCCAGCTTCGCGGAACGGTGCTCGATAGGCATCCATCTCATCGGCGCTCAGCTCGCGCAGAATCGACGACGGCAGCACCCGCTCGACGAAGACGTTCTTTTCCAGCACCACTTTTTCACCATCCGGAGAACGGAAGGCCTGGAAAATACTGCGCGCATCTTCCGGCCATTCAGCCCAGGATACCGGCCTTACGATGCCTTCCATGTAAGCAACCCCTGCGACCCGCTCCGGGAAATCAGCGTAATAGTCGAAGCCCAGTGCAGAGCCCCAGTCGTGCAGGACAAAGATCACATCGTCCGTTACTCCCAGAGCATCCAGCGCACCACGCCAGAACCGGCGCTGCTCGAAAAAGTCGTAACGCTCTGGCCCTGAGTCAGCCAGTTTGTCGGAATCGCCCATGCCGATGAGGTCAATCGCAATGCAGCGACCGCGGTCGGCCAGCGCCGGCATGATGTTGCGCCACAGGTAAGACGACGTTGGATTACCGTGCTGGAAAACAATGGGTCGCCCGCTGCCGCACTCCGCATAGCTCATGCGATAGCCCGCTACCTCAACCGAGCGTTTGTCTTCTGACCATCTACTCATCGCGATTCTTTCTGATGAAAGCTCAGGCGCTCTGGCGCGAGGCTATCTCGGCCGCCATGGCGAGGATGCGCTGAGCCTGCACAAAGTGCGGGCGGTCGATCATCTTGCCGTCCAGCTGCAGGGTACCGGCGTCGGGATTGGCCTTGAAGGCATCCATAACCGCCTGCGCATGCGCAAGCTCCGCCGCGCTGGGCGAAAAGGCTTCATTGATCACCGGGATCTGCGCCGGATGAATCGCGATCTTGCCGGTGAAGCCATCACGTCGCGCTTCATCACACACCACTTTCAGGCGCTCGCTGTCGCGAAAATCGGCCATCACCGTGTCGATGGCCTGCACCCCGGCAGCGTGAGCACCAAACAGGCACAACGAGCGCGTTACCTGATACGGCATGGTCCAGTCTTTGTTGGCATCAAGGTTGGCACTCGCCCCGACCGCCGCGCCGAGATCCTCGGCACCCCAGGTCAGGCCGGCGAGTCGCGGTGTGCCCAGGCGATACTCACCGAGAGTAAACACGGCGGCCGCGGTCTCGGTCGCCACGGGGAGCAACTTGATTGCGCCCTCTTTCAGGTCATGCTCAGCTTCCAGCACGTCGACATAGTGCGAAACCTGGATCAGATCATCGCGCCCGTTCGCCTTCGGTACCACGATCCCGTCGGGCCTGGCCGGCACCACAGCCGCCAGGTCGCGGGTAGTCAGTCCGGAATCGAGCGGGTTGACGCGCACGTAGTAGGCCACCCCGGGATGACGCTCACCGCGCAGAAAAGTCGCCACCATTTCTCGGGCCAGCGGTTTGCGCTGTTCCGCCACCGAATCCTCAAGATCAAGAATCACGCAATCGGCGCCAATCGATGACGCCTTGGCCATTTTTTTATCGCTGTCGCCCGGGGCGAATAGGAGTGAGCGCAGCATCAGGCGGGCTTCCGCAGCATCAGCGCCGAGCGTTTGCATTCGGCGACCAGCTCGTCTTTCTGGTTGTAGGCGCGATGGGCAAAGATGACCACACCATTATTCGGCCGCGACTTGCTGTCGCGCAGCTCAAGCACCTCGGATTGAACGTGAATCGTGTCGCCGTGGAACAGCGGGCGGGGAAAGCGCACTTCGTCCCAGCCAAGATTAGCGACGGTGGTGCCCAGGGTCGTGTCGTGGACCGTGATGCCGACCATCAGCGCGAGCGTGAACCCGCTGTTCACAATACGCTGACCGAATTCCGTTTGGGTGCGGCAGTACTCCTCATCGAGATGCAGCAGCGCCGGGTTGTGCGTCATCGCGGTAAACAGCACGTTATCGGTTTCAGTCAGGGTGCGGCGGATCGCATGCTCGAACAGCTGTCCGACATGAAATTCCTCGTAATAAAGACCAGCCATGATGCCTCCAGTGCGGCGCTTAGGTCCGCCGATTATAGAAAAAAGCGCGTCGGCACCTGCTGCCGGGCAGCGGGCCGACTCAGGAAAACAGCGCGCTGTAACGCTCCCGGAGCAGATTTTTCTGCACCTTACCCATGGCGTTGCGCGGCAGCTCATCTAGGACAAGGATCCGTTTCGGCACTTTGAAGCCGGCCAGCTGCGCCTTCAGGACGCTGATGAGCGCGGCTTCATCCAGCTCAATCGATGACGCGGACAACACAGCAGCAACCACTGCCTCGCCGAAATCGTTGTGCGGCACACCGAAGACAGCAGCCTCGGCAATTCCCGCGCAGGCCTCGAGTTCCCGCTCAATCTCTTTGGGATAGATGTTGAGTCCACCGCTGATGACCATGTCCTTGCTGCGCCCAACGATAAACAGATACCCGTCCTCGTCCAGATAGCCCTGGTCACCGGTCGCGAACCAGCCACCATCCCGGAAAGCGCCCTCTGTCGCCTCGGGCAATCGCCAGTAGCCGGGCAGAACATTCGGCCC
>JAYODW010000002.1:34709-156160 GCA_038116745.1 Gammaproteobacteria bacterium
AAGCGCCCTCTGTCGCCTCGGGCAATCGCCAGTAGCCGGGCAGAACATTCGGCCCTCGCACCTCGATGTCACCAACCATGCCACCGGACTGGATGCTGCCATCCTCGGCTACAACGCGCAGCTCGACGCCCTGCAGCGGGGGTCCGACTGATCCTGCTTTACGCGTGCCCTGCAATGGGTTCGAGGTGTTGATCCCGGTCTCGGTCATGCCGTAGCGTTCGAGAATGATGTGCCCGGTCCGCGCTGCGAACGCATGAAATGTTGCCTCCGACAGCGGTGCGGATCCTGAGATAAACAGACGCAGGCTTGCGCAGCGCGCCTGGTCGAGTCGCGTATCCGCCAGCAGACGCGTGTAATAGGTCGGCACACCGGCCATGAGGCTGGCGCCGGGCAAGGCATCCAGCACCGCATCGGGCTCAAATTTCGACAGAAAGCGCAGACTCGCTCCGGCGACGAGCGTGGGTCCCAGAGTTATGAACAGACCATGCACATGGAACACGGGCAGTGCGTGGACCAGTATGTCGTCACAGGTGAAACCCCACGCGTCGGCCAGCGCCACAGCATTGCTGAGGAGATTGCCGTGGGTGATACAGATCCCCTTCGGCGTGCCGGTGGTGCCCGAGGAATAAAGCAACGCTGCCTGGTCATCACCGCGGTTTTCATGCGCACCTTGCAGGATGCTGGCCTGGCGACGGACATCAGCAAAGCTGCCCTCGCCGCGCGCATCCAGCGTCAGCTGAAACTCAAGCTCAGGACACGCCGCGGTTGATTCCGTCAGGCGGTCGCCCAGTCCGGGGTCAAAGACCAGCGCCCGGGACCCGGCGTCTCTCAGAAAGAAGCCGAGCTCACGTGCAGTGTAGGCAGGATTCAGCGGATGGAAGATGAGCCCCGCGCGCAGGCAGCCGAGGTAGAGCCAGAGGTACTCGACCGATTTCTCCGCGACCACTGACACCCGGTCGCCCGCCTCGAGACCCAGATCGCGCAGCGCCTGAGCGGCCTGTCCGGAAAGCTTCTCCAGATCTGCGTAGGTGTAGCGTGCCCCTGAGCCATCGGTCAGGAACGGACGTTCCGGCGCAAAAGCCGCTGCCAGGCGGGCATACAGATTTTCGTTCATTCAGACTCCGGGTCCGAACAGGACCCCTCACTTACAGGGCGCGCGAAATGAGCTCTTTCATGATCTCGTTCGAACCGCCGTAGATCATCGTCACACGGCTGTCCGCGAAATACTGCGCTACCGGGTATTCCATCATGTAGCCGTAGCCACCGTGCAGCTGCAGACACTCGTGCGCGGTCTCGAACTGTTTCTGGGTGCACCACCACTTAGCCATCGAGGCCGTTTCGTTATCCAGCGTGCCCGCATTCAGAGCTTGAATGCAGTGGTCAACAAATACCCGGCCGATCCTGGCTTCGGTCGCGAGCTCCGCGAGTTTGAACTTCGAGTTCTGAAAATCGAACACACTCTGACCGAAAGCCTTACGCTCTTTGGTATAGCCGACCGTCTGCTCGACCACCGTTTCCATCGCCGCCACGGCGGCAACGGCGATGATCAGGCGCTCGCGCGGCAGCTGCGCCATCAGCTGAAAAAATCCCTGGCCCTCCACACCGCCGAGTACATTTCCGGCCGGGATCTGACACTCATCAAAAAAAAGTTCGCACGTGTCCTGCCCTTTCATCCCGATCTTTTTCAGCGGCCGGTTACGCCGGAAGCCGGGCAGCCCGTCGACCTCGCACATGAGCAGAGAAATGCCCTTTGCGCGGGCGTCCGGATCGGTTTTGCACACCACGCAGATCAGATTGGAATTCCAGCCGTTGGTGATGAAAGTCTTCGCGCCGGTGAGCACGAATTCGTCGCCATCCCGCACGGCGCGCGTTTTAACGGCCTGAAGATCCGAGCCGGTGCCCGGCTCGGTCATGGCGATCGAGGTGATGATCTCGCCGCGCGCCATCCCCGGAAGCCAGCGCTGCTTCTGCTCTTCCGTCCCATATCGCAGCAGGTAATGGGCAACGATGCTCTGGATTCCGTTGCCAAAGCTCGAGATGCAGCCGCGCGTGCACTCTTCGTAGGTAATCGCATCGAAACCGAAGTCGCCGCCGCCACCGCCGTACTCAGGGGGAACATCGGGACACAGCATCCCGATCTCCCCCGCTTTCTGCCAGACCTCAGGTTCGGGGTGACCCTGGTCGTTCCAGCGCTCCCGATGCGGCACGAGCTCGGCCTCGACGAACTTGCGGACCGAGTCCCGAAAGATCTCGTGGTCTTCGGTCATCCATGCAGAGCGGTGCGGGTTCATAAGCGCTCAGGCATGCAGACCGAATACGGAAACACTGGCCACGTTGCGGAATGGATGCCCGCCGAGGTTATGCGTCAGGCCAATCGAAGGACTGGCGAGCTGACGTTCCCCTGCGCGTCCGAGCAGCTGCAGGTACATTTCGTAGGCCATGCGCAGCCCGCTGGCTCCGATCGGGTGCCCGAAACACTTCAGCCCGCCATCAATCTGGCAGGGCACCTCGCCATCCCGGTCAAAGCGTCCGTCGAGCACCGCGTCGATGGCACCACCCTCGTCGCACAAGCCCAGGTCCTCCATGACCACCAGCTCAGTCACAGAGAAGCAGTCGTGCACTTCGGTCATATCGAGCTGCTTGCGCGGATCGGTAATACCCGCCTCTTTATAGGCGCGCTCCGCGGCGATCCGAGTCGTCAGCAGGTAGCTTCCATCCCAGGCGGTGTTGGACATCTCGAGACCATTGCTGGGCGCGAGCTGCATGGCCTTCACCGTGACCATGTCCTTGATGCCCATCTCGCGGGCTTTCTCGACGCTGGTGACAATGGCACAGGCAGCCCCGTCGCTGACGCCGCAACAGTCGTACAGGCCGAGCGGTGCGGCGATCATCGGCGCGTTCATGGCCTGATCTTCAGTAATCGTGCGGCGCAGATGGGCCTTCGGATTCAGCGCGCCGTTCGCGTGACTTTTGACCGAGATATGCGCCATGGCGCGCTTGAGATCCTGCGGGTTGCACTGATGCTTGGCCGCATAGGCGCTGGCAAGCTGCGCGAACGCGCCCGGGGCCGTCGCATTGGGCAGCCAGAGGTCGTCAAAAGTCCCTTTGCTGCGTTCCGGCAGTCCTGCATATCCGGTGTCCTTGAGCTTTTCCACGCCGACGGCCAGGGCGATATCGCAGGCACCTGCAGCCACCGCATAGACCGCGCCGCGCAGCGCTTCAGTTCCGGTCGCGCACATGTTTTCCACCCGTGTCACCGGGATATTGGGCAGTCGCAGCGACATGCTCAGCGGCAGCGCAGATTTACCGGCGCTCTGCTCCTGGAAAAAAAGTCCCAGCCAGGCCATCTCGATCTGCTCACGCTCGACCCCGGCATCAGCCAGAGCTTCTGTGAATGCTTCGACGATCAGCTCCTCCGGCCCGCAGTCCCAGCGCTCGCCGAAGCGCGTGCAGCCCATGCCGATGATCGCCACTTTGTCTTTTATGCCACTTGCCATCGCAGCTTCTCCTCAGTTGTGAACGCCGGGCAGTTCCCGGTCGTGGGTTCTAATGTGAACGGTCCGCTCAATCTTCGATAACCGGTGCGGGTTTCCAGAAATAGCGCCGAAAATGTCGTTTATGGTCAAAATCCTTGACCCTGAACACCAGACGCACCGGATCGCCAACCGCGACCTGTCCTGCCGTAAAGTCAGTGAACTCAAGCATCACATTCGCGCCGTCCGCAAACTCGACGTTGCCATAGATATATGGCGGAGACGGCGTGTAGGCCAACCAGTCTTCGGTGAACGATTTCACCCGCCCGGTTAATCCGGACAGACTTTCGGGGGCCTGTGTATCCGATGCCCCGCACTTCACGCACACGATAGCGCGCGGGAACTGCAGGGTATTACAGGCCGAACAACGCCCCCCGAGCATCGAGGTAATATCGCGGCGTTTGCGGTAGAACGCGGACAGCGCCGTGCGGTTATCGCGCTCTGAGCGCAGGCCGAAATCGATGTCTATCTGATTCCGCAAGGACAGGAAGTAGGTGTAGTTGGAGCTGAGGCGTTTATTCTCCAGGGTGCGACTCAACCCACGCCCCGCGCGTGCCCCGGCCAGCGCGGGGGTGGCGCGCAGCAGCACCGCGTCAGCGCCCTGGCCGAAGCCAATAATCATGATGTAGGCATCGGTCCGCGCACTCTCCAGCGCGCCCGCCAGCATCAGCAGCGGGTGGGCACATCCGCAATCACCGCAGTTGGATTCAAGCGCATCGCCAAAACGCTTGCCCTCTACGCCGAGTGTTTTGGCCAGCGCCCGCGCTGTGGCGCTAGAGCCATGCAGGACGAAATGATCAATATCTGTCACCGCAATGCCTGCTTCCCGTGCCGCCTGCTCGACCACTTCAGGAACAATCTTGAGATAACCCTCCTCGCGCACCCAGCGCTCCTCCAGGGCATAGTCAAAATCTGCTTCAGCAGTCCGGTACTGATCGACCAGATCCTCGTGGCAGGATGCCGCACCGACAAATTCGGCTATCGGCTTACCCTCCCCCAGCAGGAGCGCGCCGGCGCCATGTCCGTAAAGCATTTCCTGCGTACTGCCCGGTCGGGTCTCGCGGCACTCACTGGCAAGCAGCAGCGCCGCCTCGCCGGCGCGCGCCATCCGCGCCAGAGCGCTGGTCGCCGCCCGACGGCTGCCACCGAGGTCCTCGGTCAGCAGTGGGTTATCGAGCAGCAGCGCATCCGCCACCACACCGCTGTTCGATCGATCTGAAAACGGCAGGGTCGTTGAGGCCAGACTCAGCTGCGAAACCGTGTTATTCAGACCCCGCAGACAATCTCTGCCCGCTTCAACGGCGAGGGTCACAGCGTCTTCGTCCCAGTTGGCCACCGCGCGCTCGCCCGCTGCCAGGCCGCGCAGACCGGGTACCGCCCAGCCCACCGCCTCCAGAATGGCCGCGCGGCTCAGCCGCAGCGCAGGGACATACGCACCAAAAGAAAGAATTCCGTAACTCATCAGTCTTGTTTCCTTAAATCCTCAGCCGCGGCTCAAGGGTCTACGGCACCGCGCAGTTCGCGCACCGCACCCTCGGCTGCCGCCTCTTGCGTCTAGAGCGCTTTGCCTGCGCGCAGGTCGGTTATCTCCGCCTCGCTGAAACCGATTTCCTTCAGCACAGCGTCAGTATGCTCACCGATGGTCGGCGCGCGCTGCTGCGGGGGCTCGTAACCAGACATATCAAGCGGGAAGCGCGCAACCGGCGTCCCGGCCGCCACGTCCGGATAACCCGGATCTCCCAGAAACCCCATGGCCACAGTCTGCGGGTGCGCCGGGGCCTGGTCCAGGTCGAGCACCGGCGCTGCGGGCACGCCGGCCGCGGCGAGTTCGTCGAGCACCTGTTCAGTGGTCCGCTCGGCACACCAGGCGGCGACCTGCTCGCAGATTTCGTCCCGCCGTTCACCGCGTACGGTGTCGTCGGCGTAACCGGGATCGTCCAGCCATTGCGTTTTGCCAAGCTGGGTGGCGAATCGCTTAAACAGACCATTGCTGACCACATGGGTCAGCACATGACCATCCTGAGTCTCGAAAATGTCCGTCGGTGCACTGGTCTGCCCGCGGTTGCCGCAGGGCACGCGGTTTACATTGAGTACCGCCTGCTCGATCAGCGCCGGGTTGAAAAACGTCAGCGCCGTGCCCAGCAAAGACGCCTGCACGTGCTGCCCTTTTCCTGTGTCGCGGCGCTGATACAGCGCGGCCACCGTTCCCAGAGCGCCGAGCGACGCAGTACCGAAATCCGCGAAGGGCGTGGCGCTTCTCGCAGGTTTGCCGGGCGTCCCAGACATGAAGGCGGACCCGGACATGACCTGCCCGACGCCGTCAAAGCCTCCACGCGTACTCCATGGTCCCTGATGACCGAACCCGGTCTGGGTCGTCAGAATGATGTCCGGCTTGATTGCACACAGGCTTTCGTAATCGAGCCCCGCACGTTGCAGCGCAGGAGGCGGCATATTGGCAATCACGACGTCAGCGGTCGCGATCAGCCGGCGCAGAACTTCCTGCGACTGCGCGTGTTTGACGTCGAGCGTGATTGAGCGCTTGTTGACACCGGTCTGCAGAAATACGGCGCTGGTAGTCGGACTGACCGGCCCCACGAAGCGGTCCTCGCTGCCTCCCGGTTTTTCGATCCGGATGACATCCGCTCCCAGATAAGCCAGAAGAGCAGCGCAGTAAGGTCCGGCGATGTAGCGCGAAAAGTCGAGGACCCTGACGCCGTCAAGGATGCCTGCTGGTCCGTTCATCATGCTCTCCCCCAATTATTTCGCTGCTCACGCCGTCGGAAACCGGCGTACGCGGCGCCCCCTCAGGGGGCTCGCGAGCGGCTGTGCTGGACGATCGCTCCCATGCTGCCCCCGTCACAACCGCCCGGGGCCACGGCTGGGCTATGGCCTCCGGGACGGTTTCTCACGGCTTCTCCCGGGCCTATACGTCCAGTCGGTAAGTGTCGCCATCCCGCACAAGACGGCCCGCAGTCGGTCCCGCAAAGTGGGTACCGATGATCAACGTCGGGCTGTCGGCATACTCACCAAAAACACGCCGGCGCGTCGCCACAGCTGCATCGTTGTCAACATCGAACGGGCTGACCAATGCCGGATCGTTGAACTGGATCGGGTGGTGGATGAAGTCACCGGTAATCATGGCGCTCTCGCCCTTGGACTCGATGATGACCGAGCAATGTCCAGGAGTGTGGCCAGGGGTCGAGATCAGGCGCACGCCGGGGCATACCTCCTGGGGACCCGCGATGGGCCTGGCGAGACCGGCATCGATAATCGGCGCCACGGAGTCTTCCCAGACCCGCTTCTGGATATCAATGAAATCATCCTCACCCTCCAGAGCGCCCCAGAATTCCTGATCGCCTTTGCCCCAGAGATACGAGGCGTTGGGGAAGGTTGGAACCCACTTGCCGTTTACCTGGTGAGTATTCCAACCGACGTGATCTAGGTGCAGGTGCGTGCACAGCACGAAGTCGATTCCATCCGGGTCATAGCCCGCCCCTTTCAAATCGTCCATGTAGGACGTATCCAGGTTGTGCATGACCTCGAACGGATTCCGGTCGCGTCCGTTGCCGATGCAGGTGTCCACAATCAGGCGGTTGTCGCCAGTATCGATGACCAGAGAGTGAATGCTGAGCGACAGCACGCCCTCCGGGGTCACGAAATGCGGAAACAGCCATGGCACCTTCTTGACCACGTCAGGTGTCGCTGCGGGGATGACGTCCGGAAATTCCGGAAACGTGATCTCCTCTATCTTGGTGATTGTCGTATCGCCGACTTTCCATTTCAGATTAGGCATAGTCATTCTCCCCTGTTGAATTTGACTTTACGGCGACTTCTGCACCGCAAAATGGATTTCCACACTCGTTTTAAAGGATTTCCTCTGCTGCGACCTGCAGCTCGGCAGCGTTCGACACTGACAGCACCATCATGTCGATCTCGCCACGGTCTCCAGCCGTTTTCCACTTCTTCAGCTGTGCCCGCACGTGATCCTCGGGGCCGACCAGGCAGGTTTCGTCGATGTACTGATCAGGCACCGCAGCCGCGGCCTCACTCTTCTTGCCCGACAGAAACAGGTCCTGAATTTTGACAGCCGCCTCTTCATAGCCGAGACGCTTGGTGTAATCGTTGTAGAAATTCTTTTCGCGCGCGCCCATTCCGCCCACGTAGAGCGCAAAGCTGTCTTTCATCATGGTGCGGCATTTAGCGATGTCGTCACCCATGCTCATGCGCACATAGGGTGCGAAAGTAAAGCTGCTACGCGACCGTCCACCACGCTCGATGCCACTGTTGATGGTTGCTTCCCAGAGGTCATAGCGCTCCGGGTTGGCCCAGATCATGAAACAGCCATCGGCAATCTCAGCCGCCGTCTCCACGCCCTTCCGAGTCGCCGCGCCCGTGTAAATCGGAATATCCGGATTACCGTGCAGAATGCTTTTCAGCGGTTTACCCAGGCCCATAGCACCCGGACCTCGATAAGGGATCTGATAGTGCTCTCCGTCGTGGGTCAACGGCGCCTCGCGCCGGAAGATCTGGCGCATGATGTCGATGTACTCTCGCGTGCGGGTCAGCGGCTTACCGTAAGGCTGCCCGTACCAGCCTTCGATCACCTGCGGCCCTGACGGGCCGATACCCGCAATAAAACGCCCGCCGGACAGCTGGTCCAGCGTCATCGCCGTCATGGCGGTCATGGCCGGCGTCCGCGCCGACATCTGCATGATTCCTGTGCCGGCTTTAATGGTGGTCGTCTGCGCCAGGATCCATGCCGCAGGCGTAACCGCGTCTGACCCCCAGGCCTCCGCCGTCCATACCGAGTCAAACCCCAGGCGCTCCGCCTCTTTCACAAGGTCGATGGGAAGCTTGATACCGGCGCCTGAGTAACCAACAACGAGGGCAAGTCGCATAATTCTTATCCGTTCAGTTCGGGGAAAAGTCGGGCGCGAGCATAAGCGCGGGCGCGGGGCGGCCACAAGCAAACACCATCAGCGAACCTCGGTAAGGATCTCGCCGAACGCCTCGACGACTTCCAGACACTCGGTTCGAGAGGGGTAGTGCTTATCGCCATTGATGGGATTGCGCGTGCGGATACACAGCCAGTCCGGGTTGACCCGCTCTTTCATCTCACCCAGGCGGTCAATCCATTTCTGCCGATTGCCAAGGCACAGGAACATGTTTTCAATCTGATCGAGCATGTCCGTCGCTTCAGCATCCGGGGAGAGCCCCTTTTCCGCATAAAAACTCCACTCTCGCACCCAGCGGTGGCCGTGTTTTTCGCGCACAGCCGGGTCGTCACTCAGCCAGCCCTCGAAACCGATGGTGATCTGGAAATCGTCTTTACCGCGTGCGGCGGCGCGCTCACGCATTTGGGCCGCCGCCGGGGCCAGCTCGTCCAGATGCGGCGGGAACCACAGGCACCAGCCCTCGTAGTTGAGCGCGCGTTCCATGGCCTTGGGTGCAAACGCGCCGATCCAGATCGGGGGGCGGGGTTTCTGATAAGGGTGAGGCATCAGGCGGACGCCCTCGTATTGGAAAAACTGCCCCTGATAATTGAATTCTTCCTCGGTCCAGGCGCCAACGATGCAATCCATGACTTCCTCGAAACGGGCACCGCGCTGTTCAAAGGGCACGCCAAAACAGCGGAAGTAATCCGGGTGGTAACCCACGCCGGCTCCGAAGATAAAGCGGCCTCGGCTCAGGTTGTCCACTGCCGCGAGCGACTCGGCCAGGTGAATGGGGTGGTGGAAAGTTGGCTGCATCACGGTGCAGGCCAGCGCCACCCGCTCGGTGCGTGCGGCCAGAGCAGTCAGCAGGGAAGTCGCGTTGGGCCACCAGGTTTCCGGCCGCTGGTGTCGTTCCGGAATCCACAGGCCATCAAAGCCGACCTTCTCGGCCAGCTCGGCTTCGGCAATGCAGTGGTGCATGGCGTCGGCCACCGCGTCGGGCGTCGGCGCTTCGGTCTGGTCATACACTCCGAAATGGGTGTCGGGCATGAAGGCGATTTTCATGAAGCAGATGTTCCTGTGAAGTTGTGACTCAGCTTGCCGCTCCTGAAAGCGGCCATACGGTTAAGTATGCAAAAGTCTCATGCTCCTCGGGTAGGCGTCGAGCTTCCATCGTCCCGCTGCGAAATCGGCTGGAACCTGAGACGCTCTGACGCTCTGACGCTCTCGGCGAGCCGCGTCCGCTGGCCGGCGCGGCGACTGGGAGTCGAGAACAAATCCTCATGTTTTACAAGTAAATACTGGAAGCTCCTCCGAAAAAAAAATAGACTTCGAATCCTTTAATTGGCTGGCCCCAGCGGGCCTGTGATTACTGGGCGCAAGTCCAGCGACCCATCAAATCGAGGAGACATCCATGGCTACCATCGCGCGCGAAGTGCTGTCCGAAGCGGCACAGAACACGACGACCAGGAGACCCACCCTCAAGGAAATGATTGCCACCCGCGACCGGCTGACCGAGCAGAGCGGGCATTACTACGGTGTCGAAGAGCTGTCTCTGCGCGACTCCGACCCCATCAAATACGAACGTTTCTACTCGAAACTCCATGCCGCTGTGCTTGCCGCCCGCGAATCGGCGCGCTTCGTGGCGGCCAGCCCGGGCTCGAGAGAAATGGGGGAATGCCTGTGGGGCATTGCCACACCGGAAGGCGACACCCTTGCTGTGTCGCTGGGTTTCCTCTCTCACACGGCCATTTTTCCAACCTCGATCCGCTACATGGCCGACCACGACTACGACGTTAACGACGGCATCGAAGACGGAGACGTTTACGCGGTCAGCGACGGTCTCACCGGGGGCGTCCCTCATCCGGGCGATTTCTACTCATTCGTTCCGATCTGCATCGACGGCGAAGTCGTTGCCTGGGCTATCGGCATTAATCACCTGATGGAAAACGGCGCTCCGGTCGCGGGTTCCTGGGCGACTTTCTCCGTCGACACGTTCATGGACGGGCTGGTCTGTCCGCCAATGCGCACGGGCCGGAAACTGAAGCAGGAGAGCTGGTGGCGCGCCATCTGGGAACGTCGCACCCGCGCGGCGACGATGAACATCCTTGACGACAAAATGCGCCTCGCCGGCTGCGCCATGATTCATACCGCGGCGCACAAGCTCATCGAGGAATTCGGCATTGATTACTACAAGCGCGCGATCCGCGAAGTCATAGAAGAATCGCGACGCATGGTGGTGGATAACATGCGTGCAACCATGGTGCCCGGCACCTACAACGGCTGCGCGTTCCGCCTCGTCAAGTACGAAGGTCTGCAGAACGTCTGGTCACATGCCAACAAAAATACTCTGATTCACATCCGCGGCAGCCTGGAACCCAACGAACAGGGCGTCCTACTCGATGCTGAAGGCAGTTCAAAGTGGGGCTATCACTCGTACAACGCCACACCCGGCGGTGTGGACTGTGCCGTCTTCCTTGGCATGATTAATTCCTTCTCACACAACACGAAAGTGACTGCCGGGATAGACCTTGCCGTGCAGCGCAACTACCCCAAGGGCAGCATCTACAACCCGGACAACGAATTCACGAGCAATGCCAACCTGTGGGCGCAGACCGTCGCGCTCAACAGCATCGGCTTCGGTGCCGTGAGCCGTGCCATGTTCAGCCGGGGTTATCTCGAGGAAGCCTTCACCGTCGACGGCAACTGGGGCGCCTTTCAGGGCGCCGGCACTACCGAAGATGGCACGAGCTACGGCTTTACCAACTTTGAATGGCTCGGCGGCACCGGGCGCGGTGCCTGGTGTTACAAAGACGGCGAACCCCTGGTCTGGGCAGCCTGGTCGCAGATGGCGACCATCGGCGACGCAGAAGAGTTCGAGTCAACCGTGCCGCCGCTGTTCTACCTCGGCCGCAAACTGCTGCCCGGATATTACGGCAGCGGTCGCTTCCGCGGCGGCCCGGGCAACTCGGCCGTGCACTGGTGCGTGCAGCCCGGGCGTCATGTCGCGTTGACCCGGCCCAACGGCGGCATGTCGTGCACAACATCCGTAGGCCTGGGCATCAGCGGTGCCTACCCCGGACCGGCAAGTTTCATGATCTCCGCCCGCGGCACGAATCTGGACGCCTTGATCGCTGAGGGCGAAACGCCGCGCGATGCGCGCGAACTGTTGGAAATGGTCGATGACGGTCGACTGGAAGTGAAGAACCTCGAAATCTGGAAAACAGACTGCCCCGAACTCGCGTTAAAGGACAACGACCTGTTCGTCGACGGCGCCGGTTCCTCCGGCGGCTGGGGCGATCCGCTGGATCGGGAGCCTGGACTGGTCATTGCCGATCTGAACTCAGGTATGGCGCCGGATTACGCCTTTGTCAGCCGCATGCATGGTGTCGTCGCCACGCAAGATAGCGACGGAATGTGGACGCTGGACAGTGCCGCGACAGAGGCCAAACGCGCCGAGCTGCGGCAGGCCCGCCTGGATGAATCGGTGTCCGTCGAGGACTGGTGGAAAGCAGAGCGCAAACACGTTGAGCAGGGAGATTTTGCAGGCGAAGTCCGCGAGATGTACACGCAGAGCCTGAGCTTTGAGAAATTCCGCGGTGAATTCACTCGATTCTGGCAGCTGCCCTCGGATTTCGCGCTGGACGAGGTGTAATCGATGACCGACCTGAACACCTCGGTCGACGTCGATCTCATCCGACAGCTGGTCGAAGGGACGATCAGCGATCAGAACGCCGAGCGCCTGCTCAAGCTCACGCGTAAGGACCAGGATCGCTTCTTCAAATACATCGAGGTGCTGCAGGAGAGGGTGTCGTGGAATGACCCCATTCTGCTCCGCCTGGGTGACAAGCTGTACGTCGTCAGCAAAGACGGCGGCCGCCGCGTAACGCAGTGTGAATGCGGACACGAGTTCGGGGACTACCGGGAGAACTGGAAGCTGCGCTGTCGAGTCCGCACCCGAAAAACCCTGGACGAAATGGCAGAGATCTATTCGCCTGCGCCAGCGGTGCCAGAACCCGGCTGGCAGGAGATCCGGGAATTCTTCTGCCCGGGCTGCGCAACGCAGCATGCGGTTGAAGTCGTCGCGCCGGGATACCCCATAGTGTTTGAAATGTTGCCGGATCTCGACAAGTTCTATCGGGACTATCTCGGCCGGCCGCTGCCCGATGAAAGTGCTGACTGGTATGAGGACCGCTCTGCCGAAGTAACCGCCGGCTGGCGCTGATCCCTGACCGACCAGGCGCAGACGGCGCGCGCCGTCCGTTTGCGCTGCAAAAAGGAGAACACTTACATGAGCACGACCGCTGCGCCTGCGGCTGTTGACCGCGACCTGATCCTGGCGCTCGACGCCGGTGGCACCATGACAGACGCCATTCTGGTCCGGCCGGATGGGACATTCACCGTCGGCAAGGCGATCAGTCGTCGCGAGGATCCGGCGCTCAGCTATCGCGAATCCGTAGCAGATGCAGCCCAGTTGATCGGACTGGATGCCACGACCGTGCATCAGCGCTGTGCCGCCGATATCTACTGCGGGACGGGCATGCTAAACACCATCCTGACCGGGGACGGGCGCAAGGTCGGGCTTGTCGTCACGCGAGGATTCGAGGACATCACCGTGATGGAAGGCGGCCTGACCTACCTCGGCCAAAGTCAGTCCGAAGGTCTGCACCAGCAGCTGCACAAACATACCCGGCCGCTGGTCCATCCTCGCGATGTCGTCAGCGTCAGTGAGCGCATGGGCGGCGGATGTTACCAGGGGCAGGTCCATCTGCCGGCGGGTCACACGCTGATCCCGGTGAACGAAAAACAGGTGCGCGAGGGCGCGAACAAACTGCTCGATCAGGGCTGCGAGGTGATCGGGATCCTCTTCCTGTACTCCTTCGTCGATCCCCGGCACGAGCATCAGGCCCGAGACATCATCGAGACTATCGTCGCTGAGCGCGGACTGCAGGTGCCCGTGGTGTGCTCAGCCGACGTCGCCCCTGTAGCCAAGGAAAACAACCGACTCAAAAGCCTGTTGTTCCAGTGTTTCGCCGCCGAGCTGGTGCGCGACTCGCTGCTCGATGTCGAGATTGCGGCACAGGAGCAGGGATTCAACGGACGTCTGCTGACTCTGCTCTCCTATGGTGGGGCGGTCAACATGGACTACCCGCGGCTCTACGAAACCATGATCTCCGGCCCGATCGGCGGGCTCATCGGAGCGCAGTTCGTGGCCGGTCAGCTGGGTCTCGATAACCTCGTTACCGCCGACATGGGCGGTACCAGCTTCGACGTCGGACTCATCGTCGAAGGCCGCACCGGGATCGTCAAAAGCGCCGACATTGCAGGACATCGCCTGGCCCTGCCGATGATGGAAATCGATTCCGTGGGTAACGGCGCCGGCTCCGTCGTATGGGTCGATGAATACAAACGCCTGCATGTCGGCCCGGAATCCGCCGGTGCCAAGGTCGGCATCTGCTACAAGTACGACCGGCTGACAGTGACCGATATCAACGTTGCCCTCGGTTATGTCGACCCGGACTACTTCCTCGGCGGACAGGTCAGTCTGGACCGTGATGCCGCTTTGAATGCACTGCGAGAAACCGTGGCCGAACCCCTGGGCCTGGATGTCTTTACCGCAGGTGCCGGCGTGCTCGAGATCATCAACAGCGAGATGAGCGACCTGCTTCGCACCATGGTCGCGGCCAAAGGCTACGATACGCACGATTTCACGCTGCTTTACTACGGTGGCGCCGGCCCGGTGCATATGCACGGATTTGTCGAAGGAATCGAGTTCAAAGACATCATCACCCTGCCCTGGGCCGCCGGATTCTCGGCCTTCGGCGCCGCCTGCGCCGAGTACATGCACCGCTATGACCGCGGCCTGCGGGTCCTGATCCCGGCAGACGCCAGCGCCGCGCAGCTGGCGGATACCGCGCAGGAAATCGATAAAGCCTGGCGCGAACTCGAAGCCGACGCGCGGCACGAGATGCAGGCTGAAGGGATAGATCCCGCAACGCTGACTTTCCGCTACGGCGTCTCGGCGCGCTATATCGGCCAGATTGAGAGCTTTGAGACGGCGCTCGCCTCGGGAAAGATGGATGGCCCGGAGGACGTTAACAATCTTGTCGCCGCTTTCGAAACTATGTACTCGAAGGTCTACCCGGAGGGCGCCAAGTTCAGCGGCGCCGGGTATTCACTGACCGAGGTCAACCTGGAGGCGATTGCGCCCAAGCCGCAGCCACGGCTGCATCGTCACCCGTTGCGTGATGCCAGACCGGACCAGGCAGCGCACGTCGGGCAGCGGCAGGTATTTCACAAGAGCGCCTGGATCGACTTTGATGTCTGGGAGATGGCCGGACTGGAACCGGGCAACACGGTTGTCGGACCGGCAATTGTTCGAGACCCGATGACCACCGTCGTCGTCCCGCCCGGACACGAAATGCACATGGACGAATTCAAGATCCTGCGCTACCGCGCATCCCAGCCACTGAATTGAGGGAGCACCAGTCCGATGAAACTCGTCACCTTTCTGAAAAACGGCGTACCGACACTGGGTCGGGTCGAAGGCGCCGAGCTGGTTGATCTCTCCGCGGCCGGGGTCCCACAGGACATGGTCGGCCTGCTGAGCGCAGATGCGGCAGTCAGGGCGTCCGCGGCTGCGGCCAGTGGTCCTCGGATGCCGCTGGCTGACGTCGAGCTGTGCGCGCCGATCCTGAGGCCACCGAAGATCCTGGCCGTCGGGCTCAACTACCGCGATCACATCGAGGAAACCGGTCTTGAAACGCCGAAGGTGCCGCTTATTTTCAACAAGCAGTCGACTGCGGCCACCGGCCCATATGCGCCAATCCATCTGCCGCGAGTTTCTGACAAGCTTGATTACGAAGGCGAGCTCGGTGTCGTGATCGGACGACGCTGCCGCCACGTGCCGCGCGATCGCGCCCACGAGGTCATTGCCGGCTATGCCGTCTGTAACGACGTCAGCGTCCGCGACTGGCAGATGCGCTCGCAGACCTTCACAATGGGCAAATCTTTCGACACACACAGCCCCTTCGGCCCCTGGATCACAACGAGCGACGACATCCCCGACCCGCACGCGTTGGACTTGAAAACCTGGGTCAACGATGAGCTTCGCCAGAACTCCAACACACGCCACCTGGTGTTCAACTGTTTCGACCTGGTGGAGCATCTCAGCACGGCTTTCACCCTTGAGCCTGGCGACCTCATTGTGACGGGAACACCGAGCGGCGTCGGGATCGGATTCGATCCGAAGAAATTTCTGAGCGCGGGGGACAGCGTGCGGATCGAAATCGAAGGACTGGGTGCGATTGAAAATACGGTCATTGCCGAGCCCGCTAGCACCACGCTCATCTGAACGAGAGGTGAATTGACTTGTACGCCTGGCAATTCGAGACCTACGGCCCTTATCACGAAGTTCTGCGCTGGTCGGAACGGGAGACCCCGGTGCCCGGTCCACGTCAGGCACGGGTCAGGACCCAGGCTGTATCACTGAATTTCCCCGATCTCCTGCTGTGTCAGGGTTTGTATCAGGTGCGCGCACCGCTCCCGGCGGTGCCGGGCGTTGAAGCCGTGGGTACGGTCGAGGCAGTCGGTGCAGAGTGCCCGTTTCAGGTTGGCCAGCGAGTGGTTTCATTCAGCAACTTCGGTGGACGCCTGGCCGACAGCTTTATCGCCGAGCCCGAGACCGCCTGGGTGATCCCTGACCACGTGAGTGACAGCCAGGCGGCCGCGCTGAGCGTCACCTATGGCACCTCCTACTTTGCTCTCGCCCATCGGGCGCATATTCAGCCCGGAGAGACGTTGCTCGTGCTCGGGGCCGCTGGCGGTGTAGGTCTCGCCGCGCTGCAGCTGGGCAAAGTATTCGGTGCCAGGGTTATCGCAGCGGCCAGCAGCGTAGAAAAACTCGAGCTCTGTCGGCGTCACGGCGCCGACCACACCATCAACTATCGCGATACCGACATCGTTGAGGAAGTAAAAGCCCTGACCGGCGGTCGCGGCGCCGATGTCATTTATGACCCGGTCGGGGGAGATCTCTTCGATCAGGTGAAACGCTGCATCGCCTGGGAAGGACGCATGCTTATTATCGGCTTCGCCGCGGGCCGCATCCCGCAGATTGAATGTAACCGCATGCTGCTTAAAAACATGTCCGTCATGGGCCTTGCCTGGGGTCCCTGGGTGGAGCGCGATCCCGAACGCGGCGTGCGCTGTCAGCAGCACCTGTATGACCTCATTCGCACCGGTGCGGTGAGGCCGGAGATCTATCGCGAGCTTCCGTTCACAGATCTTTTTGAAGGCATGCGGCTGATCGAATCCCGGGAAGTCTTCGGTAAGGTGATCATCAACCGCTGAACCACAAGGTCGATTTCCGGGCTTAAGCTTGCCTGCGGAAGGCCGTCACAGGGCTTATTGCGACGCTCGAAACGCGGCACTATGATTGGTCTGCGCGCAACGCGCAGATGTTTGAGGGGAATCCGTCCAAAGACGTTGGCGATAAAACAGCCGCCCGGCCAAAGAAGCGGTGGCTTTAACGACAACTTTCACCAGTGACCATTCGAGCCCGTAGCGATCTCAGGACCTTACGTTTGTATCCGCCTCTCCTGCACTCCGTTAGTAACCCGACCACCGGGATGCGTGCGCCGCATTTGACTGATTTTTCGCTAATAAAACCAGTTTTCTTAACCCGAGGCTCCCGCAGCGCCTAGCGGGCCGGTTTCAGGACCTGTCGCCCAGCTCCTGCCGTCGGGCTGGCGACTCTTCACCGTTATTTGACGGCTGTTTTTTGCTGAGGCACACGCTTATGGATATTTATGTAGGCAACCTGTCGTATGACATGACTGCAGAGGAGCTCCGCGAGGCTTTCGAACAGCACGGCGAAGTCGAGAGCGCGAAAATCATCACCGACCGGGACACGGGCCGCTCCAAGGGTTTCGGCTTCGTGCAGATGCCTAATCACTCAGAAGCCGAGGCAGCAGTGGCCGAGCTGAACGGCGCCATGCTGCGCGGCCGCACGGCACGCGTGAACGAGGCGCGTCCACGCAGCAATGACCGCCCACGCCGTTCCTGACGCTTTCATTCAGACAAGTCCATAGAGACGCCCTGAGGCCAGGCAGGCTCAGGGCGTCCGGCTCCTGTCCCGAGAAGCCTAGTTTTCGATGACGGGCTTCACTTCCTCGATGACCAGCTGCGTCTGTCTCATCGTGTCCGCCTCACCGGAGGCGATGGGAAACAGGACGAACTTCGACGCACCGGCAGCGATGTACTCGCGCAGCCGCTGGATGACGGTCTGCGCCGAGCCGATACAGAACAAGGGGTTGAGGTCCATCTCCTCGCCAATCCCGGTCCGCGCCACAAAAGGTGAGTTCACCACGGCATCATCGTTCGGACTCCCAATCCGGTAGGCCAGAGATGCCCCGTAGTGGTCAAGGTCAATGCTGCGTCCGAGCCGCTCGGATTCGGTCCGGATCCCCGCAATAGCGCGCGAAACTTCTTCAGGGGAGGCTATGCCTCCGATCCAGCCCGTCCCCAGCCTGGCTGTGCGCTTGATCGCAGCGTCGCTGTTACCACCGATCCAGAGCGGCAATGGCTGCTGTACCGGCCGCGGCGCAATGGTCGCGTTGCGGTACTGGTAGAACTTCCCCTCGAAATCGACCGACTCCTCACTCCACAGGCGGGCCATCAGTTCGAACATCTCATTGGCCTTCGAGCCTCGATGAGCGGAATCTCTCCCTGTAGCCCCCCACTCCGCCGCTTTGGGATAGCCGACGCCGAACATCGGCAGTAGCCTGCCGCCGCTCAGGTAGTCGATCGTCGCGCACTGTTTTGCTAGCACCAGTGGATCGCGCAGGGGCGCCACGATAGCGTTCATGCCGAACTTGATTTTCTCAGTGCAGCCGGCGAGAGACGCCAATGCAGACAGGGATTCCAGATAGGGATCCGTCGAAATCAGCCGGTCTGACTGCCACACTGAGTCGACGCCGGATGCCTCCAGCATTTCCACCCAGCGGAAGAAACCACGAGCATTTTCAAAGGGATAGTTAACGAGCCCGAAGCCGAGGCGAATTTTCACAGAACTAATTCCTCAAAATCTGCTGCACACAGCGTCTCACTCGACACAAAGAACCTGACTGGTGTCCAACGCTCAGCGCTAGTGCGTGGACAAAGCTTTCAGCAGCGGCCAATGCCAATGCTTCGACACCGCACTGTCCGGCCTGTAGTCCTCACCTGGATTACACGGATACAGCACGATGTGAGTGGCTCCCGCCTCAGCGTAGGCGGCCAGCTTGTACTTCAGCATCTCGGCATCACCCCACGCGCAGATTGCATCAATCAACCGGTCGCTGCCGCCATTCGACCAGTCCGCGGGCTCATAGCCGAGGTCACCATAGCGGGCGTGATACGGCGGTAAGGACAGGTAGAAAGCACAGGCCCGCCGCGCCAGCGCGCGGGCGCTGTCGGGATCCGGGTCCAGCACGCAGCGTACGGCCACATGCAGCTCCATTTCTGGTCCGAGAAGCTCGCGCGCCATGCGTACCGCTGCGACCGGCTGCAGGAAGAGGAACGCCCCGTCGGCCATATCCCGCGCCACCCCGATGAGCCCTTTGCCATGGCCGGCGACGATCACAGGTGCCGGCGTTGCGGCCCTCGGTCCTTCCAATGGGGCTTCATAAAGGCGCCGCAGATACTGGCGCATTTTCGTCACCGGCGGCACCCAGGCATGGCCTCGCGGCTCGATAAGTACCGGATGCGATACCCCGAGCCCAAGCCGGAACCGCCCGTCAGAGAGTTCAGCCAGACCATTTGCCGCCTGCGCGGCGCTGTCAGCGTCCCGGACGTACACATTGGCGATGCCGCTCGAGACGCGTATACGGGAGGTTTTGGCCAGGAGATAACCTGCCGTAGATAGCGGCTCGCGACCGAAGATCTCCGGCAGCCACAGCTCGTGGTAGCCCAGTTCTTCCAGCCTCTGCGTCGCTGCTACGAGGTCAGCCCCGGAGGTCCCCTCCGTCCATTGCAGGAGGCTCAGCTCGGCTTCCACGACCGCTTACCTGAACGCAGGGATGACCTCTTTGGCCATCAGTTCGATGTGCTCGTCACTCCAGCTTGGGTGCAGCCCCGGCGGTACCGCCCAGGTATAGAAGCGATCACAGGTCGTGGCCTCGGTGTAGCTGCGGATCATCTCCACCGCTTGTTCGGGGCTCACGATGTAGCAGTCGTTGCTTTCAATCGACTGGCGCGTCGCTTCCACCGGCTTGATGAAATCCATACCAGCTGCGGAGAACCACTTGCCGTATTCGTTCTGCTGGTAGGCGAGATGCTCCACCGCCTCTTTCCAGCGTTTCTCCGGGTCCTTTGAGACGTGCAGCCATGCATAGCCCGCAGCGATCTCTGCCGTGTCGGCGCCGTGGCCGCTTTCGGCCAGCTGGTCGCGATAAATCTTGGTAAAGGGCCCCACCGGCCCGATAGCGATGTAGCCCGCGCCGACCCGAGCGGCGCGGCGCACGGCGACCTCACTGAATCCGGCAACCCATAGCTTGGGTTTTTTCTGTACCGGCAAGGGCCGCAACTGAATGTCTTCGTACTGGTGGTATTTCCCTTCGAAACTGAATCGTTCGCCAGCGAACAGGCGCTGGATAATTTCCAGGCCTTCGTCCATGCGTCGGCCACGGGATTTCGGCGTCACGCCCCAGGCGCGCAGCTCTTCAACCTTGTAGCCAACTCCCAGCCCCAGCTGCAGCCGGCCACCCGAGATGACGTCCAGGGTCGCTGCATCCTCAGCGACCCTGACCGGGTCGTGCAGGGGCAGCAACAACACGCTGGTGCCGATATCAACTTTTTTTGTACGGGCCGCGATCGCGCAGCCAATAGCAAGCATTGATGGCGAATAGCAGTCGTCTAGGAAGTGATGCTCAGAAAGCCAGATGTCATCGAACCCGAGCGCCTCGGCCCGCTCTATCTGCGCGAAGCAGGCGTGATAGAGCTCGGTATTGTCCCGCTGCCACTGCGGCGGGTTGCGGAAGTCATACCAGAGACCGAAACGAAGTTTTCTGTTGGACACGATGACAAGACTCCTTGATGCAGTAGTTAAAGCTGACGGGTACGGATTCTCAAACGATTCAGCCTGCCGAGGCGGCGCGGCTGTTAATCACCTGGTTGACCCGTGGCATAACCTCCTCGGCCATCAGGCGCATGGAGTTTTTCATGCGCGCCTTGTCTTCCCAGTCATGCGCGGCATAGAGCAAGGTCCCGAAATCACCTACTTCCTCGCGGAAAGCGAGAAGTTTTTCGGCAACCGTTTCCGGACTGCCGTAAATCACGCAGGCATCCCGACAGCCCTGGGGGGTCAAAGCCTCAGGATCGTCGTCTGCGTTGGCGACGAAGGGCCCTTTGTAGTGCGAGCGATCGAAAATCTGAAATAGATAGTCGTAGTAGTAGTCGTACGCGCCACCGGGAGTTTTCACGAAAGCCTCCGCTTCCGCGTCCGAATCCGCCACAAAGATGCTGCGCGCCACCCGCCACTGCGCCGGGTCCGGGTGCCTGCCACTCTCTGCCGCGCCAGCGCAATACGCCGCCCAATGGGTTGCCGCGGACCAGGTTGCAATGAAGTTTGCGGTCACCGGGATGTAGCCTCGCGCGCCGGCTGACTTGATCGAGCTTGAATGCGGGCTCATAGCTGACATCGCAATCGGCGGATGCGGCTGCTGGAACGGTTTGGGCACATAGCCAAGCTTGATGTCGTGATGCGTCCATTCCTTGATGTCGATGTTCCAGAACTGGCCTTCCATCTTGTAGGGCGGATCCTCGGCCCATAGCCTGAGAATCATCTCAAGAGACTCTTCCATCATGGCGGTGCGATCTTTGTCGAGCACACCGAACAGCTCGAAATCGGACAGCAGTCCGCCGGGGCCGACACCCATGATGAAACGTCCTTTGCTCAGATGGTCGAACATCGCTGCCTGCCCTGCCTGTACGGCTGGGTGGTACTGCGGCAGACACATGACGCCGGTGGCGAACTTGATGTTTTTCGTGCGCGCGATGAGGTTCGCGTGGAACATCAGCGGCGAGGTGATCTGCTCAACCGCCGAGGAGTAATGCTCCCCTACCCAGGCCTCGGTGTAGCCCAGCTCATCAGCAAAAACGATCGCCTCAACATCCTCTTCCAGCGTCTGGTGATAATCCCGATCGATATTGTGCAGCGGCATCATGAAATAGCCGAGGTCCATGGTTTTGCTCCTCCGAAAAGACAGTGCGGGCAAGCTAGCCTCGCCCCTAAAGGGTGTCAAGGAAAGTCGCCTGAAGCTGCGTCGCAGACCACAGCGAGGTGTGCGACCATGCCTGCCGACTGTCAGCTATATCGAGGGGGAAACATGAGCGCGAAAGCATGTCATGGACTTAAGGTCGGTGTTTTTACCGCCCTGTGTGATGCCACCACCGGCGATCCCGCCGTCGTGGCGAAATGTGCCGAGGACCTCGGCTTCGATTCTTACTGGGTGCCTGAACACGGCGTCATCCCGCAAGGGTCGGCAGACGTGTACCCCGGGAAATCGGAAAACGAGCCACCACCGGCCTACCTGTTCAAGATGCCCGATCCGTTCATCGCGCTGTCGCGCGCGTCGGCGGTCACCAGCCACCTGCGTCTCGGGACCGGCGTCGCGTTGGTGCCAGAGCGTAACCCGCTGATGGCGGCCAAAGAGATCGCCTCGGTGGATCACTACTCCGGGGGACGATTCCTGTATGGCATAGGTGCCGGCTGGAATGAACCGGAGTGCACCGTCCTCGGCGGTGACTTTGCGCACCGCTGGACCCAGACCGCCGAGGCTATTGCCGTGATGAAGGCGCTGTGGAGCGGTGAATACGTCGAGCACCACGGGAAGTACTACGACTTTCCTCCGGTGATCTGTCAGCCCGCGCCAGGCCGCAAGCCGCATCCACCCGTCCTGCTCGGCTCGATCGGCAACCCCCGGGTTTACAAGCGCGTTGCGCGGTGGGGCGATGGCTGGATGCCCTTCACCGCTGACCCTGCCGAGATTGCCGAAGGCAAAACCGAAATCGCGCGTTACGCGAAAGAATACGGACGGGACCCGGCGAGCTTCGAAATCATCCTGTTTTCGACACCGGGCGGGGTCATGCGCACCCGCGCGGAGCTCGCAGAAGTTGCCAAAGCCGGCGCTGACTCAATTGTTCTGTGGCTGGACGGGCAGAGCAATGACGCCCTCAAAGCCGAAATGAGTGAGCTTGCCGGCGAGCTGTTCGGTTAGCGAAGCAGTCCGGGCATATCCCGCCCCGCGAATATGTCGATCGGCGGGGTATCGCCCTCAGCGCCGTCGGCCAGCTGCTTTCAGCAGAACCTGGCTGCAAAGATAAACAGCCAGTCCACTGAGAATTCCGGGAAGCCCTTCGTAGATACCCTGATGCAGACCTGCCGCGCGCCACCCAAGGGCCACCAGCACACCGACAGTCATCATCAGCAAAGCCTGCGCCTCGCTCGGCTTGCCGCGCAGTGAATACACCAGCACCAATGGCACAAACGCGCTCGCGAGACTGGACCAGGCAAGAATCACGAGGTCGAACACGCTTTGCTGATCAAAGATGGCCAGCACCACCGCTGCCGCGGTAAACAACACGGTAGCGCCCTTCGACACCAGTACGCTGTCGATTGGTCTTTTCGGCAGGTCGCTGGACAGCGCGGATGAACAGCTCAAAACGAGCGAGTCCGCCGTCGACATCGTGGCGGAAAATATCCCGGCCAGGATTAACCCGACCAGAACCGGGGGCAGGAGCAAGTCCGCCATGCGTGGCAGGGCCAGTTCCGGATCGATCGCGCCCAGATCCGGGATGTAAAGCCGCGACAGCAAGCCGACGCCGGTCGCGCAGGCATAGAAGAGAATAAAAAAACCGTAGTACACCAGGCGCGCCAGCGGCATATTTCGCCCCGAGTCTAGGGCCATGAAGCGCACCATCACGTGCGGCTGCCCCGCCACGCTGAGGCCGGCGAACAGCCAGGCAAAAGCGAACATCGCCGTGCCGGCGAAGCCCGTCAGCACCAACTGGTCAGACGGTGGCTGCCAGTCCATGAAACCGGGTATTGCCGAGAGCCTGTCCCAGGCATCTGCAGCACCACCCAGCTGTTCGACACCCACCACAAGCAGCAGCGCCATCGCGCCGAGCATGACCAGCGACTGCGCGACGTCGGTCCAGATCGACGCGCGGATCCCCCCGGCAAGACAGTAGCCAACTACCAGAGCACCGACCGCCAGGGCACCCGCATCCTCTGACCAGCCCAGGTTTGCATGCAGCGCCTTACCGCCCGCATTGACCTGCGCGGCAGCGTAAGCGCCGAGAAAGACCATCGTCAGCACAGCGGCGACCCGCCTGAACCAGAGGAAATTCGTTCCGTACCATCCCGACAGCACACCGAGAAATGTGCTTTCTCCGGTCGCCGCGGTGGCCTCTCGCAGTCGCCGATGAACCAACTGTGAGGCGACGAAGTCCCCCGCAATCCAGCCAACCATCAGCCAGGCGGCAGCAAGACCGGTCGCGTGGGTGTAACCGATCACGCCGATGAACATATAGCCGCTATTGTTGGTGGCGACCGCAGAGAGTCCAGCCGCCCAGGGTGAGACGCTCTGGCTGGCCAGGTAATAGTCCTGCCGGGACCGCCGCGCCACGCGGGCCGAGCTGAGGCCCACCAGCAGAAACAGCGTCAGGAAAAAGCTGAAACTGGCGAGAACCATTTAGCTGCTGTTTGCTGAGGCGACCGTTCGACCGCGGCTCAGCCCCGGGATGCCTGGGCGCGCGACTGCACGGGGTCGACGTGTAGCAAGCCTAGAGCGGCTCGATACACGCCCGGTTTGCAATATGCTGAGGTCTCGGCGGCAGACCACCGTATGGGGCAACACATCGGTTCTCCAGGCTGTTGTAGACCAGGAACAGATTGCTGCGATGGAACGGCGAAATATTGCTACCCGAGCCATGCAGGATGTTGCAGTCGAAGACCACGACACTGCCGGCTTTCGCCGTGGCTGCCCGGATCCCCTGCTGACTCAGCTCAGCGATTAAAGAACGCTCTGGCACGCCGTACTCCTGCTTCCGCAGGGACTGTTTGTAATGCTCGGCAGGGGTCTCACCGACGCAGGTGACGTAGTGCCTGTGAGACCCGTTGATCAGCAACAGCGGACCGTTGCTCACCAGGTTGTCCGCGAGCAGGATGGACATGCTCAGCGCGCGCATGCGCGGCATGCCGTCCTCGATATGCCAGGTTTCAAAATCCGAGTGCCACCAGAAATCGCGGCCTTCAAACCCCGGCTTGTAGTTCAAACGCGACTGATGGATGTAGACCTGGTCGGCCAGCAGATCGTGTGCCACCTCGACCAGACGGGAATCGCGTGCCAGGGCATCGAATTCGGGCACCTGCCGATGCACTTCGAAAATCGACCGCACCGCCTGGCTGTCCGGTTCGCGCACCACGGTTTCCGGATCAATGCCCGCGAGCGCCAGCGCGTGCTCGCCGACCTGCGCAAGCACGCGCGTCTCTTCGTCACTGAACACGTCGTTGAGGATCAGGTAACCGTTCGCATCGTAGTGGGCGATTTCCGTCTCTGAAAGCCGCGCCAGCCGGCGATCTGTTGGCCACACCACCGGATCAGCGCGCGGGATCAGTCTCGGGCAGGGCTCAACACGGGATGGATAGGGATCTTGCTCGAGGGCAGTCGCACGCATCACAGTTGCTCCGCGCGCATTCAGCCGGAGACCGGCTCGGCCGCCGTCGGATAGGCGCCGGAGGCGTCATGCACTTCATTGCCGAATAGCGGTGGGTTAAAGACGCAGGCCAGCTCGAGGTCCGTCTCAGCCCGCAGCACATGGTGATCGTGCTCGTTCAGGGCGTACATCTGGCCCGGAAAAATCTCGTAATTCCGCCCTTCGTAGATCGACACCAGCGTCCCGCGCCCGCTGATGCAGTACACCGCTTCGAAATGATTTTTGTAGCACATCTCCGTTTCGGTGCCGGCATAAATGGTCGTGATGTGAAATGAGAAGCCCATTTTGTCGTCTTTAAGCAGCAGGCGAGTGCTCTCCCAGGTTTCCGACACAATGCGCCGGTCGGTTTGCCGCGCCTGTTCAAGATTTCGAACGATCATCTGTTTCTCTCCCGTCTCAATTTGCCGATTTGATCGAATACTTCGAAACGACCTTATTGACCGAGCACCGGAGGATCGTCAGCGCCGTGTGCAGGCAATCGTTTGATGTCGTGAGCGGAGGCAGGCACTTGACCACCTGGTCATCAGCCCCACTTGTTTCGATGACCAGACCGTTCGCGAAACATTCGCGCGCGATTGCCGTCGCCAAACTGCCGCTGCGGCAGCCCAGACCACACATCATGCCGCGCCCCCTGACCGTCAGCAGCTCTTCGTGTTCGGCCGCCATCTCACCAAGCGCCTTATGTATCAGCTCGGTTTTATCCGCGATCCGTCCCTGGAACTCACCATCGGCCCAGAAGCTCTCCAGCGCCGCAGCCGCGGTCACGAACGCGTGGTTATTGCCGCGAAAAGTGCCGTTGTGCTCACCCGGCTCCCACCGGTCGAGCCCTCGACGAAAAACCGTCAAGGCAAACGGGATCCCGTAACCACTCAATGATTTTGACAGCGTGACGATATCCGGCGTGATGCCGGCAGGCTCGAAGCTGAAGAAGGTGCCGGTGCGGCCACAGCCGGCCTGGATGTCGTCCACAATCAGCAGCATGTCATGACGATGGCACAGCGCTTCGAGCGCGCGCAGCCACGCCATTGATGCCACGTTCAAGCCACCCTCACCCTGTACGGTTTCGACTATCACCGCAGCCGGGTGGTCGAGACCGCTGCTGCCATCGGTCAGCAGCCTCTCCAGGAAAGCTATTGAATCGAGCTCCTCGCCCAGGTAGTTGCAGTACGGGACGTGGGTTACGCCGCTGAGCGGCATGCCGGCGGCATTGCGATGATGCGAATTCCCGGTCGCGGCCAGCGCCCCCATGGAGACGCCGTGAAACCCATTAGTAAACGCCACGACATTGCTGCGCCCTTTGACGCGGCGGGCCAGCTTCAGCGCGGCTTCCACCGCGTTAGTGCCTGTAGGGCCGGGGAATTGAGCCACGTAATCGAGTTTTCGTGGCGCAAGGATCAGATCGCGGAAACTGGCCAGGAAAGATTCCTTGGCAGCCGTGTGCATATCCAGACTATGGGTAATACCGCCGTTCGCGATGTACTCCACGAGACGCTGACGCAGTTTTGGATTGTTATGTCCGTAATTGAGGCTGCCGGCGCCGGCGAGGAAGTCTATGTACTGATTACCTTCTGTGTCGTACAGGTATGCGCCCTCAGCCGCCTTGAAAACGACAGGAAACGAGCGCGCGTAGCTCTGCACATTCGACTCCATTTCATCGAAAGTGCTCGGAGGAGGTGGGGTTGCAGGCATGTAGGCAAGTTGAGTCATGAACAGCCTCGTTGTTCCGTGAGTGGGTTTTGGGAAGAAAACGGCCCGATCTGAAAGAGAATCTCGGAGTCGTGCTGACTCTCGAAATGCAGCTTCCGATCGAAATACGCAGATTCAGACAGCTCCGTCTCGAGCTCCTGAGCTAACCGGGTAAACATGGCGCGTGAAGCGAGATTCGCCTCGGTCACTGTGGTGTGCAGGTAGCGCACAGAGGCACAGGCACCCCGGCCAAGAATGTCCTGGATCAAGCGCCTCGCCAGTCCCGTCCCACGCGCGGCCGCCGCAACCGCAACCTGCCAGATGAACAACACGTCGGTCTGGTCCGGTAGCAGATACCCGGATACGAATCCCACCGGGCCTTTCGACGAACGGGCGATTGCGCAGGTCTGCGCGAAATGTGTGCACTGCAACAAGTTGCAATAAATCGAATTAGCATCCAGCGGCGGGCAAGCAGATACGAGCCGACTGATTTCCAGCGCATCTGTTGCTGTTGGTGAGCCGATAGTGATGTGCGGGGCAGCGGTAGGTACAAACATCCTGGCAAGCAGAAAGCCGTTCGTGTCCGTCGAACGGTTGTAAATTCAAGGTTACGGAATTATTTCATTTAATGAAATAATTTTCAACATAAAAGTGCCGCTATTTCTAATTTATTAACAATTACTCTGTTTATTTTGTTTTGTTTTTCTAATTTTTTAAAGCAAAAATACTTACCAAATCGCAGCCTTGCCAGGTTTCAATTTTCGACTGTTGTCCAACAGTGGCTCTCGGTAAGATGCAAACTGAGACACTCGGTAAATCGTTGGAATGCCATTTAAATCAGACACCTACAAGAACCTCCTGATTGCCCTGCGTCAGATCCTCAAAGTGACGGCCTCACAGTCAAAGCGACTTGCCAAAGAAACTGGCCTGAGCACTGCCCAATTCATCACCATGCAGACAATCGAAAGTAACAGCCCGGTCTCGGCCGGCACGCTCGCGCGTGAGCTCAATCTCAAACAGGCGACCATGACGGCCGTTCTCATCCGACTGGAAGAGCGCGGACTGATCACGCGGACGCGCGACGCCAGCGACAAAAGGCGCGTTCTCGTTTCGCTGACCAATGAGGGCTCTGCAATGCTGGAGGCTGCCCCCACCGCGCTGCAGAACCGGATTGAAGATCGGTTCGCCGCTCTGGAAAACTGGGAGCAACACCAGCTTCTTGCGAGCATTCAGCGAGTTGTGAAGCTGATGGATGCAGAAGATCCTGAGGCGGCGCCATTGCTGGAGTTCGGCAACCTGAGTACGACTGCGACTATCGTCCAGGCGAATACCGCTGACGAACAAGAAGCGTGGGACAGTCCTTCGTAGGATGCGAGACTGCGCTCGACCATACTAATCCGGAGCCTGTTCATGTCTGCCTACCAACATCTGACGATCACCCGTCACGGATTTCTGGCCACGGTCACGCTCGACCGTGCTTCATGCTGCAACGCCCTGAACGGCGAAACTCTGGCTGAGATAGAGCATTGCGCGCTGTCGTTCAGAGATGATGCAGACAGCCGGGTCGTCGTCTTCACGGGAGCCGGCAGGCATTTCTCAGCAGGCGCTGACCTGAACGAGTTCGACACCGGAAAAGCAACTCCGCTGGTGATGCGAAGACGGCAGGCTCGACTGGGTGAGCGGGCGCTGCATGCCATCTTGAGCATGGATCAGATCACGGTGGCAGCATGGAACGGCGGCGCACTCGGAGGCGGCGCCTGTCTTGCCACCGCCATGGATTTCCGCGTCGGGGCGGAAGATTGTTTCATTCAGTATCCAGAGATCGACCTCGGACTGAATCTGATGTGGCAAAGCCTGCCTTTAACCACCCGACTCCTGGGACCAACCCGGGCCAAACGACTGGTCATCGGGGGCGAACGCATCCACGCGGCAACTCTGCTTGAGTGGGGGCTTCTGGAGAGCGTCGTGCCGCTGACAGACCTGCTGGCCGAAACCTATGCGTTCTCTCAGCTTTACGCGTCCAAGTCGCCGGTTGCTGCCCAGATGATCAAGCGCAGCGTCAATCAGATTACCGGCGCGCTGGATCGTGCACTGATGCACATGGATGCCGATCAGAATCTGTTCACTCAGACCGGAGCCGACCAGACGGAAGCGGCTCAGGCCTATCTGGATAAGCGTCCGCCTGTTTTTACAGGGGACTGAAATTCGCCGACAGAGCGCAACCGGCGGCGACAAGGCGTCGTCCGCTCTAGATTGAAAAAGCTCAGGTTCCCGGATCTGAGAACAGGATCCCGCGTTCCAGCAGGTCGGTAATGCGGGCCTCGTCGTAGCCAAGCAGGCCGCTTAACACCTCGGAATTGTGCTCACCCAGCGCAGCTGCAGCGAGTGGCTGATTGTGCTGGAACGCAGAAAAATGCAGCGGCATCCCCGGCATCGCGGCCTGCCCGAGCTTGGGATCATCGACCATTCGGATCGTCCCGCGGCTGCGCATATGCGGGTGATTCACAACATCTGAAATTTTCAGCACAGGTGCACACGGTACGCGCGCACTCTCAAGTGCGGCCAGCGCCTCAGCGTCTGAAGAAAGCCCGTCCAACCATTGCTGCACGATGCCAATCACCTCATCCGCCGCCGCCACGCGTTTTTCGTTCGTGTCATAGCGCGGGTCGGTTTCGAGCTCTGGTCGCCCGATGGCACGACATACGCCCCCCCACTGCGGCTGCAGCGCGATGATGCAGATGTAGCCTTCTTTGCCCTTGAACAGCCCGAGCGGACAGACCGCAAAGTGGTGGTGGCCCGAGCGGGTTGGCTCAGAGGCGCCCTGGGTCATGCTGTAGAGCTGGATATTGAGCTCGTGGCAATGCATGTAGGCATCAAGCAGCGAAATATCGAGGTACTGCCCCTCGCCGCCTCGAGCAATGTGAAGCAGCGCGAAGCCGATGGAGCAGGCCGCGTGGACGCCGGTCATCACATCCCCTATCCCGGCCATGGGGAAAGACGGCGGTCCGTCAGGGTCGCCGATCATGCCCATGATTCCGCTGTACGCCTGTGCGATGTAGTCAAAACCGGGCAGTGCAGAAAGCTCACCGGTCTGACCGAAGGCGGAGATCGAGCACATCACGATCCGGGGGTTGATCTCGTGCACTTTCTCCCACGGAAATCCCAGTCGCCCGATGACGCCCGGCGCGAAATTTTCGATCAGAACATCTGACTGACGGATAAGGTCAGCGATGATGGCCTGCCCTTCCTCGCTTTTGAGGTTGAGACAGATGCTCTGTTTGCCCCGGTTCTGCTGCACGTAGTAAGCGCTGCGCCCGTCTTTATGCGCAGGCAGAGCGCGCGAGACATCGCCCAGGGGCGGAAACTCCACCTTGATCACCTCAGCGCCCATCTCCGCCATGAGCCGGGTCGCCGTTGGCCCGGCGAGGACGTGGGTCATATCGAGGACCCGGTAGCCGTTCAGGATGTGCTTAGGAACTATTGCCATTCGAAATCAACCCGCCTCAGCGTTGGTAACTGACGCCCGCACCAGGGGGCGCCGTTCGCGCCGCTCATATTTCCGTGCCGGCGTATTGACGACGCTGCTCAGCGCTTCCGCATTGGCCCCAGCCCGGATGCGCTCCTCATCGACGACACCGTAGGCTGTTGTCCGCTGCTTCGGATCACGTCCTGCCGCCGCGATCAGCGCCATCATCTGAGCGGGCGACGTTTCCTGGCCGTGCTCCGCGCCGGCCGCTCGCGTGATGCTTTCGTTCATCAGCGTTCCACCCAGGTCATTGGCTCCGGCGTTAAGGCACACAATGACACCGTCTCGCCCCATCTTGACCCAGGAGGTCTGGATATTGCGGATGTGAGGATGCAGTACAAGACGGGAAACCGCGTGCATCAGCACAGCTTCGCGGAATGTCGGGCCGCGGCGCGCGCGTCCCTTGAGATAAAGCGGCGCCTCCATATGGACGAAGGGCAGCGGAACGAACTCCGTGAAGCCGCCGGTTTCGATCTGCAGATCGCGGATCCGGCGCAGATGCCGCGCCCAGTGGATAGGGCGATCCACATGGCCGTACATGATAGTCGCGGTCGTTCTGAAGCCAGCACCGTGCGCAGTGCGCATGACTTCGAGCCACTGCTCCGTGGTCAATTTGTCAGGGCACAGGACTGCACGGACCTCGTCATCCAGCACCTCGGCAGCTGTTCCCGGCAAGGTCCCCAGCCCGCCCTCGCGCAGACGTGCAAGGTAGTCGGCCAGGCTCAGGCCCGAGGTGGCCGCTCCCTGCCACACTTCAAGCGGTGAGAAGGCATGAATATGGATCTGCGGTACTGCCTCTTTCACCAGATCGAGGATGTGCAGATAGGTATCGCCGGTGTATTGCGGATGGATCCCGCCCTGCATGCAGACTTCGGTCGCGCCACGTTCCCAGGCTTCGCCGACGCGCCGTTTGATCTCGGCATCGTCAAGGTCATAGGGCGCACCGCGCAGGTTTTCGCTGAGCTTGCCCTTGGAAAACGCGCAGAACTGGCACTTGAAATAGCACACGTTGGTGTAGTTGATGTTGCGGTTGACCACGTAAGACACGGTGTCACCGTTGACCGCGCGACGCAGCCGATCCGCAGCACGGCACACCGCGGCGAAATCCTCACCACGCGCGCGGAACAACCGCGCAATCTCGTCATCAGCCAACAGCTGCCCGTCGTCCACGTGCTCGAGGATCTGACGGATGTCCGGGGATATGCGAAAAGGTTCGGGCTTTTCCAGCAGTCTCAGCACTTCAGCGGGGGGCGGACAGGTCTCTCCGGGGGACCACCCGTCGGTGCGTGGGTACCCTTCAGCGTCCGTCATCTGCAGAAGTGCCGTGTGCAGCGTCGGCGCTACCCAGGTCGGGAGATCGCGCACGTAGGCTGGATAAATCGTCAGCCGCTCGTGTAGAAACTTGCCGGCCGCCAGCGACTCGTCCGCCAGCTTTTCGAGATGCGGCCAGGGCGCTTCGGGATTAACGTGATCGGGTGTCAGCGGTGATACCCCGCCCCAGTCGTTTATCCCCGCATCCACCAGCGGAACCAGCGCGCCGGGGCTCAGATTGGGCGGCGCCTGGATACTCATCTGCGGGCCAAAAACGAGGCGCGCGACTGCCAGGGTCCACAACATATCGTCGAGGTCCGGTTCGGGCGCGGCGTGCATTTTCGTGCCCGGCTTGGCGCGGAAGTTCTGCACGATGATTTCCTGGATGTGCCCGAATTCTTCGTGCAGTGCGCGCAGCGCCAGCAGGGCCTCGATCCGCTCGCGGCGCGTCTCCCCGATGCCGATCAGGATCCCGCTGGTGAACGGGACCCTTAACTCACCCGCCACCCGTAAGGTCTCCAGGCGCACCGACGGCACTTTGTCCGGTGAGCCGTAATGCACCCCGCCTTTCTCACACAGCCGCTCGGCCGCGGACTCAAGCATGATCCCCATGCTCGGCGACACTTCGCGCAGCATGGCGCACTCTTCGGTCGTCATGGTCCCGGGGTTCATGTGCGGCAGCAGCCCGGTTTCCCGGAACACCGCTTCGGCCGCGTCACGCAGGTAGTGCAGGGTTGAGGCGTAGCCCAGTGCGCTCAGCGCTTTCCGCGCCGAGGCGTAGCGCAGCTCAGGCTTCTCTCCCAGGGTAAACAGCGCTTCTTTACAGCCCAGATCCTTACCCGCACGGGCGAGCTCAACCACCTCATCCAGAGGCAGATAGGGCTGCGTGACACGCTTCGGGGCCTGCGCGAACGTGCAGTAATGGCAGACATCGCGGCACAACTGGGTGAGCGGAATAAAAATCTTACGTGAGTAGGTGATGTCGTGACCGAAACCCTGATCCCGCACCGCAGCCGCGAGGGACATGAGCCCTCGGGTGTCTTTCTCATTCTCCAGCGACAGGGCGTCGTTCTCACTCAGGAAGGCCGCGCCAGGCACCTTGTTTTCGATATGGTTAAGCAGGGTCATTGCAGGTCAATCGGTTTTTTCCCGGACGGTTCGTTGATGGATTTAGAGAGACAGCGCTTCACGTCACAGGCGCAAAGATACGCATAAAAAGCGGGGGTAAAAAGAGATGCTGAGCTCAGAATGGCCAGTTCGCGCCCCCACCCCGAGCGCGAGAGCCATGCGGCAGTAGCCGCTCTGCAATACCGCTGTCCATGAGGTAGGCCAGACTTTCGCTATCGTCTTCGAACGTTAACAGCGCGCGCAGATCCAGCGGATGATCGATATCCAGCGCCAATCCTGCGAGCGTTACGACGCCAGGCTCAACACCGACCTCTCGGGCAGCCGCGAGATGGGCAGCAAAACTACCACGGCCGAATGTGCAGGTGATCACATCGAGCGGGCTCAGCAGCAGCGCGTTCGTCCCGTCCCGTTCCCGATCGGGCGTCAGCGTCACCGCAGGCAGTCCGCAGTGACGCTGGACCAGGTCATCTACTTCTCGGGCCGTCACCAACGGCACGTCTCCGGGCAGTACGAACATCTCCCGGCGACCGTGGGTCGCCAGCCAGCCGGCCGCCTGTCTGACTGCGGCGTTCAAGCCATCACCGCTTTCCTCCAGAAACAGCCCACCAACCCGCTCTACCGCGTAGCGCGCCCGTACCTCGTGAGAGACAACAACGATGCCGGAGACGCCCCGCGCGCTGCTGACCGCAGACAGGACGTCATGCAGCATCGCCTGCGCCAGGGATTCACGCTCTGCTTCGGACAGTAGCGGGCCAAGGCGGGATTTGGCGTTGGAAAAACGCTTGACCGGAATAACGACCCACATGGAAAGCTAAAGCCTTTCGAAAAAAGCCAGAGCAGTTTGCGCCAGTTGCACTTTATCGTCCAGCGTCCGCATGACGCTCTGGGCGGCAATCATGGGCATCGACAATGCCTGCGCCAGCAGGCCCTCATCGCAGAGATCAATGATGAATCCGTCGAGGAAGTCAGCGTAATGTTCCGCCACAGTCAGGGCAGTCAGCGGCAGGCCGAGTTCGGCCATGATTTTTGTAGTCGGCCCTTTGATCGCCTCTCCTCCGACGACCGGCGACACCGCGATAACCGGCGCCGCGCAATCGACCAGCGCCTGCCTCAGTCCGGGAACGGCAAGAATGGGATCGACACTCAGATAAGGATTCGACGGACAGATCAGCACCCCGGCCAACGCTGGATCCTGCAGCGCTTCCATCACGCCCGGCGCGCACTGCGCCGTCTCCGCACCATCAAAGCGGATCCCTGACACAACCGGCTCGCACCGCTCGCGCACGAAATAGTGCTGAAACGCCAGTTCGCCGGTCGCGCACAACACCCGCGTTGCTACCGCGTCATCCGTCATCGGCAGGATGCGCACATCAACACCCACCGCCGAATTGAGCCGTCGCGTCACCTCATGCAGGGGCACTCCCTGCTGCAGCAGTTCGCTGCGGCGTAGATGCACGGCGAGGTCGCGGTCCCCGAGGTTGAACCATGTCTCGCCTCCCAGAGCACCGTAACTATCGAGACAGTTCCAGCTTTCCCCGCGCCGCCCCCAGCCGGTCTCTTCGTTGCTGAGCCCTGACAGGGTGTACATCAGGGTATCGAGGTCAGGACTGACGTGCAGGCCCAGGTGTCGGAAGTCATCACCTGTATTCACGATGAAGGTCAATTCGTCGGCGGGTAGAAGATGGGTCAGGCCGAGGGCCAGCTTGGCTCCGCCGACACCACCAGTCAGCGCGACATAGCTCATCGTGCGCAGCCTCTACTTGAACAGGTCATCGGCGATCGGACGAACCATGTCCGCAGCGCACCCGTGGACCGGACCGAACGGCAGCCCGCGCACCAGCGCGATCGGCGTGCGCTCGGTGGTTTCGCCCATCAGCATCGTGGCCAGCGCAGCGATGGAATCCGCCTGGTTAATCATGGTCACTTTCAGCTCCCGCCCGTAGATGTCCTGCCCACCACGACGATCATCGAGCACCATTACCCCGGCGCAGCCGATCGCGCCGCCCACCGTACCCAGACGCCAGGGGCGATTCAGACTGTCCGAGATAATGACCCCAAGCTTTTTCCCGGTGGCGCCCTCCAGCGCATCCCTGAGCGCAACCGCCGATCCATCCGGGTCCAGTGGTAGCAGCAGCGCACTCCCGTCGGCGCTGTGTTCAATGTTTGACTGGTCGATGCCTGCATTCGCGCAGACATGCCCGAGTCGATGGCGGACGATGATGACGCCTGGTTTACTGCGCATCACCTCTGCAGACTCGTCAAGCACGAGTTGCACCAGCCTGGGATCCTTGTCCGTTGCTTCGGCTAGCTGCCGGGCCTTGGCGCCCGGTACAACAGACGACAGTGCGATCTGCCGCCCCTCTGCCTTGGACACGATCTTCTGCGCGAGCACCAGGATATCCCCGTCCGCGGGTTCCAAGGCCTGCTGGCGCAGTGCGTCCAGCACGATATCGGCTAGGTTGTCGCCGGCACGCACCATCGGCACGCCCGGCAGAGTCGTCACGGAAACTGAACTCATAGGTAGATTCGAGCCTGTGTGTCCGGGGATCCGGCGCGGCATTCTAGCCTGAGCACCCGGCTGCGCAGTGGCATAGCACGGGACCAGGAATTTGGCTGGTGACCCGAATCGAGTAAACTCCGGCGGCGCTTCGCCGCGGGCCCGCCAGAGACTCGCACACAGCCAGGATCCCGGCGCCCTGGTGAACACGCTTTAACGCCCCTCCCCTGCAGCTGGCTCACCGGAGACGCGGGCGGCAAGCGGCATTCGCCGGGCAGGCCGCGAAGCACACCAAACAAGTAAGCACCTCAAGATGGAGAAAAAGCGATGGGCATGCTCGACGGCAAGGTAGTACTAATCACCGGCGCAGGACGAGGGATCGGACGGGATTTCGCGCTCTCGATGGCCCGCGCTGGCGCCAGGGTCGTGGTCAACGATCTGGGCTCTTCGACCGACGGTACCGATATCGAAGGCACTCCCGCACAGGAAGTTGTGCGCGAAATCGAGGCGATGGGCGGTGAAGCAGTAGCCAACTTCGGCAGCGTCGCGAACTACGAACACGCGCAGCAGATGGTGCAGGACGCTGTTGATAATTTCGGCCAGCTCGACGCAGTCGTAAACAACGCCGGCATTCTGCGCGATCGTATCTTTCACAAAATGTCGCTTGACGAGTGGCACGATGTGATCAACGTGCATCTCAACGGCAGCTTCTACGTCGCCCGTGCCGCGACCGATCATTTCAAAACACGGGAGACTGGCGCTTTCGTGCACATGACCTCGACCTCGGGTCTCATCGGCAATTTCGGCCAGGCCAACTACGCTGCCGCGAAACTGGGAATTGCCGCGCTGTCAAAAAGCATTGCATTGGATCTGGGGCGCTACAACGTCCGCTCCAACTGCATCGCACCTTTCGCCTGGACGCGCATGATCGGCACCATTCCGATCACCGACGAGGCCCAGCGCGAACGCGTCGAGCGTCTAAAAGAGATGACCCCGGACAAGATTGCGCCGATGGCGGTATTCCTGTGCTCTGAGCGGGCCAAGAACGTTACAGGTCAAATCTTCGCGGTGCGTTTCAACGAAATTTTCCTCATGAGCCAGCATCGTCCGCTGCGCTCCATGCATCGCGGTGACGGATGGACCGCGGAGACAATCGCCGACCACTGCATGCCGGCGATGCAGTCCGATTTCTATCCGCTCGACCGCTCGCAGGACATCTGGCCCTGGGATCCAGTCTGAGGCGGGGCCGCTGATGCTGAATGCTGCCCTGGCGGCGACGCCCGCCGCCCTCGACGCGCTGGACAGCGTGCTGGAAGCTGGACTCGAGGTCGTCCGCGGCGCTGTCAGGCAGGCGGAGGAGCCGCCCGCAGCAGCGCTCGACCGACACCAGGTCGCAGGCTACGAATTCGCGATGATGCGCGCCGAACTGCACGCGGCGCGCGCGATCCTGCGCTATGCGGGCGATTTCGAACAGAACGGCGCCGACAACGCCCCCACGCTCGAAGCCCGTCTGGCGGGCATTTTCATCAGCGAGATTATCGTCCGGCTCAGAGGCAGGGTCGAAAAGCTGCGGCATGCGTGCGGTTTAAGCGCTGCGGACATCACGGCGGCCTTCGAGGGTCAGCCGGTACAGACACTGTGTGCGCTGTGTCAGGCACCTGAATTCCTGGCGGAAACAGGGACGCTGGTGTCACGAGATGCGGCTTACGGCAGATCCCGGCTCGGCGAGGACCAGCTCATCATCGCCAGCAGCTTCGCCCGCCTGGCGGACGAAGTTGTGGCACCCCTGGCGGAAAAAATCCACCGCGACGACCTGACGATCCCGCAGGAGATCCTCTCGGCGCTGATCGAAATGGGTTGTTTCGCGCTCTCAATTCCTGAGCGCTTCGGCGGGTCAGCGCCGGAGTCCGGGCACGACAACCTCGCCATGTGTGTGGTCACCGAAGAACTGTCCAAAGCCTCGCTGGCCGCCGCTGGTTCACCACTGACGCGGCCTGAAATCATGGCCCGGGCGATCAAAGCCGGTGGTGACGAGGCACAGATGGCGCGCTGGCTGCCGGGAATTGCGGCCGGCAAGCCGCTGGCGGCGATCGCCGTGACCGAACCGGACTGCGGCTCGGACGTCGCGGCCGTCCGCCTCAAGGCCACCCGCACCGACGGCGGCTGGCTGCTTAACGGCGCCAAGACGTGGTGTACCTTCGCCGGGAAAGCGGGTCTTCTGCTGGTGCTCGCGCGCACCGACCCGGCACCGGAAGCGGGTCACCGGGGACTGAGCCTGTTCCTGGTCGAGAAACCATCGAGCGACGAACACGCTTTCGAGTGTCGTGACAGCCGTGGCGGCCTGCTGTCTGGTAAAGCGATCCCGACTCTCGGCTACCGCGGGATGCATTCTTTCACTCTGTTTTTTGACAATGTCTTTGTGCCCTCCGAGCAAATGGTCGGCGGTGATGCAGGCGAAGGGAAAGGCTTCTACTACACCATGCAGGGCTTCGCCGGCGGGCGCCTGCAGACCGCCGCCCGCGCCTGCGGCGTGATGCGCGCAGCCTTCAGCGAGGCGGTGAGTTACAGTCGTGACCGGCGGGTTTTTGGCCAGGCGCTCGGGGAATACCAGCTGACCCAGGCCAAGCTTGCCTCGATGGCGGCGAACCTGCGGGCCTGTTCGGAGATGACCTACGAGGTGGCGCGCCTGATGGATGAAGGACGCGGCCAGATGGAGGCAAGCCTGGTCAAGCTCTACGCCTGCCGGGCCGCCGAATTCGTCACACGAGAAGCGCTGCAGATCCACGGCGGCATGGGCTATTCGGAGGAAACTCCGGTGAGCCGCTACTTTGTCGATGCCCGTGTCCTGTCAATTTTCGAGGGCGCGGAAGAGACCCTAGCGCTGAAAGTCGTCGCTCGCGACCTGATCCTCGGCGCCGCCTGACTCCGCCCCGATATCCCACAGGAGCACTCACCTCATGCCGGATCACAGCCAACTCATCGGTCGTGTCATCGACGAGCAGCACAGCGTCGTCTCGGAGCGCGACAACATCCTTTATGCGTTGTCACTGGGCTTCGGCTCTGAAGCGACTGATCCCAGACATCTGCAGTATGTCTACGAAGAAGGGCTGAAAAGTCTCCCCGGCATGGCGATGATCGTCGCCTACCCGGGGTTCTGGATGCGCGACCCGGCTTACGGCTTCAAATGGCAGCAGGTGCTGCATGCGGAAGAAACCATCGAGGTGCACCATCCGCTGCCGGTCAGCGGCACGCTGCGCGGACGCACGCTGATCGAAGACGTCGTCGACCGCGGCGCTGACAAGGGCTGCTTCGTTTATCTGCGTAAAGAGATCCACGACGAGTCGGGCAGACTACTGGCGACCGTGCTCTCGAACACCCTCGCCCGGGGTGACGGCGGGTTTGGCGGCGGTGGTAAGCCGCGCGCAGCGATGGCAGCACCGCCCGACCGATCGCCCGACCAGGTATTGGATATTCCCACCCTGCCGCAGTCCGCGCTGCTCTATCGTCTCTGCGGCGACATGAACCCCTTGCATGCCGACCCGGAGGTGGCACGCAGCGTCGGCTTTGAACGGCCTATCCTGCACGGCCGCTGCACGCTTAGCGTGGCCATGCGGGCATTGATCGAGTGCTGCTGCGGATTTGACGCAGATCGCTTGCGCGGCGTTCAGGTGCGCTTCTCTTCACCCGTCCTGCCAGGAGAAACGCTGCGCACAGAGATCTGGCAGGGAGAGGCGAACGTCCACTTCCGCACCCGCGTGGTCGAGCGGGATGTCGTGGTGCTGAATCACGGGAACGCTCGCATCAACTGACTTTTTGCCGGAGGAACAAGCATGCAACCGATCCTGCAGGGGCTGCGGATTATTGAGGGATCTGCGTTCATTGCCGCGCCCATGTGCGGGATGACTCTCGCCCAGATGGGGGCTGACGTCATCCGCTTTGACCAGCTCGGCGGTGGAATCGACTACCGACGATGGCCGGTGACAGACGACAACACCAGCATCTACTGGGCGGAGATGAATAAGGGCAAGCGATCTATCGCCATTGACATCCGCTCGGACGCTGGGCGCGAACTCATCGCCGATCTGATCTGCGCCCCGGGAGAAAACGGCGGGATCTTTTCGACCAATCTACCGGCTCGCGGCTTTCTGGCCTTCGATACGTTACGCGCGCGCAGACCCGATCTCATCCAGCACGAGATTATCGGTGACCGCCATGGCGGCACGGCGCTCGACTACACCGTCAACGCCAAAGTGGGTTTTCCTTTCATTACCGGACCAGAGGACGACGAGCGCCCCGTGAATCACGTGCTGCCCGCCTGGGACATCTCGACCGCCTACCTTGCTGCGGTCAACATTCTTGCCGCGGATCGACACCGCCGTCTCACTGGCGAAGGTCAGCGCATCACCCTTGCACTGGCGGATGTCGCACTGGCGAACGTCGGCAACCTTGGCTACATCGGCGAAGTGAAAATTAACGGCGAATCGCGCAAGCGACATGGAAATTACCTGTATGGGGCGCTCGGGCGCGACTTTCAGACCGCTGACGGTGCCCGAATCATGATTATTGCGGTGAGCGCCAAACAGTGGCAGGCGCTGCTTGAGGCCAGCGGCCTGGCGCAGGAGGCGGCTGCTCTTGCGGAGCGCCTGTCGCTCGACTTCGACCGCGAGGGAGACCGCTTCCAGGCACGACGCGAACTCGCGGCGCTGCTCGAGCCCTGGATCGCAGGCCAGGCTTTCGCTGCACTGGCGCCTGTACTCGATCGTTGCGGCATATGCTGGGACAAGTACCAGAGCATGACCGAGCTGGTGAACAATGACCCGGATTGCTCCCCGGATAATCCTATCTTCAGTGATGTAGAGCAGCCCGGGATCGGCACCTACCCCGTGCCGGGCCAGCCAGCCCATTTTTCGGCCGTCGCCAGAAGTCCGGCGCGGCGGGCGCCGCAGGTCGGCGAGCACACGGACGAGATCCTGAGCGAGGTGCTCGGGCTGGACAGCCCAGCGATTGCACGCCTCCACGACACTCGGGTTGTTGCCTGACTCAGGCTGAGTCCGCGCGCCGGTCACCCTTACTTAACTTCCGACAGAAAAAATCTTCCGATGAGCACCAATTCAAGACAGGAAAAATTCTCCGGGACCAAAGATGTTCAGGCCCATCTGCGCTTCGATGACGCCCGCCTGGAGGATTGGATGGCAGACCACGTTGAGGGTTTCGCCGGTCCCCTGACCGTCAAAGAATTCAAAGGCGGCCAATCCAATCCAACCTACCAGCTGGTCACACCGCAGCAGCGTTACGTTCTGCGGCGCAAGCCCCCGGGTAATCTGCTCCCCTCCGCCCACGCGGTCGATCGCGAGTTTCGCGTTATCAAAGCGCTCAACGCGGCCGATTTCCCGGTACCGACGGCTTACGCCCTGTGCGAAGACGAGACGATCATCGGCACCATGTTCTACGTCATGGAGATGGTCGATGGCCGTATCTTCTGGGACCTCGCGCTGCCCGAACAATCGCCCACAGAGCGCGCCGCCATCTATGACGCGATGATCACCACCCTGGCGGGTCTGCAGTCGATCGACTACCGGCAGGCGGGACTGGAAGGTTTCGGTAAAACAACCGACTACATGGCGCGCCAGATCCATCGCTGGAGCAAAATCTACGTGGCCTCCGAGACCAGCAAGATCCCGCGCATGGATGAGCTCAACGCCTGGCTGCCGCGGCACATCCCGGAATCCCAGGAGACCTGCATCATTCACGGTGACTATCGGCTCGACAACATGATCATCCACCCGCAGGAACCCCGGGTGGTTGCTGTGCTGGACTGGGAGCTCTCCACGCTGGGGCATCCGCTGGGTGATTTTGCCTACCACATGGCGCCGTGGCTGATCCCCGCGATTGACGAGCGCGTATCCAGTCTTGAGGGTCTCGATCTGGAAGCGCTGGGTATCCCGACCGAGGAGCAATATCTCACCCGTTACTGCAGTCTTACCGGGCGCAGCGAAATTCCGCATCTGGCGTTCTATAAGGCCTACACGCTGTGGCGTCTGGCCGCGATCTACCAGGGCATTATCAAGCGGGTTGAAGACGGCACTGCAGCCAGTGCTGACGCGCCGACGACAACCGATATTGTTGAGCAGTTTGCGGAGCGTGCCTGGCAGTACGCGATGGAAGACTGAGACCCGCACCACCACCAACCTAATCAGAGAGGGTCGCCAATGACATCGATGGCAGACACTTTGAGATTCGAGCCCTGCTCACTTCCGCCCGAGCTGGACGATCTGCGGGCCCGGGTTCGTGCATTCCTGGAACAGGAGCTCGCCACTTACTCCGCGGTCAAACGCAGCCACAGCTGGGAGGCGTACGACGCCGAATTCAGCGCGAAGCTCGGCGCTCAGGGCTGGCTGGGCATGACTCTGCCGACCGAATACGGCGGCCACGGGCGCAGCGCTCTGGAGCGCTATGTCGTGGTCGAGGAATGTCTGGTGGCGGGCGCGCCGACAGCGTTTCACTGGGTTGCCGATCGGCAGAGCGGTCCTCTGCTGGTGCGCTACGCCACAGAAGAGCAGAAGCACCACATCATCCCGCAGATCACCGCGGGCAAAGCGTGCTTCGCCATCGGCATGAGCGAGCCCAACTCGGGCTCCGATCTGGCGTCTCTGCGCACCCGCGCTGAGCGCACCAGCAACGGCTGGCTGGTTAACGGCACCAAGATATGGACCAGCAACGCGCACCGCGCCAACTACATGATCGCGCTGTTCCGCACCGACCCTGACCCCAACAAGAAACACGCAGCGCTGTCGCAGTTCCTGATCGACCTCAAGGCGGTCAAAGGCATCACCCCGCGCACCATTCAGAACCTCGCCGGCGGCCGCAATTTCAACGAAGTCGCTTTCGTCGATGTCGAACTGCCCGAGGATGCGCTGATCGGCACCGAAGGCGAAGGCTGGCGTCAGGTTACCGAAGAGCTTGCTTATGAGCGCAGCGGACCGGAGCGCTACCTGTCCTGTTTTTTTCTGCTGAGAAAACTGATTGACGTAGTGAAGGACAAAGCATCGCCGGCTACGCTGGCGCGCATCGGCGCACAGGTCGCCTGGGCCACCACCCTGAGGAACATGTCGCTGAATATCGCCGCCCGTCTCAATGCGGGTGAGGCACCGGTGCTGGCCGCGTCCATCGTGAAAGACCTGGGCTGCCAGTTTGAGCAGTGTCTGCCTGGAATAGCCCAGGAGCTGTGCGAGCTCGAACCAACCCTGGAAGGCTTCGGCCTTGAATATCAGCAGGTCCTGGGCTCCATGGTGCAGACCGCACCGTCGTTTTCACTGCGCGGCGGCACGCCGGAAATCATGCGTGGGATCATCGCGAAAGGGATGGGTGTCCGATGAACGAAGAACGCCAGATCCTGCAGGACAGCGTGAACCGCCTGTTCAGCGACCGCCTCGGCTGGGATCAACTGACCGCGATCGAAGAAAGCGGCTTCCCTGCGGACCTGTGGGAAGAGGTATCCGAGCAGGGGATCACCAAGGTTATTGCCAGCGAGGCCGCTGGCGGCATGGCCGGGAGCTGGGCCGATGCCTATGTCGTGCTGCATGCCTGCGGCCGCCACGGCGTACCGCTGCCGGTGGCTGAGACAATCATCTGTGAATGGTTGGCACGCAGCGCAGATTTTGTCCTGCCGGATGCCGCCATAGCCGGCCTGCTGGAGCACCCCATCACGGCAGAGGCCCTCTCCAACGGCACGCTGCAGCTGTCCTCCGAGCCGGTACCGTGGGGCCGCCAGGCGACCTGTCTGGTCGGCGTTACTGAGGGCAGCAGCGGCAGTGAGCTGGTCGTAGCGGATGCTGCCGGCCTCACCGTCGAGCCTCAGGACAACATCGGTCGCGATCCGCGGGATCGGCTCAGCGGGTCGGCTGCGGTACTGGCCAGGCTGCCACTGGCCCTGCCGGCAGACTGCGTTGCCTGGTACGGCGCCCTCGCCCGCAGCGCGCAGATTGCCGGCGGTGGTGCTGCCTGCCTTGACCTTGCGCTCAAGTTTACCGGCGAGAGAGAGCAGTTCGGCCGGCCCCTGGCGGCCTTCCAGGCCATCCAGCACTACCTGTCGGATCTGGCCGGCACGGTCTGCGCGGTTGACGCTATCGCCATGGCGGCGTGTCATGCCCTCGACGAGCGCGGCATCAACGGCGCAGAGCGCAACGCGCGGTTCGAGATAGCTGCAGCCAAGTGCCGTGCCAGCGAGGCGGTAGAGAAACTCACCCGGCTATCGCATCAGGTGCACGGTGCGATTGGCTTTACCTACGAGTACGGACTGCACTTCACCACCCGCAGGCTGTGGTCCTGGCGCGCCGAGTTTGGCAGCGCGGCACACTGGGGCGCGCATCTTGGTGCCGTGGCGTGCCAGGTGGGCGGCGACGGGATCTGGGGAGAAATCACGGGATGAGCAGCCAGGACACCGATTTGCTTCTCGACATGTCGGGCCAGGTGGCGCGCCTGACCCTGAATCGCCCGGAAACCCGAAACCCGCTTGGACAATCCGGCGACGGCGAGCGCTTTCGCCAGGCGGCCGCAGCGATCAACGGCAACAAGAATCTGCGCTGCGTCATCATGACCGGCGCCGGCCGGGCCTTCTCCGCCGGTGGCGATCTCAAAGCCATGCGCGAGAAGAGCGGCGACTTCGGCGGCAACCCGCTTGAACTGCGTGACCACTATCGGGAGAGCATCCACGGCATCATCCGCGCGATGTGGAATATCGAGGTGCCAATTATCGGCGCCATCAACGGTCCGGCCATCGGGCTTGGCAACGACGTCGCCTCGCTCTGCGATATCCGTATTGCGGCGAGCTCAGCCCGGTTCGGGGCGACTTTTCTGAAGATGGGCCTGCTGCCCGGAGACGGCGGCGCCTGGCTGCTGCCGCGACACATCGGCTGGTCACGAGCAGCGCAGCTGTTCTTCACCGGTGAATTGGTCGACGCGCAGACGGCCTGCAGCTGGGGTCTCGTCAGCGAAGTCGTTGAGGACGCAGATCTGATGCCTCGGGTAGAAGCTCTGGCCGCTCAGATCTGCCAGCAACCGCCTCAGGCCCTGCGCATGACCAAAAAACTGATGCGTGACGGCACCATGGCGAGCTTCGACGCCGTGATGGAAATGTCGGCCGCGCTGCAGGTCACGCTGCAGCACACCGAGGATCACATGGAAGCGGTTAACGCATTCTTCGAAAAACGTGAACCGGAGTTCAAAGGGCGTTAACGGGACTGCCCCTGCCATCTCGCAAACTCTCTCTGAGCAGAGTAGCTATCGCTCCGGCAGTCCGGACGGACCCACCTGACAAGCTGCTGAGGCTCGCAGTTCTGACCGACGCGCCACCGAATGCCGGTGGCCAGGCGAGCTGGTCGGTTCAGTCGCTCAGCAGTAGCCCGCGCCGGGAATGGCTGTGAAAGCGTCCAACGCGCCCTCCTCGACACGCACGCCAAGACCTGCGCCGGGGGGCGCCTGAAAACTTCCGTGCTCTGTCGGATGTTCCAGATCGGCACAAAGCACGTCGCGCAACGGGTTATAACGTGAGCAGTCGGCTTCGAAATATCCACCGTTATCGATCACGCTGAGCAGATGCAGCGACGCGGCCATGTTGAGCGCCGTCAGGGAAGTGTGGGGGTGGATCCGGATCCCGTGACTTGCGGCCAGCGCGGCGATACGGAAGCCCTCTGTCAGCCCGCCTGTTTTCGATAGGTCCGGCTGCCAGATCCCGAGCACGCCGTCGTCGGCCGCGCGTTCAAAATCAAACCTTGTGTAGTGATTTTCGCCAGCAGCGAGCACCAGATCGTCCCGCCGGGCTGCGCGATAGGCGCGATAGTCATGCGCCGGGAAAGGTTCCTCCAGCCAGGCAACGCGCGCAGCGACCAGTCCATCAGCGACAGCGTCATAGTCTTCGAGGCTGTATGCCGTGTTGGCGTCGGTGAGAATTTCAACCGCATCACCCAGCGCATCGCGCACCGCCTCGACGCGGGCCAGATCCATCTTCGGCGTGTCGCCCAGGCGCAGCTTGAGCGCAGAAAATCCCTGCGTAGCCAGGGCGCGCGCCTCTGAGACTAAATCCTCGGGGCTCTCAAAGCCCAGAGAGATCCCACCAGCGTAGGCCCGGATCACGCGCTGCACACCGCCAAGCAGTGCGTACACCGGCTTGTCTGCGACCTTGCCCTTGATATCCCACAGCGCGAGATCGATGCCCGACAGTCCGATCACAGCTGCTGCCCCCGCACCATGGCTGGCCAGCTGCATGCGGTAGACCCGCTCCCAGATGGACTCTGTATCCAGCGCATCCATGCCGCGCACGAGATCAGCCAGGGTGGTGTTTATGAGCTCTGCTATTGCCGTCGGCGCCCGCGCAGCATGAGCTTCTCCCCAGCCGCTGACGCCCGCACTGGTCTCCACCCTGACCAGGACCGCATCGCGCTTGACGGTGCGCCCGATCCCCAGACTCACCTGGAGGTGTTCGGGTAAGCGGAAGGAGACGGGGTGCGCCGTGACCCGCTCAATGCGGATGGTCATTGCCCGGATGCGGCCAGGAAGGCCCAGGTATCCATGACCAGGCTGCCGTGCGAGAGGCTGTGGTGCCAGCGCTCTGCGCGCCAGCCTTCTCCCGCTGCGCCCATCGCGAAAAACAGCGGCAGGAAGTGCTCATCTGTTGGGTGGTTATCCCGCGCGAACGGCGCAGCGTCGCGATAGCCGAGCAGCGCTTCTTCTTCGCCGGCGATGAGCTGTGTCTCGCACCACCCCATGAACCCCGCCACCCAATCCGGCGGTCCCGCTGAAGCTGGCGCATCGCGCGTCAGGCGCTTCAGGTTATGCGTCATCGAGCCAGAGCCGATCAGCAGGACGTTCTCTTCACGCAGGGCACTCAATGCACGCCCCAGGGCACAGTGATAGGCCGGATCAGCCGCAGGCGCGATACTCACCGCCACCACGGGGATATCCGCCTCAGGATAAATGCGGGACAACGGATTCCAGGCGCCGTGATCCAGTCCCCAGTTTTCATCGGCGGCGACCGTCCGGCCCAATGACTGCGTGAGCAGCTGCGCGATCCGGGACGCCAGGCTGGGGTCCCCCTGGGCGGGGTACTGCATGTCGTACAGCTCGGGCTCAAATCCGTAAAAATCGTGAATGGTGCGCGGCCGGGCGCTGACGCATACCGCCGGTCCCTCAGTTTCGTAATGCGCAGACGCCACGACGATCGCATCCGGCCTGCTCAGGCGTCCCGCCAGACCATCAAAAAAACGACGCGCAGGCGAGTCGTGCAGCACGATATTCGGAGCACCGTGGGAGATAAAAAGGGTCGGCTGCAAAGGCATCTAACGCTCCACGGTGAAGGAAAGGTGCGCGGTACTATAGCGCGCCTCAAACACACCCCGAGCCTGTCGCAATCACGCAATGAACCTCCCGCCCCTTGTTCGCCGTTTCCTGCTGCCAGCAGCAGTTTTTCAGGGCGTCATCGTCGGCGGCGGCTACGGCACAGGTCGCGAAGTGGTCGAGTTTGTCAGCCGTCACGGTGGCTGGGGTGGCGTCATCGCCTGCGGCGTGATTGCGCTTTCGTTCAGCGCCGTTCTGGCGGTGAGCTTTGGCCTGGCGGCCCGGTTCCGGGTACACGACTACCGGCATTTCCTGCAGCTCTTTCTTGGGCGGGCCTGGGTGCTGTTCGAATGCCTCTTCGCGGTGCTTCTGGTAATCGTGATTGCCGTTGTGGGCGCTGCCGCGGGCCGCTCGCTGACCGACAGCTGGGGGTTGCCCTACGCGGAGGGCGTTGGCCTGGTTCTCCTGCTGATTGCCCTAGGGAGCTTCAGCGGCCGCCAGTTCGTGGAGAAGGTCCTCGGGCTCTGGACCGCCGTCCTCATGCTGAGCCTGCTGGCGCTGGTGTACCACCTGCTTCCTGACTCCCTTGACGGCCGTCTGGCATCGGTTTTTGCCGATGCGCCACAGGTGTCCATCGCGGCATTGAGCGGATTTCAGTTCGCCCTTTACAACAGCGCGGTTATACCGGTGCTCATTTACTGCGCTGCCGACGCAGAGCAGGTCGGCCAGGCCGCGACAGCGGGGCTGATTGCCGGCATCGGCGGGGCGCTGCCAGCGCTCCTGCTGCATCTGTGTTTCATGGTTCACTATCCTGGCATCACCGAGCAGGCGATCCCCACCGGCTGGGTCCTGCAGCACGCGGCACCCGCATGGGCGTTATCCTGGTTCCACGTCGTACTCTTCGGCACCGTCGTGCTGACCGCAGTCGGCATCCTGCAGGGCCTGAGTGAGCGGCTTGACGGATGGCGCGAAGACCAGGGGCGCCTCCCCTACTCCCGACGAACCCACGCCCTGGTCGCGGCCATGATCGTCGCTGTGAGCCTCCTGCTGGCGCAGTTCGGGATCATCGCCCTGGTCGCACAGGGCTATGGAGCGCTCTCCTGGGGATTTCTGATCGTCTTTACCGTGCCGCTGCTGACGCGCGGCACCTGGCTTTTACTGCAAAAGGAGTAACCACCATGGCACATGAAGTTATCGGCGGCGTTTTCGCGCTGGCGGACGGCACGCCCCTGCCGCTATCGAAAGGCGTTCGCGCCGGCGATTTCACGTTCCTTTCGGGTCAGCTCGGACTGGACGAGCACGGCAAACTGGCTGACGGGATTGAAGCGCAGACTGAGCACTGTCTGAGAAACATCCGCGGCATCCTCAGCGAGGCCGACCTCGACCTCAGCCACGTTATCAAAGCGACCGTCTGGCTGACGGACGTCGCCGATTTCGCCGCTTTCAACCGCGTCTACGCTGCAGCCTTCAGCGCTGCGCCACCGGTACGCTCGACCGTGGTCTCGGGCCTGGTCCTGCCAGGCGCCCGCGTGGAGATCGAGGTCGTCGCCTACGCGGGATAAGTGCGCTGAGCACCGGGTTTGTCCGTTACCTGGCCTACGGCTCCAATCTGTTACCCGCGCGGCTGGCCGCCCGGGTAGGTCAGATCCGGACGCTGGGCACGGTCGCGTTGCCGGGCCGCGCAATCTGCTTCTACAAAAAGGGGCAGGATGGCTCCGGCAAGTGCACCTTGCTGCCAGAGCGCTCAAGCCGTGCTTACGGCACGGTGTTCGAAATTGCCGCAGGTGCGCTGCCAACCCTGGATCGCATCGAAGGGGTCGGCAAGGGCTACGAGCGTGTATCCCTGGAGGTTGCTGAATTCGGGCTCTGCGCGGTCTATCTGGCCTCAGCGGATGCGCTCGACAGCATGCTGAAACCTTATGACTGGTACAAAGCCCTGGTTGTCGCTGGCGCTGAGGCACAGGGCTTCCCACAGGATTACTGCACGGCGCTGAAAGCCGTCGCTGCAATCGCTGACCCCGACCGGGAGAGATCTCGTCTGCACTTCGCGCTGCTCGAGCCATAGCGGAATCTTATGGCTGCTATTTCAACGCGATTGTTTACTTCGCACTGCCGCAATCATTAAGCTTTCGCGGTCTCCGCCGCCGCGTTCGCAGAATCTGGAGCACACTGCGTGTGCTCCCAGGGATCCTGGAACCTGTTTCCGGGCTCCCGGGAGCTGCGCCGGCAGCGGTTTACGCAAGTTACGGAGGTACCTCATGTTCGACATGTCCTGGATGCAGAAATGGCAGGACGCGGTAAACAGCAACGGGCCGATGAGCTGGATCGGCAAGCATTTCACCGCGGATCTGTTGTTCGGTTTCGGCGACGACCAGTACGTCGTCTCGTTCAACAAAGGCAAGCTCGCGGAGTTCAGCAACGAACTCGGACCGGAAACCTGCTACAGCCTGGCCATCCGTGGCCCTGCCGTAAGCTGGGAGAAGTTCTGTCAGCCCGTGCCGCCCCCCATGTACAACGACCTGTGGGCAATGGCGCATCCGCTCCACGGCCGCGTCACCCTCGAGGGAGACCAGATGGTCCTGTGGCAGAACATGCGCGCGCTCATGTGGGCGCTCGATCGCATGCGCGAGATCTGAGCTGAACCCGGTAAGGAGATTTCCAGTGGCAAATATTGAACCGATTACAGGCCGGTATATCTGGGTACCTTACGAGGGCACCGAGTACCGGATCTTTTTTGAGGAAGCCGGCGAAGGCATCCCCATGGTCTGCCTGCACACTGCGGGCACCGACTCCCGCGAATGGCGGCATCAGCTGTGCGACCCGGCCATCAACAAGAACTTCCGCGTTATCGCGCTCGACCTGCCGCGACACGGCAAGTCCATTCCGCCCTATGAGTGGTTCTGCGAAGACGAGGAATACAAACTCACCGCCAAGTTCTATTCGGGCATCGTGATGGCTTTCTGTCGCGAGCTGGGTCTCGAAAAGCCGGTGATCATGGGCAGCTCCATGGGCGGAAACATCTGCCTGCACCTGGCGCAGAACTATGAATCCGAGGTCCGCTCATTGATCGCCATCGAGGCCTGCGAATACTCGCCCGGCTGGCATCTGGACTGGCTGCGGCACTCGCACATCCATGGCGGCGAAACCTGCGCTACCTCCGTGTTCGGCCTGATGGCGCCGCAGAGCCCTGACAAGTACCGCTGGGAGACCTGGTGGTACTACGCGCAGGGTGGACCGGGCGTATTCAAAGGTGACCTCTACTTCTACAGCGTCGACCATGACTTCCGCGGCAAAACGGAGAACCTGCCGGGCAACGTGCCGATCTACTACATGACCGGTGTATACGACTTTGCCTGCACGCCGGAAATGACGGAAGAGACGGCACAGAAAACGAAGAACTCCGAGTGCATCATCATGGAGGAAATCGGACATTTCCCCATGAGTGAAAATCCTGAGGTCTTCAATCGCTACCTGATGCCGGTGCTGGAGAAAATCCTGGCCCAGCCCTGAGCAAACCTCCCGCGTGGTCCGTCCGAGCCACGCGGGGCACGCGTCAGCCGTCCGGCGGACAAAACATCACGGCGCTCGCAGCTCCCGTCGCGGGCGCCGTCTAACATCACTGCCGGGTCGCTCTGAGCGATCCGGCCCGCGACAGCATCCGAGCGCTCCGCATCACCCACTGAAAAGAGCCTTCGGCGTCGCCCGAACGAGGACAGTTCTGATGAGCAACGAACACGAAGAAACTATCCAGCAGATCCGAGATACCGTGCAAAAAGTCTGCGAAGAGTTCCCCGGCGAGTACTGGCGGGCCAAAGACCGCGTGCGTGAATATCCGACCGAGTTCGTCGCCAAACTGACAGAGCTCGGCCTGCTCGCCGCGCTCATCCCCGAGGAGTACGGCGGCAGCGGCATGCCGATCTCCGTCGGCGCCGCCATCCTGACCGCGATCCACGAATTCGGCGGCAATGCCGGCGCCTGCCACGCGCAGATGTACACCATGGGCACCGTGCTCAGACACGGCAGTGACGCCCAGAAAGAGCAGTACCTGCCCGGCATCGCCGCCGGCGATCTGCGCCTGCAGGCTTTCGGCGTCACCGAGCCGACCGCGGGCACAGACACCACGAGCATTTCCACCATGGCCGTCCGTCAGGGCGATCAGTACATCGTCAACGGCCAGAAGGTCTGGACCTCCCGGGCGCAGCAGTCTGATCTGATGGTGCTGCTGGCGCGGACCACGCCGAAGGATGAGGTCAGCAAGCGGACCGATGGTCTGTCGGTGTTTCTGATCGACATGCGCGAGGCGCTCAAAAACGGTATGACCATCAAGCCGATCCGCACGATGATCAACCACTCGACGAATGAGATTTTCTTCGACAACGTACCCATCCCCGCGTCCAACCTGATCGGCGAGGAAGGCAAAGGCTTCCGCTACATCCTGTCTGGCATGAACGCAGAGCGGATCCTGATCGCGGCTGAATCTCTTGGCGACGGGCGCTATTTCATCCGTAAAGCTTCGGATTACGCTCGGGAGCGCGTTGTCTTCGGACGTCCCATCGGTCAGAACCAGGGTATCCAGTTCCCTATCGCGCGCGCGTTCGCCAATGTCGAAGCAGGCGAGGCGATTCTCGACAAGGCCTGCCGCCTGTACGAGGCCGGCGATCCCAGCACGGGCACCTACGCCAACATGGCCAAGATGCTGACCTCGGAGGCTGCCTGGGAAGCCGGCGATGTCTGTATGCAGACACACGGCGGATTCGCGGTGGCCGAGGAATACGATATCGAGCGCAAATACCGCGAAGCGCGGCTCTACCGTATCGCACCGATCTCCACCAACCTGATCCTGTCGTTCATCGCTGAGCACGTCCTGGAACTGCCGCGCTCCTACTGAGCGCGAAGGGGAAATCTGTGAGCAACTCCACATCAGCCGCCGCTCTGCCCCGTTTCGACGCCTATATCGCCGGCGAGAGCGTCGCTCCCGCTGACGGGCGTTATTTCGAAACGGTCAATCCCTATACCTCAAAAGTCTGGGCCGAGGTCGCACGCTGTGGCCCCGCAGAGGCAGAGCGCGCTATCGACGCCGCCTGGGAGGCCTTCACGAACGGCCCCTGGGCGACAATGACACCCAGCCAGCGTGGCGCCCTGCTGCGCCGCCTGGGTGACCTGGTCGCCGAGCACGCGGAAGAACTTGCTGCCTACGAGGTGCGCGATAACGGCAAGCTGATCAGCGAAATGGGCGCGCAGTGCGCCTACCTGCCCCAGTGGTATTACTACTTCGGCGGACTCGCGGACAAAATCGAAGGCTCGGTGATTCCGATCGACAAGGCCGAGACGTTCAATTTCACCCTGCACGAGCCGCTCGGCGTGGTGGCCGCCATCACGCCGTGGAACTCTCCCCTGCTGCTGCTGACCTTCAAGCTCGCGCCAGCGCTGGCGGCCGGCAATACCGTCGTCATCAAGCCCTCTGAGTTCACCTCGACCTCGACCCTGCGCCTGGTCGAGCTGTTTGCCGAAGCCGGCTTCCCGCCGGGCGTGGTGAATGTGGTGACCGGCTTTGGTAATGAAGTCGGCAGCGTACTGGTCGATCATCCCAAGGTCGCCAAGGTCGCTTTCACCGGCGGCAGCGATTCCGGCGCTCGCGTCTACCAGGCAGCAGCCAAGGGGCTGAAGCGCTGCACGCTGGAGCTCGGCGGGAAGTCACCGAACATCGTTTTTGACGATGCGGTGATCGATGACGCAGTCAAAGGGGCTATTTCGGGGATCTTTGCCGCGACCGGTCAGACCTGCATCGCCGGCTCGCGCCTGCTGGTGCAGGATGGGATTTACGATGAGTTTGTCACCAGGCTGGTCGAGTTTGCGCGCAGTGCGCGCATGGGTGATCCCATGGAGCGCGACACCCAGGTCGGTCCCGTGACCACGCCGCCACAGTACGCCAAAGTGCTTGAGTACATTCAGATTGCTAAAGACGAAGGCGCGGAAGTCCTGCTCGGCGGCGCGCCAGCCAAAGGGCGGCCCGAAACCGGCACCAGCGAGTATTTCATCGAGCCGACCATTTTCGGCGGTGTGACCAACACCATGCGCATCGCACAGGAAGAGGTCTTCGGCCCGGTGCTTTCGGTGATCCGCTTCAAGACCGACGAGGAGGCGATCGCCATCGCCAACGACATCGCGTTCGGTCTCGCCGCCGGCGTGTGGACGCAGTCGATCAAACGCGCCATCAAGGTTTCCAAAGCCGTGCGCGCGGGCACGGTCTGGGTCAACACCTATCGCGCGATCAGCTATATGTCGCCCTTCGGCGGCTACAAACAGAGCGGTCTCGGACGCGAAAACGGCATCGAAGCCATCCATGAATACCTGCAGACAAAGAGCGTGTGGATCTCCACCGCAGACGATGTTCCCAACCCCTTTGTCATGCGCTGAAACGGAACGGAGAAAGAATCATGAAAGGTCGTCTGGCCAATATGCTCGAACCCGGCTCGCTTGAGTTCCGCGAATACGATGTTCCCGATCCCGAGCCGGGCGGTCTGGTTGCTCGGGTTATTCGCAGCAACGTGTGCGGGTCTGAGCTGCACATCTGGTGCGGGCACCATCCGAACAAGAAAAGCGGTGGCTTAGGCCATGAGGTGGTCGGCATCGTCGACAAACTCGGCGCCGGCACCACCCACGACCACGCGGGTCAGCCGCTCAAGGAGGGCGACCGTGTTGTGGCAACCTACTTCATCCACTGCCGACGCTGTGTGCCCTGCGGCAAAGGTCAGCCGTGGATGTGCGCGAACGCTTATCAGTACTGGGCCAAACAGCCGGACGACGCCCCGCATTTCCACGCCACTTTCGCTTCCCACTGGTACATCCATCCCGAGCAAAGCTTCTTCAAGGTACCGGACGAGGTCTCGGACAAGGCCGCGGCCAGCGCCAACTGCGCGCTCTCCCAGGTTTATTTTGGCCTTGATCGCGCTCAGGTGACCTATGGCGATCGCGTCCTGATCCAGGGCGCCGGCGGGCTCGGGCTCAACGCGGCGGCCGTGGCGCGCGAGAAGGGCGCCGAGGTCATCATCGTCGACAGCATTCCCAAACGTCTGGCCGACGCCCGCCGCTTCGGCGCTCATCACGTCATCGACATGAACGAACACCCGACCACGGAGGATCGCGTGGCGGTCGTCAACGCGCTGACCGGTGGCTCAGGCGTCGACGTCTGCGTTGAAGTCGCCGGCGTCGTGCAGGCGTTTGCCGAAGCCCCTCAGCTGATCCGTCTCGGTGGCACGCTGGTTTCAATCGGCACTATCAACATCGGCCAGACCGTTGCATTTGATCCGGGCTTCATGGTCAGGCGCGGCGTCACCATCATTCCGACCATGCGCTATTTCGGGCACTACCTGCACAAATCGATGCAGTTCCTCTCGGAAACTAAAGAGCGGTACCCCCACGATGAGCTGCTTGATGCGGACTATGCGCTGGACGACGTCGCTCAGGCGTTGTCGGACTCTGCTGAGCGCAAGGTAACGCGCGCATCGCTGGTGGCTTGAGGAGTCGCACGCCATGAATCAAGCAGCACTGGACCACCTGCTCGTCGTTTCCCTCGAGCAGGCCGTCGCCGCCCCTTACTGCAGCCGTATCTTTGCTGAGAACGGCGCGCGGGTCATCAAGCTGGAACGCCCCGAAGGCGACTTCGCGCGCGCCTACGACACGGTTATTCACGGCGACAGCGCCTACTTCGTGTGGCTGAACGGTGGCAAGGAATCACTTGCTGTCGACCTCGCTGCGGAGGCCGACAAGGCACTCCTGCGCCGGCTGCTGTCGCAGGCAGACGTGTTTATCCAGAACCTGCGGCCTGGCGCCGTGGATCGACTCGGCTTCGGTTTCGACACGCTGCACGAGCTCAATCCGCGCCTGGTCATGTGCTCGATTTCGGGCTACGGACTGAGCGGCGCGTATGCCGACATGAAAGCCTACGATGCACTGATCCAGGCCGAGACCGGGCTCTGCTCAGTGACCGGCCCGGAAGGCCAGCCCTCGAAAGTCGGCGCCTCGATCTGCGATATCGCCACCGGGCTCACCGCCTACGGCGAGATCATGAAATCACTCTACGCCCGGGACCTGGGCAAAGGCACCGGTACGCATGTCGAGGTGTCCCTGTTCGGCACGCTGGCAGAGTGGATGGCTGTGCCGCTGGCTTACTACGAGTACGGCAACAAGCTGCTCAAGGGCACCGGCATGAACCATGCCCAGATCTGCCCCTACGGTGCGTATGAGACCGCCGACGGCCTGATTTTCCTGGTGGTACAGAATCACAACGAGTGGCTGCGACTGTGCCGGGAGGGACTGGAACGTCCGGATCTCGCCGACCACGCGCTGTTTGCCAACAACATGCTGCGGGTTGAAAACAGTGAAGCACTGCGCGTTGAAATCGAGCAGGCCTTCGCGGCCCTGCCCCGGGCTGAGGTTGCGAAAAAACTGCAGCAGGCGGGGATCGCATGCGGTAGCATCAACGACATTACGGACCTCGGCCGCCACCCGGCCCTGGAACGTCGCACCGTCCGTGCGCCCGGCGGTGAATCCTCTCTGATACGCCGTGTCGGTGGCGGAGAAGCCACCCCGGTCGTCCCAGCGTTGGATGAGCACGGCGCCCGCATTCGCGCGGAGTTCGGTCAGGGATAAATCCAGCCTCGGGGAGTGAGGCGGGTCTTAAGTGCAAAAGCAATCAGAGGGGAGACTCACATGCTTAAAGGAATCGTCGCTATTGGAATGATGGTGGCTGTTGCGGCGCACGCAGAGGAACGCGTTTGGTGGCCGTCGCAGTGGGGTGCAGAGGACACCCTGGGCTCGTTCAATATGCTGGGGCCCGACCTTGTGATGAAGGCGGCCAAGCTGATCAAAACCGGCAAGACTTATCGACTCGGGATTGAAACCAACAGCAAAACCCCGGCCTATGCCCCGCGCAGCTTCGAGGTCACGGTGCTCTATCCCAACCAGTACAACGGCAGCTCCTACGGCGACAACCACTTCAACTTCTACGACGACATGATGAACGGCTGGATGGGCGTCGGCTCTCAGATCGATGGGCTCGGCCATGCCGCCACTAACGGCGTGTTCTACAACGGCTTCAAGGGTAAGGACTTCGCCAAGGTCGACGGACTGCAGCGGATGGGCGTCGAGGACTATCCGCCGATCGTCGCGCGCGGCGTCATGATCGATATGGCCGCCTGTGCGGGCACCAAGATCATGCAGGAAGGCACCGCGTTCAACCGCGCGGAAATCAAAGCCTGCGCAGAAAAACAGGGCACAACCATCGAGAAAGGTGACGTCGTCCTGTTCAACACCGGCTGGATGAACCTGCTGGATACCGAACCCGATCGCTTCGGCAAAGTCGAACCCGGGATCGGCCTCGACGGTGCGAAGTACCTTGCAGAGCTGAATGTTCTCGCCGTTGGTGCAGATAGCTGGGCGCTCGAGGTGCTGCCCTGCGAGGATCCCAAGATCCTCTACCCAGTGCACCAGGAGCTGATCAACTACAACGGGATCTATATTCTCGAGAATATGGATACCCGCGAAATGGCGGCGGACAAAGCCTACGAGTTCATGTTCGTGCTCGGCCCTGCTCGCGTCACCGGCGCGGTTCAGATGATCATCAACCCCATCGCTATTCGCTGAGCGTCACCCGCCTTTCTTAAAACCGGTGGCCGGTCCGGCCACCGGTGCCTCTGCAGAATCACTGAAAACCAGGAGACCGACATGGCCACCTATCGGATTGACGGGCCATATTTCGAAGATTTTTCACTGAACCAGACGTTCTCGGCACCCGCAGTGACCGTAACGGACGGCCATACGGCCTTCTACCAGGCGGTTGTCGGCGATCGCCTGCGACTGCCGCTGGACCAGACGCTGTCGCGACGAGTGACCGGCGACGCGCGGGCGCTGGTGCACCCGATGCTGGTGGTTAACCTGGTCAATGGTCAGACCACCTACGCTTCCCAGCACGTCAAAGGAAATCTTTTCTACCGCGGCCTGCTCCTGCAGCAACCGGTCTTCGTCGGTGACACGCTCACTACCGTGACGCGTGTGGTCGGGCTGAAACAGAACGCCCAGAAAGCCGGCCGCGCCGCGACAGGAATGGTGGCGCTGGAGATGGAGACTCTGAACCAGGATGGCGCATGCGTCATGAAATACTGGCGCTGCCCGATGATTCCCTGCCGCGACCCGCAGGCAGATACCGGGCATCAGGACAGTTTCGACTGGATCCCTGAGCGCTTGTCGGATGCCGAGATCCAGGCTGCCTTGCCGAACGGATGGGATCTCGCGCCGATGCTCGAGGGTGTCCGCTTACCGGCGCCGGACTTAGTCGCGGGAGACAAGGTGGTCATCGAAGCGCAGGACAGCGTTACCTGTGCGCCGGAACTTGTGCGGATCACCGGCAACATCGCCTTTGCGCATACGGATGCATCCCGCAGCTATCTCGGCAAGCGGCTGGTCTACGGCGGTCAGACGATCTCCGTCGCCCTCGCTCAGGTTGCACGCGCGTTGCCGGACATCGTCACCATGGTCGGCTGGCAGGGCTGCGACCACCTGGGTCCGGTGCTCGAGGAAGATATTCTGCGCAGCGAGTTCACAGTAACAGGGCGTACCGCGGTGAATGCCGGCGGCAGTTTGTATGAACTGCGGATTGACACCTTTGCACGTCGCCCGGACGACACCGGCGCGCTCGCCGAACAGAAGGTGCTCGACTGGCGGCTGATCCTGTGGAGCGCCTGAGCGCCAGACCTTAGGTGTGCGCCCAGGCGGCCGGGGCGCCGCGGGTCATCAGGGTCTCAGAGCCCGGCGGAGTGACCGCCGTCGATCACCAGCAGGCCGCCATTCATAAACAATGACGCGTCAGAAGCGAGAAACAGGATAGCGCCATCCAAGTCCTGCGGCTGACCGAAACGTCCCGTTGGGATCCGCTGACGCAGACGTTCACCCGCCTCACTCTTCAACCATTCCCGGTTCATCTCGGTCTCGAAGTAACCAGGGGCAAGCGCGTTGACCCTGATCCCGCGTCCTGCCAGGTCAACACAGAGATCGCGGCCAAGGTTGACCAGCCCTGCTTTGGCGGCCGCGTAGGAGGGAATGTGCCCCAACGGGCGCTCACCCAGCACGGAGGTGATGTTCACAATACTCAGCGGGCGTTCATCTTTCAGACGATGCTGAATCACGGCCTGAGCCAGGGTCCATGGCGCACGCAGATTGGTTTCGTACACCGCGTCCCAATCTTCGTCTGCGTAGCGCTCAGGCGCTTTCACGATGGCGATCCCGGCGTTGTTAATCAGGACATCTATCGGCCGAGTCTGCTCAATGTCCGCAATGGCCGCCCGAATGGCGACGCGATCCCGGACGTCCAGCGGGCAAATGCGATAGCTCCCGCCAGCGCTCTCAATTTCTGCACCGAGGGACTCCAGCTTGTCGCGATTCCGCGCGACCAGAACGACCTCCGCACCGGCTCGAGCCAGAACCCAGGCGAAACGTCGGCCGAGACCGGTAGACGCGCCGGTGACGACGGCACACTTGCCGGATAGGTCAAACAGCTGTCTGGGGTCGCCGTCGCTCAGCATCGAAATCGGTTTTTTTTACTCTGGTGGGCAGAGGTCCCCTCCCGCGAGGAGACCCCAAGCAGAAGTGACCTTAAAGACCAATCCGCGGACGCACCCACTCAGCGATCCGCTTCACTGCGTCATCCGCCTCAGGCGCCCGTCCGGCAAGAAAATGAAATACGTGCTGCATATCCGGATAGACATCCAGCCTGATCTCGACACCTGAGGCTTCAGCGAGCTTTGCAAAGCGCGTCGAATCGTCCAGCAGGGTCTCGTCTCCGCCCGTCTGAATATAGATTGGCGGCAGCCCGGCCAGATCGGCCTGCAGCAGGTTCGCCGTCGGGTCTTTGCTCGAGGCGCTACCCAGGAACGTGCTCGCCATGTTCTTGAGCACCTCTTCTTTGACCAGCGCATCCTTCTCAGCGTTGGTTTTGACCGACTCGCCGGTCCCTTCCGGGTCGTACCATGGGGACATCGGCACCGCGGTTGCCGGCAAAGGCAGCCCCGCCGCGCGTGCGCCAAGAAGCACTGAGGTAGACAGGGCACCGCCGGCCGAGTCGCCGGTGGTGAAAATGTGCTCTGGCTTATAACCCTCGTCCAGCAGCCAGCGGTAAGCGGCCACCGCATCTTCGACTTGCGACGGATGCGTATGCTCAGGCGCGCGCCGGTAATGCAGGATCAGCGCCTTGCAGCCAACTGCTTTCGCCACGTGGCCGAACAGCTTGCGATGCGTATACATGGAGCCGCAGACGTAGCCCCCACCGTGGGTGCACAGAGCCACCCGGTTTTCAGAGCAGTTTTTCGGCAGTGCCCACATGGCCTGTACGCCACCCGCGTCAACTTCGACGTAGTCAACATCACCCGGCTCGCCGGTGATATCGCCCCAGTGCTCAAAAAGGTCGCGCAGCTCTTCAAGACTCATGTCGGGCTTCGCCGCCATGCACTCCAGCCAGTGGTTGTAGAGATCGATAATCGCCTGGGATTGAGGGCTCGCCATCTTCACTATCCTCCAAGTCATGAGTCCCGCGTTCGCCGCGGGACGTTCAAAAGAAACGGGGCGCATGTCCTGCCCGCCATCCCCCTGGCGTCACAGGACCGCTACGCAGCGCAGGCTTCCAAGCCTGCGCTCCCGCCTATCAGCGTGCGCCGACGCTCAGAGACGACGGTTCGAAGTCGCGCTGCTTGACCTTTTTACTGTTCGCAAGGGTCACCATCTGAATGGTGGTGCAGTGCTTGTTCTGGATGTCGATCACCGCAGACGAATCCAGCATGGCAACCCCCGTACCGGCGTTATCTTCAAGATGGTAGTCCGGATGTGCCAGACCACCCATCAGGAACTTCCACAGCACGCCGCCGCGGTCGTAAACCTTGCCGAACACCGGAAACATGGTCTGGGCATCAATGTAGAAAAAGCGTTTGGACAAGGGATGGTCGGACCATTTCGGCGTCCCCTCGAGAATATGCACCTTACGCACCTGCCAGGTCACGTTCGGGAAACATCCGCTGTGGCCGTGAAAATCGACAAAGTTATATTGGTATTTCCGCGCCTTGCGATCGGCGTGCGGCACCTGATCGTGGCGATACATGGGCAGCATGATGTGACGCTCACCGCCGTACTTCCACTCCATGTCCATGATGCGCCCGGTGTATCCCAGGAAATCCTCAATCATGATGTCGCTGCCGAGGAAAGAGTCGGTGCGCATCGTCGTCGCTACACGCCGCACACGACGCAGCAACGGCACGTACATCCAGCCCTGTTCTTCAGCCGTGTCATCGCTGTTGTAAAACAAAAGCAGCTTGGTGTTGGAGACGTCACCAGGTTCCAGCGCCGTCAGCGTAATCGCGTTGTAGACCTTGTAGGGGTTGTCCTTGAGCTCGGGCGTCGGCTCGACCACGTGCCGGTACATGAAACGCATCGCCGCCGCTTCGAACTCCAGCTCGCGCTCTACCTTCTGGTTACGCATGTCGCGATACTGCCAGTACATCTCCGGGATCTTCCCGCCGTCGCCCGCGTACGAGTAGCGCATGTTCCAGATCAGCTTTTCTCCCGCTCTGGGATCGTCAACTGAAAGCTCCCCTGGAAAGGGACGGCCGGCGACGTAGTTGTTCAGCACCCCTGGCTCACTGCCAAGTTCCGTACTACCCGTTGTAGCAGCCACGTAATTGGGATGCGGATCGAAGGAGATGGGCTCGCCTACAGTCAGCGTCAACCAGCCCTGCGCGATTAGCTCCGCAAACTCGGGATCAATCAGCTGCGCGGACTGCTCAAGATTGTCGCTGCCGATGACGGTTCCCGGGGGTGGCGACAGCGACAGGGCCTCGGCCACATCGAAGTCAAAGTCGCCTGCCCAGGCTTCCGCGCTTATAGCAACCGCCGCCAACAGTGCCAGCAGACAGGAGCGGCGCTTAGACACGTCATTCAGACTTGAGTTATTCACAGAGTCACCTTTCTTGTTTCAATCTTCAGACCTCGACAGATCTGAAGCCCGGCTTCAGTACGCTCGCCGGAATTCCGGGTAGGCGCGGATTCTACGTGATCCGCCACTCGCGAGGTCAGTTGAGATCGACAAAAGGCCAGACTGTGAACGAATTCAAAGCTCGCCACCAGACTGAAGGTGCGCCTGCAGGATTAGATTTCCACGCCTTCGTCGAACTCATCCCCCAGGATCCGGACGATTGACCAGGCAGCCATGGCCCGAATTCCACTATCTGAGTCTTTCAGCATCGTCCCCAGCTGGTCGAGGTACTGCTGTGCTCCACGGCGTCCAACGAGCCAGGCGGCCTGCATGCGGATGTCAGGATTTTCGTTTGCGAGACCCCAGTCAAGCACCTCTGTCGCGTTGCCTTCAATGGTTCCCCAGGATTCCAGCAATCGCGTGCCAACGTCTGAGTTCAGGGGGCAGCAGGTCAGCAGCTCGTGCGTCACTTGCTCAGCCATGGCCGGCGGCAGGCGCCGGACGCTGGCCGCCGCGACTGCAGGGTCGAGCCCTTTGCCCGTGGCAATGGTGCGCACGAGATCTTCCTTCGCCTCAGCCAGTCCATAACCGGCCTCGCTGGTCATGGCAGCGACCTGAACTTTGTAGGTGTCAGCGGTCCGGAGCTTATGCAGCGCAGCACGGTTGATTTCTGTATCGACGGTGCCCAGCGCCACGGCCGCAGCCTCCTGCGCTTCGGGTGCCCAGCCGTCCGCAATTTCCAGCATCATGGCGAGAGAGTCGTCCCGCGACGGCGTGTCCATCAACGCATACCAGGCGTAGGCGCGAGTGGTTGAATCGTTGTCGAGGTTCTCCGCAATGGCACGCATGCGGGCTTCCTTATTCTCCAGCTCCGTATCGACCAGCGCCTGGAGCGCATGCTTCTTAACCCAGCTGTCGTCGACCTTGAGGGCTTCCATGAGAAATTCGGCCATGTCATCCCTCGGATTGCTGGCGCAGCCCTCAGCCAGGAATTTCATAAAAATCGGGTCTTCGGTCAGCGCGGCATAGCGGTAGATGACGTCCAGCCCCGCCGGGTGTTGCACCGTGAGCAGGGTATCGATCGCTGAGCGCATCAGCGACCAATCGTCGTGGCCTAGATTATCGGCCAGGAACTGGAGCGACTCTTTGTCACCGATCTCCACCAGGATCCCAGCTGCACTGAGCTGGTCAAACGTGTTGTCCGACTGCCGCAACTCCCGGGCCACCCCTACTGCATCCCGAACCAGTCGCCCGGAATCCACCTCGGCGGCATTGGCCTCGGTAAGTCCACAAAGTAGAAGTGCCACGGCTGTGACAAGACGGGAGGTTTTCATTCATTCGGTCCTTCTGGTCTGCTGTGGCTGTTTACGCGCGGTGGCGCCTCTTGGATGCTCTTTAAAAGATTTAGTTCATCCGCACACAAAAAAGGGCGGCGGGCCTTGCGGCCGGCCGCCCATGTGAAAGGCGCTGGATTGCTTCTTTAGAACTGGTACTTCAGCTCGAAGAAGACCTCATCATAGTTACGCAGGGCTCCGATACCTTGACGCGCCGGACCAAGTGAACCGTTCACATATTTATACTGATTACCATCCGGGCCTATCGTAATAAAATTAGAGAACGGGCCAGTGTCGTGGACTTTGTTTTCATCACCTTCCCAAATAAGGTGGAAACCACCTTTGACCGACCAATGGTTATCCAAAAGCCATTCCAGATTGAATCCAGCTACGTGGGAATTGGCCGCCTCTTCCCAGACATAGAATCCGGTGGGTTTCAGCTTGTCCCGCATGTAGTTTCCAAGGAAGAAGAACGTTGTTATCCAGTTGTGCTCGTTTACGTAATATCCTGTGTGCTTATCTCCTTCATGGTCCCAATACCACGTATCGAAGATTTGCAAAGAGAGGAAAAACGTCCGGTCCTTGTTGAGAAACGGGATAAAGGTCGGCCGGTCGAACCCGAGGGAGAACCTCATGACGTCACTGGTGTCTACCCAGTCGACGCTTCTCGTGTTGTTCACAAGCTCGTCGAACGTCCAGGAGGACTCGATTCGCATGACTACCCCGGACCAAGACTCAAAATAGTCCATGGCCAGTCCCACCGTGTGCGACTGCTTGAACTCCTGAGAGGTCTGCCCTCCGGAAAACGGGCTACAGAAAATGCCTGCCGTGACAGTACATCCGTTCCCGATTGATGGGTCAATTCCGAGGTAATAGGGTACGTAGTTGCCAGTGGCGTTCGCATTTTGTGCCGCTTGCGCGAACGTTCCCCCGACATCAGTACCTAATCCGGCCGTAAACCCGCTCGTTGAGTTCCGCAGCATTTCCGCTGCTTTCTCCGGTGAAGTAGAAATAACCGCGTTCCCAACACCGAGAGAATCAAGGGACACAAGACGATCTCTCGCTTCTGTCCAAAGCGGGTCGGCTTGTGCCAAGGTGTTAACGGCTAAGATATCCGTCCGGACTGCCTCTTCAAGATCGCCAGCGGTGTACACCGTTCGCATCAAACCTAGGTCGCCTACGTTAACGTCGACGCGAGTGTTAGGGTCATTATTCTGGATTGCCTGAACATCCGCTGCACTCAACTGATAGCCAAGTCGGTTTGCGTTGAGGTTGACCGTGTGGAATTTGAACACCGGGATGTCGTTCCATCCGTACCAGTAGGAGACAGCGAATCGGAAATCTGACACGCGAAACTCCCAACGCATACCTGCCTCTGTGTTCTCGATCTCCCAGTCTGGGCGGTTATTCACATTAAGGCCTTGGGGCGTCCCGAAACCTGAGGGCAGTCTCGGATCGTTCGGCCCAGCGGTTCCGCAGAGATCCTGCATCTGAATCGGAGTCAAACCACCGGCGAATGGAACATTAGCCTGAACGCCAGTCGCTCCACCCGCCGTAACTGCCTGGGGGCCAAAGCAGGGCTCTTTCGAGAAATAGGTGTTAAAAATGGCGAAGGTACTGGTGTCTTTGCTGAAGGGGTGAGCCCAAAAATGCGAGGGGTTGCCCAACCCGATCTGCTGGAACTTGTCGAAGTTCCACACCACCTGAATTGCATTATCCGTTAGAGGCCCGAATGATCCCGCCTTCCATTGCATCGATGCCATCCATTGAGGAATACGGATATCCTCAAACGAATCGAAAAAGAAATGCTGACCGAAATCCACAGGATTGATCAGATCCTGGAGGCGGAAGAAGTCGGTTTTGCCCCAGACGATTTGCTGTTTACCTACTCGGAACCAGAAATCGTCCACGACTGCGTCCACATACAGCTCGCGGAACGGATACAGGCGGCCGTTGGAATCAGTGTTCGCGATCGCCACATCCCCGTTATCAATATTCAGGTCAATACATCGGTCGCAGTCGAGATGAAGGTTAGAAGCCTTCTGCACCACCTGAGGAAAGCCGGAGATGGTTGTCAGCGCGAGTCCGTTGTTGTTATTGAACCCCGTTCCCGCAATTTGTTGGATGACTTGATTGTTTCTGCCATTGCGAAAATCGACCTCGAACATTTTGCCGAGATCCGCCGCATTCATTTGTCCATGCGTAACAAGTTTTCCGATACCGCCCGTGGACATCATGTCTTGACCGTAGGCAAAGTCAAATCCACCCCAGCCTAAACCGTCATTGGCAAAGTTGAACACACCCCGGTCTTGCAGCGAAGGCTCAGTAGCGCCCTCTCCGATCCGATTTGAGCTCAAATCTCCCATATCCTGAACGATGTCGTATTCAGGGCGAATGATCCCAACGAAACTCAGTTCGTCGAACATGCCCACATCGTAGTAGTTCAACGAGGCCTCGACCTGAAGCCGCTGAATCCACTGTCCGAGGTAAACAGGACCAGATCCCATCCGGGACCGGATCTCACTTTTGAGAAACCCTTCCACTTCAAGCTCGCCGCCAAGGGCGTCGACCGTGATACGGGCATGCGATGGTGCGGCGAAGGTCGCCAGCGCCAGGGCTGCCAGGGTTCCTTGAAAAGCGCCTTTCAAGTTTTTCATGGTTTTTTCTCCCATGTTTCCCCCTTTAAAGAAAACCAGCTCGGGGCGGGAAACCCCGAAATGGCCGTTTTAATTTTTTAATGCGCGTGCGCGCCCTGCCCGCTCGCCTGGTTCGAGGCATCAGTCTGGTCGTCGTCCACATGGGACTTCATGACAAAACTGGGCTTGAACACTTTGACCAGCAGCGGCAGCAAGGAAATCGCTCCAATCATGTTGCTGACCATCAGCAGCGACAGCAGCATGGACATTTCACTGTTGAACCGGAGCGATGAGCCCGGAATCCAGTAGGCAATTCCTGCGATCACGGTTACCGCCGTAAACAGCACGGCAGCACCGGTGGTCGAGAGCGCGACCCGGACGGCATCGTCTACCGAACGGTGTCTAACCTCTTCCCGGATGCGGTCAAGCATGTAGATAGCGTAATCCACGCCTAAACCGATACCGACAGCCGTAACCGGCAGCGTGTTGATGTTCAGACCGATCCCGCGGAAACCCATGTAGGCGCGGTTAATGATGACCGCAAGCGCCAGTACCACGAATACCAGGATTGCTGCGGTGATGGAGCGATATGTCGCCATCACCGAGAGCATCACCACAATCATGATGAGGATGGTCTGGTTCAGCTCAGAGCGCTGCACTTCTTCGTTGCCGGCAGCCGTCGTGCCGATGATGCCGCCGGCGAACCGCGGCGTCACCCCTTCCATCGGGTGCTCGTCGAGGAATTTCTTCGCCGCATCGATAGCCGCTTTCACAGTCGGGCCTGTCGCGTCCTTGAAGAACACCACAAAGTTGGCGGTTCGCCCTTCAAGGTCCATGTACTCCAGAATCACGCCCGGGATGGCTGCGCCAGCCTCGTACATGAACAGCGTATTGCCCACGTCCCTCTGCGTGGCAGGAACAAGCGACCAACGCGGATCGTCGTAGTGGTACAGGCGGTTAATCGAGCGCACGAGATTCGGAATATCTCGCGTGCCGCCGAAATTCACCACGTTACCCATGTAGACGCCGAACTCTTCCATCACGGCGACCACTTCCGGGTCCTTCATTTTGTGCGCTTCTTCGGCCTCGAAGTAGATGCTGAACTGGTTCGCGCCGGCGAACTTACCCGCGATATGGGCTGCGGCAATGTTGTATTCAGAGTCTCCAAACAGAATCGGGGATCCGGGTTTTTCCTCACCGACCACCATCTGGTTACCGTAGTAGACGCCGACCACAACGATGAGTATCGCGATGCCGAAGATGGGCACAGGCGCTTTGTTCGAGGTCAGAAACATCGACCAGGCCGACATGATGCGGGAGAACATGTTCTTGTGTTCCGCGCTGCTATCGGTTCTCGGCGCTGGCAGGTAGGACAACACCAGGGGCACCAGCACCGTCACGGTAATGAGGTTACTCATCGACCAGAAGCTGCAGAAATAACCCAGTTTCGCGATGATCGGGATCGAGGACACGGCAAGAACCAGCAGCCCGGCTGCGTCGGTGAAGATCGCAATTGACGCCGGGACCAGCAGTTCGCCCATGCTTGTGCGGACCGCTGCCTCGCGGCTAGCACCAATCCGTATTTCGTCGTGGAACCGCTCCATCATCTGGACGCAGTGGCTGGCGGTTCTGGCTGAAATCAGAATCGGCACCACCAGGATTAACGGGTCGAGGTTGTAGCCCATCCAGCCGACAAACCCGAGCCCCCAGATGGCGGCCATCATCGTTCCCAGGAAAGGCACGAAGACGCCGGCGAAAGATTGAAAGTGCAGGAACAGCAGCGTAATCATCACCGCAGCTGTGATACCGAAAATCAGCGCAAGCTCGCCGGAGTGGTAGTAAATCCATCCCTTGAGCATGGGCTCGCCGGCAATGTAGAGGCTGGTCTTGCCGTCCGCTTCGACTTCGGTTTTGAGGTCTTTCAGACGAGTGAAGATCTTGTTGTAGTCAAGCCGCTCTTCGTCGAAGCCGGCAAGGATGAGCGCCGCGGTGCCGTCTGTAGATATGTAGGTCCCGTAGACGATGTCGTTATTAAACGACTCCTCGCGCAGCTGCTTGAGTTTCTCCTCGTCCGTGGGAATATCGCGAGGCAGTACGGGCTCGGATTTAATCAGCCCGCCGGCGGTCGTGCGGATCCGCCGAATCTTAGGATGCGCGATGCTCGCTACCTGATAGTGATTGACCCCCTGAATGAGGTCGACCTCCTCGGTCAGATGCTTGATTTTCTGAAGTGTGTCTGTCGTGAAGATATCGCTGTTTTCGTCGTTCACTTGCAGCGACATGGTGACGACGTTGGCACCGCCGAAGGTCAGCTTCATGCGGTTGTAATTTTTAATGTAGGTGTGCTCCGCGGGGAGCAGGTCGGCAAATCTTGAGTAGACCTCAATCGTGGGCAGCGCGTAGGCCAGCGCGAGCGTTGGCAGGACGATGCATGCAATTGTGAATAGTCGATGGTCCAGCAGCCAGTTCGCTAGACGCCGTCCTTTAGTCATCGGTGCGTTGTCCAAGGATTCCCCCTCTTCTCTTGTGCACAAGGCTTGACACAGTTGTCACGCTCCACCGCATGCCGAACATCCGTGCGGAGTCCAGCGGGCAGGATTCTTTCACGTTTGTGGTAAAAGTTAAACACCCCGTGAGTTGTATTTTTACAACACTGGGAGGCCTCGCGCACTGGGCCCTTGATGCGGTTTGTTCCAGCGTCGTCAGATGGTTAAACCGCTTTTCGCCTGATTTGCGTGAACATCCGACGCGCCCTACCATGCGGACCGGTATGTTGCAGGGAAGACGAAGCGTCAGACAATCCCAAAATCGCTCTTGCTAGAGCGCGAGCGAACTTGGGAATTCAGCCCGTGCAGCTTTCGATGGCATTAAGAGGACACTTACCACATGAGCAATGAATCGACTTCTGTCGACGTCAACGATTTCAGACGCGCGTGCGGATTGTGGGGCACGGGCGTGTCGATTGTGACCACCTGCGACGCTGAAGGCCGGCCTTTCGGTCTGACCATGAACGCAGTCAGTTCGCTCTCCCTCGCGCCGCCCATGCTCCTGGTCTGTGTGGATCGCGGGTCTGACACCCTGGCGCCGATGACGCAAAGTAGGGTGTTCTGCGTGAATGTGCTTGCCAGAGAACAGGAAGCGCTCTCTAACCGTTTTGCCAAGAAGGGTCAGGACAAGTTCTCGGACGTCGCGTTCACTCCAGGGTCCACAGGTGCACCGGTGCTGGCAGGCACCCTGGTGTCATTTGAATGTGCTGTCCAGCATATTTACGAAGGGGGTGACCACCAGATTTTCTGCGGCGAAGTGCGTGCCGTTCACGCCGACCGCTCGCAGGACGGACAACCTCTGCTCTACTTCGGTGGCAAGTACGCTGCCCTCGCGCAGGGAAGTTAGCCCTGAAAACCTCTGCACCTAACGACAGCCCTTGCTACACAGGTACTTGTTGTGGTGCCAAACCGCTGTTGGTAATGTACCGCCCCGAAAAATAAGGGCCGCCCCGGCTGACACAATCACTGCCCTCAGATAAAGGGCTCATGCCGGGGCTAAGGAGTATTCACGTTTTTTTTCGTAATTTCAGACAAACAGGACGCTCTGACCAATGACTCGGATCCACCTGAATTCTAAAGGGCTCATGCTCGCCTCCTCGCTCATAGTCGGCGCTTTCGGGGGTGCCGCAATGGCGGAAGACGCTGCCGTAGACAGCGCCACAGCTCCAGTCGCCATGCCAAAAATGGATTTTCTCGACGCGGCTTACGTCCCCGGTCTCGATGGCGTCGTCGTCGTCGGGCATCACGGGATGGTCGGCAAGCTCACCGTAGGCGCAGACAGCGCGAAGGTTTCGGTTATCGAGGACGCTCCAGACCAGGACTTCACCGCTCTCGCCCGCTACGGCGATGACAAAGCGCTGCTTGGGAGCTCAACCGGCCGGCTCTACAGCTTCGACGGCAAGACGATCTCGGAAATCGCGGCGCTGTCCGAATACGACGAGCCCATCCTGGATATCGCGGTGGATGGCGCCGGTGTCTGGGTGGTAGGCGCCCGTGGTCTAGTCGCTTACAGCGCGGACGGCAGCGATTTTGAAGCCCTCGAGATCCGCGACGTCACCATGCCTGTGACGCAGATGCCCGGCGGACAACCGGCTGACTGGTACTTCGGCGTGAGCAATATCGACAGCGAAACGATCGAATTCACGGCTACCGTCGGTGGAGAGCCGGCCATCCCCGACGAGCACTACATCATGTATCCCGACGAGGGTTTCGTGCAGGTCCAGACTGACCTCGACATGGATCCCCCCCCGACCATCGGCTTCAAATTCAACCCCGGCCCTCCGTTCCGCCTCGGCGACGTGTCCTGGAACGTGGTCATCGTCAAAGCAGGAACGGTAACCATCGCCGGTGAATTCGGCATGATTTTCCAGTCGCAGGACAACGGCGAATCCTGGGTCCGACGAGACGTCCGCATCGTGCCGCGTGAACCTGAGCCGGCTTACTGGATGGCGGGTGCCCAGCGTGGAGAGCAGATCTGGCTGACCGGCGCTGCTGGGGTGAGCGCACACAGCGAAGATGCGGGCGTGACGTGGATGGATAATCCCAAGCCGGGTCGTGAGGGTATTTTCGGCATCTCGCTGGAAAACGGCGATAGCCCTGTGATCTCGGGTGCCGTTGGTTTGATCGGCAATCTGAACGGGCGGAAATGGTCGCTTGCCGACCGGACTGCTCTGAAGCTTCTGTCATGGTTGAGAACGCCCGTCGCGATGCCCGATGGCAGCCTTCTGATCACTGGTGGTCGCGCGACCGCCATCCGCTTTCGGGGCGGAAAGTTCACGCGCGTTCCAGTGGTTTACTGACGAACTGCCGCAAGCGCGGGTTCATGAAAAAGGGGGCTCCACGCCCCCTTTTTTTGGTCAGAAATAGGCGAGTTCTGCCTGCCGGAAACACTCTTCCGAGTGGTCGTTCACCACGCCCACGGCCTGCAGAAAAGCGTAAACCGTCGTTGTCCCCAGAAACCTGAAGCCGCGCTTCTTAAGGTCGGCGCTGAGGCCGTCAGAGAGCGGGCTGCGAGTCGGGTAGTCAGAAAGCGTCCTTGGTTTGTTGATCACAGGGTGCCCTTCAACGCGGCGCCAGAGGAACTCTGAGAAGCTCCCCTCCTCCTGCTGCAGCCTGAGCAGAGCATTTGCGTTGGCAATGGTGGCTTCGATCTTCTGGCGATGGCGGACGATGCCGGGATCCGCGAGCAGTCTGTCGACGTCGCTGTCGGTAAAAGCCGCAACCTTCAGCGGATCGAACTGGGCAAACGTACGCCGATAGCCGGCCCGCTTTCGAAGGATGGTGTACCAGCTCAAGCCAGCCTGTGCGCTCTCCAGCACCAAGTATTCAAACAGCATTCGGTCGTCATCACGCACCGGCACGCCCCATTCCTCATCGTGATAGGCAACGTAGTCCGGCTTGGACAGATCGACCCAGGGGCAGCGCTGCACCGACATGGAAGTCTTCGGGAGAACAGGCGGAAAAACATCGCGGGGCGGAGTGCCCCGCGATGGTCTATCGCGCCTCAAGCAAGCTCTATCGCCAGCGCTGTGGCTTCGCCACCACCAATACACAGACTGGCAACGCCCCGACGTCCGCCCATCTCGCGCAGCGCATGAATCAGGGTAACGACAATCCTTGCCCCGGAAGCGCCGATAGGATGCCCCAGAGCGCAGGCCCCGCCGCGAACATTGACTTTTTCATGCGGCAGTTCGAGTTCTCTCATGGCGGCCATCGCGACCACGGCAAAGGCTTCGTTGATTTCGAACAGATCAACGTCGTCCACCGACCAGCCGACTCGCTGCATCAGCTTCTTGACCGCGTGCACCGGCGCGGTCGTGAACCAGGCCGGCTCCTGCGCGTGGGAGGTGTGCGCCAGAATGCGTGCCTGCGGCGCAACCCCGAGCTCGCTCGCTCGCGCCTCCGACAGCAACACCAACGCGGCACCGCCGTCAGAGATTGAGCTTGAGTTAGCCGCGGTGACTGTTCCGTCTTTCGCAAATGCGGGTCTGAGGTGTGGGATCTTGTCCAGCTGCGCCTTGCCGGGCTGCTCATCGGTGTCGATGATGCGCTCGCCGCCGCGCGTGTTGATAGTTACCGGCTCAATCTCCGCTTTGAACGCACCCCGATCAATCGCACCCTGAGCGCGTTTCAGCGATTCGATCGCGTACGCGTCCTGTGCTTCCCGAGTGAACGCGTACTTCTTCGCGCACTCTTCGGCGAAGGAACCCATAAGACGCCCTTTGTCGTAGGCGTCTTCGAGACCATCGAAGAACATGTGGTCCAACACCTGACCGTGCCCCAGGCGCATTCCCCCGCGCACTTTGGGCAGGATGTAAGGCGCATTGGTCATACTCTCCATCCCGCCTGCTACCACCACACCGGCTGAGCCTGCGCTGATCGCGTCGTGCGCCATCATGATGGCCTTCATGCCGGAGCCGCACATCTTGTTGATGGTGGTACAGGGGACCGATTCAGGCACGCCAGCGCCGAGTGCGGCCTGACGCGCGGGCGCTTGTCCCAGCCCCGCAGGCAACACACAGCCCATCAGGGTCTCCTCTACCGCATCAGCCGCAACGCCGCTGCGCGACAGCGCGCCTCGGATCGCTACGGTGCCGAGCACAGGCGCGGCCACGTCCGACAAATCCCCCTGCATGCCGCCCATGGGCGTCCGGGCCAGTCCCGCGATAACGGTGGGTTCGCTCATTTTTCAGTTCTCCTGTGCTTCTGTTGCGGAAAATGCGCGACATTCTACGGGAACACCGGCTGCCCTCGATCGTGAAGCAAAACCCGGCTGTTACTGAAGTTACAGCCCGCAAGCACAGGGTCTCCGCGCTCTGCGGTCACCGTTCACCCCGCTGCTGCTACACTCCGCGCCCGAAAATTTTCAATCTCAACGAGGACATCAGCTGATGACAGAAACAGTCGCCACTAACGTCACCTGGCACGAACACCAGGTCACCCGCGAGGAACGCGAAAAACTCAAAGCGCATCGCGGCGCTGTGCTCTGGTTCACGGGGCTGTCGGGTGCGGGCAAAAGCACAATAGCGAACGCGGTCGACACCCTGCTCAACGCACGCGGCATCCACACCTATCTGCTGGACGGCGACAACATCCGCCTTGGGCTCAATAAAAACCTGGGATTTTCCGCCGAAGATCGCGCGGAGAACATCCGCCGCATCGGGGAAGTCGCGAAGCTGATGGCCGATGCCGGCCTGGTGACCCTGACGGCCTTCATTTCTCCTTATCGCGCCGATCGCGACAACGTCCGCGCCCTCCTGCAACCCGGTGAATTCGTGGAAATCCTGTGTCAGGCCTCCCTGGAAACCTGCGAAGGTCGCGACCCGAAAGGGCTTTACAAGAAAGCCCGGGCAGGCGAGATCAAAGGCTTCACCGGCATCGACGACCCTTACGAGGCGCCAGAGGCACCGGAGATCGTTCTCGATTCGGACAATAAAGGTGTTGAGGCACTGGCGCGGGAGGTCATTGCGTACCTCGAGTCCAAGGGCGTTGTCCCGGCCTGAGCGCTTCTCTGATCGGGGCGCTTGCGCGACTCAGATCACGCGCCCCGGATTCATCAGCCCCTTCGGATCAAGCGTGCGTTTGAGCGACTGCATGAGCTCAAGTGCCACCGGATCAGCGTGGCGCTGCAGCAGGTCGCGCTTCAGCACACCGACCCCGTGCTCTGCGCTGAAGCTGCCGCCCAGGCGGCAGGCGTCACTGTGGATGAAATCGCTGACGCGCGGCCCGTCGTTTTCAATGAATGCCCCGGCATCCTCCCCCTCAGGCGGGATGACGTTGAGGTGCACGTTACCGTCTCCAACGTGGCCGTAAACTGACAGGCGCACACCCGGATAGCGCGCGCGCAGCGCAGCACTCGTATCAACCACGAAAGCCGGCAGCTCCGCGAGCGGCAGCGACACATCGTGTTTTACCGAACCGCCCAGGGCGCGTTCTGCCGCAGGGATTGCCTCTCTGACCTGCCAGAACGCGTCTCTCTGCGCCTCGCTGGTCGCCAGGATCACGTCAGACAGACGCCCCGCGGCAAGCGCAGGGCTCAGCACCTGCATGGCCGCATCTTCAGCGTCCTGCCCCACCGGCAGCACCCACTCCAGCAAAACCTGCGGCGCCGCTGCATTTCCAGCGGGGAGCCGCGCGCACAATCCAGCTGCTGAAACACAGGCCAGGGCCTCTGCTGCCATAAACTCGAAAGACGTCAGATTGTTTGCACAGCCTTCTTCGAGCTCGCGTTTCAGACTCCCCAGTGCGGCGAGATCGGGCAGCACAGCCCACACGGTGACCCGCCGCTCGGCGCGCGCAAACAGGCGCAGCACTGCGCGGGTGATGACCCCCAGAGTGCCCTCAGCACCCAGAAACAGCTGCTTCAGGTCGTAGCCAGTGTTGTCCTTGCGCAGGGTTTTAAGTTCGTTCAGCACCTGCCCATTAGGCAGCACGACTTCCAGCCCCAGCACCAGGTTGCGAGACATGCCGTAGCGCAGGACGGTCAGTCCGCCTGCATTTGTCGAGAGATTTCCGCCCACCTGACAGCTGCCCTGAGAACCCATGCTCAGGGGAAACAGCAGACCGTGACGGGCGGCGGCGGCCTGCGCGTCCGCCAGGATCACACCGGCCTCCAACGTCATAGTGCCGCCTGTCACGTCAAGCGCGAGCACCCGGTTCATGCGTTCCAGGCTTAGAACAAGCTCATTGCCGAGGGCCGAAGGTGTCGCGGCACCGCAATAGCCGGTATGACCGCCTTGCGGGACCAGAGGAATACGAAAGCGCTGACAGATGCGGACAACCTCCGCAACTTCCGCGGTCGCGGCCGGCTGCACGACAGCCAGAGCGCGTCCGTGGTGCAGTCCCCGGATGTCATGCTCATAGCGCGCTGTATGTTCTATACCGCGCAGCAGGTAGCGATCGCCAACAGCTTCCGCTAACGCGCTCAGCGCCGTACTGTCGGCGCGTGAGTCAGGCAGCACAGGCTGCAGCGGCGGCCCGTCTGAATGCGTCACAACGCTCGAAATAATTCGCCGTTGTTTTCGGCATAGGGACGCGTGCGAACGCGGTCCACTCGATGAGGCGTTTACCCTCGCGCACCAGCTCCTCCCCGCTCGAGGTCAAGGCGCGCCAATCGTCACCGCCCGTCCGCTCAGCCTGGAATGCGGTCAGGTGGTCGCCACACACAACGAAATCCGGCCAGACCTGGAATATCGCCGGGTCAGTCTTGATCGTCTCGCTTTCGGCCTTGGCAGCATGGCAGTACTGCGTAATCAGTGAGGCCGCTCCGCCAAAACCCGGCACATCGCTGAACGTCACCAGCATGTGCTCAGCAATGTCATCAAGCGTGGCCATAGTCAGGGCAATCTTGATGTAGCGGCTCTCAAAGAACTCCGCGATCGGCATGTAGAAAACCTTGAGCGGCTCACCCCACAGTTCATCAAGCCCTTCCTCTCCGCTGTAGTGTTTGACCTGCTTGCCCAGGTCAAAAGCCTCCAGAAAGCATGACTCACACTCGAGCATCAGTTCGTTGTTCTGCGTCACCTCGATGCCCCGGCGATTAAGCTCAGAGATCATGGTGAAGATATCCGACCCCCGGTTCAGCAGAGCCCCGGCAAGCATGGCGGCATTGACCCTTTTACGTTCAGGTTCCGCAGCCGCATCGTAAGCAAGGCGCGCCTGGCGCAGGTTGTAGCCGGGCGTATTGATTCCCGGCTCGGTGTGGTGAAAAACGCGCTTGGTCAGCTGGTCGATCAACTCGCGCCTGGCGCCCGCTTCATCGCGCGGGACCTCATAACGTCGAATCCAGTAGCCGTCGTAGAAGACGCACATCTTGCCGTCACGCTCGCGGACGGTGCCATTCGGCGGGCCTGATTCCGCCGTATCGACCGGGCCTGGGATTCTGTCGGGTTCAGCTGAAACCATGCTCGAAAGGACGCTCGCCGTCGGAGGAACGTTCGCAGGTGTGCCAGGGAGACTCCATGGTGGGCGCGCATCATACTCCCACCTTGAGGCCAACAGAAATCACATGCTCTGAAGCTCCCAGCATGACCCCGCAGCGCCAACCGGCAGGCGCCGTCGGGCGTTCGCGACAGCGTGATAGAGTCCCGCGCCTATGACCGCCGAATTGATGACATTTATCCGTCCGGATGACTGGCATGTGCACCTGCGTGATGGGCCGATACTCGCGGCAGTCGTGGCAGACACCGCGAGGAGTTTCGCCAGAGCCATTGTCATGCCGAACCTGAGACCACCGGTCACCGACCGCGACAGCGCCCGGCGCTACCGTGAGGCGATCCGCGCTGCACTGCCAGCAGCAACCCCGTTTGAGCCGCTCATGACGTGTTATCTGACTGACCTCACCGACGCAGATGATCTGGCTGCCGGAGCGCTCGAGGGCATTGTCACCGCGGCGAAGCTATACCCCGCGGGCGCGACCACGAACTCGGATGCTGGCGTGACCGATGTGCGACGGCTCGATCGGGTTTTTGAGGTCATGTCAGCGCACGCGATGCCGCTGCTGATCCATGGCGAAGTCGTGGACGACACCGTCGATATCTTCGACCGCGAGGCGTTTTTCATCGATCGCGTACTCATCCCGCTGAGGGCGCGACATCCCGGTTTGAAAATCGTTTTTGAGCACATCACCACAAGCCATGCCGTGGACTACGTCAAAGACGCCAATGCCGCCCTGCTCGGCGCCACCATCACCCCACACCACCTGACCATTAACCGCAACGCGATGCTGGTCGGCGGCATACGACCCCACATGTACTGCCTCCCTGTTGCCAAGCGCGAAAATCACCGTTGCGCTCTGGTCGCTGCAGCCTGCTCGGGTGACGCCCACTTTTTCCTCGGCACAGACTCGGCACCACACGTGATTGCCACGAAAGAATCAGCCTGCGGCTGCGCTGGCATCTACAACAGTCGGACCGCCGTTGAGACCTACCTGCAGGTATTTGACGACGCCGGTCGACTGGATTCTTTCCAGGCCTTCGCCGCGGAGAACGGCCCACGTTTTTACGGTCTGCCGCGAAACACCGAAACCGTCAGCTACCAACGTTCAGAGTCGCCTGGACCAGCAGGCGTCCTGGAGCCTGACGACCTCGACACGCCAGTCGGTCCCGTCCGCGTGTTCGCGGCACCGCGGTCTTCCCGGTGGCAGCGGGTCACAGCGTGACGAAGCCCGTCACCGACGCCCGGCTGGCTTTCGACCGGGCTCATATCTGGCATCCCTACAGTACGGTCATTGATCCCGCGCCTGTCTTTCCGGTCGCGAGCGCCCACGGCTGTCGGCTCCGCCTGCAGGATGGGCGCGAGCTGATTGACGGCATGGCGTCCTGGTGGTCGGCAATCCATGGCTACAACCACCCGGTTCTGAACGAAGCCGTCAGGTCTCAGCTGAGCGACATGTCACACGTCATGTTCGGCGGCCTCACCCACGCCCCCGCGATAAGCCTGGCTGAGCGCCTGCTCGAGATAACGCCACCTGCCTTCGAGCACGTCTTCTTTGCAGACTCGGGCTCAGTGTCGGTCGAGGTCGCGATCAAGATGGCGTTGCAATATCAGGTTGCGCGTGGCCGCCCGCGGCGCAAGCGCCTGCTGACCCTGCGCGGTGGCTATCACGGTGACACGTTCGGTGCGATGTCGGTCTGTGACCCCGTCACAGGGATGCATAGCCTTTTTGTCGGTGCATTCCCCGAACAGCTGTTCGCACCGCGGCCGGGGATCCCTTTCGACGGCGACTGGGACGCGGACGAAACCACTGCATTTGAAGAGATGCTCAGGCAGCATGCTGACGAGATTGCCGCGGTAATCCTGGAACCGGTCGTGCAGGGAGCCGGCGGCATGTGGTTCTATCACCCGGCCTACCTGGCTCAGGTGCGAAATCTCTGCTCTGAGCTGGGGGTGCTGCTGATCGCAGATGAGATCGCAACCGGTTTCGGCCGGACCGGACGTCTGTTCGCAAGTGAACATGCCGACGTCGCCGCCGACATTCTGTGCCTTGGCAAGGGGCTGACCGGCGGCTACATGACCCTGGCCGCCACGCTCACCACCGCAGAAGTCGCTCGCGGCGTGTGTGAGTCCCCGGCCGGTGTATTCATGCACGGCCCCACCTTCATGGCTAACCCCCTGGCCTGTGCCTGCGCTGAAGCCAGCATCGCACTGCTCCTGGACAGCCCCTGGCAGACAAGGATTGCGCAAGTGGCGACCCAGCTCGAAGCAGGCCTCGCGCCGTGTCGGGAGTTGCCTGTAGTGCGGGACGTTCGCGTGCTCGGCGCGATCGGTGTCGTCGAGCTAACGCAGGAGGTCGACATGCGGCGCCTGCCGCAGGAATTCGTCGACCGCGGCGTCTGGGTACGGCCCTTCGGACGACTGGTCTATGTCATGCCCCCCTACATCATTGCGGACGACGAACTCGCGCAGCTGACCGGCGCAATCCTGGCCGTCGTCTCCGGCATAGAGTTGCTCACAGCGTGAGCCTACCGCTGACGGACAACTTTTCTCCCGAGGTGCTGCGCGCCATGGAGCGATGGCCCGACGTGCCACGCTGCTGTGGATGGCTGGCCCTCGACGAAAGAGGCAACTGGCTGATTAAAAATCAACGCATAACCCATGCACGCACAGTGGCGTTTCTTAACCGCCACTATGCGCACGACGACGAAGGCCGCTGGTATGTCCAGAACGGGCCACAGCAGGCGTTCGTGGACCTTGCCTACACGCCCTGGATCTTCCGACTGTCCGGTGAAGGACAGTTCGTCACCCATACGGGGCTCTGCTGCCTGCAGCCCCAGACCGTCTACAGTGACGATGAAGGCAACCTGCTGCTGCTAGGCGAAATGGGGCTGGGGCTTATCGATGACCGCGACCTCGACCCCATTACAGAGATGTTTGAATTTCTGAGCGACGAGGTAGTTGCCGGTTGCCGCTACCGGGGACGCCTGCTGCCGTTGCAGACACTGCGCCGGGCCAGAGCCAGCCGGACTTTCGGATTCGATCCGACACCACGCCTGGATGCATGAAACCCATACCCCTGACCCTGATCTGCGCCCTGCCGAGTGAAGCGCGCCCACTGATCCGCCATTTCGCACTGCGCGAGGTCGAATCGCGGCCCTTCCGCCTGCTGACCAAAGACCACATCAGCCTGCTGGTGTCCGGCGTAGGCGCCCACGCAAGCGCCTGCGCGGTAGGGTACGCAGCCGGCAGGCTGCGCAGAGACCGGTCCGGCGTTTGGCTCAATGTGGGCATCGCCGGGCACGCCTCACTGCCACTCGGTAGCGCCGTGCTCGCAGGTTGCGTCAGCCACGCTAACAGCGACATCCGCTACTACCCCGGGCTCTGTATACACACCGGCCTTCCGGTCGCCCCGGTGCTGACTCACGATGAACCCGTGAGCAATTACCCGGACGAGGCCTGCTGCGATATGGAGGCGGCCGGGTTCATGGCGGCAACCGCTCGCATCGCCGATCCCGACCTGGTTCAGGTTATCAAGGTGATCTCCGACAATTCTCATAGCCCGCTCGACGCGATCAATCGTGGAATGGTCGAAGGTCTCGTGACGGGATGCCTCACGGCGGTTGATGAGGTTGCCGCGGAACTCCGGGCCCTCGCAGAGCGTCTGCCTCCGGCGCCCGATTACTCACCGCTTGATGCCCTGTGTGAGCAGATCCATTTCACCGCGACTGAGCGCGAGCTGCTGCAGCGCCATTACGCCCGCTGGCAAGTGATGTCGGAAGACGCTCCGTGGCCTGCAGCCGCGCTGTCCACCTGCGGCAACGCGAGCGCGGTGCTGGGATTTCTCCAGGCGCAATTCGAGGCATTGAGTGCGATTGAAACGCCATGATCGAAACGCTCTACATCGAAGAGCAGGCACAACGTCATCCTCGCACCCAGGCCATCGTCGGGAAGTTCCCTCAGGCAAAAATCGTCGAGTGCCGGCACTACGGCGAAATTTTCAACCGGGCAGGCCAGAATTTCCGGCTGCAGAAGTCACGCCCAGCGCTGATCCTGGCGCTGAAAGGGCAACGCCGCGTTCTGCCGGTGCCCGCCGGGTTCGAACTGGGCACAGGGCCTGCGCACTACTTCTCCCACATGCTCAACTGCCTCTATGACTGCCGCTACTGTTTTCTGCAGGGCATGTTCCGCTCGGCGCACTACGTTCTGTTCGTGAACTATGAGGATTTCATGCGCGATATCCTCGAACTCGCGCGCGACGCAACCTCACCACAATGGTTTTTTTCAGGTTACGACTGTGACAGCCTGGCACTTGATCCGGTGACAGAGTTTGCCGAGCACGCTATCACCGCGCTCGAGCCCGCAGAAAACGTGTGGCTGGAACTGCGCACGAAAAGCACCCAGATCCGCAGCCTTCTACGCCGTCCGCCCATGCCACGGGTAGTGTGCGCTTTCAGCCTCAATCCCGAACCGGTCATCGAACTCTATGAACACGACACGCCGACCTTGGCCCGGCGCATCGCGGCCCTGCGACGGCTTGCGGCTCATGGCTGGCAGATCGCGCTGCGGTTTGATCCATTGTTTCTGACCCGCACGTTCAAAGCGGATTACCAGCGCCTTTTCGAACAGATCAGGGCGGGGCTGGGACTCCACCTGCAGCAGATTCACTCCATCACGCTCGGCTGCTACCGGCTGCCGACCTCCTACGCGCAACGCATGGAACGGCTGTTTCCCGACGAGAAACTGTTTGCGCTGTCGCTGCCGGACAGCGATGGCCTGGTGGGATACCCGGCGGGCGTGTCCGCCGCAATGCTCGAATGGAGCGAACAGTCGCTGCGGCGACTCGGCTTCACGGCTCCCGTCTATATCCAGTCAGCATGAACACGCTCGCGCCGCACCAAACAAACGGTCACACACCTCAGGAGTGGCCGGCTGCATCGTCCCGCAGCTGCATCCGTTCATGCTGATAGCCAGTTTCATTGTCTACCTGATCCTCGTCGCAGGCATCGGCTACCGGGCGTGGCGACAGACCCAGACCGTGGACGACTACCTTCTGGGCGGCAGACGTGTCGGCGCCTCGGTCGCCGCATTATCAGCCGGCGCTTCTGACATGAGCGGCTGGCTCCTGCTCGGCCTGCCGGGACTTGCTGTACTCAACCCCACCGCAGCTGGCGTCACCGCGCTCGGGCTGCTGCTGGGAACCTGGTGTAACTGGCGTTTCGTCGCCGCGCGGCTACGGCAAAGCAGCGCTGCCCTCGAGGCTCTCACCCTGCCGGATTATTTCGCGCGCCGTTTCCCTGCGCACGGGCGCACGCTGCGGGCCCTCAGCGCCGGCGCTATCGTCATTTTTTTCCTGCTCTACACCAGTGCCGGTCTGGTTGCCTGCGGCAAACTTTTCCATGCCAGTTTCGGTATCGGCTACGAGGCCTCAGTCTTATTGGGTGCTGCCATCGTCCTTACCTACACGCTGTTCGGCGGTTTTCTCGCCGTCACGTGGACCGATGCCCTGCAGGCCCTGATCATGCTTCTGGCTCTGCTCCTGGTCGGCTTTACGCTGCAGGCTACGGAAGCCGCGCCTGCGCACCTCGCAGATTCACTCAATACCGTTAGCACTGTCGCCTGGCTTTCAGCCCTGGCCTGGGGACTGGGTTACTGCGGACAACCGCACGTTCTGACCCGTTTCATGGCACTCCATCCGTCGGCATCTGTACGCCGCGCACGGCGATTGGGCACCGGCTGGGCCGGTTTTGGTCTCGCCGCCGCCATTCTCGTCGGCATGGGCGGTACTGATCTGGTCGCCATCGGGGGCGATCCTGAACAGGTATTCATTCGTGCTGTCGAAGCCGTGCTGCCGCCAGCCCTCGCAGGCTTCTGCCTTGCAGCCATCCTCGCCGCCATCATGAGTACCGCGGATTCCCAGCTGCTGGTCACGGCCTCCGCATTATCCGAAGACCTGCGCTCACTGTGGGGCGCCAGCCGCGAACGCGTGGAAAGCGGTGGGCTCCGCCAGGGCCGGATTGCCGTGCTCGCGGTCAGCCTGGGCGCAACGATTCTGGCACTTGACCCGGGCGCCGCCGTCTTCGACCTCGTCGCCCGTGCCTGGGCCGGCTTCGGCGCGACCTTTGGCCCAGCCTTGCTGATCTCCCTTTATCGTGACGATGCGAGCGGCGCTGGTGCCCTGTGGGGCATGCTGACCGGTCTGGTGACAGTCGTGGCCTGGCCCTGGCTGCCACAGCATGGATTCGGCATCTACGAACTGCTGCCCGCCTTCGGACTCAGCCTCGGGGTCAACTGGCTGGTCTGCGCCAGCCTCGTGCGACACGGGAAAACAGCATGAGCATCCGGCCCTTGACTGCCTGGCTCGCAGGCACGGGGAGGTCCGGGAAAGATTTTAATTACCGGTTCCCGACACGATGGAGAATCTCCCGCTGCCGATGGTGGTGGGCGCTCCTGACACTGATTTTTCTGAGCGCATGCAGTGAGCCCCTGACCCCGCTCAGATCACTCGGCGAGTCGGACGTCATCCTCGCATTCGGCGACAGTCTTACCCGCGGCACAGGCTCTGCACCTGAGGAAAGCTATCCCGCCGTGCTGAGCACGCTGGTCGACCGTCAGGTCATCAACGCAGGAATCCCCGGTGAGCTTTCCGCCAGCGGACTGGAGCGACTTCCTGCAGTGCTGGAGCGCGAGCAGCCCAGCCTGGTCATTCTGTGCCACGGCGGTAATGACATCCTGCGCAAGCGCAACCTCTCCACGGCCCGAGATAACCTCGTGCAGATGGTCAAACTCGCCCGCGCAGCGGGCGCAGATGTCCTGCTGGTTGCTGTACCCACTCCGGGTGTTTTCCTCGAGGCTGCCGCGTTCTATCAGGACGCCGCGGAACTGACCGGCGCCGCACTGGAATCCGACGCCGTGGCAGAAATTCTCGCGCAGCCCGAACTCAAATCGGACACTGTCCATCCCAACGCTCGCGGCTATCGTCGCCTGGCGGAACTGATTGCAGAACAGCTGCGCCTTCGCGGCGCGCTCTGACAGTCGAGACACCCGGGCTTTCCCCTGCACAAGCCCCGGCAGGTGTGGGATCATGCGCTCCAGCATCCTTTCAGCCCCAACATCAGGACACGCTCACCATGCGCTTATTTGCAGGATTACTGCTCGCCTACACCGGTACGGCTCTCGCTGTCGGTACCTCGCTGGAGACAGACTCGGAAAAATACAGCTACGCCATCGGCGTCAATTTTGCACAGAGCCTGCTGCGCCAGGGCGTGCCAATCGACGCGGACGCCGTGTATATGGCGCTGCAGGATTCCCTCAGCGGGGGCGATCTGCGGCTGACTGCCGATGTCATGAGTGACGCACTGCGCGCCGAAGCGCAGCGGGCCGGGGAGCGCAAGCGCGCCATGGCCGGGGAGAATCTCAAGCGTGGTAAAGACTTCATGGCACAGAACAAAGACAAGGAAGGTGTGACCACACTGCCCAATGGAATCCAGTACGAAGTTCTGCGCAAAGGAGATGGTGAGCAGCCCACGGCCAAGGACTCAGTCACCGTGCACTATGTTGGCTCCCTGATCGACGGTCAGGAGTTCGATAGTTCACGCCGTCGCGGAGAGCCGGCCAGCTTTCCGCTCGGGAATGTCATCAAAGGCTGGCAGGAAGTCCTGCCGCTGATGCGTGTCGGGTCACGCTGGCTGGTGACAATCCCTCCGGACCTGGCCTATGGGGTGAACGGTGCCGGCGCCGCCATCGGCCCCAACGAAACGCTGGTGTTTGAAATTGAATTGCTGTCCGTCGAAAAATAGTCGGAGGCAGCCTGTGCCGCGGTTGTCGATCAGATCCGCAACATGATTCAAGTTGAAGACAAAGGCCGTGACGGCGACCACTTTCTATTTTCCGTCACGGTCTCAGACTCCGCCGGAAGCACGCGGCATCGGGTCACCCTCAGCGAGGAAACTCTGCAAAAACTGACCGGTGGCGGTGTCTCTGCGACCGTCTGCGTCGAGGCAGCTTTTCGCTTTCTGCTCGAGCGAGAAACCAAGAGCGACATTCTCGCGAACTTCGATATCAGCGTGATCCAGCTCTACCACCCGCATTTTGAACGCGATTTCGCCGGCTACCTGTGAAGCGCGGCAGCGTCGGGCGGATACCCCAACGCAGGTCGCTTGCCCCAACCATACTGATTCAGCACTTCCCGCCGCTCGAAAAATCACAGGCGGATATCTCGTCGCTCAGCAGCTCGGCGCGCCAGCCGCTGCGCAAGCGCGCAGGTGGCCGGCCGGCGACCGTCTCCTGAATTTCGCGGCGCGTCAGCAGCAACGAGGCACTGAGCCCCAGACTCTCCGCACGGCGATCAATGCGCGCGGCCAGCGACCTGGCCTCAGCGCGTGCCGCCGCATCCGGTTTTTCGGGTGGCTGAATTAAAGGCTGTGACGGCATCTCTTGCAGCAGTGCGAGCAGGCGCTCCCCATGACGTCGCACCATCCCCTGTTTATCGGGCAGCTTCTGCGCCAGTTCGGTGAGTTCGCGCGGCGCGCTGTCTGCCAGCGCGACCAGCTCAGCATCCTTGAGTATCCAGCTACGCGGGAGATCGCGCTCCCGCGCCTCATCTTCGCGCCAGGTCGCGAGGCGGACACCGCGCTGGAAAGACGCCGAAGGCAAACCCGACAGTCCTTTTACTCTCTGCCAGGCGTCGGCCGAGTCAGCCTCAACGGTCGCTGCCTGAACCATTGCCTTGCTGTCTTCTTCCCACCAGCGCAGTCTCCCGAGTGCTTCGAGTCTGGCCCGCAGCCCCTCATTGACGGCATGGAGGTAGCGCACATCGTCGCAGGCGTAGCGGACCTGGGCGCTGGTTAAAGGCCGGCGCAACCAGTCAGTCCGCGTCTGACTTTTATCCAGCTCGACGCCGCACAGCTGCGCGACCAGATCTGCGTAGCTCACCTGTTCTGCGAACCCGAGCAGCCCCGCGCCGATCTGGGTATCGAGCACGGTTCCCGCCAGGCGGATCCCTGCCTGCTGCAGCACCTCCAAATCCTGGCGCCCTGCGTGGAAGAGGCACAAGTGCGGTTGACTGATGAGTCCCTTCAGTTCCACGGCGAGCGACGGCATGGTCAGAGGATCGATCGCGGCGATGCCCGAACGCGAAGCCATCTGCAGCAGCCCCAGTTTCGCGTAATAGGTCCGCTGGCGCTCGAACTCACAGTCCCAGGCAATCACCTCGGCGCCACCATGGACCCCAAGCCATGCGCGCAGGTGATCCTCGCTCTCAATCAGCTCGTAGCTTTGATCCATGCAGCTTGATTCCCTCTGGCTTGACCTGAAACCCTATGTACGGCGTTCTGTGCAGGGGCAAATAGGCTACACTGCGGCGCCCTGCTCAATGGGTAACGCCCTGAGCTCCAGTAATACCATGATGTCGCATATTAGCCTCCGTGCCTTCATCGGGCTCCTGACGCTCCTGCTCTTCACCGCTGTTCCCGCGGCCGTGCCCCTGGTCCCGCTGGATGAGCTCAAGCCCGAGCCTGAACATCGCCGTGCGACCCGGCTGGTCACGCATTTCGTCTCTAACTACCACTATCGCAGCCTGCCGCTTGACGACGCGCTGTCGCGTCGGATCCTCGCGCGCTACCTGGAAACTCTGGACCCGCTGCGCAGCTACCTTCTCCAGTCCGATGTCGATGAATTCAACGCGCAGGCGGACCGCATTGACGATTACCTCAGAAGCGCAACCCTGGCGCCGCTGTTTGACATCTTTGTGCGCTTCCGCGAACGCATTGAGGAGCGGGCCGCATTTGCCGCGGGGCTGCTCGACCAGCCATTTGATTTTGCGCTGGACGAAAGCCTCGACATCGACCGTGAAGACGCGCCCTGGGCGGAAAGTCGGGCAGCGCTGGATGAGCTATGGCGCAAACGGGTAAAGAACGACTTCCTGTCGCTGAAACTCGCGGGTAAGGACGAAGACGATATCCGTAAAACCCTGAACGAACGGTACACAGGACTCGCGCGCAGAACAGCGCAGCTGAGCAGTGACGACGTGTTCCAGACCTTCATGAACGCCTACGCAACTGCGGTCGACCCGCATACGGCCTACTTTTCGCCTCGCACTTCGGAAAATTTCAAGATTCGTATGAGCCTGTCGCTCGAAGGCATTGGTGCGGTGCTACAGAGCGAGAATGAAATGACCCTGGTGCGCGAAATCGTACCGGGTGGTCCGGCCGACCTGAGCGGAAAGCTGCATGCTGAGGATCGCATCGTCGGCATCGCCCAGGACGAAGACGGCGGCGCAGTAGATGTGATCGGTTGGCGCCTCGATGACGTGGTAGACCTGATCCGCGGGCCGAAAGGCTCTGTGGTGCGACTGGAGGTTCTGCCTAAAGGCACTCCGCTGGGAGGACCGACACACACCGTGGCGATCACCCGTGACACGATCAAGCTTGAAGAGCAGGCTGCCAAGGGGAGTATCCGTACCGTCGAGGGCGATACCCGCCTTGGCGTCATCGATCTGCCCACCTTCTACATGGATTTCGAGGGACGCAGCGCTGGGCGCGAAGACTACCGGTCAACGACCAGGGACGTCAGGAAAATCATCGCCGACCTCAGCGAACAGGGGATCGACGGTCTTATCGTCGACCTGCGCGGCAACGGCGGCGGCTCACTCAACGAGGCAACCGAACTCACCGGCTTGTTCATCGACACGGGCCCGGTTGTTCAGGTTCGTGACTCGCAGGGACGCCTGGTGGTTGAAAAGGACTCGGACCCCGGAGTCGCGTATTCCGGCCCTCTGCTCGTGCTGGTCGACCGCAACAGCGCCTCGGCGTCGGAAATTTTTGCGGGTGCCATACAGGATTACCGTCGGGGCCTGCTCGTCGGAGAGCCGACTTTCGGCAAGGGCACGGTACAGAATCTGGTCGATCTCGACCGACGTGATCCGAGCATGAAGGGCAAGCTGGGTCAGCTCAAAATGACTATTGCCCAATTCTTCCGCGTTAACGGCAGCAGCACCCAGCATCGCGGCGTTGAGCCAGATATCGTTTTGCCCACGGCGCCACGCGACGAAGATTATGGCGAGCGTTCGCTGGAGAACGCGCTGCCCTGGGCATCCATCGAGCCGACAAAGTATGTCCGGGTCGCGTTCGCTGATAACAAGCTTCCCCGCCTCCGTACCGCTCATGAGCAGCGCATTGCCCACGATGATTCGTTCCAGGCGCTCCTGGCATCAGAAAAAGCCGTTGACGAAGCCCGGGAGAAAACCACCGTCAGCCTGCAGGAGAGCGTCCGCCGCGCGGAATACCAACAGAGCCGTCGAGATCAGCGGGCCAGGGAAAACGCGATCCGCGTTGCACATGGCCTTGAGCGACTGCCTGACGAGCCGGACCCTGGTGAAGGCGTTACGGGGGACGCCGACGACCTGAACGACGACGAGGCCGAGGAAACTGACAAAGCCCTGGAGGACGTCGATGTGGTCCTCGATGAGGTCGGCGAGATTTTCCGCGACTGGATCACAGGGATTCAAGCAACCTTCGCGCGTCTGGTGGGTGGCCCGACCGACCAGACGGTCGACAGTTCATCGATGGACGCAGTCACAGACGCCGGCAGCGGTCAGCCAGCACGGGCGCCTTGACAGCGCGACGCTGAAGTGAGTCTCGGGCTGGTCATCGACGAGCGCTTCAAGGCTCACGACACCGGAGCCGGCCACCCCGAATGCCCTGCACGCCTTGAGCACACCCAGGCTGCGATCGAGCGCGGTCGTGACGCTGCACAGTTCTGCCGCCCCCCACTCCGCGCGGCATCGATTGACGAAATTGAACGCATTCACACGCTGGAATACGTGCGCCGCGCACAGACCGCCTGCAGCGAGGGCGCGCCCTTTCTCGACACACCTGACGTCGCGCTATCTGCCGCGTCATTTGACACGGCACTGCTGGCCGCGGGCGCCGGGCTCACACTGGCAGACGCAATGATGGCCGGTGACTTCAAACGCGGTTTCGCACTGGTGCGCCCTCCCGGCCACCACGCCGAGCGCAGTGCGGCCATGGGATTCTGCCTGTTCAATAACGTCGCCATCCTTGCGCGCTATCTACAGCAGGCCCATGGCATGGAAAAAATCGCCATCGTGGATTGGGACGTGCACCACGGAAACGGCACCCAGCACAGTTTCGAGAGCGACCCCAGCGTTCTCTATGTAAGCCTTCATCAGTATCCGTATTACCCGGGAACCGGCGCGTATTCCGAGACCGGAACCGGCGCGGGACGCGGCGCCACCTTGAACTGCCCAATGCCTGCGGGGGCCACCAACACCGCCTATGAACGGGCCTTCGCTGAACAGGTGCTACCCGCGCTGGAGCTCTTCGCTGCGGACTGTCTGATTATCTCGGCCGGTTTTGACGCCCATCAGGATGATCCGCTGGCGGACGTCAGGCTCACCACCCCGGCCTATCGTTGGATGACCGAACGTCTGGTTGAGTGCGCCGAGCATCACGGCGGCGGGCGAGTGCTCTCGATGCTGGAAGGGGGCTACCACCTCGACCGGCTCGCGGAGTGCGTTGCAGAACACCTCGAAGCACTGCGCGACGACGCTCGCTGAAGCACCAATCTGCAGGCGGGCAATGCCTCAGCGCTTGTCTCGATTTTCAAAGAACTTTTCGATCGCCCTCTGCGGCTCGTCGCTTTCGTAGGCACGGACGAAAGCCGCCACCCCGAGTTCTATCGCCTCGTCCACACCGGCATTTTCCCAAGCGCTGAACAGCGCCTTCTGGGCTGCAAGGGCGCCAGGCTGGCCAGCGAGGATATCGGCGACGATCTGCGCTGCCAGGGCCTCGCGTTCTTCCGGGGCGACAAGATGGTCTACCAGCCCCATGCGCGCGGCCTCTTCGCCTGCCACGATATGGCCACGCAGCATCAGTTCACGCGCCTTGCCCCAGCCAATCAGGCCCGGCAGCAGGGCCGCCTCCACAACAGAGGGCACACCGATCCGGACCTCCGGCATGCCACAGCGCACGGAATGATCCGCAATGCGGATATCACACGCCGCTGCTATTTCCAGCCCGGCGCCGAGGCAGTAACCGCGCATCACGGCAATCACGGGAACTTGCGCCTCGCGCAGACAGCGCGACAAATCGTGAATTCCACGAATGAAGGGTTCCGCGGTGCTGGCGTTCAAAGCCCTGAGAGCATGCAGATCGGCCCCACCAATAAAAGCCCGCTCGTCTGCCCCACGAAGGACGACGCAACGCAGGCCATCGAGTCCGAGCACCCGTTCTTCGAGTTCCTGCTTCATGCCGCACAGCGCAGGCAGGTCGACCAGGTTGAGTTTGCCTTTGCCCTTGAGTCGCACATCGGCTACGACACCGCCTGGATAGCTGGTGATGTCGAACGCAAGACATTGTGCTTCCATCATTCAAGTTTCCTTTAGCGTCAGACACTGCGCCGGCGCAGCATCCACCACACCCTGCCCGGACACCTGAGCGGTCATGGTGTCAGCCAGCGAAACGCGGTTCCGGCACACCCTTGACCCCGAGCCCACGGATGCGGAACACGCTGCCGGCGCTGAACTGCGGCCGGTTCTGCTGCGCAAAATGGTCGTGAACCGCAGGATGGGAGACCCGCGCCATAGAGGTGACATAAATCTCATCGAGATTGTCGCCGCCGAAAGTCAGGCTGGTGATGTTCTTGACCGGCATGCCGATGCGACGCTCGATCTCACCGTCCGGCGTATACCGGACCAGATCACCGCCAATCACCAGTGCATTCCAGACACAGCCCTCCTCGTCTACTGTGCCACCGTCAAAAAACCCCGCCTCTGACTCGCTTGAGGCGAAGGTCCGGCGATTGGACAGTTCGCCGCTGTCCAGATCGTAGTCGTAGGCCCACAGCGCCTGTTGGAAGGTGTCCGCGAAGTAGAAGGTGCTGTCATCCGGGCTCCAGCAGGGGCCATTGGAACAGATGATGCCGCTATCGACCCGGTGCACACTGAGGTCCGGGTCGAGTCGCCACAGGCCGCACAACGGAAGCTCTTCCTGATCATCCATACCGCCGGCAAAAAAGCGCCCCCTGCGGTCAACCTTACCGTCATTGAGCCTTGTACGCGGCTGGTCGTCCTCGATGCGGCGGATACATTCGAGCGCACCACTCCCAAAATCGTAGAAATAGAAGCCGTCGGAGAGGGCCAGCACCGCCCCGCCCCGCTGCCGCAGCGCCATGGCGCCGACATCATGCGCCAGCGACCAGTGCTGCAACTTTTTCGTGCCGGGTTCAAAACGCCATAGCGCCGGTTTATCGACGCGGCGCCCCGTACCATCGACCCAGTACAACGCGCCTTCCTCGATGTCCCAGATGGGCCCTTCGCCCAGATGATTTTCTACGCTGAGCACACATTCGATTTGATAGTTCACAGTCGCTTCCTTCCATTTGCCGCCGTTCGCTGCAGCGCCATCTGACGTGCCCTATACAGGCTCTGCGGCGGCCGCCGCCACGCAGACAGCTGACGCATGATAGCGGCGCGCAGCTACCGGGGGCGGAACCGGCCCGGTGCTACAATCCGGCCGCCTCAAAGCGACGCAGCCAGCGCCCGCGGTGCGGGCCGGAGCGACGCCGCCGATCATCCAACCAGCAGGGAAACGACGCTTATGTACCCCGCCGCTATCGATCACTACCTCAGGCCTGACACGCTTGAACAAGCGCTTGCAGCTGTCGTCCAGCATGCGGACGATGATGCAGTCTTCATCGCCGGTGGCCAGAGCCTGATGCAGGCTATGAAATCACGCATCCTGCGCCCCCGCTGCGTGATTGACCTGCAGGCGCTTTCCGAGCTGCGCGGAATCACACGCGCCGGGCCTGGGCTGCGCATTGGCGCGATGTCACGCTATTGCGAGATCGCTGAGGACACCAGTCTTGACGGCGCGTTCAGCGCGCTGCGCGATGCGGCGACCCATGTCGGCGACCGTCAGGTGAGGCACCGCGGGACGATCGGCGGCAGCGTGTGCTGGAACTACATGGCCTCGTGCATGCCCGCCGTCAACCTGGCCCTGAACGCCGGTCTTGAGCTGCGCTCTGCAGCGCGCGGCGTCCGCGAGGTCAAAGCAGACGACTTTTTCTTCGGCCCGCTGGAAACAGCGCGTGAAGATGACGAACTGCTGGTTGAGTTGCGCTTTCAGGCAGGAAAGCGTCAGGGCAGCGCCTATTCCAAGTGGGGCCTCGTGCAGGACGCACTACCCGTGGTGGGCGTCTGTGTGGCGGTCACTCTGGACGACAGTGATCGCTGTGCAGATGTCCGGATCGCGATTTCCGGACTCAGCGCCGGCTGCCAGCGTGGCGCCGCCGGAGAGGCCTCGCTGTTGGATTCGGACGGGAGCAGTCAGGCCATCGCCCGCGCAATGGATGCCATAGCAACCAGCCTGGAGACCCACTCAGATGCATCAGCGACCGCCGAGTACCGTCGACAGCTGATCCGGACAATCGGACAGGAAGTCGCTGAGCGCGCGTTCGCCCGCGCGCGCGCCGCCTGAACACCAGGAGTACACACCGTGAAAACCATCACTGTCACCGTCAACGGAGAAAAATACGTTGAGGACGTCTCCGAGCGCATGCTTCTGGTCGACTTCATCCGCGACCGACTGGCGCTCACTGGCGCGCATATCGGCTGCACTTACGAGGGTGTATGCGGTGCCTGCACCGTGCATCTGAATGGCGAGGCGGTCAAAAGCTGTCTGCTGCTGGCGGTTCAGGCCGACGGGCATGACATCACCACCGTCGAGGGACTGGCCGGAGAGAATGGCCCTCTCAGCGCTCTGCAGGAGGCGTTCAGCTCGGAGCACGGTCTCCAGTGCGGCTACTGCACGCCGGGGATCCTGATGAACATGACAGACTTCCTCAAGCGCCATCCAGATCCGAGTGATGAGGAAATCCGCACGGCGCTGATCGGCAATCTCTGTCGCTGCACGGGATACGTGCACATCGTGCGCGCCGTCAGAACTGCCGCGGATCGCCTCAAAATCCAGTCCGCAGGAGGTCCGCACCATGACTGAGAGCACCATACACAGCAGCAAGGAATGGCTTGGCGCCCGTCTGGGACGCAAAGAGGACCTGCGCCTGGTGACCGGTCAGGGGCGCTACCTGGCCGACCTGCAGCTGCCCGGCACCCTGCATGCCGTATTCGTGCGCAGCGAATACGCCCACGCGAAGATTCTTTCCATCGACACCTCGGCTGCCCGTGAGCATGCGGGCGTGGTAGCTATCTATACCGGAGCAGACACGCAGGCGCATATCAAACCGATGCCGCAGCCTGTCGTTCAGCCTAACCTGCCTGCCCGCTACCCGACGTTCTGGCCGCTGGCGGTGGATAAGGTGACCTTTCACGGTGAGCCCGTCGCCCTGGTGATTGCACGCGACAAATATGTCGCTGAGGACGCGGCCGAAGACATTTACGTGGAGTACGAGGAGCTGCCGGTCGTTCTGGATCCGGAAGCCGCACTGACACCGGAGTCTGCAATCGTCCACGAGGCCGACGGGACTAACGAGATCTTCGCCATGTCTCTGACCGGAGGCGAGACGCCAGAAGAGCAGTCCGCTAACGCCGCGCGGGTCGAAGCGCTGTTTCAGCAGGCCGACGTCGTCGTCAGTCAGCGCTTCCGCGTCCATCGCACCGGGATCACGCCGATGGAGCCCCGCGGCGTGCTCTGCGACTGGAACGACAGCGATGGCCTGACCGCCTACATCACTACTCAGCGTCCGCACATCGATCGCCTAGCGCTGACCGATATTCTGGATATCCCTGCTGAGCAGGTACGCGTTGTGGCACCGCGTGATCAGGGCGGCGGCTTTGGCGTAAAGGCGCCGTTTTATCGGGAAAACATCATCATCGCCTACGCCGCGCGAGAGCTGAAACGACCGGTGCGTTGGATCGAGACACGCTACGAGAGCCTGATGAATGTCGGGCAGGAGCGCGACCAGATCAATGACCTCGAGGTCGCCGCCAGTCACGACGGGAAGCTGCTGGCAGTGCGTAACCGTGGCCTGGCCGATAACGGCGTCGGCACCACCGGCGTTTACTGGGGTTTTGTCATGCCGTTTCTTGGCGCGGTCGAGCTGCCCAACGCCTACACATGGCAGGCAGGAGATATCACACTGCGGGTCGCCACTACCAACAAGGCGCCTCTGACCCCCTCCCGCGCGTTCGGACATTTTCCAACGCGCTTCGCGCTCGAACGGGCGATAGACATGGTCGCTCACCGGTTAGGCATGGAGCCGAGCGACCTGCGCCGTCAGAACCTGGTGCCGGCACTGCCCTACACCTCGGTCACCAACGAGTACTACGACAGCGGAGACTTTCTCAAAGTCTGGGACAACCTCCTCGCGCAGGTTGATCTGCCCGCATTCCGCCAGGAACAACACAATGCGCGTGAGCAGGGACGTCACATCGGGATTGGCTTTGCCTGTGGGGTGGAGCTTTCAGGCGTAGCATCGGAGCTGCTCGTCCCCATGGAAAACCAGCCCGGCTATGGTGCGGCTACCGTACGCCTGGACCCACGCGGCAAGGTCCGGGTATTCGGCGGCGACGCGCCGGGTGGACAGGGCCATGAAACGACTACCGCGCAGGTCGTGGCCGCGCAGTTCGGGATCAAGCCAAGTGATGTGGTGGTGACCACGGGAGATACCGGCACGACGCCATTCGGCTCCGGCTCCATTGGCGCGCGCGCCGGCTCTTATTTTGTCAGTGCCGTCGCGCAGGCGTGTGCGGAGCTGAAAGAAAAGATCGCTCGAATCCTCGCCCACGATCTGCAGATCGAGGCCGAGGTGCAGCATTTCAACTTCGAGAACGGCGAGATCGTCTACCTAGGCGACGACACCAAACGCAAAGGCTTCATGGAGGTCGTTGAACGCATCATCATGTTTCCGGTCAATCTGCCCGAGGGCGAGGTCGGCGGACTCGAATCGACAGCTTTTTTCGAAGCCGCCAAACCGATGATCTGCTTCAACGCCGACTGCTGTGTGGTTGAGGTCGACACGACTTCAGGTGACTTCAAGATCCTGCGCTGGGTCACTTCAGAGGACGTCGGCACGCTGATCAATCCGAATATCGTCGATGGCCAGATGCACGGCGCGATCGTTCAGGGTCTGTCTAACGCGATGTTTGAAGAATTTCTCTACGACGAACAGGGGCAGCAGCTTACCCCGGATTTTGAGCGCTACAAGCTTGCGACAGCCGCGGACGTGCCGGATATTGAGATTACCTACGCCCCCACTCCCTGCCCCTACACCCCGCTTGGAACCCGTGGCATCGGTGAAGGACGACCAAGCTCGGTCCCAGGCGCGCTGACCAACGCGGTGTGCGACGCTCTGCGCCCTTTCAACATCGAAATCACCGAACTGCCCCTGCGTCCGGGCCTGATCTGGAAGCACCTGGAGCAGGCGCGAAAATCAGGCTGAGACCATGGAGCTGAACGACGAGATTCGAATCGCGGCGCCGCGCGAACAGGTCTATGCCGCTCTGAACGACATCGCGATTCTCAAGGAAACGATCCCGGGGTGCGAACTCCTCGAGCAGGAATCGCCAACGAACTTCAACGGCACAATCAGCGCCAAAGTGGGCCCGCTGAAAGCACGCTTCAGCGGCAAAGCGGAGCTGGAGGACGTGCAGCCGCCGGTTTCCTACACGCTGGTCGGAGAAGGCCGCGGGGGACCTGCCGGACACGCGAAGGTGCGCGCAAGCGTAACGCTCGAGGAGCAGGGCCAGGAGACACTGATGCGCTATGCAGTCAAAGCCGACATCGGCGGCAAGCTGGCGCAGCTGGGCGGCCCGCTGGTGCAGCGTACCGCACAGAAACTGGCCGCTGAGTTCTTCGACAACCTGAACAAGGCGCTGAGCGTCGGCGCCTCCGCCGCTCCCGCGCCGGCATCCGAAGAAGTACGACCGTTGCCCCCTGAGGGTGGCGGCTCAACGCGCTGGCTATGGGCAGCTGCGGTAGCGGCGCTGGTGGCCGGGCTCTGGTTGACGCGCTGAGCCCGCTCGGCGCATGAGCTTCTCCCGCTAGCTGCTCGGACCGAGCAGGCTGCGCAGGGCCTCTATACGCTTGCGATTGGCGGACAAATCCGAGTAACCCACGCGAGACGCCGAGCGGACGTGAAAAATCTCGCCGGCCGCGAGCACCTCGACGTCGTCCACAAAGCGGAACAACGGACTGACGAAGGTCGCATGCAGATACCTGTCGCTCGCAGATTCGATACGACCACCGAGCTGCTCGATAGAGGCACGGACGCGGGACAGGGTTAACGTCTCGACGCCGGCCTTCAGCGGGGCAATCCCGTGGACCGCATCTGTCTCCGCAGCCTCACTGCAGACACAGTTGGGACTATCCGGACATGGCGGGAGACTGTCGGCTGTCGACACCATCAGCGTTGGCTCGATGCGTGCCGAATGCCAGCCGAGAAAAAAGAACATCACCACGACCAGAACGACAGGTACGGTAATGATCCAGACAATCGTGTTCATCGACATTGCGAGCCTCCAATTGCGGGTAAGGCCATAGAATTGTGCCCTACGCCCCGGTGTCGGTCAGGTCACGGATCATCGCTTTGCGCCAGATGATGAAGAACACCGCGGGGAGGGCCACCAGAAAAGTCAGCGCGAAAAAAATCGGCCACCCCAGCGCCTCGACCAGATATCCCGATGGCGGGCCGGCAAATACCCGCCCCAGGCTGGCCACCGCCGTGAGCAGAGCAAATTGCGTGGCGGTGTAGCGTCGGGCGCAACAGGCCATGAGCAGCGCAACAAAGGCGGAAGTCCCCATGCCGCCAGTCAGATTTTCCAGCCCGATAACCGTCGCCATGCTTAAAAAGCTGGCGGGGGTAACCGCCAGCACCCAGAAGCCAAGATTCGTCAGCGCCTGCAGCCAGGCGAAAATCAACAGCGACCGATACAGCCCCCAGCGCACCATGAGCGCGCCCCCGTAAAGCGCGCCGCCAATCGATGCCAGCATTCCCAGACCTTTGTAAACCGCCCCCACATCAGTCAGCGAAAATTCAAGCTCGCGTAGCAGAAAGGTGACTGCCAGTCTTCCCGCGAAAGCATCGCCAAGCTTGTACAGAAGCACCAGCAGCAACAGCGCCCAGGCCCCCTCCCGGGTGAAAAATTCCCGGACCGGACCCGCGAATGCATCCCGCAGACTGGCCGGAGGCGGCTCCTGCCGGCTCAGTTCAGGCCCCAACATAGTTGCTACCAGCCCGATTGTCAGAACGGCTGCCATCAGCGCGTACACCGTTGCAAATCCGAACCGATCGGCCATCAGCAGCGCTCCCGCGCCTGATACCAGCATCGCCAGTCGATACCCCGTGGTGGCTACACCAGCCCCGAATCCACGCTCCTGCTCGGGCAGCAATTCCGTACGATAGGCATCGATTGCGACGTCCTGTGTCGCGGAGAGCACCGCTACTAGCAATGCGCCCATCCCGAGCCACCAGGGCAGGGGTACAGGAGAGAATTCCGCTGCAGCCAGCAGGAGCAGCAGAACGATCAACGACAGCTGTGAGACCAGCATCCAGTCGCGTCGGCGCCCCGGCCAGCCTGGCTGGAAGCGATCAAGCAGCGGCGCCCACAGGAACTTCAGTACGTAAGGCAGCCCGACCAACGAAAACAGCCCGATCGTCGCCACATCGATCCCTGCGCTGACCAGCCAGGCCTGCAGCGTGCTGTCGCTCAGAGCAAGCGGCAAGCCTGATGCGAAGCCGAGAGCCGCGACGGTCAGAGTGCGGCGGTTGAGTAAGGCATGATGTGTCGACATGAGAAGCGTTAGTGCAGCGCCGCGGGAAGAAAGGCGGCCATCTTACTGCGCACCAGCGCGCTGAATGCCGGGGAGGTAATAATGGGCCAGGAGATCGAACGTAAGTTTCTTCTGCAGAACGACAGCTGGCGGCGAGATATCCAGCGCTCTATATCGATGCGCCAGGGATACCTCGTGGGTAATCCAGAGAGCTCTGTGCGGATCCGCGTCGAGGGTGAACACGCCTTCATCAACATCAAAAGCGCGACTCTGGGTATCCAACGCCAGGAGTTTGAGTACGAGATCCCACCTGGTGATGCCGAATCCATGCTCAACGCTTTCTGCGCTGGAGCGCAGCTGACAAAAGTACGTCACCTGTGCTTTTTCGGGCGCCATACCTGGGAAATCGACGAATTCGCAGACGAGAATGCCGGCCTGATCGTGGCGGAAATCGAGCTCAGCGCCGTGGACGAACAATTTGACCGGCCGCCATGGCTCGGCGAAGAGGTCTCAGAGGATCCGCGCTATTACAACGTCTGCCTGATTGAAAGACCCTACACGCGTTGGTGATCTCCCGTGCGTCTCTCAGCGTCCTCTGCACGGAGAGCGACCCCTGCGATGCTATGATCTTGTCCCTTCATGAACCCTAAGCAGACATATGTCTGAACACCTGCCACCAGCCAACCACAGACTGATCGATCGTTTCGGACGCCAGGTTTCCTATGTGCGGATCTCCGTCACGGACCGCTGCGACTTCCGCTGCGTTTACTGCATGGACGAGGATATGACGTTCCTGCCGCGCGCGCGCATTCTGACCCTGGAGGAGCTGGCGTTCATAGGTCGTGCGTTTGTCTCTCTGGGGGTCAGCAAAATCAGGCTGACCGGCGGCGAGCCCCTGGTGCGCAACAACGTGCTCAAACTGGTCCGCGACCTCGGGCAACTCCCCGGACTGAAAGAACTGGTGCTCACGACCAACGGGTCGCAGCTGCCGCAGATGGCGCACGACCTTCGCGAAGCCGGTGTGAAACGCATCAACATCAGCCTGGACTCCTTGCAGCCCGAGCGCTTCCGGGCAATGACCCGCGTCGGGGAGTTGGAAAAAGTTCAGCGGGGAATCGAGGCAGCTTTGAGCGCCGGATTCGAGCGGATCAAACTGAACAGCGTGATCCTGCGCGGCCGCAACGAAGACGAGGTCGTGCCGCTGGTGGAATACGCCACAGAGCGCGGCATGGACATCACGTTCATCGAGGAGATGCCGCTTGGGATTGTCAGCAGCCACGACCGCGCTGCGGCCTATTATTCAAGCGATCAGATCCTGGCAGACCTCAGCGCCCGCTTCACGCTGACCGCGACGAGTGAAAACAGCGGCGGGCCTGCCCGTTACTATCAGATTGACAACAGCAAGCTGCGCGTCGGCTTTATCTCGCCCCACAGCCATAACTTCTGCGATGACTGCAATCGGGTACGGCTCACAGTCGAGGGCCGACTGCTGCTGTGCCTGGGACAGGAGCATTCGTCCGATCTGAAACAGGTCGTACGCGCGCATCCCAACGACATGGATCGCCTGCGGCAGGCCATCGTGCAGAGTATGGCGCTCAAGCCAAAAGGCCACGACTTCGATCTCCAAGCTCAACCGCTGATTTTCCGGCACATGAGCCACACCGGCGGGTAACCGCGGCATGAGTACGAGCGCCCTCGGCTGACACCGGAAGGGGATGCTCCGGACCTGGAGCCCTCCGAGCATTCGCTGCGCTGCCTCCGCAGGATGCGCCGACCTATCCGTGCCTCATAGAGACAACACAGCACTTCGCCGCTCACAGAGCATGCTGGCTGCGCTGATGGCCCATCGCTATTTTCCGCTCAGCGCGCTTCTGGTTTCCAGGGGACGGCCCTCCGTCCACTGGAGCACCGCGTCTGATTTGAGGGACTGTTGATAGCAGCTTGATTTTCGTTAGCCAAGCGCAGGAGCACCAGGTACATTGCGCCCCTGCTGTCCGAGCTGACTCCGAAATCCGCCCGCGTTGAAGCCGTCTCTCTCATGAACGAACTGCACCAGGCCGCGCTGGAGGCACTTCACCTGCTTATCAGCGGTGACCGTAACCTTTGGTCCATCATCGCGGTCTCTTTTTCGGTGTCGCTGCGCGCGATCGGCATCGCTGCACCGGTCGCCGTCGTGGCGGCTTTTATTCTGGCCTATACGGATTTCCCCGGCCGCAGAAGCCTCGTGCTGGCCGCCAACACGCTCATGGCGGTTCCTGCCGTAGTCGTGGGACTCACGGTTTATCTGATGCTTTCCCGGGCCGGACCCGCCGGGGATCTGCGGCTTCTGTTCACGCAAACCGCCATGGTGATTGGGCAGATTGTGCTGTGTCTGCCGCTGCTGGTCGCCATGGCGCACGCCGCGCTGCAGGCCAGCGATCGCAGGGCCTGGGAAACCGCTCTGACGCTCGGCGCGTCGCCCATCCGCGCCATGCTGACAGTAATGCATGAGGCGCGCTTCGGTCTGCTCGCCGCCGTCATCGCAGCTTTCGGACGCATCATCGCGGAGGTCGGGTGCTCGATGATGGTGGGTGGCAATATCCTCTACCACACCCGCAACATACCGACTGCAATTGCGCTCGAAACCAGCCGGGGCGCGTTTGCCCAGGGTATAGCGCTCGGGCTCGTCCTTCTCGGCTTTGCGCTGTTCCTGAACGCTGCCCTCGGCCTTGCCCAGGGCAACGGTGCCGCGCGCCAATGAAAGCGCCTGCCTTACCGCCCCTGCTCCTCGTCAACGACCTCAGGTTCGCTTTCGGTCGCCGAGAGGTCCTGCGGATAGAGCGGCTGGAAATCCCCGCCTCTGGCATCCTTGCACTGCAGGGTGATAACGGTTCCGGCAAGACTACGCTCTTGAAGCTTCTCAGCGGGCTGCTCGTAGCCTCCGGCGGCGCGTGGCAGATGGGCGCACAGGGCCTGTCTCCGCGCGATGCCGCGCGCTTCTGTCGTGGACGCCACGTGTATCTGCACCAGGCGCCGTACCTGTTCGACTCAAGCGTCCGGGACAACATCAGCTACGGTCTCGCCCGCCGCGGGCTGAATACCGCGGAACGCAGGACAGCGGTCGCTGAGGCGCTGCGCTGGGCCGGGCTTGAGCATCTTGCCGAGCGCCCCGCTTCCGCGCTTTCATCTGGAGAAAAGCAGCGGGTTGCTCTGACGCGCGCCTGGATACTCAGACCCCGTCTACTGTTGCTGGACGAGATCACATCGAACATGGATCAGCACAGCCGCGGTCGCACTCTCGAGCTATTGCAGGAGTTGTCATCCGGCGGTGCTGCGATCGTGATTGCGACACACGATCGGGAGATCCTGAACACGTTGGGCGATCGGCATTTGTCTTTAGTCGCCGGCGCGCTCACCCCTGTTGTTCCGGGGCGCCCGGCATGACCGTTCCTACACCGGCAGACTTCAGCATCACTGCCTGTATTCTCGCGGGCGGACGGGGCCGACGTCTCGGGGGCGCCGACAAGGGACTGGTGCCTTTGGCGGGAACACCGCTCATAGCCCACTGCATAGCGCGCATTGCACCGCAGGTCGGACGGGTCATGATCAACGCAAACCGCAATTCCGAGGCGTACGCAGCATTCGGCCTGGAGATTTTTCCGGACAGCGGCCCCGACTCTCTCGGCCCGCTCAGCGGCGTCCTCAGCGCATTGCGTGCGGTCAGTACAACGCACGTGCTCACGCTACCCTGCGACAGTCCGTTTATCCCCGACGACCTTGCGAGCAGACTGGCGCAGCCGCTGAGACACAGTGGCGCAACGCTGAGTGTCGCGCGCGCAGACGATCGCATACAGCCCGTGTTCGCCCTGTTGCCGGCATCGCTGGCCGGCCCCCTTGCCTGCTACCTCGACGTTGGCGGGCGGCGCATCGAACCCTGGTTACGCGAACAGCAGGCCTGCGAGGTCGATTTCGGCACTGAATCATTCAGATTCATGAACATCAACACGCCCGAAGATCTGGCGACCGCTCAAACGCTGCTTGAGCGGGGGGATGCGCAGACGCCCCCCGCCCGATAAGCAATTTTCACTGCTTGCCTCGCTCGGCTTACAACCGATAATGCGCCCATGATTACCCGCGCCCCTAATTGCGAAGACGACAGCGACCCCCAGTCCCTCGGGGTAGATGAGGCGCTGGCGCGAATCCTCGAGCATGTGCCCGTTCTTGAAGGTTTTGAGCGGCTGCATCTGCGCAGTGCGCTCGGTCGCTTCCTCGCCGAAGACATTGACTCTCCAGTGGACGTACCCCAGCACACGAACTCAGCTATGGATGGCTATGCCATCGCAGCGACGAGCATTCCGAGCAGCGGCACGAGAACACTTACCGTCATCGGCTCAGCTTTTGCCGGCCGTCCTTACACAGGCGAAGTGAGCGCCGAAACCGCGGTCCGCATCATGACCGGGGCTGCCATGCCTGAAGGTACCGACACCGTGCTTATGCAGGAACACGTGAAAATCGAAGGTGACCAGGTCACCTTCGATGGTGATCACAAGTACGGGCAGAACGTCCGTGCGGCCGGCGAAGATCTGAAAAGCGGACAACGCGTGCTGTCCCGAGGACACCGTATTGGCGCATCAGAGCTGGGGCTCATTGCTTCGCTGGGGATCGGTGAGGTCAGCGTTTATAGGCGGGTGCGCGTCGCGTACTTCTCCACAGGTGACGAGCTGCGCTCGCTGGGCGAAAGTCTCGGGCGCGGAGAGATCTACGACAGCAATCGCTACACCCTGTACGCCATGCTGACCCGCGCAGGCTGCGAAGTCATTGACATGGGCGTGGTGCGCGACCGGCGGGAAGATGTCGAGGCCGCTCTCCAGCGGGCAGCGGCCGTGGCCGACGTAGTCATCACATCGGGCGGTGTTTCTGTAGGCGAGGCGGACTACATCAAGGAAGTTCTGGCCGCGATCGGCGAGGTCAGATTCTGGAAAGTCGCGATGAAACCAGGGCGCCCGCTGGCCTTCGGCACTATCGGCGATGCGCGCTTTTTCGGTCTGCCGGGAAATCCGGTCTCCGTGATGGTGACGTTCCAGCAGTTCGTCCTGCCGGCGCTGCGGCGCATGGGCGGCGGTGCCGCTGCTGACGCCCTGCTGCAGGTCGAAGCGACTGCGGCCGCAAAGGTCCGTAAACGCCCGGGCCGAATGGAATACCAGCGAGGGATCCTGAGCCAGGACGACGCCGGTCGGCTCACAGTAGTGCCCACTGGGGACCAGGGTTCAGGGATCCTGAATTCGATGTCCCGGGCTGATTGCTACATCGTGCTGCCGGTTGAGAGCGGAAACGTCGAGCGTGGCGCGCCAGTGCTGGTACAACCGTTCATCGACCGCTTCTGAGCTCCCTCGTCGATAGGGAACGAATTCCCCGACGAGCGACTTAGAGCGTAATCGACATCCCGTCGTAAGCGACCTCCCATCCCGCAGATTCCGCGGCGCGTCGCTCCTCTGCATCAGCGATCAGGATAGGGTTCGTGGTGTTGATGTGAATAAAAACCCGCCGCGCAATGGTCAGGCCGGCCAGCGCAGCAATCGTTCCGGTTTCGCCTGAAACACTCATGTGCCCCATACGCTGGCCAGTCTTGACGCCCACTCCATCGCGGATCATCTCATCGTCTGTCCATAAGGTTCCGTCGAAAAACAACAGCGGCGCACCGTCGATGCGGGCGCTCAGTTCAGGCGTCATGCGCGCGCAGGCAGGAATGTAGAAAAAAGAGCGCCCGGCACGGTCGCGGATCTGCAGTGCAATGGTGTCCTGATCAACGGTGCCGAAATCCTTACCCTTGCTCTCGTCTTCCAGCCATAGAGCCACTTTCCCGGGAACCGCAAATGGCAGGACATAGAGTCCAAGGCCGAGCCCGTCGCCTCCGGTGACTTCGAACTCCACCTCGAGCTGCACCGGCGTGCGTTGTACAAAATCCGGATTCAGCACGTTGAAGATCGAATTACTTGCCAGTACCGACAACACCCGGTCGGTCGCAAAAACCGTGAACCGCTGTGATTCACGCAGATTGAGCAGCCCGGCGACGTGATCCACGTCGGCATTGGTCAGCATGACTGCGCGGATGGGGCTGTCCCGCAACCCCGTCTGCGGGTGCAGCTCAGGGTTCTCATTGATCTGCTGACGCAGGTCAGGGGATGCGTTCAGCAATAGCCAGCGCTCGCCGTCGGCGCTGACGGCCAGAGAAGACTGAGTGCGTGACGGCGCGGCGGGATCGCCTGCCCGCGCTCTGGCGCTGTTGGGATGATTACAGTTCCACTGCGGATAACCTCCGCCGGCGGCGGATCCCAGTACTCGAATCTCCATCGTTAGATGCACCTCCGCGCGGTATCACCATCGGCGCAGCACCGGCGCTGCGCCCTTGCCGTGCTCAAGCTGCCGAATGTCCCGGCTGGCCGCTTGCAAATTCCGAAGTGGCGCCGGGCGTATTTCGTTCAACCCAGCGGGCACCCGTCGCGGTCTGCTCTTTTTTCCAGAATGGCGCTCGGGATTTGAGCTCTTCCATCATGTGGCGACAGGCCTCAAAGGCGTGCGCGCGGTGCGCTGACCAGGCACCCACCAGAACGATCGTTTCCGTCGGCGCAATCTGTCCGACCCGGTGGACAATCAGCGCGTCAGTCAAAGTCCAGCGGGCCTGGGACGTTTCCGCGAGTTCTTTCAAGTAGCGGTCGGTCATACCCGGATAGTAGTCGAGCGTCATTCCTGTGACGGTCTCACCTTCGTTGAAGTCACGCATCGAGCCAACGAAAAACGCGGCTGCACCTATCTCGCTTTTTTTATCGCCTAACTCGCTTTCATGCGCAGCAAGCAGCGCGTACGCATCAAATGCTTCCTCGACGATCAGCGTTTTCATTCTCAGCCGCCTGTCACAGGCGGAAAGAACGCAAGTTCATCGGCATCGTTCACCCCGGATCCGGCTTCGCAATAGTCGTGATTCACAGCGCACATGACGCCCTCCGGCAGCTCTGCCTGTCCGGTCAGCTCTCGCCACACGCCCGCAGCAGTGAGCCCTGCATAGTGCTCGCATTCAGCCTCGCGGCGACCGACCTGCTCGGCTAGACTGGCGAAAAAACGTACTTTGACTGCCACGACTCTAATGCACTCCATCAGATGAGAGCTGAGCGGGCAGTGTACTTCACGACTGTGGCAGATTCAGGACTCGGAGCCATGACAGAACTCACTCACCTCGATGCGGCCGGGCACGCGCACATGGTCGACGTCGGAGCCAAGCCGTCCACACTACGCCGCGCCCGTGCGACCGGGACCATCAGGATGTCCGCCAGCACACTCGCCCTGGTGACGTCCGGCGGTCATAAAAAAGGGGATGTGCTGGCGGTTGCGCGCATCGCCGGCATCATGGCGGCAAAAAAAACGTCCGAGTTAATTCCGCTCTGTCATCCCATCGCGCTGACCCGGGTGGCGGTCGAGCTGGAGGCTGACGCAGCGCAGTCCGCCATTCATTGCGAAGCAATTGCTGAGACCGTGGGACCGACCGGGGTTGAAATCGAGGCGCTCAACGCAGCCCAGGTGGCCCTGCTGACAATCTACGACATGTGCAAGGCGGTCGATCGGGGCATGGTCATCGACGGCGTCTGCCTGCAGCACAAAGAGGGCGGGCGCTCCGGCACCTGGACGCGGAGCGCTTCGTCATAGCCTGCGCCTGACCGCGCGGCAGGCGCCCGGCGGGTTTGCCGAGAGCAGGGTGTCAGTCGTATTTCAGGTACTTGAACCGCGGATCGTCCGGTGTGCCCTCAAGGCTTGAGCCTTCATCGACCCCGGGCTGCCACATCACGACTTCTTCAATTTTCTGCGCCAGGTCGAAATCACGGTTGGTAATGCCTTTTGCCGAGTGGTTCATCAGTTTCACGTTGACGAAGGCATAAGACACCGTGAGATCGGGATGGTGCCAGGCGGCCTCTGCCAGATGTCCCACAACGTTAACGACCATCAAAGTCGACTTCCAACCGGAGGTCTTGTACTTGCGTCTGATCCAACCGTCCTGGTAAGTCCATCGCGGCAGCTCTTCCGCCAGGCGTTGAGTAACTTCTTCTTCGCTGTAGACATCCTCAGCACTGCGCTCACGCCATCCCATGATTCACCTCGCGTTAGATACTGGTTGAAAAGATTCTTGCGCGCAGCGCAGCCGCTGCGCCACCTGGCTCACCTTGTCGGCACTGAAACGCGCACGTCGATTGCCGCCCTCACAGAGCGCGCTCCGAAATCCGAGGTAGTCGGCACCCGCGGGCACCAAACGGTCGATATCAGCCTCGCGCAAACGCCCGGCCAGGCCGCAGAGCCGGCCAGCGGCCTGCACCTGCCCCACAAAAGCCCGCAGAGAGGCGGCCTCAAGCAGGTCCGTCAAGCTGCCCTGCTGCTTGTCTGCCGTATCCAGCATCGCGCCAGCGATGGGCACGCTCAGCAGGCGCTCCAGTGCCAAAGCGTCAGGTGGATTCTCAGCCATGCAAACCACAATGAGAGGCAAACCATGCACCGTCGCTGCGTACAGATCATCCAGCGTAGCGTCACTGACGTGGTCCGCCTTCAAAGCTACCTTGGCATAGTCCAGCCCGCTGCTAGCAAGCTCGGCCACTTTTGCTGGCAGGAGCGCAGAGGTCTCCCAATCATCTCCGAGCGTTGCGCTGAGAGGGAACCGACCGGCGTACTTGCTGACGACAGCATCGATGTGGTGCCGCGCCGGAGCACCCAGAGCACCGCTCAAAGGGTCTTTGATGTCGATCCAGTCAGCACCGTGTTCAGCGGCGGTTTCTGCTTCAAAAACATCGCTGACGCTGGCGAGCAACAGATTCATGTCAGACAGGATATGTCCAGGTGGTGACGGGGGTGTGCAGCGCAGGCCTCAAGTAACCAGGACCACGCGAGCAGTTCATGATCCCCCGCCGTCTTACGCACGGCAATAGCAAGGTAAGTCATCTCAGTCACCAGCTTTCCAGGTGGCAGAAAATCCAGGCGTGAGACCAGCACAGCGGCTTCAACAACAGCGGCCTGTGCTCGGTTGAAACCCCGAAAGGGGTGCCACTGCTGTTCCCGAACGATACTGAGCGTACAGCGCGGCCGCTCCGCATTCTCTTCCCACGCCATTACTTCGAGTTCCAGAGAGCTTAAAGCGGCGTCGAGACGCCAGCCTGGAACCGCCTGTGTGGGGTGCACCGTCCACTCATGGCGCCCTGTCAGGCACCCGGCGATGATGCGGACATCATCGACCAGGTTCATAACCGCCGTTGGCCTGTCGCGTAGATTGTCCAGGGTTTTAGACGGGACAAACGGTGCCACGTCGATAGTGCCTGCACGTCGCTGGAACCCCATCGGCGTGATGTGTGGCTGCCCGTCCTGATTCAGCGTAGAAATGACGCCTTCTAAAATCATCTCGGCTGCGGGAGGCATGAAAAGCCTGAAACTCTTTCGTACTGGTTGATTTCAGCCACTCCCTGGCTGCAGAAAAACGGGGAGCCATGGAACGTGAGTAGCTGCTCCGAGACGTGATTAAAGCTGTTTCCAGATAATCTATTAATTATCAATAAAATTATATAGTTAGTAATTTTTCCCAGGGCCATTATAAAAATGTTCATAGCTGGCATTGATACTGCAAGCATATTGCACAACCCGGATTTCCGGGGACGTCTTCGAACTTTAATTCAAGCAATGAGGATACAGACATGCAGTGGGAAACCCCTTCCTTCAACGACATTCGTTTCGGCTTTGAGGTGACGATGTACATCAACAACCGTTGATGGTCCTGCGGTAGTCGCTGACCGACCAGCGGCTACCGCCCCTCCCCTTTCGACAGCAACAGCAAACTAGAATGGCGCAACTGGCCGTCATCCGCCCCCCTCGCTCAGCCGAGCCCTCCTGGTCCCGAGACGAGTTCGAAGCGCAGCTTCGCGGCAAAGAGCGCTTCTACCACATCCACCATCCTTACCACGTGCGCATGAACACTGGGCAGCTTGCCCCGGCAGCGATTCGCGGTTGGGTGGCGAACCGATTTTACTACCAGGTCAGTATTCCGATTAAAGACGCTGCCGTTATGGCCAACTGCCGCGAGCGCGACGCCAGGCGACTCTGGGTTCAACGAATCATCGACCACGACGGAACGCACGGAAACGACGGCGGCATTGAGGCGTGGTTACAGCTTGGGGAAGCGGTAGGGTTGACGCGTGCCGAGCTATGGGACGGACACCACGTCTTGCCCGGCGTCCGGTTCGCGGTCGACGCCTACGTTAACTTCGCGCGCTCGGCCACATTCGAAGAAGCCGCATGCTCCTCTCTGACTGAGCTTTTCGCACCGAAAATCCATCAGAAACGTCTGGACACCTGGCCCGACGCGTATCCGTGGATAGAGAGCAACGGCTACAGCTATTTCCGGAAGCGCCTAAGCGAGGCGCGCAGAGACGTGGAGCACGGGCTTCGTGTGACATTGGAGCATTTTCACTACCGGCACGAGCAGGAATACGCGCTCAATATTCTCCAGTTCAAGCTCGACGTCCTCTGGACGATGCTCGATGCCATGTGGATGGCCTATGTCGCCGACATGCCGCCGTTTCATTCATGCCCCGAACAATGAGCACCGCTGATCATCAGACGCCGGCCTTGCGACCGATGTACCGGCTTCAGTGGGAGGAAGCCCAAGGGTGCTATGTTCTGCTTTACCCGGAAGGCATGGTCAAGTTGAGTCAGTCAGCCGGAGAGATCCTCAACCGGGTCGACGGGCATCGCACGGTCTCCGAACTCGTGACTGAACTGCAGATTGCTTTTCCCGGCGCGGATCTGGAGCAGGACGTTCGGAATTTCCTCACGCAGGCCCAAAATAATGGCTGGCTCGATCTCTGACCTGACCGGCCAGCCACTCTGGCTGCTGGCAGAACTGACCTACCGGTGCCCTTTGCAGTGTCCCTACTGCTCGAATCCTGTCGACATTGCGCGGTACAACAACGAGCTCTCAACTGACGAGTGGATCAAGGTTCTGCGCGATGCGCGCAGCATGGGTGCGATGCAGCTGGGTTTTTCAGGTGGCGAACCCCTGGTGCGGCGCGACCTGGAGGAACTGGTGACCGAAGCCAGACGTCTCGGTTATTACAGCAACCTGATCACCTCGGGCGTTGGCATGGATGTCGACCGCGTTGCAGCGTTCAGAGAAGCCGGCCTTGATCACATTCAGATCAGCTTCCAGGCAAGCTCACAGGACCTCAATGATTTCCTCGGCGGCACCTCGAGTTTCGAGCACAAGCGCGCTATGGCACGTGCGGTCAAGGCCCAGGGCTATCCCATGGTGTTGAATGTCGTCCTGCACAGACGCAACATCGACGCCATCGAAGACATCATCCTGATGTGCCGCGAGTTGCAAGCAGACTTCGTTGAACTTGCCAGCACTCAGTACTACGGCTGGTCGCGGATCAACCTCGACGCACTACTCCCGACTCGCGAGCAGCTCACTCGGGCGGAAGCGGTTGCTCGAAGATACCAGGCCCAGTTTAAAGACGAGATGAAGGTAATCTACGTCGTTCCCGACTACTTCGAAGAACGGCCCAAGGCCTGCATGAATGGCTGGGGCTCAATTTTTCTGACGATCGCCCCCGACGGGTCTGCTCTGCCCTGCCATGCCGCGGCATCGCTGCCTGGGATGAGTTTTCCGAATGTGAAGGACCTCAGCATCAAGGAGATCTGGGAACAGTCCGACGCTTTCAATCGCTATCGCGGCTTTGACTGGATGCCCGAGCCCTGCCGCAGCTGCCCGGAAAAACAGAAAGACTTCGGCGGCTGTCGCTGTCAGGCCTACATGCTGACCGGCAACGCGGCGGCCACAGATCCAGTCTGCAGCAAATCGCCTGACCATCAGCAATTGGTCAGGCAGGTAGAAGCACTCGGAAAACTCTCAGATGAGGCGGCAGCGAGTCGTCCACTGGTTTTCCGCAACATGAAGAACTCCCGGCAGCTCGCTGCTCAGTCAGACTACTGAGCAGGGTGCCCAGCAGCGGCCATGGGCTCTGGCATCCGGGTCTGAAGGCAGGCCCAGGCGACGTCTGCGGCCTGGCGGTTAGCTTTAACGTCGTGCACCCGGAAAATGCGCACGCCGGCAAGCGCGCCCATCGCCGTTGTGGCGCAGGTTGCCCCGACTAACTGCTGGGGCTCCGTCTCCTCGCAGATAGCACCCATAAATCGCTTTCGGCTGGTACCAAGCAGCACCGGAACCCCCGTCCCCACGAAGGTTCCGAGATTGTCGAGAAGTGTGAGGTTGTGCCGGCGCGTCTTGCCGAAGCCGATACCGGGATCTATCGCGATCTTTTCCCGCGAAACGCCGGCCACGATCGCCAGCTCAACGCGTTCTATCAGGAACCGGCGGATCTCATCGACAACGTCGGTGTAAGCCGGGGCATCCTGCATCGTCTCGGGCGTGCCCTGCATATGCATGAGAACAATGGAGGCGTCATGAGCCGCCACGGTTTCCAGCATCCCCGGAGCACGCGCACCGGAAACGTCGTTCACGATCCTCGCGCCCGCCTCCAACGCAGCCGCAGCCACAACGGGACTCTGCGTGTCGACGCTCAACGCGATTTGCGTTGGCAGGGCGGGCTTCAGCGCCTGCAGCACAGGAATGACACGGTGAATCTGCTCCTCTTCGCTGACAGGCACCGCCCCGGGCCGGGTAGATTCGCCGCCAATGTCGATGATGTCGGCCCCTTCCTCAACCATTCGAAGTGCATGCTGAATCGCAAGGTCAGGAAGGACGTAGCGGCCGCCGTCAGAAAAACTATCTGGCGTGACGTTCAACACCCCCATGATCAAAGGGCGGCTGTCGGAAGAGGACGCACCGAACATCACGAAACGTTTCCCGGCTCAGCGTGGAGCCGAAAGCTTCTCAGCGAAGTCGTCGGCCGCTCGAACCAGCGCATCGATCATCTGTGGTTCGCCCGACAGATGACCGGCTGTGCGCAGCAGTTCGATCTCAGAATGCGGCACGGCGCGATGCAGCGCCCAGGCCGCAGCCGCCGTGCAGGTGATATCACGCTGGCCGTGAATTATTCGGATAGGAACATCAGGCAGGCGGCCTGCCTCTTCGAGCAGCTGGTTCTCCTCAATGAAATAGCGGTTATACGCGTAGTGCATCTCCAGGCGCATTTTTACGATGGCGTCTTTCAGTTCACCGGCACCGCCGCCGGGGACGCTGTTAAACGAATACATCACCACCGTACCAGACCAGGCTTCCCAGGCGCGCGTTACTTTCTCTACATCTGCCTCGTCGGATGAAAACGTGAGGCGATGGAGCAAAGCGAGAAGGTCGCCCCCCTGGTCTGCCTGAACAGCCGCAAGGAATCGTTCCCAGGCATCCGGAAGCAGCGCGCTGGCGCCTCGCTCACAGAACCATTCAAAATCCGCCTGCCTGGCCAGAAAAGTACCGCGCAGGACCAGACCGGAAACGCGGTCCGGGTGTGCCTCTGCATACGCCAAGGCGAGAGCCGCGCCCCATGATCCGCCGAACAACAGCCAGCGCTCGAAGCCACTGGCTTCGCGGATCTGTTCAAGATCAGCGATCAGATCCTGAGTCGTATTGCTCTCAACGCCGCCGAACGGGCGCGACCTTCCTGCTCCCCGCTGATCGAGCAACACAACATGGTAACGGGCAGGATCAAAGAACTGCCGGTGCTCAGCCTTGCACCCGCCTCCCGGGCCGCCGTGGAGAAACACCACCGGCAAACCGTCCTCTCGGCCACAGTGCTCGACGTAAATCGTATGCCCGCCGCCGACATCCATCAGCTCGACCGCGAACGGCTCCAAGGGTGGGTACAGAGTTCTCATCGACGACGCTTGGACCAGGCGCGCGAAAAGGCGCGTTGAAGACCTGCTCAGATTTCGCTCAGAATTTCCGCCCGCCTACTTTGCAGGTCTTCTTCCGAGATGAGCCCTTTGCGGTGCAGGTCAGCCAGTCGCTCCAGCCGCTCTTCGACTGAAGCCGATCCACCTGCGACACTGTTATCCCCGCCGTTGCGGAGCTCGTCGAGCTCTTTCCTCATGCGCGCCATTTCTTCACGCATCTGGCGACGTTCCAATGTCAGCTTGGCCGCTTCCTGTTTCGCCTTAATCTCTTCTTTGCGCACGGCAACAGGGACTTGTGACTCGCGGTAGGCCAGCGCGGCTTTCGGCACGTCAATCACGATCCAGTCAGGACGCTCCGGATCGCCGAGCTCCACACCCGCTGTTGTAACCACCCTTCCAGGCATTTTTCCCTTGCGCTTACGGCTACCGGGAGCGAAATGGACTTCACGGTAGTCCTCCGTGATCCCGAAAGAGCCCTCCACCATTTTTTTCGACTTGTCCAGACGCTTCTGATACTCACCGATAATCAGGTTCAGCTTCCCATCCACGTAGAACACCCGGCCCGTTGTCCACTCCCGCTCTTTGCCCATCGACAGCAGGACGTCGGCATACCCCCGCACGTTGAACGTGACATCCTCGTTCGGCGACGCTTTCGCCAGCGCATCACTCACGTACTGGGCAATCACTGCTGCCTGCTTACGCGGATACACCGAAACGGCTTCTTCATCTCGAAATACGCCGCCTTCAATCCACAGTTGCAGCGAGGCGAGCGCCTGATCTATCTCGATCGTGTCAATCGCGACAGGGTGGTCGTTGGGTGAAGCACCGCTCTCCAGATTCTCTAGTTGCACATATTGCTCGCCGAAATCCCAGATAACCGCATTCGGCTTTTCGCGTTTTTTAAAGATGTCGGGCAACAGGTCCAGGGCTTCTGTCTGCAGTGACAGTACGCAAGCGAACAAGGCACATGGGAAAAGCAAAATCGAACGGGTCATCAGGCGTCAAAAGCCTCAGCTGAAATGCGTATGGGGGAGCGCATTATAGGGACCGAAGTTGATTGGTGTCTGCGCGCATTCTGAACCCTGGAGCCACGACTACGACAACCAACTCAATGGCAAAGTGCCGCATTCATGACTGACTAGGGCGGTCTGCAAAAAAAAAGCGCGTCCGAAGACGCGCTTTTTCAGCACAGGGCCCAAATAGGCCCCGCGGTAGCAGTTACCAGAACATAAACCCGCCGACGCTGAGTGTGTCAGATTCGGGTGTACGGCCACCGTTGTTGAGGTCAACTTCGCCGTGATTGTACTCGGCGATCAACTTCAGCCAACTGGTAACATCGTGGTAGACGCCGACTGTCCACAGCGACCGCTCAACGTGGTTCATCGCGCCACCTCCCGTCGCCCAGTCAGCAATCGCGCCGGAATCGCTTATTGAATCCATGTTCCCTTCGCCATACGACACTCCAACCTTCGTCTTGCCTCCGAATGTGTAGGTGCCCTGGACATAGAAACCGTCACCGTCGCGCTCCTGCACCGTGTTGTTCGCGTCCTGATAGAAGCCCCAGCCGGTGAATTGCGCGGTTAGCCCGAGACCCTGATTCTCGTGGTAGTAACCAACCGCTTCAAAGCCCATATAGGAAAGCTTGGTTCCAATACCCCAGGCTTCTGCCGTCGCTTTGCCGCAATTCTCCCTCAGCGCCCCCGTAGCCGTTTGCACGTTAACCGCTCGGCAGGAGGAATCGATTTCCTGCCATAAGCCGTCCATCCAGACCTTGGCGCTACCACCCTCGTAGCTCGTGGAGTAGCTCAGCTCCATTTCGAAGCGCGGTGTGTCGGTTTCGTCAAGGAAACCTCCTTGCTGTCCATTAACTAAGGCGCCGTTTCCGCCATATTGGGTGACGCCAAATGACACCGTGGACGGGTCATACATTCCAATCGCCGCCTGGAACCCATTAACCACTGGTGTCGTGTACTGGAAGCGCGCTGAAAAATCGGGGTACGTGTAGCCGTGTCCGACGCGCCCGAAAGTCACTGACCCAAACTGATCCGGTCCTGGTGCGAACCCAACGCCGAAGAGCGTCATGTCATTCAGGATGGCGTTTCGGCCAAAGAGCGACAGAGTTCGTCCAAAGCTGACCTCGCCGAAAGCACCCGAGAGATTAACTACAACTTCACGAGTATCAATCGTTGCTCCGTTGATTCCCGAGACGGGTCCAACGGCCGATCCATTTATGGCGCCGCCTTGGCTAGAGAACTGGGTTTTCGGACCGCCATTATTGATTGTCGGAGCGAAGCTGATCCGAGCTGTCGCCGTCATTCCGTTAACAGTGGGTGACTTTACGTTAAAGCTGAAAAACGCCGGCAGGAACCCTGTGTGCACGCGCGAGTTATCTTTGTCGACGGTATTTAAGAAATATCCTTGGTCATAATCACCCACCGTATAGAAAGCGTTGACGTTTCCGTCGAAGCTCACTTCCCAGCCGTCATTTCCGCCGACAACCACAACGGCACCGGCAGGTGCAGCCACACCTGCGCCAAAGGCAGCAGCGCCAACAGCGGCGGCCAGTTTGGTCTTCGAGAATTGTTTCGCCATCACTTCCTCCTAAAAACTCACTTAAGGACTAAGGCTCTCGTTTTCTTTCGAACGTTTTAAGCTGTCCGTCTTTTGCTCGTGCCTTCCCGCTTCGCTGCTTTCTTGCTGGAGTAGGCTTCTCCCTGAGCAGCTGCCGTTGGACGCATCGACGCATCAACTGTGCAACGAGTGTACGGCAAGCGATCCGGGGTGACAACACTTTTACAACAAATATTTGAGGTAAAAGCTCAGGTTTCTGGGTATTGTTGCAGCCACGCAACATTTTACCGCAACAGAGCTGAACACCTTTCGCTCCCTTAGCCTCCACCTTTCTGAAAAGCGCGTGCGAACCGCTTAAGAAACGTCTCCGCTTCTTCCCCTGACAATCCCCGAAACACGAAGCGCAAATCCATGCTCGGAAACTCGAGACCGCCCAATCTGCGCACGTCCTGCGCCGCAATCAGAACCTCTACGCTCGCCGTCTGAGACCATCGGAGCACCGCGCCGGACTCTATGAACATAGCGTCTGCGGCGGGGTCCACCCGCGGCAGGATCCGCGAGAAATCCCCCGAAGATATCCCCAGCCCCTGCCGGAGTACCTCTCGGCGTTCGGACGTGTCCGCGTCATCCTTCATCAGGGCGTCTTCGATAAGCCGTCCGAAAGCGCTGCAAGATGGGCGCCGTAATGACGCCAATGGTCGAGGGCGGCGCGGTAAACCGGCTGGCGCACCTGCCACTGGCTCGCGGTGACAACGGCTCTCGTGGACCGATGTGCGTCGGCGCAGTCCGATGACCAGGGAAGCATCAAAAAATCTGTCATCCGTCGTGCCTCAGCCCCGACTTCATTCACAAGGTCCTCGTAACGCACGTCCAGAATCGGACAGGGCAGCACGTCATGCCAATGGCGCATCAGGCGCACATAGCCGCGGTAGGCAGAAACAAGATCTTCCTGAGCGTAGGAATATGGATGACTGCCGAACAGATCGTTGGCATAGAGTGAAAACAGAGTCGCCATCGGGTCGCGCTGGCAATGGATGACACGCGCTTCGGGCAGGCAGGCCGCGATCAGACCGAGGTACAGAAAGTTGTAGGGCATCTTGTCGACGACCTGTCCTTGATCGGCTCTCTTGCCGGCAAGCAGCTCGCGATACCCTCTTCCCAGCTTGCGCGCAATTTCGTCCCTGTTCGGAACCACGCACTCCGGGAAAGCCCCGAAAAGCTCAGGAAGCCCGGAGCCGGCTTGGTAAGGGAAAAATGTCAGCTCCCCGGCCCCGTACACCTCCGGATGCGCCGCGAGGATCTGTTCAACCAACGTCGTGCCGGAGCGAGGCATACCGACCACGAGAACGGGTCTTGGTCCGACGCTCTGCTCCGCCGCCGGTAAAGCCGCAAAAAACTCCCTCGAGAAAACCTGAATAAGGCGCTCTACGAAGTCGCTCTGTGCTTCTGCGTCAAAGCGGCTCTGGCGCTTTCGAATCTTGTTACCGTGCTCGAAACACGTGAAAGCGGCTTCGAAATCCCCGAGCCGGTCGCAGGTCCGCCCCAGGGCAAAATCCAGGGTAGCCTGCTCCTGACTCTCCGGGGTTAAAGTGGGGCTCACCCGCTCCAAGCGCTCGCGGAGTCGCAATAGACTGTCCTCCGACCTTGGCAACTCGGCGAGACCTCGCCACGCATCGACACACGTCTGCTCTTTCTTAACGGCCTCTTCTAAGAAGGACTCCGCCTCTTCGCGATCCCCGAGCGCGGCAGCACAACTGCCGAGCTGCGCCAGCAATGGCGCTGCATCTGGCGCCAGCTCCAGCGCCGACACAAAATTCGCCCGCGCCTGTTCGATGTCGTTCTGGGCGAATTGAATTGCCCCCAGGGCAGACAGACTTTCGGCAGCCCGCCCGCCGGCCTCGATACCCTGTGTGAATGCAGCCTCCGCCTGCGCCAGAGCACCACGTCGCCGTAAGAAATTTCCCAATGTGAAATGGAGCTTGGGATCTGAAGGGCACACAGCGATTGCGCCTTCGTACGCTTTCTTCGCTGCCAATGCGTCGCCGGCCGCCTCACACGCCAGCGCAAGGCTGAGACGGGCTTGCACAAGTTCAGGCTTGCGCTCCACAACCCGTCTTAGAAGCGGCAGAGCCTCTGCAGGTCGCCCCTGCTCGCGTAAAAGATTGCCAAGGTTATTCCAGGCTTCGGGATAGTCAGGGCGCGCTCGCAAAGCCTGGTTCAGCTGTTGCTCGGCCGTTTTGACATCGCCGAGACGAATACAGGCGCTCGCAAGATTGAAATGCGCTTCGGCAAAACCCGCTCGGTTTTTTACCGCTTTACGCAGGACTTTTTCAGCCGCCGCCTCGTCGCCTGTCTGCAGCAGGGCCATCCCAAGGTTGTTACACAGGTCGGGATCCCGCGGCTTCAGGCGCAAAGCGCGCTGCAAAAGATCGATCCCTGCTTTGACCTGCCCGGCCTGACAGGCAAGCACGCCGAGCAGTCCCAGGGCCTCCGCATGGTCGGGTTTCCTGCGGATAATTTCCCGGTAGAGATACTCGGCCCGCTGCAGGTCACCCTGGCCATGGAGCCGGGTTGCGGTCGTAAAAAGATGGGGGATTGAATCCCCGGACTGGTTATCAGCCACAGTCGACAGAAGGCGTCGTCAGCCGCCAGCTACAGGGGGCCAGAGCGCAAGCACATCCCCTTCTTTCAGGATGGGGGATTCTCGATCGACAGGCTCGACGTACAACCCGTTAATCAGAACCAGGTGGGCCGACTCACGTGGCACGTGGTAACGGTCAATGATGCCGAAAACAGACTCGTCTTCCTTGACATCGATCGCGATCGCATTGTGCACGGCTCCCTGCGGCAGATAGGGCGCGAGGGAAGCATACATTTTCAGGGTGATTTTCAAGGCGGGGTCGGGCGGGAGAGGACACTCCCGCCCTGATTGCTACAAGGTTGTCTCTTGTGTCAGCGCAGAACACCTGCGTTGAAGCCGACAGCCTGGGTACTCGCCAGGTAGGCCTCCATGATGCGTGTGGGATCTTCAACCAGCTTCTTTTTCCACGCGCCGAGTTTGGTTTTGCTCTGGATTAAACCTCTGAGCACTCCAACGTGCTGGGTTAACCCCAGACTCGTCGCGCCCACCAGCACATCTTCCTGAAACTGCAGATTGAGGTAACGGAAACGATCCCGGTTAAGGAGCTCGACGGACTCCCCGCCCTGAGCGCCCATCCACAATCCGAAAGAGCTTGAGATGAGCCCCAGCGTGTCCAGCACATTCATGTTGACGCTGCCGCGGTGGGTTGCGCCGTCCAGACCCGCCATGTTTCTAGCGGCGAGCTGACCGTGCTCCACAGCTGTCGGCTGGATTGCCTGCACGGAATGATCACCGGTAGAGAAGTCGATCCCCTCAGCGACGTCGCCCGCGGCGAAGACGTTTGCGTCGCTCGTGCGCATTGAGCGGTCGACCAGCACGCCGTGATTAGTCTTAATGCCGCTGCCTTCAAGGAATTCGATATTCGGGCGGACACCCGTGGCTGAAACCACCAGGTCAGCATCCAAAGCCTCTCCGGAATCCAGCATGACCTTCACAGCATTGCCGTTCTGCTCAATCGCTGTTACACGCGTTGAGGTGAAGACGTTAACGCCTTTCGCCTGGCACCAGTCCTTGATCAGACCGCCGGCGGTTTCGTTCATCATTCGAGGAACCATCCGGCTTTCGAGTTCGACGACGGTGAGATCCGCACCGCTCTTGGCCAGCGCCTCCAGGATGATGCACCCAATGAACCCGGCCCCCATCAGCACGACTCGTGTGCCTGGTTTCGCGCTGGAGGCGATCCGCCGCGCATCGCTCAACGTCCAACACGACGTCACTGCTGGCGAATCGATGCCTGAGATAGGCGGTGATACGGGCCGCGAACCGGTCGCAATCAGCAATCGGTCGTAGCTCAACGTCGAACCGTCATTAAGGGACAACGCCCGCGCCGCACAGTCGACAGAGGCGACCCGGGCCTGTTTGACCGCGATCCCCGCGGTCTCAAAGTGCGCGCCGCTTTTACGGAGATGTGTGCCCGCTTCCTCAATCTGGTTGATGAGGAAGTAGGGAATAGCCATCCGGGAATACGGTGGCTCAGGCTCGTCGCCAACCAGTGTAATACCCGCATCCGGCTGCAGTTTGCGAAGTGCCTCGCAGGCGACCACGCCGGCCGGGCCTGCTCCAATGATTACGTGTTGCATAAGGCGGTTACCTCTAGCGAGTGGCAGTCGGATTTACAGTCCCAGACGCGAAAGCGTGTCTTCGGTTGGGACACCCTCCGGCGACCAGCCGCGGATCTCGTAGTACTGGGGCAGCATTTCGTCCAGCCTGTTGACCATCCCCTTGGCAGGTCCAGTCTTCGCAGCATCTTTCAGCAAACGCGCCGGCAGCGTGTCGTCCGCCTTCGTGAGCCCGGCATCCAGATTGAACTTGCGCTCCAGATTCCAGATGCGCTCCCCCGCCTCCAGCATCGTCTCCGGTGTCCATCCGCCCTCGCAGGCAGCGTCGACCTGCGGCGCAATGTCCTCCAGAGTCCAGCCGAATGTGGTGAACACACACAAGCCGGACGAATCCACCGCCGCCGTTGCGTCCTGGAATGCTTTCACCAGGTCGGGCTTACCCTCAGTGCTCAGGGGATCTGTTTTAACCGGCACGCCCATGATCTCGGACGAGACGGTATAGCTACGCAGATGACACGCGCCCCGGTTCGAAGTAGCGTAGGTCAGCCCCATACCCTGGATGCCACGAGGGTCATACGCAGGAAACTCCTGACCCTTAACCGTCATCGAAAGCTCAGGGTGCCCGTATTTTTCGCAGAGCCGTTTTGAACCAAGCGCCAGGTCGCGCCCGAAACCCTCGCCCTTGGCCACCAGCTCAGCCGCCTTGGTCAGGGCTTCCGCAGAGCCGAACTCCATCTTGACACCGCCCGTGTCTTCCAAGGTCAGCGCCCCGATATCGAACAGCTCCATCGCCGCGGCAACGGTTGAACCGAAAGAAATCGGGTCAAACCCGTCCTCGTTGCACAGGAAGTTGGCATAGGTCAGCGCGTCGAGGTCATCAACCCCGGTGTCCGACCCCAGCGCCCAGGCAGCCTCGTATTCGAGTCCGCCAGAGGCGCCGACGTACTCCGGCTTGTTCTGAATTGTGTAGTGCTGGGGATCGATCGTGGAAATGCGGCCACAGGCGATGGTGCAGCCATAGCACGCCGCATTCGTCACCAGATTCGGCTTACCGTCGCTTTCACGCGGTTCGAGCATCGCTTCCGCGGAAATCTTGTGTGCGCCCTCGAACTGCACCTCACGCATGTTCCGGGTGGGCATCGCTCCTACTTCGTTGATGACGTTCATGAGCACCTGCGTTCCCATTGCAGGTAGACCCTGTCCCGTCACTGCGTTTTCCGCGAGAGTTTTTTTACCTTCAGCGGTTGTGCGGAAAAACGCCTGAGCGTCGCGCACGTTCCCGACGCCCTTGGTCCCGCGCACCACAACCGCTTTGAGATGTTTCGACGCCATGACGGTGCCCACCCCGGAACGACCGGCGGCGCGGTGTAGGTCATTGACGACGCCTGCGTAGAGACAGCCCTGCTCGGCGGAGCGACCTACGCATGCAATTCGGATCGCGGGGTCCTGATGTGCGCGATGAAGGCGCTCGTCGGTCTCCCAAATAGACTGCCCCCAAAGGTCAGACGCGTCGCACAGCTCCGCGTGATCGTTTTCCACGTACAGATAGACAGGTTTCTCAGAGCGGCCTTCGAAAATGAACATATCCCAGCCGGCATGTTTCATTTCAGCGCCGATAAAACCGCCCGAATTCGAGCAGGCCACAGCACCGGTCAAAGGGCTTTTCGTGATGACCGAGTAGCGACCGCCGGTCGCGGCCATCGTTCCGGTCAAGGGCCCGGTCGCCATAATCAGTTTGTTACCAGGGGAGAGCGCGTCGACCTTAGGGTCGATTTCCTCAACCAGATATTTCGTCGCCAACCCACGCTGGCCCAGAAACTTCATCGCCCAGTCCATGTTGAGCGGCTCTTCGGTGCAGGTGCCCGCACCAAGGTCCACGCGCAGAATTCTGCGTTGCCATGCCATACCCGGTCTCCTCCTGCTCAGCTCTTGGGGAGCGTCTGTGCGGCGTGCGCACGCATGCGCTCAAGCCCGGTGTGGTCCTGGTCGACGTAAGTGATCGCGTCCGTCGGGCAGGCTTCGGCACATGCGGGCTTGCCGCCGCAAAGGTCACATTTCGCCACCTTCCCGGTGTCGGAGTTGTAGTTCACGGTGCCGAACGGGCAGGCAATGGTGCATACCTTGCACCCGACGCAGATGCTGTCGATAACCTCTTTGGCGCCTGTATCCGGGTTGACCACGATCGCTTCGACGGGGCACGCATGCATGCACCACGCTTCCGCGCACTGCGAGCAGGTATAGGGTGCAAACCGCCCTTCATCATGAAAAGTGAACACCTTGATGCGCGATTTGGAGGGATTGAAGAGACCTTCGTTCTCGTAAGAACAGGCCATTTCGCATTGCAGACATCCGGTGCATTTCTCCGGCTCAAGTTGCAGGGCTTTAAGCATGCTAAACCTCCTCGATGCTGAGAGCTTCCGGGCGGTCAACCGCGCGTTGACTGCGCTCCGGCTTGAAATTGTCCAGGCAGCGCTCACGCCACCTTTAACAACAGGGCGACAGCATAACCCAACGCCGCAGCAACGACAGCGTCATGACACTCGGCAGGATGAGACGCTTGGCTGCGAGACAAGCGCGTCTCCGATCCGGTGACATGCTATGGTCGACACCCGATTCGGCGGAATGTTTCAAAGCCAGCCGAAGCGCAACATCGATGCACACTGAAACCGGCTGCGCCCGCCGCGGGCGGCCCTATAAACAATGAAAAACATGCCCCTCGAGAATACAGTTCATTCAGAAAAAACCCCCAAATCCCGGGCGCACACTGCTAAACGGTCGGCCAGTAGACTGTCAAAGCCCAGCGCGCACGCGCTGCGAAGAATGTCTGTTGCGCTCTTGCTCGGGACAGCGCTGGCAGCGGCATCAAGCTACGCTGAAACCAAAACGCAGGACGTTCGTATCGCATTTCTTGGCGATAAGGGTGATGACGCCTGGGCAGGCGCGGAGCAAGGGATTGCTGAAGCCAACGCGCAAGGCAAATTTCTTGGCCTGCGGTATGTCCTCCTGCAGGCTGAAGACGCTGATAGCGTTAGAGGACTCTCGCCGTCCGCTGTTATCGCGGCGACCTCAGCGCTGCGCATGAGCCGTCTGGCTGCGGATGTGGCGCCGATCCCCGTGCTCAACACCACTGCAGAAGACGACGAGTTACGGCAAGCGTGCGAAGCCAATGCGTTCCACGTCATTCCCAGTTTCGCCATGCGGGAAGATGCGTTGTTTCAATGGCGACGGAAATCTCCCGACGGTGGCGTACGTGCTCTGGCCTGGCATCCGATGTTTGAGAAATACGCAGCAGCACAGCTCAACAAGCGCTACACAGAGGCCACTGGGCGACAGATGAACGACGTTTCCTGGGCCGGCTGGGCAGCTGTGCGGATAGTCGCGGAAAGCATTGCCCGCGCAGGCTCAGCGCTGCCCGAGGCTGTCGGAGAGCACATGCGAACCGAACTCGCGTTCGACGGTCAAAAAGGCACGGACATGAGCTTCAGGGAGACAGGGCAGCTTCGGCAACCGCTTCTCTTGGTGAAAGACACGGAAATTGTCGGGGAGGCGCCTGTGAGAGGTGTGGTCGACCCGAGCAACCTCGACAGCCTGGGTCTGGCCGGCTGCCTGAAGTAAATCAATATCTGCTCTGGGAACTGACCATGAAATACCTGACAGCGCTTTTTTTTATTATTTTCCCTTTCTTTGCGCAGGCCGATGCCGGGCGCATTTTCGTGACCAACGAGCAGGGCGACAGCGTCAGCGTCATCAATAGCGCCGACAACACCGTGATTAAAACCATCCCGATCGGAAAGCGCCCGCGCGGGATAGGTATTTCACCGGACGGCGGTGAAGTGTATGTAGCCGTCAGTGGCGACAACCTCATTGCGGTCATTGATCCAGAAAGCCTCGAAGTCACGCGCACATTTGCCAGCGGTGACGACCCGGAAGCGTTTGCCGTGCACAAGAACGGCAACATCTACATTTCTAACGAAGAGGACGCCAAAGCGTCCGTCTTCGACCCCAAGACCGGCGCGCTCGTAGCTGAGATTGAGGTGGGCATCGAACCCGAAGGGGTAGCAATTTCCGCTGATGGACATCGGGTCGTTGTGACCAGCGAGTCAACCAACATGCTGCACATTATTGATGTGCCCGAGCACACGATCGCCCGAAATATCCTGGTGGGCGCACGTCCGCGGGCCGCCACGTTCAGCGCTGACGGAAAAACTGTTTACGCCACCTCTGAGATCAGCGGCGAGGTTAAGAAAGTCGATGTTGCATCTGGCGAAATCCTTGGCCGGATGCCGCTCAGCGACGACAAGGCAAAACCGAAAGATGTCCTGCTGAGCAATGACGGCACACGGTTGTTCGTGGCCGGCGGCAGAGCCAACCGCATTTTTGTGCTGGATGCTGAGGCGTTGACCATCCTGCAGTCGGTCAAGGTAGGGAAAAGGGTCTGGGGTCTTGCTCTGAACGCTGATGGTACGCGGCTTTACACCACGGACGGCGTCGACCATCAGGTTTCCGTGATCGACACGGACAAGCTTGAAGTGGTTGCCACGGTCCCGGTCGGTAAGTTCCCCTGGGGCATTGTCGTCAAAAACTGAACGTCCTCTGCCGAAAGCGCCTTGCTGGCGCGCTCCGCTTCGTCGTCAGTGCAGCAATCCGCAGGTTTTTACCTGGCAGGGCAAACTCTCCCAGATCAAATCATGTGGTGGTGTGAGGCCAGCCAGCTCAGCTGCGCCAACGTCGAGGCTTTCAGCTTCCGCTTGATTCGGGTTATGTGATTCGACACTGTTTTGTAGCTGAGCGATAGACGAGCGGCGATGTCGTGATGCGCTCGGCCCTGCACCAGCATCTGGCAAATTTCGAACTCCCGCGGGGTCAGGGATTCGAACGGCCGTTCGTCTGCCGAGGTTTTGTAGAGCGCTAAGGACTGCGCATCTTCAGGAGACAGGTATATCCGCCCCAGCGCGACCTCGCGGAGCGCCGTCAGTACATCGCTCAAGGAACTATTCGTTGGCAAAAAGCCCAGAGCACCGGCTTTGAGCGCGCTTTCGATCGCCACAGGGCTACGCAAGCGCCCGTGAACGAGGATGCGTGGAGAGCGGAGCCGGCGGCATAGACGCGTCGCCGTCTCAACACCACTGATTCCTGGGAGATCCATGTCCATCAGGATCAGATCGAACGCCTGTCGCGTTGCCCGACGGCAAGCCTCCTCGCCATCGGCGACCTCAGCCCCTACCGTGAGGTCGTACAGCGGCTCAACCAGCCTGGTGATCCCGAGACGGAAAATCGGGCTCGGGTCAACAAGCAGTATCCTTCTTGCATCGTCCCGTTTATGAGTGACCTCCGGCATTCCCTGCCCTCCTTTCTCGCACCCCTCGGCAGCTTCGCTGATCAACAGGCTATTTGTGATCCCCTACCTGGCGCTGCCT
>JAYODW010000003.1:0-130859 GCA_038116745.1 Gammaproteobacteria bacterium
CTCAGAGAGACGGCGAACAGCGCGAGCGCGAGCCGGCGCAGACCGGCCGCGGCCGCGGCGAGCGTTGCGAGAACGAGAATGAACAGGCCGGTGAAGATCATGCAGGTTTCTTTCTGCGAGGTTGGGTGCACCCTTGGGAGGCAAGAGTTTAATGGGAATTTGCCCGATTACCTCTCGTCGCAGACTATTCCTCAAGCCGGCCGCGTCGTTTTCTTTTAGACTGGTGCGCGGGTCAGATGACCCACCGTTGGAGGGGTCTCGTTAGTGAAATCTTTTGCCACCTTACGTGGACTGGCGTTCGGCCTGGTGGCCATCATGGCCGCCGCCGCGGTTCTGCTCCTGTCCGATCTCGATGCGCGTAAAGGCGCAGAAAAACACACAGCACGGTCGGCAGACGCGGGACCGCGGGTGGCTCTGGTGCAGCTGTCTTCAATCGAGCCTCTGGATGACGGGGTGCGCGGGATCCTGGCCGCGCTGGCGGCGCGGGGTTTCGTCGAGGGACCGGGCTTCGAGCTCAGCCAGTACAACGCGCAGGGCGATCTGACGGTGGCAAACGCGATTGCAGCCCAGGTAACGAGCGCCGATCTGGACCTGATCATCACCGCCTCCACGGCCTCGCTGCAGACCGTGGCCAATGCGAACCGGGGGCGCACAAAGCCCACGAAACACATCTTCGGGATCACCACCGATCCCTATGGCGCCGGCGTTGAGATCAGTCGCGAAGATCATCTCGATCACCCACCTTATATGGCCGGGCTGGGCAGCCTGGCACCGATCAGGGAGCTGTTCGAGCTGCTGCAGACCATCAATCCTGACGCGCGTCGCGTCGGCCTGGTGTGGAATCCCACAGAGTCCAACTCGGAGGCCTCAACGCGGACGGCCAGGACGGTGGCGGCCGAGCTCGGCATGGAGCTCGTGGAGGGCAATGCGGAGTCATCGACGGTGGCCGGCGAAGTGGCGCAGGCGATTCTGGCGCGTGGCGTGGATGTGCTCTGGATCAGCCCGGACGCGACCGTGTTCAGCGCGGCCAGCCTGCTCATCGAGGCGGCCCACCGCGCCGGCGTGCCGGTAGTGAGCTCGCTGCCGGGTCTGGTCAAGCTGGGCTCGCTGCTTGATCTGGGCGCGAACTATGAGGACATAGGTTACGTGCAGGGTCTGCTTGCTGCAGACGTGCTGGAGGGACGCGACCCGGCAACCATCCCGGTCGAGAACTGGATGCCGATCAACCTCCACCTCAACCTGACCGCGCTCGAAGGGCTGTCATCCGACTGGCGGATCGGGCCCGAGATAATGGCCAGAGCCGCCCTGATCAAGGACGCCGACGGTGTGCGGCAGCAGACGCTGCCGAAGCCTGAACCGCCGCCTGCGCTGCGCTGGGACCGCGTCGCCGAGGGCGGAAAGATCCCCACGGTAGATGTGGTGATGTATTCCGAAAGCCCGGTCGCCGAGCAATCCATCGAGGGCGTGAAGCTCGGCCTTGCCCGCGGCGGATTCGATCCGGACGGCGGTCTCCTTCTGCGGGTCCACTCCGCACAGGGGGACATGCCAACCCTGGTCAGCATCATCGACGCCATCCGGCCCTCGACCACCCAGATGATCCTGACCTTGAGCACCCCTGCCCTGCAGACCGCGCTGCAGAAATACCGCGGCATCCCGCTGGTCTTCGGCCTGGTGTCGAATCCGTTCATCGTTGGCGCCGGAAACAGCGATACCGATCATCTGCCGACCCTGACCGGTGCCTACCTGAAGCAGCCGCTGGAGCCGGCGTTCGACGTCATTAGCGAGCTGTTTCCGACTGCCCGCCGGATCGGGACGCTGTTCACCCCCGCGGAAGTCAATTCTCAGTACAACCGCGACCGGCTCGTGCAGGCGGCGGAGGCGCGCGGCTTCAGCGTCGAGAACATCGGCATCGCCTCGGCAGCGGACGTGGTCGACGCTTCGCTCGCGCTGGCGGCAAGGAAGCCAGACGTCTGGGTGCAGGTGGTCGATAACCTGATCTCAGCGAGCTATCCCGCAATCATGGAAGCCGCAGATCGGGCGGCGATCCCGGTGATTACCTTTTCGGTGACAGCGGCTGAGTTCGGTCCTCTGGTGATTATCGGACGGGACTATTTCGATGCGGGGATCGATGCCGGCGCACTCGCCGCCCGGGTGCTGCGCGGCGAGTCGGTCGCCGCGCTGCCGTTCAAGCCGGCGTCCACCACACGCTACATCCTGAACCACGAGGCGGCGCGCCGCTTCGGGGTCAGGTTCTCTGACGAGCTGATCAGGCTCGCTCAAGCGCAGGAGAGCTGAACCGTGAATCTACTTATCGGGGCGCTGACCCTGGGACTAATCCTCGCGGTGCTCGCGCTCGGCGTTTACATGAGCTTCCGCATCCTGCACATCCCGGACATTACCGCCGAGGGTTCTATCACGCTCGGCGCCTCGGTCGCCGCCGCGCTGATCGTCAGCGGGGTTCATCCGGTGCCGGCGACGCTGGCGGCGGCGGTTGCTGGCTTTGTCGCCGGCATGGGCACCGGTCTCATGGCGACCAAATGCCGCATCCAGCCGCTGCTCGCCGGGATCCTGGCGATGACCGCGCTGTATTCAATCAACCTTCGCGTCATGGGGCGCAGCAACGTGCCGCTGATTAACGAAACCACCCTGGCCACCTACGCGGGAACCTACGGGGATGCGCTTTTCGGTACTCACGCGGATGCGAATATTTTTGGCTGGGCGGTCGGGATCCGCGACCTGTCAATGCTGGGCGGCGCTTTCCTCGTCGTCGTCCTGATCAGCCTGGTGTTGTATTGGTTCTACCGTACGCAGCTCGGCACCGCCATGCGTGCCGCGGGGGACAACCCGCAGATGATGGGCGCCCTGGGGGTCAGCGTGGAGACCCTGACTATCCTGGGGCTGGCCATGTCGAACGCCCTGATTGCGCTCAGCGGCGCGCTGGTTGCCCAGTACCAGGGCTTTGCGGATGTGCAGATGGGCATTGGCGTGATCGTGATCGGACTGGCCAGCGTGATCATCGGCGAGGCCCTGGTGGGCTCAAAATCGCTCGGACTGCTGCTGTGCGGCGCCATCATGGGCTCCATCCTGTTCCGCCTGCTGGTGGCGATCGCGCTGCGCTGGGGCCTGAACCCCAACGATCTTAAGCTCGTGACCGCAGTTTTTGTGTTCATCGCGCTGATGGCGCCGCATCTGATGCGGCGCTTCGGGTCATCGCGTAACCGCACCGTGGAGGCCTGAACCATGCTCCGGATAGACCAGGTCTCGAAAACCTTTCATGCGGGCACCAGCAACGAAGTACGCGCGCTGCGCAATGTCTCGATTGATCTCGAGGAAGGCTCGTTTCTGATCATCATCGGCACCAACGGCAGCGGCAAATCGACCATCCTGAACGCCGTTGCCGGCTCGTTCATGGTTGATACCGGTGCGGTGCACCTGTCGGGAAACAACATCACGCGCTGGCCCGAGCATCGACGCGCACGCCTCGTGGGACGGGTCTTCCAGAACCCGTTCTGGGGTACCGCGCCGGCCATGACCATTGCTGAGAATCTGGCTCTCGCGGCGCGGCGCGGGCAGCCCCGGGGACTCGGCGCGGCTCTGAAGCCGAGCCTGCGGGAGGAGATCCGCGAGCGGGTGCGGGTGCTGAACATGGGCCTTGAGAACCGCCTTGATAATCCTATCGGCACGCTCTCCGGCGGCCAGCGTCAGGCTCTGACACTCCTGATGGCCACCTGGCTCAAACCCGATCTGCTGCTGCTTGACGAGCACACCGCCGCGCTTGATCCCAAGAGCGCCGATCAGGTCATCCGCCTGACCCATGAGATTGTCGCGCGCGACCAGATCACCACGCTGATGGTGACGCACTCGATGCAGCAGGCCGTGGATCTGGCCGATCGCATCGTCATGATGAACAAGGGCCAGGTGCTGCACGACATGTCGGGGACCGCCCTCGAGGGGCTGAAGGCGGAGGATCTGCTGCATCGCTTCGAGGAGCTGCGGCGCAAAGAGCAGCTCGAGCGCTCGCGCGAGGGTCTGCTGCGCGAAGCAAAGGGCATCGATGAGCTGATGGCGGTATTTCGCGCCATCGTATTCGTGGACGACCACGTCGATGAACGTGAGGAAGCGCTGCTGCGGGAATTCGCCGAGCGCTGGCAGATGCCGATGCCCGATTTGTCCGCGCCGCCGGGCAAGGGCGGCGGCATCCTCGCGGTGCGCGATGCCGTGGCGGCCTATCTGCAGGTCCAGCCGCCCACCGAGCAGGCGTCAGAACTGCTCGATGTGCTGCAGCACTTCGTTCACGCCGATGACACGGTGACCGCCGAAGAGGCAATTGTGATTGATGAAGTCGGCGCGATGGTGATCCGCTACGTGACCGGCGCGGATGACCAGGGCAGTCACCAGGTCGTGATCGTGCCGCAGAGCGAGGCGCAGGCGGGTGAGATTGCGGCGCTGGTGCCGGATACCGAAGCGGTGTCCATACGCGGCGGGCGGGTGTATCCGGTAGGCCGGTTCTTCTCGGCGAAATATGCAGACATGGTCTGTCAGCGCTACGTCGACCAGGGATTTTTCACCACCCGTATCGAGCTCTGACCCACCTGCTCCAGGCGGGCGCACGCGACGACGTGCGCGCCTCCGGGCTCTTTCAGCTGGCGTGCTCAACCATCTGTCGCTGCGGGTCGACCGTCAGCCGCTGGCGGGCAGCAACGAACCGCCGAGCGTTTCGGCAAGCCAGCGGGACAGCGCGCTGACCTCCGGTAGTTGTCCGGGTTCGGCCTCTGAGCGGAAGGCGATGTAGCCGTCCGGGCGAACGACGTAAACCGTTGGTCTGGGCGCATTCCACGCAAACGCGTCCCCGGCAGCGACGACCAGACGCACGCGCGCGTTCAGCCACACCAGACCGGCGAGATCGATCTGCCTGATGTACGCGGCACGCACCGCGCTGCGATCCGGAACGGCGATCACCACCGTCCAGTTGAAGCCGTCGTAGATCCCGGACCAGGGGCGCGGTGCCCCCTCGCCGCAGCTGAAATCCGCCGTCGGGGGAACGCGCATCCCGGCGCGGAAAAGGCCCGCCTCACCTGAATCGCGCCACAGAGGATCCTGGCTGTAGCTGAGGCTCACTTCTCCCACCATGCGGTCGGCCGCCGCCATATTGCTGTCGGCAGCCAGCTCCGGGTTGCGCAGCGCGTCCGCATCGTTGAGCGCCATCAGCTGGTTCGCGCGGTCACTGAACGCACCCGCAAGCGCGAATGCCTCCTGCCGATCGGTGTTGTAGCCGTCGAGTATCGATGCGTCCGCGTGCAACCTCAGGTGTGCGGCCAGACGCCAGGCCAGGTTGAGACCGTCCTGGATCCCGGTGTTCATGCCGAAGCCGCCCGCCGCCGAGACCAGGTGCGCGGCATCGCCGGCGAGAAACACCCGGCCCACGCGAAAGTCGGGCACGCAGCAGCTGTGCATCACAAAATGCCCGCACCAGGACACATCGACTACCGCCTCGGCCAGCGCGGGACAGGCGCCCAGGGTCGCGTGGTACAGCGCAATGACGTCGTCAGGATCTGCAGGTCCGGGGACGGCATCGGGAAAATCATCGTCCCGCAGGATGGCGAAAAACATGATAGCGCCGTCCAGCGGCAGCGCCAGAGCGGCCCGTGGGCCGCCCACCAGGTAGCGTGCCTCGGTCATTACATGGGCATGTTCCACGCGGATTTCTCCGCCGAGCCAGCGCTCAGGGTAATCCTTACCCACCATGCGGGTGCCGCAGGCTTTGCGCACGGTGCTGCGCGCGCCGTCTGCGCCAACCAGATAGCGCGACCGAATGGTGGCGCTGCCGGCATCGTTTTCGATCGTCGCGACCACCCCGTCGTCGCTCTGCGACAGGGCGGTGAAGCGGGTTGCGGACTGTACGTTAACCCCACGTGCGAGCAGCTGTTCGGCGATGATCCATTCCGCGTGCCACTGCTGCAGGTTCAGCTGCGGCGGATATTGCGAGTCAATCGCACGCAGCTGCCTGCGCATGATTTCAGCACCGTGCTGGTCGTAGAACGCGAGCGAGCGGATGGGCTGCCCGTAGGCGGCAATGCGATCGGAGACGCCAAAGGGGGCCAGGAGTTCCAGGGTGCGGGCGTGGATTGAGCTCGCCCTGGGGTTGGCGTGGCGAGCGGGCATGTCGTCGATGATGCGGACATCCACACCCTGGGCGACCAGAGAGAGCGCGGTTGCCAGACCGACGGGGCCGGCGCCAACGACCAGAACTTCGCAGGTTTCTTCCGCAGCCATCGAGTGAGCTCTCAGTGATTTAGAGACGGCCATGCTACGCGATGCCGGCGACGCTGCGTCGCGCTGACCGGAGAGATCCGGCACCCCCGGACAGCATACAGGCGCGGTTCGCCAGCGGCGAAATCGACGCGGTTCTGCCGGTTGTCAGCAGGTCGTCGACGGCGCGAAGCGGCTGGCGAGAGCTGTTCCGAGTGGTACGCGGGCCGAGTCGCTTGGATCTGGATAGGATCCGGGACTCGTTTCTGCGCAATGTGTGCCGCGCAGGAACCCATGAACCCGCGACAGGAGGAGACCCCCATGGCCCGGATCAGTATCGTGTTTGACAGCAGTTTCAAGGGACAGACCGCGGCTTTAGCGTCCTGCGTCGCGGAAGGTGCGCGCTCGATCGATGGCGTGGAGGTTCAGGTCATTCATGTCGATGAAGTAAGTGAACACTGGAACGACCTGCACCGCGCCGATGCCATCATCTTCGGCTCGCCGACCTATATCGGCAGCGTATCGGGCAAGTTCAAGCTCTTCATCGAGCAGCTGGCGGGCGAGGTATGGCTGCAACGCATGTGGAAAAACAAGCTCGCGGCGGGCTTCACGGTGTCTGCCGGACGCTCGGGCGACAAGCTCAACTGCCTGATGCAGATGGCCATCTTCGCCAGTCAGATGGCGATGATCTGGGTGCCGCAGCACATCCTCGGTGGTAACTACTCGAGCCACGGGAGTGAAGAGGACCTCAACCGCATGGCCGGCTATCTCGGTGTGATGGCGCAGGCGAATATCGATGAGCCGGCCGAGGCTTCACCGCCGGAGAGCGACCGCGCCACGGCCCGTGAGCATGGGCGTCATGTGGCGCGGCTGGCGAAGCAGTTCGTAGCTGGCCAGCAGGCCTGTCCGTTTGCAGAGGAGGAAAGGTTCTCGGCTGGAGAGATCGGTCGGCCGCTGGGTCTGACCGAGCTGCCGATGTGACGCGGATTGTCGATCCCGCTGGGTGGCGTGGATCATTCGAGACGGGAGTCAGGCTGAGCCGTTCAGGTCAAAGACACCGGCAGCGAGGTGCGGCGCTTCAGGGGAGGCGAGCCGCAGAGGGGAGTTCCGCTGCCGGTGGGAACGATGGCGAGTTCCGTGTCTGTGTACGCCTCCGGAAGGCGCGTGGTTCACCCCGATACGAGCAATCGGGGTGAGCAGCACAGGTCGGCTTACTGTTCGTCAAGTGGCACCCACTTCATGGTGAACAGATACTCGTCGTCATCCTCCAGGAAGTCGACCAGCTTCTCCCAGCGTTCGCAGATGTCTTCCTTGTACTCCCAGCGCGGCGTGTGGTCTTTCATATCGGTCCATTCGATATATCCGTTCTCGCAGTCCGCATCGGATTCCATATGCAGACCCCGCAGCTGGGCCACGCTGGTGACGTCGCGGTAGTAAGAAACGACCTTGCCCGAAGTGTCGCGGCCCTGGTGCAGGACCTGAACAAATTTCTCCGCATAGGCCGTCGGGGCACCCAGCGTCAGCAGCGCGACTAAGGCGCCTAATTGAATCCGTCTGCCACTTCCCATTCCTCACCTCTTTTTAAGTCGTTGAAACTCTTGGTACGTCAGCATTGGCCCAGTGGTTCTGAGAAACGAAGGACTTCCCGTCCCTGCTTGACATTTGCGGCGCTCGGATTCCATGGTCGAGGCACTGGTCATGCAAATCCGTCTCCCCCTGGCAGGCGGAAGCGTCCGGCGCTGAGGAGCAAGGAAAAGTGATATGGACGACCCGGAACTGATGGCGTTAGGGAGGTCTGCCGCGCCAGCGGATGCGGACGGCGTCAGAGCTTACGTTGGCTTGGTGACACGGTGGCGCTGGCTGGTCTTGCTGTCAGTTCTGGCCCTGGCCGCGGTGTGTATCTCCGGAGTGCGTTTCCTCGAGCTCGAGGGCGACTATCGTTATCACTTCACCCCGACGAATCCGGAACTTGTCGCTTTTGAGCACATTGAGCAGACCTATACCAGGGTCGACAACATTCTTTTTGTACTGGTTCCGCAGGACGGGGATGTGTTCACGTCCGACACGCTTGAGGCAGTGCTCTGGCTGACCGCACAGGGATGGCAGATCCCGTACGCCATACGTGTCGACTCCCTGTCGAACTTCCAGCACACCACGGCTGCGGACGACGACCTCATCGTCGCTGACCTGATCGGCCGTGACAGCGCGGGACTCGACAGGCAATCGCTGACCGAAATCCGGCGAACGGCGCTGTCTGAACCCCAGCTCGTCGGCCGCCTGCTGGCAGCGGACGCCGGCGCTACGGGTGTCAACGTGACCATCCGCCTGCCGGTTGGAGGAGGGGACGAGGGCGAGCCGGCGCGCTACGCGAGCGAGCTTGCGACGCAGCTGGAGCGTGATCACCCCGGCCTGCGCGTGGCGGTAACCGGATCGATCCCGCTGATCTACGCCATGATGGACACACCGCAGCGTGACGCAGCGACGCTGGTGCCGATGATGTACCTGGTCCTGCTGGCAGCCATGTTTGTGTTCCTCCGCACTTTCTGGGCAGTGCTCGGTCTGCTGCTCATGATTGGACTGGCTGCGGCAAGTGCGATGGGCGCCGCTGGCTGGCTGGGAATTCCCCTCAGCCCGCCGATGGGCAGTGCGACGACTATCATCCTGACCATCGCGGTTGCGGATGGGGTGCACATCCTGGTGCTGCTGAACGAGCGCATGCGCGCCGGGATCGACCGGCATAGCGCGCTGGTGGAAAGCCTGGCGGTCAATTGGTTTCCGGTATTCATGACGACGCTGACCACCGTGATTGGCTTTCTCAGTCTCAACTTCGCCGGGATCCCGCCGTTCAGTGATCTCGGAAACGTGACTGCCATCGGCGTCGGGGTTGCCTGGATTCTGACGGTGACGCTGCTACCGGCCTTTGTCGCCATCGTGCCGTATCGACCCGGATCGCGGTCTACAGCCGGTGTGAGAGCAGATCGCTACACCGCCTGGTTGCTGCGGCACCATCGACGGATCCTGCCTCTTACCCTTGGGTTGACGCTGATTTGCGCAGCTTTAATCCCCACCATTGAGCTTGACGACAGCTTCATCGATTTCTTCGATAAAAGCGTGCCTTTTCGAGCGGATAGTGAGCTTGCGCTGCAGAAGCTTTCAGGGATCTATCAGCTCCATTACTCGTTGGAGGCTGGGGTTGAGGGCGGCGTCAGTGATCCTGCCTATCTGCGCTCGATTGCCGAGTTTGCCCTGTGGCTGCGCGCGCAGCCGGAAGTCGACCACGTCAGCACCCTGTCGGACACCATCAAGCGGCTTAACCGGAACATGCACGCTGATGCGGATGCAGCCTATGTGCTGCCGGCAGACCGCGAGCTCGCCGCTCAGTACCTGCTGCTCTATGAAATGTCGCTGCCCTACGGACTGGATCTGAACAATCAGATCGATGTGCGCAAATCCGCCACCCGGGTGACGGCAACGGTCGGGAACCTGTCGGCAGCCGAGCTGCGTGCATTCAACGTCCGGGTGATGGACTGGCTCCGAGCGCACGCGCCGCCCTCGATGCATGGCAGCGGTGCGTCGGCGTCCTTCATGCTGGCTAATCTGTCTCTGCGAAGTATCGACAGTATGGTGCGCGGCACTTCCGTCGCGTTTGCCCTGATCGCGCTGATTTTGGTGCTTTCGCTGCGCAGCCTGCGCATCGGCTTGCTGAGTCTGGTGCCCAATCTCGTGCCGATCGTCATTGCTTACGGAATCTGGGCGATTGTTGTCGGCGAGATCGGTATGGTGTTTGCGATCGTCACGGCCTCGAGCCTTGGCATCATTGTCGATGCAACGGTGCACATCATGAGCAAGTACATGCGGGCACGACGGGTGCTGCAAGCCTCCCCCGAGGAGGCCGTGCAGTTTGCTATCGCCACCGTGGGGCCCGCGTTGCTGACGACCTTCCTGATCCTGGCCGCGGGCTTTGCGGTACTTTCGATGTCGACGTTCAAACTGAACGAAGATTTCGGATTGCTCACGGCCCTGACCATTCTGGCGGCGCTGGTGGCCGACTTTCTGCTGCTGCCGGCGCTGCTGCTCCGCGTCGATCGCGCGCCGCGCGCGAGTTCAGCGCCAACGCGAACCGCCTGAGGCCAGGCGCAGCAGCGGCAAGACCGCACATTCTCAGGTCTCCTCCCGGCTCTTCGACAGGGCCTCGCGGCCCTCGTGCAGTTCTTTGGCGCTGTGGGTCAGGTGGGGGATGACGGAGAGGATCTGCACCAGCGCGAACAGGGCAATGCCATGATGCGCGCCGATCCTGTCCGCATCCTCGATGATCTCGATGGATGCGGTGACCAACAGCAATATTCCCGTCACCAGTGAGACATACGGGTTTTCTGCAATGGCTTTCAGCATGGCATGTGCTCCGTTTCGAACAGTCAGGAGGATAGAAGATCCCTGGACAGCCTTCGACCCGAACGGCTGAAGCCGGCTTCGGTGGCAGGACTTTGCCCGGCTGCTATCCTCAGGAGGTGAACCAATCGGAGGAGCCGGTCGGTTTGTTTTGCGCGAGCGCCTGAGCGCAGAGACGGCCTGTATGAGAGCGGCGCTGCATTAAGGGGAGGACACAGCCATGGCCGAGGAGATTCTTGAGAACCCCGTCACGGGGGAGGTGATGAAGGTGCTGGAGTCGACTCCGGACACTTTCAGGATTGAGTACGCGCTGAAGGCGCACGGTGCTATCCCGCTGGAACACTGCCATCCCGGCGTGGAGCAGGAGATCGCCGTGCGCGAGGGCGAGATGCACATCACCGTGAACGGCGAGCATGTCGTGATCAAAGCGGGCGAGTCGGCGATCGCGCCGCGCAGTGCGCTGCACTACCAGTGGAACCCCTGTGACGAGGAGGCTATCGCGATCGAGACCTACCGTCCGGCGGGTCGCAATCATGACTTCTTCCGCACGCTGTTCGGGATTGCGCGCGATGGTCATACCAACGCGATGGGTATGCCCTCCATGCTCATGAGTGCGGCCATCTTCAACGAGTTCCACGACACCATTCAGCCGGCGTCCAGGACGACGCGCTGGCAGGTTGCCCTGCTGGCGCCCGTTGCGCGTCTGCTCGGCTACCATGCCCGATTGCGCAAGTACCAGAGAACAGCCGCTGTCTGAAGGCTGACAGCGGCGCCGACCGGGCGGTGCTATCCGGCGCCGGCACCCGGCCGCGGTTCGGTCATTTTCTGTAACGCGAGCCCGTCGTCGCGACGGCTCCGGGATCAGCCGGCAAGAGGTCAGACCATGAGTACGCCACGCGATATCACGCCCCTGCTTGACGCCGAAATCATGGCCGCGCTCAGCGGCCTCAAGCTCGGGCTCGAAACGCTGTCCGATGCCACTCTGGAAAAAGTCCGGCGCCAGCGCGCTGCGCTGCCGCAGCCTGAGCTGTCCGCCGAAGTTGAGCGTGTCGATCATCCCGTGCCCGGGCGCCCGCCGGTGTCCGTACGGGTCAGCCGGCCGCGGGGCATGAGTGGCGCGTTGCCGTGTATTTTCTGGATGCACGGCGGTGGTCTGGTGCTTGGCAATGCCGCGGGTGACGACGCTCGTTTCGACCGCTGGTGCCAGGCGCTGAACTGTATCGGCGTCTCGGTGGACTATCGTCTGGCGCCGGAGTCGACCTACCCTGAGCCGCTGGAGGACTGTTACGCCGGTCTTGCCTTCGTGCATCAGCAGGCCGCGCAGCTCGGCATCGACGCGGCGCGGCTCGGCATTGGTGGCGCCAGCGCGGGTGCGGGACTCGCCGCCGGTCTGGCGCTGCTGGCGCGCGACCGGGGCGAACTCCCGGTTGCCTTCCAGGCGCTGATTTATCCCATGATTGACGACCGTCAGATCACCGTCTCGTCACGGTGGCGCGATCCGGTGTGGCCGCCGGAAGCGAATCGTTACGGCTGGGATTGCTATCTCGGTGGACTCAGCGGGGACGGGGTGCCGGCCTATGCGGCGGCCGCGCGCGCGACCGAGCTCGAGGGACTGCCGAGCACCTTTATCTGCGTGGGCGCCCTGGATGGATTCTGTGACGAGGACGTCGACTACGCGACCCGCCTGCGTCACGCCGGCGTGCCGACCGAGCTGCACGTCTATCCCGGTGCGCCGCACGGCTTTGACTCCCTCACCCCGAATACGGCAATTGCGCGCCAGGCACAGCGCGACCTTGAGCACTGGCTGGCCGGTCAGCTGGCGGGATGCTGAGGCACCCATCCTCGGGGACGGCACCGCTGCGGCTGGCCACGAGACATGACGCGCCGCGCGCGTTAGCCTGCTGGCGCTGCTGGACAATGGACGCTGCTGACGGTGCTGCGGGTGAATTTGCCGCGCGATAGGCGTGCTGGAAAATGACTGAATCAACCATCCTGCTGCTTGCGTTGCTGAACCCGTTTCTGCTGGTGGTCTATCTGATTGGCCCGATGAAGCAGTTGTCGCGCACACAGTTCGCTCAGGTTCTGACCCGCGCGGGCCTCATTGCAGGCGCCGTCTTCTGCGCTTTTGCGGTGCTTGGCGACGCCATATTTGCCAATGTCGTGCAGGCCGATTTCGCTTCCTTCCAGATTTTCGGCGGGCTGATTTTCGTCCTGATCGGTCTGCAGTTCGTGTTTCGGGGTCCCGATGCGATCGAGATTCTGCGCGGCGAGGCAGCGCATATTTCAGGTGCTGTTGCCATGCCCGTTCTGATCGGGCCGGGCACCATCAGCGCGAGTGTCATCATCGGAAAGCGGCACGACCCTGCTCTTGCCTGTGTTGCGGTGATTGCAGCCGTTTCCATATCGCTTCTGATCGTGTTTTTACTGAAGGCGCTGCACGACTATGTCCTGCCCCGGCGGGAAGCTCTGATTGAGCGCTACCTGGGAATCGTCGGGCGTATCACTGCTTTGTACGTCGGCACCGTCGCGGTGGAGATGATCATGCGCGGGCTGACAAGCTGGATCAGCCACATGCAGACCGTCTGATCAGGAATAGAAGGAGTGACAGCTTTGAACGACACCGTGACCTACGACAAAGACGGTGCCATCGCGCGCGTGACCATGAACCGACCCCGCTACCGCAACGCCCAGTCGCGAGTGCTGCTGGAGGAACTCGACCAGGCGTTCGGTGAGGCGATGGCGGATCCGGAGGTGCATGTGGCGGTGCTCTTCGGCGCGGGCGAGCACTGGTCGTCGGGACACGATATCGGAACGCCCGAGGAGCTCGCCGATCGCGAAGCGCGTCCCTATCCCAATGGTGCGGCCGGCGCGTTTCAGCGCTCGTGGGACTGGAACGTGGAGAACACGCTCCGTTGGCGCGATCTGCCCAAACCGACCCTGGCCGCAGTGCAGGGCATGTGCATTTATGGCGGCTGGATGATCGCCTCGGCAATGGATCTGATCGTGGCGTCGGAGGAGGCTCAGTTTGTCCCCGGTCTGTTCCAGTATCAGGCGACGCCCTGGGATATTGGTTTCCGGCGGGCGAAGGACAAGCTCTGGGAGCAGGGGGCGCTGAGCGCCACGGAAGCCTTCGAGCTGGGTTTCGTATCCGAGGTTGTGCCGCGGGACGCGCTCGATGAGGCCGCCATGAACAAGGCACGGCGGATCGCCCGCCTGCCGCCGCTGATGGCGCAGATGATCAAACGCCAGGTGAACGACGCGCAGGACGCGATGGGCTTTCGCGCCGCCATCACCAGTGGCCATGCGTCATACATGGTAGCGAGTCTCGGCGGTGTCTATTTCAGCAAAGACCAGCCGTTCGGTTCACGGAAACGGATGCCTGGACTCGAAGACAAGGGACCGAATGCGCAGGACCCTGATGCCGACTGAGTGGGCTTCGGGTACATCGATGCGCGCGCGTGCCGTCGGGCTCTCCGCGATCTCTCGACAGCGTGTAAGCTCTGCGTGCTTAAGATCGTGTCCGCCCCCGTTCGGGCCGGGCTGATGATCACCGCGGCGTTTCAGCCGTCAACACTATTTCAATCGGGGAGAGGAGCGGAACATGGACTTAGGTCTGAAAGGCAAAGGCGTAATCGTCACGGGTGCAAGCCGGGGGATCGGTCGGGCGATCGCGCTTGAGTTTGCGGCAGAGGGCGCGAACGTCGCTATCTGCGCGCGCGGCGGAGAGGCGCTTGAAGCAACGGCCAGCGAGGTCGCCGCGCACGGGGGATCGGTGCACGCCGCCGCGTGTGACGTATCCGACGCTGAGGCGCTGAAATCATTTCTTGACGGTGCCCACGCCGCGCTCGGACGGGTCGACGTCATGGTCAACAACCCTTCCGGCTTCGGTATCACCGACGATGAAGCGGGCTGGCAGGCGAGTCTCGATATTGACCTCATGGCGAGCGTGCGCTCTTCGTGGCAGGTGGTGCCGTGGATGGAAGCGCAGGGCGGCGGCAGCATCATTCATATCTCGTCCATCTCGGGACTCGATGTCACGTTGCCCATGCCGGCTTACTGCGCGGCCAAGGCTGCGCTGATCAGCCATGCCAAGTGTATGGCGGCGAACCTGGCGCCGAAGTCGATCCGTGTTAACTGCGTCGCACCGGGCTCCATTGAATTCCCCGGCGGCTTCTGGGAGCAGATCAAAAACGACGACCGCGCCTTTTATGACGGCGTGCTGGCGGGCGTGCCGAGCGGGCGTCTCGGCCGGCCGGAGGAGATCGCTGCGGCCGTGGTGTTTCTCGCGTCAGGGCGCGCGAGCTGGATCTCCGGCATTACCTTGAGCGTCGACGGGGTGCAGCACAAGGGCAATCTGTAAGCGTCGATTTCCGAGCGCTCAGCCGCCGTCAGCCTCGGCAGCTGAGCGCTGGTGCCCGCGGCTGGACGGCGCCCAGCCCGTTTGGCGGTGCTCTGTACGCTAGCTGAAATCCGCCGAAAACCGGATGTTGTCCTTGGCCAGGCCGTCAAGGACTACCTCGATCCCACCGCTGCGGATCATCCACTCCAGGCGATGGTCGCGATATTCGCGCTTCATCAGACCTTCAGACAGCCAGGTATGCCCCTGCTCGACATCGGGCAGTGTGGCCCGCGCCTGCGTGTCCGTTTCGGCAACCGTGGGTCTGGACAGCGCGCGCTGTCGCCAGGCGGCGAGACGGGAGTTCTCCGCAGGGGCGATGCCGAGCATGACCGAGCAGTTGAGATACGGCAGCACCGCGATATCGCCCCAGCCGAAGTCAGAGCCGTTGAACCACGGCCTGTCGCCGAGCGCGCGCTCCAGCCACGCGAACCAGCCTTCCAGCTGCGTCGCGGCGTTGGCGCGCAGCGTATCGCCGAGCGCACCGGGCGCGCGGTGGAAGCAGCGCAGCTCGATAAGCCCCCAGTTGATGGCCTCGTAGTGGGTGTCCATGACGTCTTCGAGCATGCGCACGCGCGCCCGTTCGGCCGGTGTGCCCGGAAGCAGAGCAGGGGTAGGCCAGCGCTCCTCGATGTATTCCAGGATGACCGTCGAATCGAACACTTTGACGTCGTCGTCCAGCAATACCGGTACCTGGCCGCGCGGACTGGCTGCGGTGAAGGCATCGCTGTCCGTGGTGCCACTGCCGAGCCCATCGGGCGTGCGGGCGACGAAATCGACACCTTTTTCCAGCAGCGCCAGCTTGCACTTCTGCGCGTACGGTGACATCGGATGTTCGAAAAGAATGACGGACATGAGGGTGGCTCCAGGGGTGGTCAATCACTGTCCGGATCATGGCAGACCATCGGATGAAGTGATCGAGTCTGCACCGGTGAACCTGTATGACTTGACCCGTCTGTGAGCACGGGTCACCGTAAAGGTTGCTGGTGTCACTGCGCTCAGTCGCTGCTGCCGCATCCGATTCACAGGAGATTTGCCCATGAATGCACGCTTCGTCCGCCTGACCGCTTTCCTGGCGGGAGCGCTATCGGTTCTTGTGACAGTGTCCGTGCAGGCGGACTGGCGCGACCTGATGAACCAGTTCACTTCGAGTGACACGGTGCAGCAGGCTGCCGGCGCCCTGTCAGAGACAGAGATCGCCGACGGGCTGCGCCAGGCGCTCGGCGAAGGTGTGCGCAGTGCGGTCGCCAGCCTGGGGCGGCCGGACGGTTTCCTGGGTGACGCAGCGGTGCGTATTCCCATGCCGAAGCATCTGGGGGCGGTTGAAGATGGCCTGCGGGCCATCGGTAAGGCGGACGTTGCCGATCAGTTCGTGACCAGCATGAACCGGGCCGCTGAGCAGGCAGTGCCCGAGGCGGCGGAAGTGTTCGCCAACGCGGTCAGCGCGATGACCGTCGAAGATGCCAAAGCGATCCTGGATGGACCGGAAACAGCAGCGACGGATTACCTCAAGCGCACGAGCACCGACGACCTCAGGGCCCGCTTTGCGCCGATGGTCGACGGTGCGCTGCGCGCGGTCGACGCGACGGCGGCGTACCAGCGCATGCTCGACAAAGCCGGCCCGATGGCTGCCCTGATCGATACGAAAAAGCTCAGCCTCGACGGTTATGTCACAGACAAAGCGCTCGACGGCCTCTTTCACGTCATCGGACAGACCGAGCGCGATATCCGGGCCAATCCCGCAGCACGTACGACCAGTCTGTTGAAAAAGGTGTTCGGTTCCTGAGTTGTCCGTGAGAAACGGACAGCTTTGCGGCGCGGCGAGCGGGTGCGGTGGGCGTCGGCGCTGCGCTGCTCGCCCGCCTCACGCGCCCGCTTTAAGCCTCGGCATCACCTCGCGCGCGAAGAGCTCTACGCTGCGTCGTGTGCCCTCGACGGGTGCGCCCGGCAGGATGCCCATGAGGACGAGGTGGGTGCAGGGTGAACGCTGCAGCATGTCGCGCAGACCCTCGTAGACAAAATCAGGGGTGCCGATAAAAGCCGGTTCGCCGAAGAAATCACCCGCCTGGTCGCGGATCATCTGCGCCGGCGTCGGGATCGCGCGTGTCGCCTGGTCGTCGTTGTTGTCATCCCCCGCCTCCGCCGCCCAGTCGCGATACAGGCTCAGCATGTGGTGCACCGGCTGCGCTGCATCCTGCCACGCCTGCGCCTGTGTCTTGGCGACATAGACCAGAACCATCTGACAGACCTGATAGGCGTCCGGATCGCGTCCGTGACGCTGCAGCGCCTCGCGATAACGCAGGCGGTGTTCGGAAGAGACGCCGGCGAGGTGACAGCCCAGGCGTGCGGCGCGATCGAGCGCCTTGTCGCCGCGCGCGCCGGCCCAGATGGGCAGCGGTTGCTGTACCGCAGGGGGCACGACCCGGGTGCCTTCGAGCTTGTGGAAACGCCCTTCGAAATCGACGGTCTCGCCGTCGAGCAGGCGGCGCAGCAGCGGCAGCTGCTCGGCGAAGCGCGCCCCGCGCTCGCGCAGGGTACGGCCCATGCCCGCGAATTCCCCGACGCGGTAGCCGAGCCCGAGGCCAAGGTCGAGACGGCCGTTGCTGATCACATCCACCGTGGCCGCGTCCTCGGCAACGCGCACGGTGTCGTGTAACGGCAGCAGCAGCACGAATGTGCCGATGCGCAGGGTGGTCGTCTGGCGGGCAATGGCCGCCGCAATCGGCAGCAGCGAGGGCGAGTAGCCGTCATCGACGAAGTGGTGCTCGGTCAGCCAGGCGTGGTCCAGACCCAGGCTTTCCGAATAGGTGACCAGATCGAGATTCTCCCGATAGACCTCGGGCCAGGGTCGGCGGTTGAACTCGGGGTTGCGGAAAGGAAACAGGAAACCACAGTCGATGCTCATCGCGGGTACCTCACATTGGCGTCTGTAACGGACTGTTCAGGCGGTTGCTGCTCGTGAGGTTAGCAAACCGCCCGGCGGTCCGTCTGAGCGGATGCACAGCGTGCGCGGCCGTGAGCCCAGTATCTGAGCTGCGGCGAGGCTTTACCCAGGGATGAAAGGATAGGCCTCGGCCGGCGCGCGATGGATCACGGCCCGCTCAACCGCCAGCGCACGCAGGCGGAAGTTTTCCTCCGCGCCCGGCGCAGTCGGGAGGTCCAGAAAAGACTGATGTGAGGGATACCAGGCAGCCAGCACCTCGTGCAGCGGCTGCTCCCCCGTGACCTGGCCGTAGACCGGATGGCGCCACAGTACCCGCGCGCCTACAACCGGCAGAAAAGCCTCCAGCACGGCCATGTATTGCCGATACAGCGCGCCATCAGGAAAGCCGGCGGCCGGTGCGTAGACATTCAGATTGAGCATCAGCACCGGATGGTCGTGACCACTTTCGGCGATCTCGCGGATTCGCGAGATCTCCGCGTCATTGCGATGATTGACGTGGGACATAGGCTGGTAACGCCTCCGATGGCTGGTTAAGGGTCGATAGTCAGCTCGACTCCAGCGCGCTGTCGACCCAGCTGGCGAGGGCTTCAAGCTCTGCTGCGCAGTCGCCGTGAAAGCACGAACCGTGCATCACCGCCAGGCGCTCTGCGCCAAGGTCTTTCAGACTGCGGATCGTCGGCGCCGTCGCTGGCGTCAGCGCCATTGCCTTGAAGCCCTCCTCGGCGGCGATAGCCGGGCCGGCGATGCTCTGGTCGGTCAGCGCCGGAGTGTCCCCCAGCTGGGTAAACAGATCGCCAGTGAACAGCGTGCGGGTGGTTTCCTCGAAAATCAGGCCCGACTCCCAGGCGTGGGGCACGTGCGGCGTGTCGAGATAGCGCACCCGCTTGCCGCCGATATCGAGAACTTCCTGGTGGGCGAGCGGTCGTGGTGGCCGGTCGGCCAGGTCGTTCAACGACACCATGCAGGCGAGCCCGCCGTGCACGATCTGCGCGTGCGGCGCTGCCTCAAGCCAGGCATTCATGGAGCCGCATTCGTCTGACTCGACGTGACCGAAGGAGATCCAGCGCAGCGCTGCAAGCGGCACAATGCTCGCAGCGGCGGCCGACACGAGCGGAAACAGCGCGCGTCCGCCGCAGTGAAACAGGAAGGGTTCATCCGCACGAATTAGGTACTGATTGAAGGTGAATCCAACCGGCGGCAGGTCCGGGGTGAAGGTCGACAGGCGGAATATGTCGTCGGCGATTTCGTCTATGCGGGTCTGCATGAGAGTCTCCACGCTTTGGCGGGGAACGAGGCGCCCCGATTTTTTTACAAGCCCATGTGCAGTCGGGACCGGGCGCCACGCTCCCAGCCGGGGCTCTGATGCGATCAGCTTACCCCGACCTGCCGCCGGCCGGCAGACCCGGCGTGGCGGAAGCCGGAGCAGGGTGCGCAGCGCGCAGCCTTTATAGTGTGCTGACCGGTGTCGTGATGGCTTGATGCCGCAGGAAGGGCGTCAGGGACGATTTTTCTAGGCCGGATCTGAGGGTAAACGCTGGATTCTGCGCCGCAGGCGATGCACAGCAAGGAGGAACAGGCCGATGGTGAGAGAAATGCAGGTCCGGCGTGCCACGCAGCCGGGCGGGGGGTGCGAACGGTCAGGCGGCACCCTGCGCCGAGTCAGTCACCGCGCTTGCTCGTCTGCGGTTAAGGGAGAACCCATACGCGCCCTGACCGCGAAAAACGGGGCGTTGGTCTTCGCCCTGCTCGCCAGCCCGCTGCTCGCGGGCGCAGGGGAGACTTCTGCAGGTGAGGAGACTTACGCCAGAGAATGCGCCGGCTGCCATGGCGCCACGCTGGGGGGCGCCTTCGCGGCTCCGCTGTCGGGCACGGACTTCGCGGCCAAATGGGCCGCGCGCGGGCCGCAGAGCCTGTTTGCCCTGATCCGGGAGAGCATGCCGCCGGCGCGGCCAGGTGGCCTTTCACCGCAGGCTTATCTCGATCTGACCAACCTGGTGCTCGCGCACAACGAGCTGCCGCCGCTGGGCGCTGACGTGATCGCGGGGCTGACGGCAGGTAATGCGAGCAGCGCCGCCGGTGGTTCCGAGTCCGGCGGCGCCGGCGACCCGACGGCAAACCAGGACGCGGTTTACCGGGCAAGCCGCGCCCGTCAGGCCGCGAAGCTCGCAGCGATCACGCCGGTGGATGAGAAAACCCTGCGCGCGCCGCCGGATGCTGACTGGCTGCACTGGCGACGCACGGACGACGGTTTCGGCTTCAGTCCGCTGACGGCGATCAACCCCGCCAACGCCCACCGCCTGCAGCTCGCCTGGAGTCTGTCGCTCCCGGCAGGGACCAACCAGATCACGCCACTCGTTCACGACGGCGTGATGTTCGTGAACAGCAACGGCACGGTACAGGCGCTCGATGCGGTGAATGGCGATCTGCTATGGAAGTTCTCTCGCGTGCCCGCACCGGTGACGCCAGCCGGACCGCCCACGACCCAGCCGCGCAATCTGGCGCTTTACGGCACCAGGCTTTTTGTCCCGACCCTGGACAACCACATGCTGGCGCTCGATGTGCGCAGCGGGAGCTTGCTCTGGGACCATCCGATCCAGGAGTCCGGCGGCGTGCTGCGCCTCACGGGCGGCCCGCTGGTCGTGCATGACCTGGTGCTGCAGGGCGTATCCGGCTGCTCCGGTGCGGGCTACGCCGGGGGCTGCTTCATCATTGCGCTGGACGCGCAGACGGGCGCCGAGCGCTGGCGCTTCAACACCGTTGCCCATCCCGGGATGCCGGGCGGCAATACCTGGAACGGCGCACCGCTGGAGGAGCGCTTCGGGGGCTCAGTATGGGTCGCCGGGACCTACGATGCCGAGCTTGACCTGGTCTACTTCGGCACCGGCCAGACCTACCACATCACGCCGCTGATGCGGGATAACCCGAACAGCGAGGACAGCAACGACGCGCTCTATACCGACACCACCCTGGCGCTCAATCCGCGCAGCGGCGAGCTCGTCTGGCACTACCAGCACCAGGCGCGCGAGGTGTGGGACCTGGACTGGGCGTTCGAACGGACCATCCTCACCCTGCCGACCGCGTTCGGCCCGGTCAAAGCGGTGGTCACTATGGGCAAGCTCGGGATCCTGGATGCGCTGGATGCCAGAACAGGTGCCTATCTGTCGTCGTTCGATCTCGGGCTGCAGAACCTGGTGGTCTCCATCGACAGCGAGACCGGCGCCAAGACGACCGATCCCGCGCTCGAGCCGGCGCCTGACCAACCGCGTTTCATCTGTCCCTTCCCAGGCGGGGTGCGCAGCTGGCCGGCGACGGCCTACGACCCGGCGCGCGGGCTCCTGTTCGTGTCCGCATTTGAGTCCTGCATGGAATACGTGTGGAAGCCGGGCGAGGCCTGGGATATCCAGTACACCGTTGCGCCGCACCCGGATGCTGACGGCAATTTCGGGCGCGTGGCGGCGATCGACCTCGGCAGCGGCAAAGTCGCCTGGGAGCAGCGTCGTCGCGCCTCGCAGGCCAGCGCCATGCTCGCGACGGCCAGCGGGCTGGTCTTCGAAGGTTCGCGCGACCGCTGGTTTCGCGCTTCCGACAGCGCGAGCGGCGAGGTGCTGTGGCAGGCGCGCCTCGACATGACGCCGAACGCGTTCCCCATCACTTACGCCAGCAGCGATGTCCAGTATGTCGCCGTCACCACCGGCGGCGGCGGCCCGGTAGACGTGTCCTGGCAGACCCTGACGCCGGAGCTTCAGAATCCCGCCGGCGCGACGACCCTGTGGGTGTTTCATCTGGGGCGGGAGCCCTGAGGGGCGCGGAGGATGGGGTGTCATCCGCATCGGCGGGGCTGTGCCGGACGGGTTGTAAGCCAGGGTGCAGCTCAACTGGCTGGTCACTGCCCGCGTGCGCTGCCGTCGTGCTACCGTCGCGCGTCTCACAGCAGCGGCCGCAGACGCGGCGCTATCGAAAGAGCCCGCACCGGCGGCCAGGGAGCAGCGCATGATTTCACCGACCTATGATTTGAAAATCACTGGGGGGCTGCTGGTCGACGGCTCCGGTTCACCCGGGCGCATGGGCGATCTCGGCATTCGCGACGGACGCCTGGTTGCCGTTGGTGATGCGCCCGGCAGCGCCGCACAGACCATTGCCGCCGAGGGGCGGGTCGTTGCGCCGGGATTCATCGACATCCACACGCACTACGATGCCCAGGTGATCTGGGACCGCATGCTCACGGTCTCACCATGGCACGGCGTTACCAGCGTAGTGATGGGTAACTGCGGTTTCTCCATCGCTCCGACACGGGCTGAGCATCGCGATATCGTGGTGCGGACGCTGGAAAACGTGGAAGGCATGACGGTTGCGGCGCTCGAGGCGGGTCTTGGCCTCGAGTGGCCCTTCGAAACCTTCCCGCAGTACCTCGATGCGCTTGCCACGCGCGGCACGGCAATCAACGTCGCGGCACTCATCGGCCATACCGCGCTGCGCACCTACGTCATGGGCGAGGATGCAACCGAGCGCGAGGCGAGCGAGGATGAAATAGCGACCATGCGCCGTCTCGTGCAGGAGGCGATGAGCGCTGGCGCGCTCGGTTTTGCGACCTCCAAGGCAGTGACGCATGTGGGCTACCAGGGCAAGCCCGTGCCGAGCCGCGCGGCCAGCTTTGCCGAAACCCTGGCCGTGGCCCGTGGGATCAATGACGCCGGTCGCGGCGGCGTGATCCAGGCCACCATCGGCCCCGGGCTGGCGTTTGACGAGTTCGCTGAGCTCAATCGTGCGACAGGCTGCACGGTATCGTGGACGGCGCTGCTCGCCGGTACCGCGCTGGTCGATGAGGATGCCGCCGCCCAGCTCGCGCGCTCCGAGGCTATGCAGCGCGCGGGGCTCGCTGTCATCCCACAGGTCACGGCCCGACCGCTGAATTTCGAATATCAGCTCGCCGCGCCGTTCGTGTTTGAGGCGATGCGCATGTTCCGCCCGGTTTCCGCCGCGGATCACGAAGGCAAGAAAGCCATATACCGCGACCCGGCGTTCAGAGCAGAGCTCTGGGAGCGGCTCGAACACCGTGTGCCGGCCCTGTATCGCGATGGCTTTCGCGGCACTGTGATTACCGAGGTGCCGGGGCGCCCTGAACTGAGCGAGCGCACGCTGCTCGACTACGCTGCCGGCAGCGGACGGAACCCGGTCGAGGTCCTGTTCGACCTCGGGCTTGAGACCGATTTGAAAGCACGTTTCCGCATGCCGGTGGCTAATCACGATGAGGCACAGGTCGAGCCCTTGCTGCGGAGTCCGGCGACCGTGCTGGGCCTGTCTGACGCCGGCGCGCACGCCAGCCAGCTGTGTGACGCCTGTCTGACTACCTATCTGTTCCGGCGCTGGGTGCGGGAAAAGGGCGCTATCGCGCTGGAAGACGCGGTACGCATGGTGACCTCGCGGCCAGCGGACGTCTTCGGGATCCGCGACCGCGGGCGGTTGCTGCCCGGCCTGGCGGCTGATGTGGTGGTGTTTGATCCCGACACAATCGGCGACAGCCCGCTGCGGCGGGTCAGCGATCTGCCCGGCGGGGCCGATCGTCTGATCGCCGACGCGGTCGGTATCGATGCTGTCATTGTCAACGGTCGCCTGCTGCGACGCGACGGCGAGGACACGGTCGATCCGGCCGGTCCGCTGCCCGGCGTGGTACTGCGCAACGGACGGGACGCCGCGCATCGCGCAGCCACGCGATAGAGCACAGTCATGGCCCAATCTTCAGATTCGGATGCGGCGGCACCCGATGAGCGCCCGCTAGCCGGTGTGCGCGTGCTGGCGGTTGAGAACTTCGTGGCGGCGCCCTTCGCCACCATGTGGTTCGCCGATGCTGGTGCCGAGGTCGTCAAGATCGAGCATCCGGAGCACGGCGACCTGTCGCGCGGGACAAACCCGCGGCGCGCGGATGCGGACGGCGTCGAGCACGGGCTTGCGTTCCTGCGGACCAATCGCAACAAGCAGAGCCTGACGCTCGATCTCAAAAGCGAGGAAGGCAGGCGTCTGTTCTGCGCGCTGGCCGCGCAGGCGGACGTCGTCGTGGAGAACCTGCGTGCCGGAGCGATGGATAAGCTCGGGCTCGGCTGGACAACGCTGCAGGCGCTGAACCCGCGCCTGATTTATGTCGCTATCTCGGGCTTCGGTCACGAGGATACCGGCGCAAGCCCCTACACCCACTATCCGGCGTTCGACATCGTGGGCCAGGCCATGAGCGGTCTGATGTACCGCCCCGAGCGCCCGGACGAGCGGCCGGTTTACCTGGGCTTTTCGTTGAGCGATATCCACACCGGCATCGTGGCCGGCCAGGGCGCGCTGATGGCGCTGTTTCAGCGTGAGCGCACCGGTAAGGGCCAGAAGGTGGACGTGTCGCTGTATGACGCGAGCCTGGTGCTGAACGAAATCTCGGTGGCCATGTATTCGGTGTTCCAACGCCGCCCGGCTTCCGGGCTGCACGGCGTAACCGCCCCGTTCGGCGCCTATCGCACGCGCGACGGCTTCATCGTCATTGCCGTGGTCGGGGAGCCTATCTGGCGCCGTTTCTGTGCGGCCATCGGCCAGCCGGAGCTGGTCGACGATGAACGCTTTGCCGACGGCATGTCGCGCCACGCCAATCTTGCAGCGCTCAACGCGGCCATCGAACCATGGCTTGCCGCGCGCACCCGAACGGAGGCTGTCGAGGCGCTGATCGCCGGCGGCGTGCCGGCGGCCCTGGTCAATGAGGTCGATGACGTGTTCACCTGCCCGCACGTGGCCGCACACGACATGCTGGTTGAGTTCGACGACCCGGTATGGGGTGGAGTTTCGGTTCCCGCCAATCCGATCCGCATGAGCGGCAGCGCCGCGCCGCGCCGCGACCTGCCGCCGCGACTCGGTGAGCACACGGCGACGGTACTCGCGCGCTGGCTTGATATGAGCGCGGAGGAGGTGGCGGCGCTCAAGGAACGGGGGATCGTCTGACGCCGGAACGCGTCGGGCCCGCCCCGGTGGTGGAGTGATTGCAAGGCCTGCGACCGCGCCCGGTGCTGGCGTCGGGCTGGTCGCAGGCGAGCAGACGGGTGTCGTCGAGCTAAGCGTCTTTCGGCTGCAGTGGACAGGTGCCGCCGATCTCAAGACCGAGCACATGAACCAGGCGGCCATAGCCGACGAAGGTCATGATCCGGATCCCCAGATCGATGATCTCCTGCTCGGTGAACTGCGTGCGCAGTTCGTCGAAGAGTTCGTCGTTGGCGCTGTGGTGATTGCCGGCGAGTACTTCGGCATAGCGGATGGCGGCTTTTTCACGCGCGTCCAGCAGGGTGCTCTCGCGGTAGCGCGGGATCTCGGCGATCTTTTCTTCCGTCAGGCCTTCCTGCCTCGCGACCGCGAGGCGGGCGTTGCGTCAGAGATGGCAGTTGTTTTTCTGCGCCACCATCAGGCGGGCGAGCTCGGTGATAACGCCGTCGACCTTACCGCGGGTCTGCAGCTCGAGTTCGAAGTAGTAGTCGATGAATTTTCTGAAGACCTCGGGGGCGTGGGCAAAGACCTGAACGAAGCCGGAGCCGCCGAGTTCCTCGTCGTAGGCGTGCATGACGTCCTGGAGGTATTCGGGCACCTGCTCAAAGGGGACGGGACTGATGCGGGACATGAGCGCTTTCTCCGTGTGTGAGACCGGCAGCCGACGCTACCACGACGCTGGCAGGAGAGACAGCTGGTCGAGCGCGTCCGGCTGCAGCGCGGCGACCTTCAGGTACGGTGGCTGCTGCGGCCGGTGCCCTGGTAGAGCAGGGCACGCCGGTGTTCGTCAACGCGCCGGTGGTAGGCCATGGTGACCGGGTCAAAATCCATCGCCGGTTCGGGCTCGAGCTCGAAATGCCCGTGGCGATCTGCGCCGCGCACGAGGGTGGCGCTGTCAAAGTCGCTTTTCACCTGACGCGCGTCCGGCGGCAGCAGGCGGATGGCCATGCCAATGCGGCGGTCGTCGCTCATATTCGGGTGGGAGGCATGCGCGAGACGGAAGGCAAACAGGCCTATCTCGCCGGTATCGACCTCAAGATTGACCGCCCGCGACTCGTCAACGCTGCGGATACTCTGTCCGCGGCTCAGCATGTTGTCGTCGTGAAAAGTCTCGTCGTGCTCCAGATCCGGACCCCTGTGGCTACCGGGCAGGAGGCGGATACAGCCGCTGCCTGTGGTTGCGGGTGACAGTGCCAGCCACGCGGTGACCAGCCGGTCGGTGTCCAGACCCCAGTACTGACTGTCCTGATGCCATGAGACGAAGCTGCTCGAGCGTGGTTCCTTGATCCACCAGTCGGTGGACCACACGAGAATGTCCGGGCCGATGAGATCTTCGATCGGGTCGAGCAACGCGGGCGAACGGATCAGATCGGCCAGCCACTTGAACAGCAGGTGAGCCTTGTAGCGGAGCGCGCCGTGCAGACGGCCACCGTTCTGTTGCTCCAGCGCCTCCAGCTGCCTCCGCCAGTCAGCTGCCTGTTCGCGCGTGGCCAGGCGTCGCGCCGGCAGGTAGCCGTCCTGGGCGAAGTGCTCAAGCTCGGCGGAGGTCAGCGCTTTTCCCATGGCAGTCGTCTCCGGATTCTGAGCGCACATCATTTGGTTGGCAGAGGGTCCTGGTCAAGGCGCAAAACCGGCTTGCGACACACACAGACCTCGCGGGATCAGCGGTCCGACGCTACTGATGCTCAGGGCTCACTGGTTGAACCCCAGTCATTCCAGAAGGTGACTGCAGGCGCGGCGCTCCGCTTCGCTCGACGCAGGGTGGCGTCCTTCATATGTCCTATGGGGAGCACGACCGCAGCGGTGGCGTCCTCAGGCATGCCGAGGATAGCCGCCGACTGCTCCTCGTAGCGGGCATGCAGGGTTGTCCAGGTTGAGCCGATGCGGCGTGCGCGCAGCGCAATCATCAGCGACCAGGCGGCCGGGATGACCGAACCGTAGAAAGCCAGCTGCCCCGCCGTGTCGGCCGGCGGGCGTCCTTCACGGCAGACCACGATCAGCGCCGGGAAGTCCTGCATGCGATCTGCCAGGTAACGGTAGTTGGGTGACAGCGGCTCAGGCGCCTCACCGGCGGCCTGTGTTTCGCGCAGCTGCGCGTCGAGATATTCATCAAACGAGCGGCGATAGAGAGCGCCCATGGCGGCTTTCTTCGCCGGGTCGGTCAGCACCACGAAACGCCAGCTCTCCGCGCCGACGCCGGTCGGCGCCTGGACGGCTATCTCGACACATTCGTGGATCAGGCCGGGTTCGACCGCACGCTCGAAATCGATCCGCCGGCGCACCGAGCGCGTGGTGGCCAGCATTTCGTCGACGTTGCGGATCAGCTCCTGCATGCGCGCGCTCCCTCTGCGCCGGACCTGGGTTCAGTCTGCAGCGCTCCGGGAGGCAGCAGCGTCAGGCAGCGCAACACAATTCGTTCCTTTTTCAGGCCGGGCGGAAGCAGGGCAGAGTCAGGTTTGCGTCGACGTCTTCGTAGTCGACGACTACCGCCAGTCCGATCCTGAGCAGCGCGCTGTCGCCGCGGAACGGTGCCTGCAGGCGTACGCCTTCTTCCAGATCAACCGTGACGGTGGTGTAGGGCACCTGGCGTTTGAAGCCTGGGTGAAACGGGTGATGCGTAATCGCCCAGGTGTGCACAGTGCCGCGACCGCTGGCCTCAGCCCAGTCGTAGGCCATGCTGAAGCAGGCGTCACAGACTGGTCTTGGGTAGTGGCGGATCCGCTGACAGCCAGTGCAGCGCTGCAGCACGAGGCGATGCTCGGTGAGCGCCTCCCAGTAGGGACCGTTTTCGAGCGTCGGTTCAGGGCGGGGCGGCTGGGGCAGCTGTTGTTCCTGGGCGTCCATTAAAGAGTCCTCAACGATGCATGATGGCGACAGAGCCGTCGCCGAGGTCGCCGTAGCCGGTGACCAGGCCGACTTCGGCATCCGCGACCTGGCGTTCACCGCACACTCCGCGCAGCTGGCGGACGAGCTCGACGATGTGGTTCATACCACCGATATGCGCTTCAGAGAGCAGGCCGCCGTGTGTGTTCACCGGCAGCTCGCCGCCGAGGCGCAGTCGCCCCTGTTCGACAAAACGACCGCCTTCGCCCTTGGGACAGAAACCGAGATCCTCGAGCTGGCAGATCACCGTCCAGGTGAAACAGTCATAGATCTCCGCGACGTCGATATCAGCAGGCGTAACGCCAGCCATGCGGAAGGCGACCGGCGCCGCGTTGGCGAGGCCGAGACGGGTCATCTCGTTACGCTGGGTAATGGCGCTCGGCGATGGTGGGTGGCCCTCGGCAATGCCGCCGATGTACACCGGCCGCTGTTTCAGATCGGGCGCCTGCACCGCGCGTGAGACGATGACGGCGGCCGCACCGGCGCTTTCGAGGCAGCAGTCAAACAGGCGAAAAGGTTCGACGATCAGACGCGAGCCCTGGTGATCGGCGAGCGTCATGGGCTTGCGCATCATGGCGCGCTCGTTCAGCTGGGCGTGATGGCGGCAGGTCATGGCGACCTCGGCGAACTGCTCGGAGGTCGTGCCGTAGAGCTCCATGTGACGCCGCGCCATGTGCGCGTAAAGCTGCGCTGGCGCGTTCATGCCGAGCGGCATTTCAAACTCGCCGATGAGGCGCATCTGCGGCATGTCAGACAGTCGTTTGGTGATGCGCACATCGGCCAGGCTGCCGAGCCCGAGCACCACCAGCACGTGATTGGCTACGCCGGTCGCAACCGCCATGGCCGCGCTCTGCACCGCGGCGACCGGACTGGCGCCGCCCATCGGGGTCTGCGCCGAGTAGCGCAGATCGGTCAGCCCGAAGTTGGTGATGAAATCCTCGGCAATCAGCCCGGCTTCGGGGTACGGAATAACCCCATCGATGTCCCGCGGATGCAGACCGGCATCGGCAATGGCCGCGAGCGATGCTTCCATACACAAGGCAACAACGGTTTTGTTGGTCTCGCGCACGTAGGCCGTTTCGCCCACGCCGGTGACCGCGGCCCGGTCTTTGAGGGAAATCAGATCCTGATCCATAGTCGTCTCCTGCAGGCGTTGGTGATCCTGCGTCTGTGAGCAGGTCTCGATACGCTGCGACAGCCCGGCACGGCGCAGAGAGTATCAGGCCCGCGGCGCCTGCTGTGCGGACCGTGGTTTGCAGCAGGCGGTCGGGGTGACGGCGGTTGTCGGCCTTTACCTTCAGCGCATGTGCTGTCCATCATGGTGGTCTTTTAAGAGTTTCAGCAGGAGCAGGCGCGATGACAGAGCAGGGTCGGTTCAGTAGTCCGTGGGTGCCCGGGGTCTTCGCGCTCACCTGGCTGTGTCTGGTGCTGATGACGGCGGTGCCCCGATCTGCTGTCGCTGAGCAGCTGGGCCTGCTCGAGCTTATGAACTACGTGGAATACTCAGACCGGCTGGCCTCATCGGGTCAGCCCACGCCGGAACAGCTTGCGGTCATCGCTGAGGCGGGCGTCAAAGCGGTGATCAGCCTGGTGCCGCTGGGCGAGCCCGGCACCTACGCCGATGAAGGCGAGCGTATCGAAGCGCTGGGCATGGCCTACGTGCATATTCCGGTCGACTGGGAACAGCCGCCGCTTGCGGACCTCGAGGCGTTTTTCGCCGCGATGGCGCGTTTCGACGGACAGCCCGTGCTGGTGCACTGCTATGCGAACGCCCGCGCCTCCGCCTTTGTCTATCTGTGGCGCACGCTGAAGGCGGGGCAGGACGAGGCCGCTGCGCGCCAGACCATGGTCAGCGTGTGGGATCTGAACGAGGGCTATGAGTTCGCTAACGTGCCGCACTGGGTCGCCTTCGTTGATAGCGCTATCGCGACCTACAGCGCGGCGGCGGAGTAGGGCAGCCGGCCCAGCCACTTTCCAGGAACACGCCCGCCGCGACGGCGGCGGCACTCAGCAGCAACCAAGCGCCCAGTCAGGAGACAGCACCATGGCAGAACGACGCGACATCATTCCTCCCGGTATGGAAAACATCTTCGAGCGTTTTCGGTACGCGCCGGGGGTGCTCGTCGGCGATACCCTGCATATCGCGGGGCAGGTCGGCCGCAACGAACAGCTCGAGGTGGTCAGCGGGACCGAAGCGCAGTTTGCGCAGGCGTTTGAAAACGTCGGCAAGGTGCTGCGGGCCGCAGGCGCCAGTTTTGATGACGTCGTGGAAATGGTCACCTACCACGTCGATATGCGTGACCTGCCGCTGTTCATGCAGGTCAAGGACCGCTACTTCACCGGACGTCTCCCGGCGTGGACCGGTGTCGGCGTAACCAGTCTGGCGATGCCGGGTCTGCAGGTCGAGATCAAGTGTGTGGCCCGGCTAGGCTGCAGCTGAACGCGCCGTCAGGGCCGCTGGCCTGCGACCCTGACCCCCGACTTTTTAACTTCCAACCCGGGTTGTGTAAAACGATCCAAAACCGAGAGGAGACTGCCCTGTGAGTGAAATCAACCGTGTATGGCGCCTGCGCAAGCGGCCCGTCGGCGAACTGACCGATGATGTTCTGAGTTTTGAGGAAGAAGGGATCCCGGAGCCGGGGGAGGGTGAATGCGTCTTTCGGCTCAACTACCTCTCGCTCGATCCGACCAACCGGATCTGGATGAGCGACCAGGACCAGTACATGCCCCCGGTTGAGCTCGGCGCGCCGATGCGCGGCGTGGTCTGCGGTACGGTGACGAAAAGCCGCAACCCGGCAATCAAAGAAGGCGATGTGGTCAGCGGGCTCGGCGTCTGGGCCGATTACCAGATCGGTGCGCAAGGCTTCGTCAATCCGCTGGGGGACACCGGCCCGGTGCCGGTGATCGACGCTTTCGGCACTTTCGCTGTGGTCGGCCCGACGGCTTACTTCGGCCTGCTGGATCTGGGCGCGCCGCAAACGGGCGAGACGGTCGTGGTGTCAGCGGCGGCCGGCGCCGTCGGGTCGATCGTCGGGCAGATCGCGAAGATCAAAGGCTGCCGCGCGGTGGGACTGGCCGGGACGGACGAGAAGTGCCGCTGGATCACCGAGGAGCTGGGTTTTGATGCGGCCATCAACTACCGCACCGAGGATGTCCCCGCGGCTCTCAAAAAGGCCTGTCCCGACGGTATCGACGTGTACTTTGACAACGTCGGCGGGAGCATTCTCGACGCCTGTCTGAAGCAGATGAACCTGAACGGGCGCGTGCCCACCTGCGGCCTCATCTCGCAGTACAACGCGACCGGCGAGGTGCCCGGGCCGGTCAACTACCCCATGATTCTGATGCAACGACTGAAGGTGCAGGGCTTCATCGTGCTGGATTTTGCCAGCCGCTATCCGGAGGCGATCGGCGCGCTTACGCAGTGGATGGGAGAGGGTCGCATCAAGGTGCGGCAGGACGTGGTCGACGGTCTGGAGAATGCCCTCATGACGTTGAAGAAGCTCTACACCGGAGAGAACACCGGCAAGCTCCTGATCCGCGTGGCGGACGTTTAGTCGGGACGCCGGAGGACGGCCGCTCGGCGCGGTCAGCCTGCAATCCCCGGCGTCGGGGCGGTCAGGGTCTGACGCGCGATGAGCTCAGCTACGGGGCGGGGTCCTTATCCCGTCCTGCGGTTGGTCGCAAAACCGACATCCGATCCCAGGATCGCGGCCGGCTCTTTTAGACTCTCCTGCCACAGCAGCGACTCCATCATGATGTGCATGGGCTGATCCTGCACGGTCAGCTCGTAGACCGGCTCGCCGTCATAAGAGGCGTGGTTGTGCACTGCCCAGCCGGGGGCCGACACCATCAGGTCGCCGGCCTCCCACTCGTAACGCTCGCCCTCGACGACGCTGTAACCGCGGCCGTGGAAGTAGTAGTTGATCGCTGATGAAACGTGACGGTGGGGGCGGTCGATGATGTTCGGCGGGCGGATGGTGATGGTGGCGAAGAACCCCGGAGTGGTGCCGTTCGAACGGCCGGTCATCGGGTTGTACATGAGGTATAGACGCCGTCCGATGTAATCCTTGCCCAGCGCCGCCAGCTTGTCGAGATTGGCTTTGACCACTGTCCACGGCCAGTGCAGCGCCTTTGATTCAACCGCGGGCGGGCTGATCAGGATCTCGTAAGGCATGAGCAGCGCGCCATCCTCATCGATGGGAAACGTGCCATAGGGACTCGTGCCCCGGTTAGCTGACTCCTTGCGCGGCACCTCCACCGCGGTCACGTCTCCGCTCAGCGGCGGATCTTCTTCCACCAGGTGAACGCGCAGCATCTCCAGCAGGGGTGCGTTCGAATAGGTGAACCGCACATGCAGGTCCCGGCTGTCATTGACGTGCCGGTAAGGCACGTAGGAGGGATGATTCCACACGTCGTACTGCTGGAAGCGGATCTGCTTGCCCCCGACGACGGTCAGCCCTTCTCCCCTGATACAGAAATTGACCTGCGTCGAGTTGTGTCGGACGGGCGTGGTCTCCTCGCCGGGCAGCAGGACCTCCATGGTCACGCGCACCCCGGGATTTAGCCCCGGAGTCTCCGGGTTGGCGCTGGGATGGACAAACTGCACCTGGCGCCGGCCGTTGGCGGGACGCGGCAGATCGGCCAGACGCTCGATCTCGCGCTCGATGGTGTCGCGCCGGATCGAAATCGGCGGCCAGTCCTGCGCCGGCCGCAGCGTATCCGGCGCGCCTGGCGAGAGCGCGGCGCCGCTCTGGTCGAGGAGGATCGGTTCAGCTCTGCTCATGATGTTTCACTCCGTTGGCTGGCGGTCGGACTCAAGACCGAACCCGTCTTCGAAAATGGATGGTACCGGTGCGCCGATGCCGAGGCTGTTGACCATGATGGCGTGGGTCGTGTAACGCCCCATGACCATCAGCACGGCAATCGCCTGCGCGTGACCGAGTTCGGCTACGACGGTGTCCAGCAGCGCGCCGGTGCCGTGACCGTCGTGCGCCAGGGCAGCGATAACAAAGCGCTGAACGCATTGTTCAACCGGGCTCAGCGCTGGCTGTTCTTCCGGGGTCAGGCGCTCGACCGCGGCGACCCAGTCACGTCCAAAGCCGAGCTTCATGCTCAGACGCTCATGCTGATTTTTTTCGTAGGCAACATCCTTGACCGTGGCCACCGTCAGCGCGATGAGCTCGACCAGGGATATGTCGAGTTCCCCTTTGGCGCTGTCGGTGAAGTCGATGAAGGCTTTCAGCGCGTCCGGCTGGTGCGCCGTGGCGGCGAAAAATTCGCCCAGGTAGCCGAGTCGCTCAACCTTTGCGCGCAGCGCATCGGCGATGTCACCGCGCAGCTCGTGGAACGCCAGTCTCGGTATGCTCATCGGGTGCCTCGCGACGATGTGCTGTGCTGAGGGTCAGAGAATTACTTTGCTTCCTAAGCAAACTAGCATACTCTGACGCTCCCCGATATGACCCGGCAGGACGCATCCATGGACCCTGTTGTGACCCCGGCGCGCACGCCTTGGGCCGCGTCGCGTGTCGACCGTGTGCCGTACTGGCTGTACACCGATGTCGATGTATTCGCGCGCGAAATGGAGCGTGTTTTCTGTGGACCCAGCTGGGCCTACGTCGGTCTCACGGCGGAGCTGCCGGAAGCCGGCAGCTTCAAAGCCACTGTCATCGGTAACCGCCCGGTCGTCATCTGCCGCAACCGCGAAGGAGAGCTGCGCGGTTTTGTCAATCGCTGCGCCCACAGGGGCGTCAAGTTCTGCCGGCAGCGGCAGGGCAGGACGAACCGTTTCACTTGCCCGTACCACCAATGGACTTACGACCTGAACGGTGCGCTCAAGGGGGTACCCTTTCAGCGCGGGGTCAACGGGCAGGGCGGGATGCCGGCGGATTTTGATCCGGCGCAGCACGGCCTGACACCGCTCGCGGTCACCGCACACAACGGGGTGATTTTCGCGAGCTTCGTGCACGATCTGGAGTCGTTCACAGATTATCTGGGCGAAGCGAACCAGTACTATTTTGAACGGGTGTTCGACGGCCGCGAGCTGCGCGTGCTCGGTTACTCGAGGCAGCTCATCCGCGGTAACTGGAAGCTGATGTTCGAAAACATCAAGGACCCCTATCACGCCTCCCTTTTGCATGTGTTTCTGGTCAGCTTCGGCCTGTTCCGTGCCGATCAGGAGTCACAGGTGAAGATGGACGCGACCGGACGGCACGGTTTGCTGGTCTCACGTCGCGGCGAGCAGAAAGCGAGCGCCGCGACCCGCGACATGGCCAATCTACGTGAGGACTTCACGCTTGCTGATCCCCGCCTGCTCGACCCGGTGCGCGAATTCAAGGACGCGGCCACGGTCGTCATGCAGACCCTGTGGCCGAACCTGATCATTCAGCAGCAGTCGAACACGCTGGCGATGCGCCAGATCCAGCCGCGCGATCCCTCCTCATTCGAGCTGTCCTGGACTTTCTTCGGCTATGCCGATGATGACGAGGCAATGACCACCCGGCGTCTGCGCCAGGCTAATCTCATGAGCGCATCCGGACTGGTTTCCGGCGATGACAGCGAAGTGATCAAGCTGACGCAGGACGGGCTTGCTCCCTGGCCGGATGAGACGGCGGTGCTCGAGATGGGTGGACGCGACACGGAAGATACCGAGCACATGGTCACCGAGGCCGCCATCCGTGCGTTCTATCGCCACTATCGCGAGGTCATGGCGCTGTGAGCGGAGACCTTGACCGCGCCGTCCTGTTCTATGAGCTGCACGACCATTACGCGCGCTACGCGGCGAGCCTTGATGACGGGCCGCTGGAGCAATGGCCTGACTTCTTCACCGAGGAATGCCGCTACGAGATCATCCCGCGCGATAACTTTGAGCTCGGTCTGCCGGTAGCGGTGATGCGCTGCGAGAGTCGCGGGATGCTGGCGGATCGCGTTACTGCAGTGCTTGAGACCATGATGTTCGAGCCGCGCTATCTGCGCCATCACATCACCGATCTGCGTATCGAGTCGGCCAGCGCGGCGGGGGCGGAAACGCGTGCAAACTTCTCCATCATCGAAGTGCTCCCTGACGAGCTGCCGCGGATCGCGATGGTCGGCCACTACCGCGATCGCCTGGAGCGGAGCGCCGACGGACAATGGCGGTTCCGTGAAAAGCTCGCGATTTTTGATTCGGTGCTGGTGGCAAACACGATCGTGGTGCCGGTATGAAAGACGCGGGCACCCCAGGGAACGGTCGGCGTGCAGCGGCGCGGACCAGCGACTTTCCTCTCGCCACCAGTGTCGGTGCCGCGGTGCGCTTTACGCACCTGGCGTTCGCCGAGGATCTGCAGGCGCGCCTGGCCGCGCATCGGGTCAGTGCAGGGATGTGGTTTCTCCTGCGCAGCCTGTGGGAGGAGGATGGGATCACCCAGCGCGAGCTGAGCCGACGGGTCGGGGTCACCGAGCCGACCACGGTGCAGCAGCTGCGCAACATGGTGAACATGGGGATCGTGGTGCGGAAACCTTCGACGACCGACAAGCGCAAGATGCATGTCCACCTGACGGCGAGCGGACGGGCGCTGGAGCGCGAGCTGCTGCCGTACGCGCGCGAAGTAAATCTCGCGGCGCTCGAGGGGATCCCTGCGGGGGAAATCGAGCGCGTGCAGCGGACTCTTGAGCGCATGCGTGGGAACCTGGCGCGGCGCCGGGCGCAGCGCCAGGCGACGGACAGCGCCGGCGGAGGACGTGGCTGAAGCCGCCTCGCGCGCATGTTCATTGACCCAACCGATACGAACGCCTTCCGTGCCTCTCTTCTGAACGCGATCGTCGCGCCGCGTCCAATCGGCTGGATCAGCACGGTCGCAGTGGACGGCGTCCCGAATCTCGCGCCTTTTTCCTACTTCAACGCGATCTCGGCGACGCCGCCGATGGTACTGTTCGCCGCCAACGCGCCGGCAGACCGCCACGAAAAAGACACCCTGGCCAACGTGCGGGTGGTCCCCGAGTTCGTAGCTAATTTCGCGAACTACGCGCTGCGCGAGGCGCTCAACCAGAGCTCGGCGCCGGCGCCCCATGGCGTGAGTGAGTTCGGTATAGCGGGGTTGACGCCGGCTGCGAGCGCCCGGGTGCGTCCGCCGCGCGTGGCCGAAGCGGCGGTCAATCTCGAATGCCGGGTAATGCAGATCGTAGACCTGCCGCCGCAGGGTCCGGTGGAGCGCCATTGCGCCGTGGTGATCGGCCGGGTGGTGGGCGTGCAGATAGCCGATGGTCTGCTCGACGCAGACGGTCGCTTCAATACGGCTGCCGCAGCACCCATTGCCCGCCTCGGCGGCTTCGATTACGCGACCCTGGGTGAGATCTTTGAGATGGCGCGGCCCGCGTGGCCGCCTGAGGACAAAGAGGCATGACTCCCGCTGGAAAATCCCGGACGCGGACTTTGCGTTTTAATCAAATCGGCCGGGCCCGCGCCATCGTGCGGCGAACGGGCGGGTCTTGGAAACAGGAGAGGTAAACGGCGTGCATAAGCTTTTTGATCTGACGGGTCGGGTGGCCATGATCACCGGAGGCGGACAGGGGATCGGACGCATCTACGCCCATGCCTATGCGGCGGCGGGCGCCCGGGTGGTGATTGCCGAACGCCATGCCGACAACGCGGCGCGCGTCGCCGCCGAAGTAGAAGCCGCAGGGGGCGAGGCGCTGGCTGTGACCACCGACGTCGCGTCTGCCGACTCTGCCGGGGCTGCTGTGGCGGCCAGCCTGGAGCGTTTCGGCCAGCTGGATATCCTGGTCAATAACGCCGGAATTTTCTCGACGATCAAGATGCGTCCGTTCACCGAGATCCCCCTCGAGGAATGGGAGCAGGTGCTGCAGGTGAATCTCACCGGCCCGTTCCTCATGGCGCGGGCGGTGGCGCCGGCCATGAAAGCACGCGGCTGGGGTCGAATCATCAACATGGGCTCCGCCGCGGTGACGATGGGGCGGCCGGGGTACCTGCACTACATCGCCTCGAAATCCGCGCTTGAGGGCATGGCGAGCAGCCTCGCGCGCGAGCTCGGACAGTACGGTATTACCGCTAATACGATCCTGCCGGGTGCGGTGGAAACCGAAATCGAGCGTGAGACCGTCACGCCCGAACAGCGCGCGCAGATGATCGCCATGCGCTGCGTGTCACGCGCACAGACGCCGGATGATCTCGTCGGCACCCTGCTGTTCCTCTCCAGTGATGCGAGTGCGTTTCTGACCGGCCAGTCGCTGACCGTCGATGGCGGTCTGACGTTCAAATGAGCGCGACAGCAGACAAAAGCGCGGCTTCGCGGCATTACGGGGTGCTCCCGGAGCGGCGTGATCTGTTCTACAACAACGCGTGGCACAAGCCGCAGGGCGGCTATGCGCCGACCGTTAACCCGGCCAATCAGGACGTTCTCGGCACCGCTGCTGCGGCGGATGCGGCCGACGTCGATGCCGCCGTAAAGGCCGCGCACGCGGCTTTTGCCGATTGGCGCCAGCGCCCGCCGCTCGAGCGCGCGACGGCGCTCCGAGCGTTGGCGGAAAAGGTGCGGGCGGCGGCGGACGAGTTCGCCATGATCGATGCCATCAACTGCGGCAACCCGGTGCGCGAGATGACGCGGGATGCGGTGATCGCTGCCGCGCAGATTGATTACTACGCGGGGCTGGTCCACGAGACCAAGGGCGACACCCTGCCCATGGGGCCGGGGGTGCTGAATTACTCTGTGCGGGAGCCGCTCGGGGTCATCGGGCGCATCGTCGCTTACAACCATCCGCTGATGTTTCTGGCCGGCAAGCTGGCTCCACCGGTGGCAGCGGGCAATACCGTGGTGATGAAACCGCCCGAACAGGCGCCGCTGTCAGCCTACCGGCTGGCTGAGCTCGTTGCCGAAACTCTGCCTCCTGGCGTGGTCAACATCGTCACCGGTGGCCGCGCCTGCGGTGAGGCGCTGGTGGCGCATCCCCTGGTGCGCAAAGTCGCGCTGATCGGCTCGGTGCCGACCGGAATCAACATCCTGAAAGCCGCGGCCGAGAAGATCATGCCGGTGACGCTTGAGCTCGGCGGCAAGAACCCGATCATCGTCTGCCCGGATGCCGATCTGGAGCGGGCGGTCGCCGGTGCGGTCGGCGGCATGAACTTCACCTGGGCCGGCCAGTCGTGCGGTTCGACCACGCGCTGCTTTGTGCACCGCTCGGTGTACGAGGCCGTGTGTGCCGGGATCGCCGCACGCATCCCGCAGGTGCACCGCTGTGGAGATCCGACGGATTACGAAACAACTATGGGCTGCCTGGTGTCTGAGGCGCAGTTCGACAAGGTGATAGGTTTCATCGAGGGCGCGAAGGCCGAAGGTGCTGAGCTGCTGTGTGGCGGTGGTCGGCCCGCCGATCCGGCGCTGGCCAACGGCTGGTTCATCGAGCCGACGGTGTTCACCGGTGTGACTCCGGACATGCGTCTGTTCCGTGAGGAGGTGTTCGGACCGGTGCTGGTGGTGGTGCCCTGGGAAGACGAGAACGCGCTGCTCGAGCAGGTGAATGCACTCGACTATGGACTGACCGCCTCTATCTGGACCCGTGACCTGGCCCGCGCGCATCGCCTCGCGGCAGCGGTGGAGTCCGGCTATGTGTGGATCAACCACGTCAGCGCGCACTTCCTCGGCGCCGAGTTCGGCGGATACAAGCGTTCCGGAATGGGACGCGAAGAGGGTCTGTCGGAACTGCTTGCCTATACCCAGGTCAAGAATGTCCACGTCCGCCTTGACTGAGTGCCCTGCAGGCGGGGTGCTGCTGGTTGGCAGCGTGCCCCTGCCGACCGCAGAGGCGGTCATGCGGCGCTGCGGGGCTGAATTCGGCGAGCACCTGCGGACGCTGCCGGATGGGGAAGTCGGCGATCGTCGCTACTGGGTCAATCGCATGCATTTCCGCGTGTTCAACGGCCATGCGGATATCGAGATCGTCCAGCGCCCGCGGCCGGATAACGGCATCGAGCGGCGGATCCCGCATGGCATCGAGGACATCTGGAAGTTCCGCGTGCGCGCCGGCGTTGATGCCGTGCGCTTCGGTGACCCGGGGGAACGGCTCGGTTATGCCCAGGACGCGATTGCCTCCTGGTTCGCGTTCCGCACGCTGAAAGAGCAGGGTGTGATTCCCGCCCGCGTCCGTTTCCAGGTCGGCATGCCGCTGCCGATCAGCGCCGTGTCCTACGTCAACTGGGTTAACCCTGATGACGTGCACAAAGTCCGCCCGGGCTTTACCCAGGCGCTCCTGGCCGAGGTCGAGGCCATGCTGCGGCATATTCCGGCAGAGGAGCTCGCCATCCAACTCGAGGCGGTGTGGGAACTCGGTGACGTCTACGGTCATTTTCCGCACCTGCCGGCAGCTGGCGCGGTGGAGCGCAATCTGCAGCAGATCCGGGATATCGCGCCCTGCATACCGACCGGGGTTGCGCTCGGCTACCACCTCTGTTTCGGCACTTTCGGTCACTGGCCGCGCATTGCGTCGGGCGACCTGGCGCCTGCCGTGGCCCTGGGTAACGCGATGATTGCGGCCTCCGGGCGGCCGGTGGACTGGCTGCATCTGCCTGCGGCGCCGGTGGTTGACGAGGCCTACTACGCGCCGCTCAGTGAACTCAGCCCGCAGGGCGCGCGGGTCTATCTCGGGTTGGTGCACAACATGGAGAGCTTCGCGGAGCGGCTGGCACTCGCGCGACGTTATTGTCCCGATTTCGGTCTGAGCGCCTACTGCGGTTTCGGACGCCTGCAGGATGCAGAGCTGGACCAGGTGTTCCGTGACCATGCAGAGGCGCTGCGCCAGGCGGGAAGCTAACCCCGTCCGGACCCAGGAAAAGATCAAGGAGACCATTACATGCCGTTTGTGATCGGTGTCGATACCGGAGGGACGTTTACCGATGGCTTCGCTGCGGACGACAGCGGGCGCCTGTTTGCGGCCAAGGCGCCGTCAACGCCACCGGATTTTGCGCGGGGTTTTCTGGATGTCATCGACGAGCTCGCGGCCGCCATCGGCATCGAGACCGGTGCGCTTCTCGCGGACACGAGCTACATCGTGCACGGCACGACCTCGACCCTGAACGCATTGGTGACGGGCGATGTCTCGCGAGTCGGATTTCTGACCACCCGGGGACACGCGGATTCGATCGCCATCATGAATGTCGAGGGCCGTTATGCCGGGCTGGATACCGAAGAGATCCAGAACATGGCGGCGACCAACAAGCCATCTCCACTGGTGCCCCGACAGCTCATTGCCGAGGTCGACGAACGCGTCGACTACAAGGGTGCGGTTATCGTCAGCCTCGATGAGGAGGGCGTGCGCGCGGCGACGCGGCGCCTGGTGGCAGCGGGCGTGCAGGCCATTGCAGTCTCCTACCTGTGGTCGTTCCGCAACCCGGCGCACGAGCTGCGCACGCGTGAGCTCATCGCCGACGTTGCGCCTGACCTCTACGTGGCGCTCTCCAGCGAGGTCAGCCCGCGCATCCGCGAGTTCTCGCGCAGCGCGACGACCATCGTCAACACCCAGATCGCGCCCATCCTGCGCCGTTACCTGTTCCCGCTGGAGGATGAACTGCGCACGCGCGGACTCACTGGGTCGCTGCTGGTGATGCAGGGGTCGGGTGGCTGCGTGAAAGCGCGTGAGGCGCCGCGGCATGCTGTCACCACGCTGGGCTCGGTGCTGACCGGTGGGATCGTCGGCTGCACCAATCTAGGTAGCAAACTCGGTCACGAGAACATCATATCCACCGATATCGGGGGTACGACCTTCCTCGTCGGGCTGGTCGTTGAGGGGCGACCGGTGTCCACCACCAGCGTGGTTATCAACCAGTATGCGATCTCAAGCGCCATGGTTGATGTGCATACCATCGGTGCCGGTGGTGGTGCCATTGCGTGGCTGGATCAGGGCGGCAATCTGCGCGTCGGGCCCAACAGCGCCGGCGCCCACCCGGGCCCGGCCTGCTACGGCGAGGGCGGTGAACGCCCGACCCTGACTGACGCCGATCTGGTTCTGGGGATCATCAATCCGGACTACTTCCTGGGGGGGCGCAAGGCACTGTCCGTCGAACGCGCGCAAGCCGCGATTGAGCGACACATCGCGGCCCCGCTGCAGATGTCGGTGACCGATGCGGCGGCGGCGATCTACGCCATCCAGAACGCCCAGGCGGCCGATCTGGTGCGCAAGGTGGTGGTCAACAGCGGCCGTGACCCGCGCGATTTCGTGCTCTATTCCTTCGGTGGTGCAGGCCCGGCGCACTGCGCAAGCTATGCCGCCGATCTCGGGGTGAAAGAGGTGCTGGTTCCGCTCGGTTCGACGGCGGCGGTGTTTTCGGCCTACGGTCTGGCCAGCTCCGATATCGTGCTTACCGTGGAACGTTCCCGCCCGGAGAATTTTCCGCCTGAGCCCGCGCGTCTGGCTGAGATATACGCCGAGCTCGAGCGCGAGCTGGCCGCTGAGCTGGATGAACAGGGCCTCTCGTTCACCGGCGTCAGCTATGAGCGCGAGGTCGACGTGCGTTACACCATGCAGCTGGCGGAAGTGACGACGCCGGTGCCGTCCGGCAGCTTTGACAAGTCATCCGTGCAGGCCCTCGGCGAGGCCTTCGAGGCAGCGTATGCGGGGCTCTATGGCAAGGAGGCGGGTTTCCGTGAGGCCGGGATCCAGTTCATAACCTACCGCATGCGCGCACGCGGACGTCTGCCGATCCGTCCCGAGCTGCCGCCGGCGCCGCTGCGTGACGCTGCCCCGACGCCACGCGGCTCGCGGCAGGTGTTTCTCGACGTCCGTCGGGGCTTTGAACAAACCCCGATTTTTGACTACCGGGACCTTGGTGCGGGGCACAGCATCGACGGTCCGGCCATCGTCGAGGCGCCGACAACGACCGTCGCGCTGCCGCACGGCTGCGCAGCGACGGTGGACGCGCTCGGTAACCTCGTCATCCGCTACGTGTCGTCATTCTGAGGAGGACCCTCATGCCCCTGATCCACGTTTCAGGCTCCGAGCATTTCGCCTTTGAAGAGCGCACACCCGAGGCGCTGCGTGCGGCAGCGTCGAAGTCACTCGATCTGCACCTGATTTCAGATGCGGATATTGACGCGGTTGACCCACTGACCTACGAAGTTGTCCGTCACCGGCTGGCGGCTATCACCGAGGACATGGGCGATGCGCTGAAACGCATGTCCGGCTCGGTGGTGGTGACCGACTGCAACGACTTCAGTGCGGCGATCGCTGATGAAACCGGCGACCTGATCCTTGTCGGCGCGTACAACACACAGCTTGCGGCCTCGCTCGATATGGCGCTCAAGTGGACCCTGGAGCACCGCAGCGCCCGCCCCGGCATCGCTCCCGGCGATATGTTCCTGTGCAACGATCCCTGGGTCGGCGGGGGACTGCATCAGAACGACGTCAGTCTGTTCGCGCCGCTGTTCCACGAGGGCAAGCTGTTCGCCTGGACCGGCGCGGTGTGCCACCAGGTCGACCTTGGTGGCGTGTCGCCGGGCAGCTGGTCGGTATCCGGGCGCGACGTGTTCTGGGAATCGACACCGGTGCCGCCGGTGAAAATCATCGAGCGGGGCGAGCTGCGCACCGATATTGAGGACATGTATCTGCGCCGCTCGCGCGTGCCGAAGCTGATTGCACTCGACCTGCGCGCCAAGCTGGGCGCCAACAACGTGGCCCAGGAGCGCCTGACGGCATTGATTGCCAAATACGGCCCGACCACGGTGAAGGCAGTCATGAAGCGCATGATGCGCGACGCTGAAAGGCGTCTGCGCGCGAAGTTGTCCAGCCTGCCGGACGGCACCTGGGGTGCGGTCGCACACCAGGACGGTGCGCGTGTCGACGACGACGGGATCTACAAGATAGTCCTCGAAATGCGCAAACAGGGTGACACCCTGACCTTCGACTTCACCGGTACCGATCCGCAGGTCGAGGGTTTCATCAACTGCACCTATGCCGGCTTGCGCGGCGGCATCATGCCAATCGTGCTGACCATGTTGTGTAACGACATACCGTGGGCGCCCGGGGGGCTGTATCGCTGTCTGCGTATCGTGAGTGAGCCGGGCACCATCAATAACTGCACCTTCCCCGCCGGGATCGGCAAAGCCTCAGTGGCATCGGCCTGGTCAACCCAGAACGCTGTCTCGGAGTGTGTAGCGAACATGCTGGTGACCCATCCGCAGCATCGCCGCGGAGCAATGTCGGTGTGCGAGGGCACCTGGGACCTGGCGCTTATCGCGGGTGTCGATCAGCGCGGCGGCCCCTTCGTCACCATGCTCTGCGATCCCATGGCTGGTGGCCTGGGCGCGCGAACCGATTCTGACGGAGTGGACACCGGGGGCCAGAGCTGTATCCCGATGGGCCGCATCGCCGATGTCGAGATCAACGAGTTCAGCTTTCCAATGCTGTACCTGTGGCGTAAGGAGGAGACCGACTCCGGCGGGCCCGGACGGTTCCGCGGGGGGCTGGGCGCCTCGAGCTGCTTTATTCCTCATGATTCGCCGATCGGGCACGTCCATCTGGTGGTGTCCGCACCCGGCAAGGCCGTACCGCTGGCCCACGGGCTGTGCGGCGGCTACCCGGCCAGCAACAGCTACGACGTCCTGATCCGGGCGGGCGATGTGCACAGACAGTTCGCCGCTGGCCGTATTCCCGCCACCCTCGACGACATCGTCGGCGAGCACGATGTCCTGCCCGCCCATGCGGAGACGGACCTTGCCGTTAACGACGTGTACTACACCCACTGGCAGGGCGGTGGGGGATACGGTGACCCGCTGCGCCGCGACCCGGCGCAGGTTGCCGTTGATGTCGCCAGTCTGCGGGTGTCTGCCGCTGCTGCCGATACCATCTACGGCGTGGTGCTTGACGCAGATGGCCATGTCGATACCGCGGCAACCGCGCAGCGGCGCGACGCTCTGCGTAAAAGCCGCGCCTTTGCAACCGATGACAGCTGAGGACGGAAACGTGGAGCTAGATGACAACCTCGAACTGGCGGCAGATGGTGCTGTGCAGTGCCGTCACTGCGCAGCTGTGGTCGGAAAAGCCGGAGAGGATCCCTTGAGCGCAGCGCTGCGCCGCGAACGTCCCGCGACAGAGGCCGGACCCGGGGTGCGCGCCGCACCGCATCACTACACCAGCCGCGAAATTGTTCTGCGCCAGGCGTTCTGTCCCGGTTGCTACGCGGTTCTTGCAACGGAGATCGTGCCGCAGGATGAGCCCCGCTTCCGCGGCTGGCGCCTCGGCTGAAGCTGCGCAGCTGCAACGCGATCCCCCGAATCCCACCGCTGTCAGTGCTTTCGCTCCGTTCGTTTGCTGGATGATAGTAAACTAGCGAATCAATTGGCTCAGGGACCGGGGAGGACGACACCATGGGACTGTCATTCGCGCAGATCAAAGCGGCCTATGAGCGTGAGGCGGCAGCTGCGGGGCCGGTGACCCGTGCGTCCGAGATCCCGCTCGGCTATGAGCACATCACGCCCGAGTGGTTGACCGCCGTGCTGACCGCCCGCCACAGCAGCGACGTCAAGGTCACCGGTTTCCGTCTCAGCGAACCGGACGAGGGCACTTCGAGTCGCCGCCGCATCTACCTCGAGTACAACGAGGCCGGCACCGCGGACGGGCTGCCGACCTCGGTGTTCTGTAAATCAACACACCATCTGGAAAACCGCTTCATCATCGGCATGAACGGCGGTATCGAGGCCGAGGTCACGTTCTTCGATAAGGTCCGCGCGCGGCTGGATCTCACGGCACCGGACTGCGTTTACGCGGCGTTCGATCCGGCGTCTTTGAATTCCATCGTCATCCTGCGCGACATGGAAGGCGAGGTGACGTTCTGCAATTACGACACGCCGTTGACCAGGGCGCTGGCAATGAGCCAGATGCGCGGGCTGGCCACGCTGCACGCCGCCTTCTACGAGAGCCCGGAGCTCGACACCACGCTGAGCGCCTGGAACACCTGGGAAGATTATTTCCACATCACTGCCAAGGAAGCCGGGTTCGAGCAGGCCTGTCAGCGTGGCTTCAGCGAGGCGGAGTCGGTCATCCCGCCGGGGCTGTTTGCGCGTGAGGCCGAGATCTGGCCGGCGACGGTGACGTCGATCGCGCTGCATTCGCGTCTGCCGCGAACGCTGGTCCACGGCGATCCGCATCTGAAGAACTGGTACATCGCCGGGCCGGAGACCATGGGCATGAATGACTGGCAGTGTTCCTGCAAAGGGCACTTGAGCCGCGATCTGTCCTACTGCATTGCAGCGGCGCTGACCGTCGACCAGCGGCGCGAATGGGAACACGATCTGGTGTCTTACTACGTTGAACAGATGCGGGAGAAAGGCATCACCCGGCTCGATTTTGACGAGGTCTGGTTGTCCTATCGGGCGCAGATGTTCGGCGCGCTGGCCTGGTGGACCGGCACCCTGGGCCAGCCGCCTGAAGCGCCCGAGATGCAGCCACGGGATGCATCGCTGGCCTTCATCAGGCGTATGACCCACGCCATGGACGATCTGGACTCGCTCGGAGCGCTCGCCGAGTACGCCTGATGGTGCCGGACAAGGAGCGTCCGGATGCGGCCTGGACAGCTGCGCTGCGCGCGCGTTTCCCCTGCGAGACTGAAATTGATCGGGTCCTGACGCGCAAGCTCGAACAGCGCCACGGCCCTGGCTACGAGCCGCAGTCGCTCCATGCGCTGCTCGATGGCGTGAAGGCGCTGCTCAGCGCCGAAGGCGTACGCAACTTCCGCATCGAACGGCCGCGCTGGCTGGCCGGGGGTGCGTCGAAGCTGCAGGTTGCCTTCGAGCTTTCGTGGCGGCATCCCGAACGCGGTCAGGAGACCACCCCGTTGGTGCTGCGCATGGAGCCGGCTGCATCGCTGGTCGAATCGAGTCGCCTGCGGGAGTTTCAGATCATCAAAGCCATGCGCGGCATCGTGCCGGTGCCGGAAGCCCTGTGGGTCGACCACGAGGCACATCATCTGCCCTATCCGGCCATCGTGTACGGGTTCGTGGCGGGCGTGACCAAGCCGCGCGACGCGAGCAGCCAGGCATCGGGCATGGGAACGGTCATGGCGCCGCACTGGCGGAACACTCTGGGCCCGCAGTTCGTGTCACACCTGGCGGCGATCCATGCCGCCCCCGTGGTGCCCGGGGCGCTGCCGGCTTTCGATGTGCCGGCTCCCGGCACGCAGTCGATCGCGCGCGCGCTGAATCACTGGGAGCGGGTGTGGGAGGAGGATGCCGACGAGGACGTGCCGCTGATGCGCCTCGCCTGCGCCTGGCTGCGTGCGCACCAGCCGCCCTGCGCAGCGCCGTGTATTGTTCACGGCGACTATCGGGTCGGGAATTTCCTGTTTACCGAGGACGACGGGCGGATCACGGCAATCCTCGACTGGGAAATGGCGCGGATCGGCGATCCGCATTTCGATCTCGCCTGGGCAGCACATCCGGCCTACGGCGGACTCGCCGAAGACGGGCGCACGCATCTGGTGGGCGGCTTCATGCCCGAGGGAGAGTTCCTGGCGCGCTGGGAAGCCGCCACCGGTCGCGTCGTCGACCAGGCGGTGCTGCATTACTACAAGGTATTCCGCAGCTGGTTGCAGGGGGTGATCGCGCTCGGCACGGGATGGCGCGTGGCGCGCTACGGCCGTACGCACCAGGATGCGCTGGTGGCGTGGATCGTGGGGATCGGTCCGCGCCTGCTGGCCGATCTTGCCGTGCTGCTCGAGAAGGAGGCATGACATGCAGTTGAGAACAGATCTGGCCCTGCACGCGGCGCTGCGTTCCCTGCAGCAGGTCGTGCTCCCGGCCGTCGACCCGGAAAACGGGCCCGCGCAGGAGCAGCTGCAGGTTGCGATCGGGCTCCTGGCATTGCTGGCGGCACGCCTGCCGCTGGAGTTCACCTTTGACTGTGATGAGCTCGAGCGCCTCGCCTGCTTCGCCGCCGAGCTGCTGGAACTGTCACCGGACAGCGCCGCGGGCGTGCAGATGGCGCAGGCGCTGGCGCAGGGACAGCGCGTCCTGGCGTCAGCGCGCGTCAGTCCTGCGGATCTGCAGGCCGAGGTCAAAGGCCTGCGCGAGATGACGGGCCGCTTTATCAGTGAGGCCTACGCCGCGGCGGACGATGTCCGACGCGATGCGCTCAGCGCTCTGGTGCTCGCGCACCAGAACGAGCAGCTGACCCGCGAACGCGCCTGGCTGCTGCCGCAGGGCTGGGAGCCGGAGCCAGAGGCGTTGCCGGCGCTGGAAGCCCTGCTGGCCGAACGAAAGCCGGCGGCCGACTGAGCAGGGCTTCGGTCCGCGGCGGGACTCAGGGGGCGCCGGTCAGGAGGACGCCGGCAATCAGGATCAGCGCGACCGCTGCGACCCAGGTTTCGGTGACCCTGCGCCAGGGCATGGCGCCGGAGCGCAGCTCCATGAACCACAGAAATACCAGGCGCACTTTGAACGCGGCGATGAGCACGATGCCGATGCTCGCGAACCGCCCGCCGCCGACGCCTTCCGCCAGGGCAAACACGGTCAGGGTGGCCGCGACCAGCGCAAGCCAGGCCAAGGTCATGGGGTGGCGCGATAGCGGCGTCATGCGGCGCCGAGCAGGTAAATCATCGGGAAGATCATGATCCACAGCAGATCGACCATGTGCCAGTAGCAGCCGCCGGATTCGATCCAGATCAGGAAGCGCGCGTCCAGGGGATCGCGGCGCGCTTTATGCAGACACACGCCGAGCACCACCATGCCGACCAGGAAATGCACGAAATGCAGTCCGGTCAGCGCCCAGTAAAACATGAAGAAATCGTTGTGGACCATGGTCAGTCCGGCGCGGATCTTGTCGGCGTATTCGATGGCTTTGGTCACGGCGAAGCCGCCACCGACCAGCATGCCGAGTCCGAGGTAGCGCAGTACCTGGTCGCGCAGTCCCTCGCGCGCGGCGTGCACCGCCAGCGCTACCTGCCAGGAGCTGGTCAGCAGGATCAGCGTATTCAGTGTGCCCAGGCTCGTGTTGAGGGCCTGTCGTGAATCCTCGAAGAGCCCGGGCGCGCCGTAGCGCGCGTGCATGAAGGCGGCAAACAGCACGGCAAAGAGCGAGATATCTGCGGTGATGAAGAACCACACGCCCTCGTCGCCCACGGCGCGAGGGCGGGTTGCCGCGACCATGCCTGCCTTCGACCGGGCGGCTTAAGCGGAGGCGCCCGCCATGCCCGGCGTGCCGCGCGCACCGGCGCTGACGGTTTCCCCGCGTGCTTCGGCTTCCAGGCGGCTGATCGCGCCGAGTGTGTAGTAGGTCATGCCCACGATCCAGAAGAACCACAGGAAAAACTCGATCCAGAAGTTAAGCATGCCGTGACGGGCGAAGATCCCGCTGGTGAAAAACGGCATGAAGACTTCGGCGATGAAGCTGAAGCCAACCCAGATCCCGTACCAGGCGAACCACTTCGGTACCAGCGGCACCTCGCGTTCGTCGCTCAGAAACCCGATGCCGATGGCACACATCTGCACGGTCGTCACCATGTAACCCAGATCGATGAGCAGCCAGGCCATGTCGTAGAGCATCTGCAGAATTGAGTCGTCGAGCGCCTCCGGCCGGTAGGAACCGGTCAGCCAGAACGAACAGGACACCAGGATCGGCACGACGGTGAGCCCGGCGCCCCACAGCGCAAGGGTGGACATGACGTTGTTTTCGCGCTCGATGCCGAGTTCGATTACTTTGGCGATAGCCAGACCCCAGATGAAATAGAACACCACGAAGCTCATCGCCATGGTCATGCCGAGACGTACCATGTTGGCGCTGTCGCGGAAAAAATCTGCGACCAGCGCGGCTGAGGTATCTGCCGCGATCGGCGGAATGTTGTTGCTGAAAAGGCCCCAGAACACGATGAAGACCATCAGGAAAACAGGTCCTGTCCAGGCGCAGGGGCGCAGATATTTGAGTCGTTCCATGGTGATTCCCCCCTCAAGGAAGCCGTTTGGATAGACGCTGTCTGCCGCCTACGCTCTGCGCGTGGCGGGCTGCAGCGATCTGAAATTAACGCTTATTGAAATAATGGTCAATAAAAAACCACCTGACTTGACGAGTAAATATCCGGCGGATGAGGGTGTGCGGCCGCGTCGCGCCTCGCGCATGCGGCCGGCAGATCGACGACAGCAGATCCTGCGCTGTGCCCTCGCCGAAGCCGCGCGCCTGGGTCTTGAGCGCGCCCGTCCGAGCGACGTGGCGCGCGCGGCCGGGGTGGCGGTGTCAACCGTGTTTCACTACTTCCCGACGCGGGAGGAGCTTGCGCTCGGCATTGTCGAGGAGGTCGATCGCTTTCTGCTCGAGGACCTGCTCGCCGCCACGGAGGATCCCACGCGCCCGGCGCCGCAGGTGATCGAGGCGATCCTGATGGTGTTCAAAGACGCCATCGACACGCATGAAGACTACGTGCGGGTGTGGCTCGAGTGGAGCGTCAGCGTGCGCGGCGGACTGTGGCGTCGCTATCTCGTTTTCTACCGCGCAGCGCTGGACGGGATCGGCGCCATCCTCGCGCGTGGGGTCGCGCAGGGCGCGATCCGGCCGGGCACCGATCTGAAGGTCGCGGCCCGGGTCGTCGTGAGTCTGGCGCACATGGTGGCGCAGATGAGTTTTTCTGGCGCGACAGCGGACGACGTGGCCGCTACCGTGCACTCCCTGATGAAGGCCTATCTCGAGCATGCGCCGACGGGCGTAACGTCGCCTGAATAAGTGGCGTTGCAGCGCCTGCATTCAGTTTGATGGCGTAAACAGACTGCTTACCGGCGGCAGGCTGTCCGGATCGGGATCCAGATGGCTGGCATGGTGCCAGGCCCGTTCCCGCGGTGCTGCCCGCGCAAAATGTGCCAGCACCGCATCGCGCAGACCCGGCGGGATCGGTGCAGTCGAATCATCGGCGGCAATCATGCGGTCCAGGGCCGCGGCGAGCGCGCGCTGCGCCGCGCTGACCTGATCAAAATCCGTGCGGTCAACTGCACCAGCGGATTGACAGGCCTCGTCCAGGCGGCTCTGCAGGGCCGCGTCGCCGAAGGGACGCAGCTGTGCGGCGAGCGTGAGCAGCTGATCCAGCGTGCCGAGCTCATAGCGCAGCGCATAGCGCCAGTGTTCGTCGATGATGCGTAGATGGCCGACGATGAGATTCAGCTGATCGCGGGCGAGCTGTTCGTGCGCGGGCAGCGCGCGCGCGATGACGTCAGTCAGAGCTTTCTCGATCGACTTCAGTCTGAGGCTGATATCGGGGTTCATAGGGCTTCTGCCTCGCGGATCAGGCGCACGATCTCGTCACGGAAAACGGCCGTGCTGAACGACAGCCAGGTCAGCACGATGTCCTGGTGGCTCTGGCTTTCGCGCGCCGCACAGCAGGCGGTGGCGTTGTTGATCACAATGCATTTCCAGGCGCTCAGGATCTCGTAGTAGCGGACGATGGATGGATCGACCGTGAAGCCGGTGGCATCAGCGTAGCGGGACAGGAACTCGGCGCGCGGCAGCAGTCCGCAGATCAGCGGTTCGCCGTCGGTCCCTGGCGTGGAAAACAGCCGCTGCACGCACCAGGCCAGGTCTTCGTGGAAATCACCGGGGTGCGCCAGCTCCCAGTCGAGCACAGCGGAGAAGGCACCGCTGGGCTCGACAAACATGAAATTCCCGATGCGGTAGTCACCGTGCACCATTACCGGGCGTGCACACACCGGCGCGTGCTCCCGTAGCCAGCGCTCGACGAAGGTCGCGAGCGGATCCGGCTCCACCAGATCCTCGCGCCATACCCGGCTCCACCAGTTGACCTGACGCTGGGCGGCCTGCGTTGTGCCGGCCTGCGGCGCCTCGAAATAGCTGAGACCATCAGCCTGCCAGTCATGCAGGTGGATCTGCGCGAGGTTGTCGACGAACTGCGGGGCGAGCTTCGGGATCCAGTGTGCGAAGCGGATCCCGATCCCCGACACGGCGGCGGTGTCGACGTCGGTGGGTGCCGTGGCGCCGGGCACCATCGCGGTAATGAGTCCGGGCGCGCCGAGGTGCTCGCCGTCGGCGTCCACGAAGCGCAGCGGCGGCACCGGCACGATCCCGGCGTAGGTTTGAAGCAGCTCCGCTTCGCGGCCGCGGCAGGTTTCGACGATGCCCATCCACGGGTCCATGCGCAGCACCATACGCTCCGGTGCCGATGCCTCGCCGTGTTCGAGAGTGAAAGCAAACTGCTCTTTGGAGGCGCCGCCGGTCATGCGCGCAAGCTGGCTGATGCGGATGTCACGCAGGCCCGAAGCGCGGAGCAGATCTTCCAGCTGGCGGGTCACCTGCTGATCGGTGCGCGCGCTGTAGCCGCCCTGCTCGCGGCGCTGCATCTTACGGCTGAGCACGTGCGCGATCCGCGGTTCAAGGTCGTCGCGATCCCAGCGTGGAGCCTGCACGCTCATGCGGGCTTCAGACCTTGCCCGCCGCACGCAGCTTCTGCCACGCGTCGTAGAACCAGCCCTCCTGATTTTCGCCGTAGCCGACCCGCCCGTCGCCGCTCACAAAGCGACACAGCACGTTCGGAACCCCGACGCAGCCATAGGGTTCCCACAGACCCGATGCGATCGGAGCGCCGTTGAAATGGTGCTCGGTGCCGCGCGCATCGGTGGCCTGGATGGCGTAGTGGGCGCCCCACACGCCGTCGCGTTCGACCCGGATGCGGGCATCGGTGCAGCCGTGCACGACGCCCTGGTCGACAATGAAGCCATGGGCGAAGGTGTGCTGGGCATCGCGCCCGCCGCTGTAGTCCATCGACCAGATAGCGTGAAAGGCATAGTCCTCGCCGAAGATGGCGTGCAGCCAGGCCATCGGCTGCAGGCCGACCTCGGGGCGCACGCCCCAGCTGCGGTCCATGCAGTCGACGTTGTTGATGGTGTGGTCGCGTCCGTGGACCCTGAGCGTGCCTTGAACGCGCACGAGCTGATCGTAGTGGCCGCCGTAGGCTGCGCCGTATCCGGAGTGCCGGTCGCGGTCACCCTGCGACTGCTGTGCCATGGGATCCATGTCCGGGTCGTGGATGTCATAGGCAGGCATCAACGCGGTGGCTTCGAGCTCGAAGCAGGTGTCGCCAAAGCCCGCGTAGCGCACCCGATAGCATTGAGGGCCGTCGGAGAGATCGACCTCGGCGCCGCTCGGCAGCGAAAAACGACGGAAATCCGCCGGTGCGGGAAGCTGCGTCTGGTTGTCGGTGTACAGCGCATCGAAGCGTGAGCGGCCGAGGCCCTGAAAAATCTTGACGTCGCTGGTGATCACCCCGACGCCGGGGCGAGCCATCACGTAGAGATTGCCAAACAGGCACTCTTCGGGCACCGCAAACGGGATGTACAGCGTTTCCGCCCAGGCATGGCGCGTGCTGTCATCGGTCAGCGCGGCCATCGCTTCGGGGTGGTAGCCCATATCGGCGTTGGTGATCATGTGTTCAGACTCCTGTCTCGGTCGGTGTTGCCGATCGGCTGTCGCCCCACGGCGGTTTAAGTAGCGGTGCGCGGATCGCGGGTCTCTCTGGGTCGGCTCAGCCGAGCGCCTGCCGCGAGAGGCCGTGGCTGCCGTCGAGGAACTTGTCGAAGTGCATATTAGGCGCCTGGATGCCGAGCGCCTCGAGTTCCGGGATGGCGGCGTCAATCATCCCCGGGGGGCCACACAGGTAGGCCTCGGACTCGCCTGAGATCAAGTCGCGGGCGGCTTCGGCAATCGCAGTGGTGACGAGACCCCGTGCCCCCTGCCAGGCGCTGTCGGGGAGCTCGTCTGACAGCACCGGGACGAACCTGAAAGCCCCGTTCCAGCTTTGCGCCAGCGCCGACAGCCGATCTTCAGCGTACAGGTCGGCAGCCGTGCGGGCACCGAACAACACCACGCAGCTGCGCCCCACATGACGCGCGCAGGCGTCCTCCAGCATGGACAGGAGGGGGGCAAGGCCGCTGCCGCCGGCCACGCAGATCATCGAGGCGCGGCTCTCGCGCAGCCAGAAATTGCCGCACGGACCGTGCAGTCTCAGCGTCTCGCCGTCGAGTTCGCCCGCGAACAGGCGGTCGGTGAACTGTCCCTCGGGAACATGGCGGACGAAAAAGGACACTTCCTCCACGCCTGCAGCGGTCGGCGCCATCGCAAACGAGTAGGCGCGTGCGCCGTACACCGAATCACATGCGAGCTGCGCATACTGGCCCGCGTCAAAGCGCAGCGGCCGATCGAGCTTCAGGGTGATTTCCCTGATGTCGCGGGTCAGGTCAACGCTCTGCGTCAACGTGGCGGTATAGTCTGCCGCCGGCTGCAGCCGATGCGCGGACAGTCCGGGCACCTCGAGCTCGACGTCGCTGCGCGCGGCGGCCTGGCAGGCCAGAATGATGTTGCCCTGCAGTTCTTCCGCCGAGAGCACGTAGCCGAAGTTGCTGATCTCCCGGATGCGGCCGGCGGTGAGCCGACACTTACACGAGCCGCAGGTGCCGACCGTGCAGCTGTGCGGAAAGGCGATCCCCTGGCTGAGCGCCGCCTCGAGAATGGACTGATTGCTGCGCACCTCGAAGCTGGTCCCGGCAGGCTGCACGGTCACCTGACGCGTGCGCGGACCCAGCAATGTTTTCAACAGGCCCATGAGAATATCCGGGGTTGGTCGCGTTGGAGAAAAAGATAATGCAGCATATAGTAAGCATGATAACTATATACGATCCATGGCCGCCGTCAGGTGTTGGCGAGGGCGTGCGCGGATCGCAGCAAAGTGCTTGCCGGCGCGGCCACGTGCCGGAGCCGCTGTTAAGGGGGATGTATGTGGGTTTATCGATCAATACGTACGCTGGGTGACTATCCGCGATATCACGCGCTGCATACGCCCGAGCGCCTGGCCCTGGTTTTTGACGGTCACGAGACCACTTACGGGGCGCTTGAGTTCGAGACCGCGCAGGTCGCCGGCGCGCTGATGGCGGCCGGCGTCAGGTCTGACGCCCGCGTGGTCTTTCTGGGTAAGAATTCGGACGACTTCTTCGTAGCGCTCTACGGCAGCGTTCGCGCCGGCGCCTGCTTCTGCCCGCTTAACTGGCGTTTGTCCCAGCCGGAGCTCGTCAATGTGCTGCGCGATACCGGGGCCGCATTCGCCTTCGTTGAGCCCGAGTTTGCCGAATTGTGGCAGGCCATCCTGCGCGAGACGGGCCTCTCCGTCCCGAGTCAGACGGTCGACCGCAGTCTGGGTGACGATGATCCGTTCCGCGTCTGGCTGGCGCAGGCCGGGCAGGTCGCATTACCGGAAGTATCCATGGAGGCGGGCGCCATCCAGCTCTATACCTCGGGCACCACGGGTGAGCCCAAAGGGGTGGTGATCACCCATGACAACTTCAATCACATGCGTCTTTGCGAACACTTCGAGCCGGCGCTGACGTGGAATCCGGAAGATCGTTTCCTGGTGGCGCTGCCCAACTTTCACCTGCTGGCCATCGGGCTGTCGCTGCAGTCGATGTACAACGGCATGGCCGTGCTGGTTGAGCGTCAGTTCGACCCTGCGGCCGCGCTGACGTCTATCGCTGAGCTGCGGCCGACGATCAGCGCGTTCGCCCCGGCCATGATTCAGATGCTGCTCGACCATCCGGCCGCGGCCGCGGCAGATTTCTCGTCTCTGCGACTGGTCATGTACGCCGGCGCGCCGATCGCGCTCGGGCTGATCAAGCGCGCCCTGGCCGTCATGCCGTGTGAATTCATGCAGTTCTATGGCGCAACGGAGACCTCCGGGGCCGTGACCCTGCTGCGGCCCAATGAACACGATCTCCAGGACGAGCAGAAACTGCGTGCCTGCGGACGACCGCTGCCGCTGATAGCGCTGCGGATTGTCGACGGTGACGGGCAGGATGTTGCGGACGGTGAACCGGGTGAACTCTGGATCCGGTCGCCGTCGCTGGCCAGCGGCTACTGGAACAAACCCGAGCAGACCGCAGCGGTGTTTGATGACGGCTGGTACCACAGCGGTGATATCGCGATCCGCGACGGCGAAGGCCTGTATTACATCCACGATCGCCTAAAGGACATGATCGTATCCGGCGGCGAGAACATCTATTCAACGGAGATCGAATCGGTGCTGTCCACTCACCCCGATGTCGCAGCGGTGGCGGTGATCGGCGTGCCGGATGAGCGCTGGGGCGAGGCGGTTAAAGCCTGCGTGGTGCTCAAAGCCGACGCCAGTATCGATGAGCCCGGCCTGCTCGCCTACTGTCGCGAACGGCTAGCGGGCTACAAGCTGCCCAAGTCCATCGACTTTCATGCCGCATTTCCCATGACCGGCAGCGGCAAGATTGCGAAAAAAGAGCTGCGTGCCCCGTTCTGGCACGGGCAGGACCGCTCGGTCGCCTGAGCGCGCAGTCAGTCAGCGCTGCGTCCTATAGATCAGTTTCAAGCCAGCTTTTGAGGGGAGTTGCTTTTATGTCCGGAGACGCCAATCGTCAGGTTCTGCTGCAGTCGCGCCCCAGCGGCATCCCACAGGCAGAGAATTTTGAAATCGTTCGGACCGGGGTCCCGGCCGCGGGTCCCGGCCAGCTGCTGGTGCGGAATATCTATCTTTCCGTTGACCCGGCTATGCGCGGCTGGGTCAGCGATGTCGGTAATTACTCAAAACCGGTCGGCATCGGCGAAGTCATGCGCTCGCTCGCGGTCGGGCGTGTGGTCGCGTCGAATGCACCGGGCTACGCGCCAGGTGACCACGTCAAAGGGATGTTCGGCTGGCAGGATTACGCGGTGGTCGACCCGGCGACCGTGGAACGCAAGGTCGAGGACGGCGAGCTGCCGCTTTCAACCAGTCTCGGGGTGCTCGGCATCAACGGCCTAGCGGCCTATTTCGGGCTGCTCGATGTCGGTCAGCCGCGGGCCGGGGAAACCGTGGTGGTGTCCACTGCAGCGGGTTCGGTCGGCTCCTGCGTCGGTCAGATCGCGAAGATCCTCGGCTGCAGGACCGTCGGGATCAGCGGTGGCGCGGTGAAGGCGCAGCTCTGCGTGGAAGAGTTCGGCTTCGACGCGTCGATTGATTACAAGAGCGGCGATCTGAACGATGCGCTGGATGCCGCCTGTCCTGCAGGTGTGGATGTTTACTTTGATAACACCGCCGGGGCCATCTCCGACGCCGTGTTGCAGCGTCTTAACGTCGGTGCGCGGGTGGTGATCTGCGGCACCGCTTCAGTTGCCAGCTGGGATCCGCCGCCGCTCGGGCCGCGCGCAGAGCGCGTCATGCTGACCAGGCGTGCGCGCATGCAGGGCTTCGTCATATTCGACTACGCCTCGCGCTATGCCGAAGCCCTGACCGCGTTGCGTCCCTGGGTGCAGCAGGGTCTGATCCGCTACCGCGAGGAGATCGCAGACGGTATCGAGCACGCGCCGGGCGCTATTGCCGAGCTGTATCGGGGTGAGAATCTTGGTAAACGGTTGATCCGGATCGCCGACCTCGCGTAGCGCCAGGGCTTGGTTCGTGGTCAGGGCCATGAGCGCAGCCAGGGTTGCGCTTCCGGGGAGCGAAAAGCGGGTTATGGGACCGCGGTACGCGATGCCGAGAGCCCGCCTGCTGCTGCGTCGGATACGACTGGCGAGTGACGCTGCGGATCTGCCTCTCAATCAGCCGCGACTGAACCTCTGCGGCCTGACTCAGTAACCCATGACCGCCGAAAGGTCACCATAGTTTCGATTCGCCAGTAGTTTTCCGTCTGCACATTGCGCGAAACTGGCCAGCTCCTGAATGCCTTTGGTGCCGTCCGCTTTAACGTAGTGCCAGTGAATCAGCGCCCAGCAGCAGGAGCCGTCTGACGACTCCATAACTTCCTGATAGGTTTCAGGCGTGTCGAACACGGCGATGCGACCGTCCGAGAACGCCAGGACCAGGTCCAATAGCTCGTCGACACCGGTGGCTTTCCAGCTGCCAAGCTGATAGCCGATGTCAGATGAGCAGATCGATCTGAGGGTCTCCTGGTCGCCAGCGCGGTAAGCGCTGTGGGCCTGCTTGAGGAGTTCGAGAGCCGTTTTCATGCGTCTGTTTCCTGCGAGATTCTGGTGCTTTCGAGGAGTCCAATGATGGCGTCAGTCGGCATCCGCAGCGCGGTCGCGGCCGAAGCAGCGTTCGTAACGACCGCTATCTTCCATCCAATCTCATGCGCGAGCGCCCAGAATTTCGATGCTTCAGCAAATGCCTCCTCAGGGCAGATGATGAGATCCTGGCTGATCCGGGCCGTCAAGCCGATGTGCTCTAGTTTCGCGAACAGCGTTTCGGCCGTATCAGCGGGCAGCGCGGCTGCCAGTTGAGTCAAATCCGTCAGCGCAGTCACGCCATCGGCGTCGCCGAGGCTTTCGAGCCACTTGTCTGAAGCATGGAGAATCTCAGCCTGCTCCAGAGAACCTTCCCAGACCAGTGACAGCAGCGAGTGTTCGGGAAAAAACCGATGATGGATGGGCATCGACTTACTTTCCGGAGGCTGTAACGAGCCTACCGTACCAAATTTACGATAGGCCTGGCGCAGAGAGACAGGACTTCAGTCTATTGAGCCGTCTGTTGCCATTATCGAAAAAATCCCTGTCGTGGCTCACACATGCTGATAGGCTTCAGCAATTGGCCGAACCGTGCCTGAGGCTCTGAGGGAGCTGAGTCAGTTGAAAATTGCAATGCGCTACGTGCCGGAATGGAATGCACTCATCAAGCGGCATGCGGGCCCGTTTCGAACGGGCCAGATCTCCGCATCCACGCGCCGTGAGCTGAAAGCGATTGGTGCTATATTGCCCGTCACTGTCCTTGTCGATCTTCGCGAAGCTGGCATCGCTGCGATGCAGGAGGCGGATCTGCGCGCCATTGTGGCTGCGTACTCGGGCTCCGACTTACCGGTTGCAGTGCACCGGGTTATCTATCTCACCGGCGAAAAGAGCCAGTTCCGGGTGACAGGCGAGTTCGCGCAGCTGGCGGCTCTCCAAGGCTTATCGGTGGCAAGCCTGACCAGTGTGGCGTCCGCCAGCACAATGCTGCGGGTACCGGCCAGCGAGCTCGACGCGCTGCTCGTTGAACTGCAGCAACAGGCAGACGAGAGGTCTGAAGAGGAAGATGCCGCCGCTGACCTCTGAGTCGCCGGAAAACGAACAGAGCGCTCATGACCCTTCGGCAGCCGGTGAGCAATGACCGCAGAGACGGGCCGAGGTCAGCGTTACGGGGTGCCGGCGCGGCTCGGGACAGACGACGCGCGGTCCACGCGTGCATAAGGCAGCACCTCAGTCCTGCAGGCAGTGCTTGGACGGCAGCTGCAGCGGAGTCGACCTCCGGGTCCGCGCTGGTCGGCATCACAAGCATGTACGTGCTTCCTGAGGCGCTGTGGTCAATGTCTGCCGCCTGTTGGCGACACGGGAGCAACCCCGTTTCTAACCGAAGCGAAAACTGTCGAGTTAATCGCTACATAGTTAGGGCGTCCCACGCTGCTCGGCGCAGCCTCATGCTGAGGTGTTCGGGACGATCAGGGATTCGGCGGTCTGCTCGATCGTGCGTTTGTACTCATCGGCACTGGCACAGAACGCGCCCACGATGACCTGGTCGATGCCTGCATCTGCATATTGCTTGATTTCATCGGGGCCGATCGGGCCGCCCAGCTGGGGCGACACGGCATAAGTGAGTTTGTCCGGATCGCGTCCGGCGGCGCGCGCGAAGTCGCCGATGGTCTGTTTATGTCTGGCGGCCGCTTCCACGGTCACGTTGACGCCCCACCATCCATCGCCAATCTCGCCCGCGCGACGCAGGGCGGGTTCGCTTTCGCCGCCGAAAATAAGGGGTGGATGCGGTAGCTGGACTGGTTTGGGAAATGATCGCAGCGGCGGGAAGGTGACGAACTCGCCCTGATGCTGACTCTCGGTCGTTGTCCATAGCGTTTTCATGGCGGCCAGGTAATCGCGCGTACGTTGCGCCCGGCGAGGCCACGGAATCTGCAGGGCGTCAAATTCCTCTTTGAGCCAGCCGATTCCGATCCCGAAATCGAAGCGACCCTGGCTGAGTTTGTCGAGGCTTGCGACTTCCTTCGCGGTAGTCAGAGGATGCCGCTCCGGCACCAGGCAGATTCCGGTGCCGAGGCGGATTTTCTTGGTCGACGCCGCCGCGTAGGTGAGCGCAAGAAAGGGATCGAGCAGGTCAATCTCGAGGCTTGGGAAAGGCATGACGCCGTCCTGCGTATACGGATACTTCGATGAGTACTGGTCAAGCAACACAATGTGTTCCGGCGCCCACAGCGAGTGGTAGCCGCAGGCTTCCGCAGTCTCGGCGATGACCGTAATAACGTCCGGCTCGGCCGACAGGCCGACACCGATGAAGGCAAATCCAATGTTCATGATGTTGTTCTCCTCTGGATGACAGGCCGCGCTTCGCGCGCGACTGCAAGCCTATCGCTTACGAGCATGAGCACGGAAGAAAGAGCGCAGCGGCGGGAGTGCGTTTCGATCCCCTGGGGCTATCACCCAGCTCGCTCCGGGCTTTGTGGTCCCGCGATGCGCTCCCCGCATCACTTGACGCACAGCGCAAACGGGCTCAGCCCAGGATTTGCGCGCAGTTGCGGTGAATAATCTGAAGATCAGTTTCCGGGCGACTGAGCGACGCCGGTCTCTCGAACGCGGAGTCAGGGGGAACAGCGCAAAGCGCAGCGGTTGCGCTGAGGCCTCTGGCGGGGTGCAGATCGCTTGGCCGCGATCTGCACCGTTGTGGCAGTGCGAACTGTCGTCTACTTATAAAATTTCATGAAGTCGGGGTCGCGCTTTTCATTCAGCGCCTTGACGCCCTCCTGGGACTCCTCGGTCCAGTAGTAGAGCTTGACCGCCTGCATCGCGAACTGACCCATGCCGCGGATGTTCTCGGTATCCATGTTGAAGCTCTTCTTGGCCAGCGCGATCGCCGTCGGGCTGCGCTGGTTGAGCTCGTCGCACCAGCTCTGCACTTCGGCGTCAAGCTGGTCATCGGGATAGACCGCGTTGATCAGCCCCATATCCAGCGCCTCCTGCGCTGAGTAGCGGCGGCACATGTACCAGATCTCACGTGCTTTCTTTTCTCCGACACAGCGCGCCAGGTAGGCCGTGCCGAAACCTGGATCGACGGAACCCATCTTGGGGCCGACCTGGCCGAAGATGGCGTTGTCGGAGGCAATGGTCATATCGCAGATGGTGCAGAACACGTTACCGCCGCCGATGGCGTAGCCGCGCACCTTGGCGATTACGGGCTTGGGCACATCACGCAGCACGGAATGCAGCTCTTCGACCGGCATGCCAACGGCGCCACGTGCGTCGTTATCGCCATACTGTCCGCCTTCGTGATCGGACTGATCGCCGCCAGTGCAGAACGCTTTGCCACCTGCGCCGGTGAAAATGATCGAGCCGATATCCCGGTCCCAGCCGGCACGCTGAAACGCGTCAATCAGCTCGACGACCGTACGCGGACGGAAGGCGTTGTATTTTTTCGGACGGTTGATGGTGATGGTCGCGGTGCGGCCGTTGACTTCGTAGATGATGTCTTCGTAGTTGTCGCTCATGCTGTCGCTCCTGGTTTGCGTGCAGTTCGTATCAGCCAATCATGGAGTAGCCGCCGGAAACCGACAGCACCTGGCCGGTGACGTGACCGGCTGCCTGGGAGGCGAGGAAGACCACGGCGTTGGCGACGTCGCCCGGGCGGCCGACTTTCTTCAACGGCAGCGTCTTGGCGATCTTGTCTATCTGGTCGGGGGTGAACATCTGATCCTTGTTCACCCACATACTGTTGCCACCGACCTCTTTGTCTTCCTCTGGAATAGTGACGCCTGGGCAGACCACGTTACAGCGGATCCCGTTACGTCCGTTCTCCTTGGCAATGGTTTTCATGAAGCTGTTCACGCCGGCTTTCATGCCGCCGTAGACAGCTTCGCGCGGTTCGCCCTGGCGGCTCGCGTCCGAGCTGATGGACACAATCGCGCCGTGGTTCTGCGGCGCCATGATGCCGAGCGCGGTGTAGGTGCAGTTGAGCATGCCGATGAAGTTCACCCGGATAATTTTTTCCCACAGGTCAGGCGTGGTCTGGGTGAAAAACATCAGCTGATCCCAGCCGACGTTGTTGACCAGCACGTCCAGGCCGCCGAAGGCTTCAGTGGTGCGGCTGAACATGGCCTGCACGGCGGTCATATCTGTCACGTCGCACTGGCTTACCTCGACGGCTGCGGCGCCCGCAGCGAGAGCCTCAGCGGCGACGGCCTGCGCCTGCTCGGTGTCGATATCGCCGATCATGATCTTCGCGCCTTCATGAGCGAAGCCGAGCACGATTGCGCGGCCGATATTGGAACCACCACCGGTCACGATGACGGCTTTGTCTTTCAGTCCGAGGTCCATAGTCAGGTCTCCATTGCTGTTGTCAGGTCAGGCGCGCCGGGCCAGAGCGGCTTGACCGCCGGGGGGCGCAATTATGCGCTGTCGCTGTGCCGCGCCGGATCCGGCGCCGGCGTTTTCTAGATCGCGCGGGCGATCAGTTCTTTCATGATTTCCGAGGAGCCGCCGTAGACGCGCTGGATGCGCGTGTCTTTCCACAGCCGGGCAATCTCGTATTCGTTCATGTAGCCATAGCCGCCAAACAGCTGCACACAGGCATCCGTGACTTCAGAGCGCAGCTCGGTGTGCCACAGCTTGGCCGCCGCAGCCTGATCGGTGGTCAGGCGCTTGGCGACCAGTGCCTGGATACAGGCGTCGAGGTGCGTCCAGCCGACCTGCAGCTTGGACCGCAGATCGGCCAGCACAAAGCGCGTGTTCTGAAACTCCATCAGGGTCTGGTCGAAGGCTTGGCGCTCTTTGACGTAGTCGACGGTGATGTCATAGGCGCGCTGCGCTGCCGAATGCGCCGTCACGGCGATGGACAGTCGTTCCTGCGGCAGCTCCTGCATCATGTAGACAAAACCCTTGTTTTCCTCGCCGAGCAGGTAGGTTGTGGGCACTTCGAGGTCGTCGAAGAAGATTTCGCACACGTCCGAAGAGCGCTGACCGATCTTGTCGAGCTTGCGCCCGACCCGGTAACCCGGGCGGTCGGTTTCGCAGAAAAACAGCGAGATGCCCCTGGCGCCGGGTTCCTTGCCGGTGCGCGCGGCGATCAGCGTGATGTCAGCGCTGGCGCCGTTGGTGATGAAGGTCTTCGAGCCGTTAATCCGGTAAACGTCGCCGTCCCTGACGGCAGTGGTGCGCACGGCTTTCAGGTCGCTGCCGCCGCTCGGCTCGCTCATGCAGATCGAGCCAACGGCGGAGCCGTCGATCATGCGCGGGATCCAGGTGCGCCGCACATCTTCGTTCGCGTACTTCAGCAGATAGTGCGGCACGATGTCGGAATGAAGGCCGAACGTGGGGGTCGCCGAGCCCGTGTACGAGGTCTCCTCAAGCACGATCGCGTTGGCGCGGAAGTCGAGCCCCGCGCCGCCATATTCCGTCGGCATGTCCGGGCACAACAGGCCTTGTTCACCGCACGCGTTCCAGAACTCGCGGTCAATCTGGCCGGCAGCCTCCCAGCGCTCGATGTTGGGGGTCAGTTCGGCAGCGAAGAAGCGCCTGACCGCATCGCGGAACTGCACGTGTTCGGGTTCAAAAATGGTGCGTTCGAGCATAGGACTCTCTCTAGTAGCTACGCGGCAGATCCAGCACTTTCTCTGCGATGAAGGATTTGATCAGCTGCTCGGTGACCGGGGCGATCCGCGTCACCGTGACCTCGCGCAGCAGGCGTTCGACGTGGTACTCGCGGGCGTAGCCGAAGCCGCCATGGGTGAGAACCGACTGCAGGCAGGCGTCGTGACCAGCCTTGGCCCCGAGAAATTTCGCCGCGTTGGCCTCCGCGCCGCAGGGGCGGCCGTTGTCGTACAGCCAGGCTGCTTTCATGGCCAGGTTGTAGGCGGCCTCGAGGTGCATCCAGTTCTCGGCCAGGGGATGCTGGATCCCCTGGTTCATGCCGATCGGGCGGTCGAACACCACCCGGTCGTTGGCATAGCGGGCGGCTCGGCGCAGCGCGTCCTGCCCCATGCCGATAGCTTCCACCGCCACCAGCACACGTTCCGGATTGAGACTGTGCAGGATGTAGCCGAAGCCTTTGCCTTCCTCGCCGATGCGGTCCTCTTCCGGGATGAAGAAGTCGTCGATGAACACCGCGTTGGAATCGACCGCCTTGCGTCCCATTTTGGGGATGCGTTTGATTTCGATGCGCTCGCTGTCGATGTCGGTGTAGAAGATGCTGATGCCGTCGGTGGGTTTCTTTGACTCCTCGAACGAGGTCGTCCGCGCCAGCAGCATGATTTTATTGGCAACCTGACCGGTCGAGGTCCAGACCTTCTGTCCGTTGACGAGATAACCGCCATCGACTTTTCTTGCGAAGGTTTTGATGCGCGTCGTGTTGAGTCCGGCGTCGGGCTCGGTGAAGCCGAAGCAGCACTTGTCCTGACCGGCCACGAGACGCGGTATCCAGCGGCTTTTCTGCGCCTCGGTACCGAACACCACGACCGGGTGCGGACCGAACAGGTTGATGTGCACCGTGGAGGCAGCAGCCATGCCGCCGCCGTGGCTGCAGACCTCGTGCATCATGATGGAGGCCTCGGTGACGCCCAGACCGGAGCCCCCGTAGGCCTCGGGCATCGTGATCCCCAGCCAGCCGGCCTCGGCCATCGCGGCGTGGAAGGCATGGGGGAACTCGCCGTCGTCATCGCGGGCGAGCCAGTAATCCGCGTCGAAGCGACTCGCCACGGCGGCTACCGCGTCGCGGATCGCGCGCTGGTCATCGGTCAGGTCGAAATCCACAGCTGTGTCTCCATAGGCTGCAGGGCGCAGCTTGACGATTAAGATAGCTGGCGTATAGTACGCATGCGTATTATCTGGATCAAGCGTGCTTTGAACGGTTCTGCCCGTCGCTGCGAGACAGACGCAGCGCTGGTTGGAAAAACGCGGAGCGAGAGCGGGAGAAGCGTGACCATGGCTGCCGATGACGAACTTGTCCGGGCCGAACCCGGCGAAGACGCGAGCGATGAGGACTGGGCTATCCGCCTCGGGTTTTACATTCACGATACCTCCCGTCTGCGTCGCGTGATCTATGACGCGGCGCTGAAGCCCGCCGGTGTCACCCGCTCCCAGGCCTGGGTACTGGCCTATCTCTCACGCGCGGACGGTATGGCGCAGTCAGAGCTCGCTGCGCAGCTCGACCTCGGTAAGGTCGCGCTGGGCGGACTGGTCGATCGGCTGGAAAACGCCGGAGTGGTTGAGCGGCGCGCCCAGGCCGGCGACCGGCGCGTCAAGCGCGTCTTTCTGACCGCGGCCGGGCGGCGGGTGGTGAACAAGATGCGGCGTATCTCCGCAGACACCAACGCCGAGATCCTGGCGGGCATCGATCCTGCCGATGTGAAAGCAACCGTGCGGACGCTGCACGCGCTGAAAACCAACCTCCTGCGCATGGTCAACGGCCGCACCGACGAAAGCTGAGACGATGGAATTCAACAACCTGCGCCTGGAGGACGCTGCCGACGGTGTCGTGCTGGTCACGCTGGATATGCCCGGTCGACCGTTCAATGTTTTCTCAGAGGACATGATTGACGAGCTCGAGGCGCTCATTGATACGCTGGCCGCGCGGGCGGACAGCTGGCGGGGTGTGGTTATTACCTCGGGCAAGAACGCGTTCATGGCCGGTGCCGATCTGGCCATGGTGGAGGGTTTTACCACCCTTCGTCACCGCGCCGCGCCGGACGCAATCCGCGCGACTTTTTCACGCCTGAGCTACCTCCTGCGTCGGCTTGAACGTCTGCCGCAGACGCTGGTTGCCGCGGTCGAGGGACTGGCACTTGGCGGCGGGCTGGAGCTGGCCATGGCCTGTCATCATCGCGTGGCGGCCATCGGTGACAAGCCGTCTCTGGGATTGCCGGAAGTGCTGTTGGGCCTGCTGCCAGGTGCGGGCGGCACGCAACGTCTGCCGCGGCTCACCGCCCCCGCGTTCGCGGCGCGCATGCTGCTGAGTGGCGCGCCGGTCACACCGCAGGCGGCGCTCGACGCCGGTCTGGTCGATCGGCTGGTGCCGGCCGAGGCGCTGTTCGCGAGCGCGGTGGAAATGGCGCAGCGCGCAGCGCCCGGTGCGCGCTGGGATCAGCCCGGTTGGACTCCGCCCGCGGATCCGACCGGTCTGCTGGATGGTGCCGACGCCGAAGCGGCGCTGCTGCAGTCCGGCTGGACGGACCCGGCCGTCGCGCACTGCTATCCGGCGCTCCGCGCCATCCTCAACTGCATCCGCGAGGGGCGCGGCCGCGATTTCGACGCCGCGATGGAGCTCGAGTTCGACCAGTTCCTCGGGCTGATGCTCGACCCCGTGGCCGGGAACATGGTGAATACCGGCTTTCTCGCGAAAACCGCCGCCGTACGCCGGGCGCGCGAGCGTCTCGGCGAGGCGACACACCAGCCTGCGCGGATTGCGCTCACCTGTGCCGGTCCGGTTCCGGCGCGACTGGCTTCCCGCCTGGACGTGGTGAACAGCGCGGACGCGGATCTGCATCTCGGTCTGCGCGAGGTGACCAGTGAGGCGGACAGCGGCTGCGCGGTCGAAGCGCGCTATGCGGGTGATTTCGCCCGAGCGCAGGCGGTGGAACTGGCAGCGGCCCCGGGTGAGCCCGCGGCGCAGGCTGTCGCGGCGCTGAGTCGTGTGGGGCTCATACCGATTGCGGTCAGTCGTACCGACAGCGGTCCGGCCGCACGCCTGCTACAGGCCGCCCGACGCTGGCTGACGGAACACGCAGCGTCAGACGAGCAGCGCGCGCAGATCGCGACCGCGATTGACGGCGCCGCGTTCTTTGCGGCAGCCGGTCTCAAGACGCACCACACGGCGAGTTTTGAGGCCAGCGATCGTGAGCGGGGTCTGGCTCTGCTGGCCGCCGTCGCCGCTGAGGCGGCCGCTTGCGTACGCGAAGGACTGGTCGTCGCAGCACAGGATCTCGACGTGCTCGCGGTCTTCGTGCTCGGCTTTCCGGCCTGGACCGGCGGTCCGCTGCGCCTGCTCGAGGACGCGCGGCGTGGCGACGTGCCCGGCCTGACGCTGCCTGCGCACTGACTGTGGCGCCGCCGTCAGCGGAGGCTGGCGGCCACGCCCTGCACGGTTTTAAAAAACGTTTTGATGGATTGAGGAATCATGATCCCACGCACGCTGTTTGAACCTGAACACGACATCTTCCGCGCCTCGGTAAGGCGCTTCATTGAGCGTGAGATCACGCCGTACCACGACCAATGGGAAAAAGACGGCGCGGTGCCCCGGGAGCTCTGGCTCAAGGCCGGCGAAGCGGGGCTCCTGTGCTGCTCGGTGCCGGAGGAATACGGCGGTGCGGGCGCGGATTATCTGTATGACGTGGTCGTGTTCGAAGAAATGGCGCGCGCCGGGGCAACCGGTCCTGGCTTCATGATCCATACCGATCTGGTGTCGACCTATATCCGCTCTTTCGGCACGGAAGAGCAGAAGCAGGCCTGGCTGCCGAAGATGGTGCGCGGCGAGGCGATCGGCTCGCTCGGTATGACCGAACCCCACGCGGGTTCCGATCTGAAAAACATCCACACCCGCGCGGTGCTCGATGGCGACGAGTTCGTGATTAACGGCCAGAAAGTCTTCATCTCGAACGGGCAGCTGTGCGACATCCTGGTGCTGGCGACCAAAACTGATTCCGCCGCTGGCGCCAAGGGGGTGACCCTGTTCCTCGTCGAAGGCGATCGCCCTGGATTCACCCGTGGGAGAAACCTCGACAAGCTCGGCATGAAGGCGCAGGACACCTCAGAGCTTTTCTTCGAGGATGTGCGGGTGCCGGTGTCGAACATGCTCGGCGGTGAAGGGCAGGGATTCGGCATGATGATGACCAAGCTCGCGCAGGAACGTCTGGCTCAGGCGATCCGCAGTGCTGCTGTGGTCGAGGCCGTGATCGACTGGACCGTCGCCTATACCGCAGAGCGCAAGGCTTTCGGTCAGACCATCGGCGATTTTCAGAACACCCAGTTCAAGCTGGCCGAGCTCAAGACTGAAGCGACCGCCGGGCGCATCATGACTGACCGCTGCATCGAAGCCTTCATGGCCGGTGAGCTGGATGCCATCGATGCCGCGATGGCGAAGATGTTCCTGTCCAACCTGCATTGCAAAACGGTGGACGAGTGCCTGCAGCTGTTCGGCGGCTGGGGCTATATGTGGGAGTACCCGATCGCGCGTGCCTACGCCGACGCACGGGTGGTGAAGATCGCCGGCGGCTCGATCGAGATCATGAAATACCTGATCGGACGGGACATGTTCCGGCACTATCGGGAAGGGCAGGGCGGCTAGCCGCGCGCGTGGCCAGATCCAGGTGCGCTGGAGTTTGGTGCCCGTTTATTGATTAAAACTTCAATAGAAGTTAGCGTCGGTGTCGATAGCGCCGCCTCGAGGAGCGTATCGCGGTGGCAAATGCGTGGCACAGATTGTCTCAGCAGAGCTGTGGTGAAGAGAAAGAAGGAGTGCACAATGTTTTTTGACTATGCGCGTTACTACCTAACCTTCGGCTTGCAGCTGATGACCGCCGCCGGTCTGCTGCTCGGCGGCGCGTGGGCGTGGCTGGGTCTGAGCACGCTGTTCGTGTTCGCTGTTGCCGACGAACTTCTGCCGCTGGATCTGGCGCCGCGCCGCATGAATAACCAGGCGCTGGCCAGCGTGCCGCTGTGGCTGTGCACCCTGAGCGGCCCGCTGCTGGTGCTGCTGCTGGCGTGGACCGCAGCGCAGGGGAACTTCGCAGGGCTCGACTGGGCCGGTGCGGTGATCAGCACCGCCTGGCTGTCGGTCATCGGCTACGTCCCTTCGAGCCACGAGCTCTACCATCAGCGCAGCTGGCTCGCGCAGTTTGTCGGCAACTATGGGCAGGTGGTGTACCTCGACTGCACGCGCAGCGTCGGGCACACGGTGGGCCACCATATCGACGTCGGTACCAAGGAGGATTCGGATACCGCACCGCGCGGCAAGGATCTGTACTCGTTCACCCTGAAGGCGCTGGTCGACAGCACTATCCTGTCTTCGAAGATCGAAAGCGACGCGCTCGAGAAGCGTGGCTACAGCCGCTGGTCGTGGCGCCATCGGGCGTGGAAGGCCGTGCTTGCGCAGCTCGTGTTTCACGCGGTCGCCTATGCCATCGCCGGCTGGACGGGCGTCGCTGCCGCGCTGGCGTCGATGCTGGTCGCCCGTCTCTGGGTCGAGTCGTTCAACTACTTTCAGCATTACGGCATCGTGCGCGCACCGGGTAAGCCAGTGGCGCGCCGCCATCTGTGGAATCATCTGGGCTACCTGACCCGCCCGGTGGCGATGGAGATTACCAACCACGCCGATCACCACCTGGATTCCTACATCCCCTACTACAAGCTGCAGCCCGATCCGACCGCGATCCGCATGCCGAACGTCTTCCTGTGTTTTCTGGCCGCGCTGGTGCCGCCGCTGTGGCACCGCTACATCATCATGCCTGCGCTGAAAGAGTGGGATCTCAAGTTCGCCAGTGCCGAGGAGCGCGAGATCGCGCGTGCGCAGAATCTCGCTGCAGGGTGGCCGGACTGGTTCAGCGAGGCGCCGCAGCAGGCGGTCGCCGCATAGTTCAACCGCGCCGCGTCCGCTTCTGGACGCGGCATTTTCCTCCCGCCTCCGGTCAGTTCGAGGCGCTCAGGCCCAGGAAGCGTGCTGCCGCGCCGTCCCAGTCGTGCGCCCCGGCGCCGTTGAGGAAGGCGGCCAGCTCGGTCTGCTGGATCACATACGGGTAATCCGTCCCGGGAAATACCTGACCCGGGGCGAAGGTGCCGGCCAGATGGTCCAGGTACCCCGGGTCGTAAACCAGACTGTCGTAGAAGAAGCCGGCTGCGACCACACTCGGTGATGCCCGCAGCGCTTCCTGAAAGCCGTCACTCAGTTCCCAGCTCCGGGTCAGGCGGTGCGCGAGCGGCACGATAGCGCCGCCGCCATGGCTGAAGCCGAAGCGCAGCGCGGGGAAACGCTCGCTGACGCCGGCCCGGATCAGGGTCGCCGCGGCGAGTCCGGTATCCAGTGGGAAATTGGCGAACGGCACCAGATCCGGCCAGGTGCTGACCCGCTCGACGCCGATCGGATGCAGCGCGTGGACGAAAATCGCCAGTCCAAGCCGCTCGGCCTCGGCGTAGAACGGATTGAACCGCGCGTCGCCCGGCATCACGCCATCGATGTTTGATCCGATCTCGACACCGGCGAAGCCATCCGCTTTCAGGCGCGACAGTTCCCGGGCGGCGAGTTCGACGTCCTGCAGTGGTACGCTGCCCAGGCCGTAAAAGCGTCCCGGCGCGGCGCTGCACAGTTCGGCAATGGCGTGATTCACCCAGCGGTTGAGTTCGAGGGCCGACGCTGGCTGCATCCAGTAGGACAGCAGTTCCGGCATCGGCGAGAGCGCCTGGGCTGTCAGTCCCTCGCGCTCCATGTCGTCGATGCGGCGCCCCATCTCCCAGGAACGCGGGTCCAGCTCGCGGAAAGGTTTACCGTCGAATTCGATCGTGGCGCGACCGGCCGCGTGATGCCGCATGCACGGCCAGCGCCCGCCGCAGCCGGGCGCAGGGTCGGCAGGAAAGGAAGCCGGCACGAGATGGGTATGGACGTCGATCAGCATGGGTGTTCAGGCTTTGCGCACGCAGCAGGGCGATCGCGGTGGTCTGCTGTGGAGGAAAAGCTCACAGCATGGTGCTGCCGCCGTTGACGCTGATGACCTGGCCGGTGACGAAGCTCGCTTCATCGCTCGCCAGGTAGGCCACCATCGATGCGACTTCGGCCATGGTCGCGGGTCGGCCCATGGGGATGACGTTGTTGAACTGCATCACCCAGGGGTCCTGCCGCGCCATCAGTTCAGCCACCATGGGGGTGGCGACCATGCAGGGTGCCACCGTGTTGATGGTGATGTTGCGCTCGGCGAACTCGCGCGCGAGGCCGGTAGTCAGGCCGTGCATACCTCCCTTGGCTGCGTTGTAGGCGGCGTGTTCGGGCAGACCGTTGCGCACTGAATCCGCACCGAGATTGATGATGCGGCCGCCACCTTGTTCCAGCATCACCGGCAGTACGCGATGGCAGCACCAGAGCACGGTCCACAGGTTGCGGTCGATGGTCTGTTTCAGCGATTCGGCGGTGTGCTCGAGAAACGGCCGGATGACGCCGCCGCCGGCGTTGTTGACCAGGATGTCGATCTGCCCCAACCCGCTGCGGGCAGTTTTGACAAGACCGGCCACGGTGTCCTCCTCACAGAGGTCGCCCACAAAGCTGAGCGCGTCCGGTGCCAGCGCCGCCGCAACGGCAGGTGTGCTCTCCGCGAGATCGGCGAGGCACACGCGCGCGCCCTCGGCGACCAGGCGTTCGGCGATGGCCAGTCCGATCCCTGCTGCGCCCCCGGTGACGATGGCGGTTTTTCCCTCGAGTCGAGGCATATCAGATCTCCAGTGTTTCCAGTGCGCCGCTGCTGCCGAAGCGGGCCTCGGGGACGGCGCCCCAGTAGTCGATCGACTCGAGTGTGGGTGGCAGCCGCCGCGGCGGGCGCGGATCCTGCTCGGGAAACTCTTCCATGCCGAAGCTGTATTCGAGGGTGATGCCGTCCGGGTCGAGAAAGTAGAAGAAGATAGACTCTGACGGTGGATGACGTCCGGGCCCGAAGACCACCGGGGCATCAAGCCTGCGGGCGCGGTACAGCGCGCGCCCGATGTCGTCGATGTCGGTCACCATGAAGTTGACGTGATGCAGCTGATTGCGCTCTGCGCGGCTCAGGCCCAGCGAGTGATGCAGCGGATTCGGGAAGCAGCGCAGAAACGTCACCGCACCGTCGATGCGGTCGGATACGCGGTAGTTCAGCTGCTCGGTGAAAAACCGCTCCGACGCGTCATGTTCCGCGCAGCCGAGCACCACGTGTCCGAGCCGCACGATCCGGGCCACGGTCGGTGTAAAAGCGCTCGCGGCGGCGGCAAAGCCCGCGAAATATTCAAAGGTCGCGCCGGTGGAAGGCTCGGTCACGCGAAACGCGCTGCCAAGCCCGAGTGCCGCACAGTGCTCCTCGGCAAGGTCGTAGCAGGTCAGCCCCTGCTGTTCCAGGTGTCGCCTCAGGGTGACGCAGTCTTCCTCCGTCGCCATCTCCCAGCCCACCCGGCGCAGGCCCGGACGGTCAGACTGGTGCAGGATGACATCGTGATGACGAGCGCTGCAGCGATAGAGAAATTCTTTATCTGGCGCTTCACCGGCAGGCTGCAGGCCCACCATGGCCTGATAGAAGTCGTGCGCGCGCACCTGATCGGTGACGTTCAGCGCAACGTAGGCGAGGCGCCGGTAGCGGAAAGCAGTCATGGTGAAGGTCTCTAAAGAATGATGCTCACCTTACCCTGCTCGCGGATGTCGTCCTGGTCGATGAACGTGGTTTTTTCCAGGATCCTGGGCGCGCCCTCAGAGCAGGTCAGCAGGTAGCGGTGATGGCCAAAAAAAGTGTCGGTGCGCCCCATCTTGCTACGCCAGGTGACGTAGTTGGCGCAGGCTTCAAAGCGCGCGTCGTTGCCACCGAGGATACGAACGTTGCTGATCATGCGTCGACAGCGGGAGCGGGGGAATTCGGCGTGCGCGGTGCGCTTCTTGAGTCTTTTGACCCGCTCGGTGAGACGGTGGTAGTCGTCGGCGACATAGAACAGGGTCGTCGCCGGAACCGCTGAGTCATCCGCGCCGGCAGGTGGCACCAGGTAGCGCGCCCCTTCCGCGAACAGCGCGAGCCAGCCGTCGAGGTCCCACTGGTCAAGCAGGGCGGCTTCGAGATAGAGAAAATCCTCCAGCTCGGAGCGGCTCAGCGAAGGCATCTCGGTTGTGGCGCCACGCATCACTGCGCTCCGGCGACGCGACGGTGCCACTCGCGCCAGAAGGCACGCATCTGCGCCTCGTCGTCCACTCGGGGTGTGACGCTCTGATAGCCCTTGGAAATGTCGTTCCAGCCGGCCCCGTCGAGATTGCTGTAGCCACGCTGACACAGCGCGAGGGCCTCGCAGTCGTCAGGTGTGGCGAAACCGCCTGGACCGAGGAACTCGAGGAAGTTGTACAGGCGGAGCTCACGCATCCGCGCTGACTCTTCTTTGGGTGCCAGCGCCCAGGCGTGCACCAGCTGCCGGTCCGGGGCCTGCGGGAAGAAGGTTCTCACGGTGATCGCCATGATGTCGTTGATCACGAGGTTCGGAAAAATGAGCAGGTTGCGATTGACGGTTGCCATCCGCCTGGCGCGCTCGGCGCCGAAGCGCTCGACCAGCCGGGCGTAGCTGGCCGCCACTTCGCGCCCGGCCTCCTCGCCCCAGGCGGGGACCGCCTGGGCCACCGGTCGCCCCCACGGTGCGGTGTACTCGACGACCGCGTGGCCCTGGCCAAGATCGTGGGCCTGACCCTCGATGGCGATATCGACCAGCGCGCCCGGTTTGGAGCGCACGTAGTCGAAGTAGCTCACATGGGTCGGCAGGCCGTGATAGCCGTCAAAGCTGTTTTCGCACAGCAGTTTCCAGTTGGCAGAAAAGCCGTAGGTCTGCGTGCCGCCGACAATCTCCATTTCGTTCTCTGCCTGATCGAGGATCAGATCGATGAACTCGATCGCAGCGCCGAGGTAGTCGCGCAGGCTGTCCGTGCCCTGCTGGAAGTGGACGAAGCACAGACCGCGGTAGCTCTCGAGGCGCGCCACAGGCACCAGGTTGTGCAGACCGCTGTCACGGGTTTCAGCGGCGTAATCCTCGTCGCCGGGACGGTTGATCAGCTGTCCTTCCAGGCTGAAGGTCCAGGAGTGATAAAAACAGCGGAACAGGCTGCCGTTACCCTGCTGTTCGCGGCAGACCATGGCGCCTCGGTGCGGACAGCTGTTGTAGAAGCAACGCAGGCCTGCGTCTTTGCCGCGCACCAGCAGCAGCTCCCGACCGCCGACGGTGCGGGTCAGAAAGTCGCCGGCATCGGGTACTTCCGAGGCGTGGCCGACGTAAAGCCAGCAGCCGGCGAAGATCTGTCGGCGCTCGGCTTCGAGCACGGATTCATCGGTAAACACGCGGCGCGCGACGCGGAACAGACCCCGGGCCTGGTCGTCTTCTATGAGGCTCATCGGGGACTGGTCGGGAGAAGCTGCCATGCTGTAACTGGCCTGTGTGGTCGGGCTGGCGAAGGTAGCGTGCCCGTTCATGCAAGTAAATTCGGAGCGGCGTTCAAAGGCCGGCGTAGCGCACACGCGCGCTCGATGCGACACTCCGCTCTCCCAGGAGTAAACGTCAGGAGTGGAAGCCATGGCTCATTCGTCGTTCAGTGCGCGCGTGCGGCGCGGCGCAGGGATGCTTGCGCTGGCGGTGAGTATGACCGCGTTTGCGGACGAAACCTGCCAATCGCCATACATGACGCCCATCAAGGGGCAGGAAGAATTTGTCTACGTCTGGACCCTTGGCGTTGACGGCGTCGGTGACGAGTCGGACAAGCTGGTGACGGTGGACGTCCGTCCGGGCAGTGAGACCTACGGCAAGGTTATCAATACTTACTCAGTCGGCGGTCAGCACGAGGCGCACCATTCGGGGCTGAGCGATGACCGCCGCACCCTGTGGGCCGGCACGCTGGATGACAGCCAGCTCTACCTCTTCGACATCGCGAGCGACCCGGCGAAGCCGCGCCTGAGAAAACACATTACAGATTTTGTCGAGGCGACCGGCGGCGCGACCGGGCCGCATACCGTATTTGCGCTGCCCGGCCGGGTGCTGATCACCGCCACCTCGAACAACCGCGACCATGGCGGGCGCAGCGCGCTGGTCGAGTACAGCAACGAAGGCGACTACATCGCGACCCACTGGATCCCGACGCCCGACAACATGCAGGGTGCCACCGGCGCCGAGTTTGCAGACGGCTACAACTACGACGTGCGTGCGCTGCCGCGCAAGAACGTGATGCTGACCTCGAGCTGGACCGGCTGGTCAAACTACATGCGTAACGCCAGCGAGGTGATGAGCGACCCGGTGGCGATGAAACGCTTCGGCAACTCGATCACCGTGTGGAATCTGCATACCCGCCAGCCGCTCAAGGTACTGCAGGTGCCCGGCACCCCCCTGGAGATCCGCTGGGCGCTCAGTCCTGAGCACAACTATGCTTTCACGCATGCCAGCCTGACCTCAAAGCTGTGGCTGATTTATGAAGACGCGCAGGGTGAGTGGCAGGCTAAGGAGGTGGCCACAGTCGGCGATCCCGAGAAGCCCACATTTCCGGGCTCCATCATGATCACCAATGATGATCAGTATCTCTGGTGGCAGGGGATCGGCGACGGCACTACACGCCTGCTGGACATCCGCGACCCGTTCAATCCCAAAGAGATCTACGCCAAACGCATCGGCAGCCAGATCAACATGGGCTCGACCAGCTGGGACGGCAAGCGGCTCTATTTCACCTCCTCAGCGCTGTCTAAATGGGACCGTAACGATGAGCAGGCTGAGCAGTTTCTGCGCGCCTATGATTGGGACGGGAAGGAGCTGGTGCAGACGTTCAGCATCGATTTCATTGCTGAGGGGCTGGGGCGGGCCCACCAGATGCGCTTCGGTGCCTATAGCCTGTATTCCGATGTGACAACGGCCCAGCGCTGACCCCGCGCTTGGAATAATTGCACGGGCCTGCCGGGTGAACCGCACCGATCGCACGCCGTGGGTGGTGGCTGGTGTTGCGCTGCTCGTGGCCCTGGGGCTCAAACTGCAGACAACTGGACCCTCACCCGCGCCGCGCCGCACTGCGCCTGCAATAGTTGAGGAGAGCAACGCTGCGGCGCATGAGCCCGCCCACGCGCACGCCGCGATGATGCCGGCAGCGGGGTTGGATCTGTCCCGCACGGCCGAGTTTGATTTTGATCCCCCGGTAGCAGGGACCTATAGGCTCCCGGTGATCCGGCCGGCGGCTGACGGCGCCGTGCTCGATAGCGCCGGGACCGCGCGCACGCTGCACGAGCTCTACGCCGGACGCATCGTTCTGCTCAGCTTTATCTACACCCGCTGCACAGATGCCAACGGCTGCCCGCTGGCGACGGCGGTGCTGTATCGCATTTTCGGCGCCAGTCAGGCGGACGCAGAGCTGGCCGCAAACCTGCGCCTGGTCAGCCTGAGCTTCGACCCGGAACATGACACCCCCGAGGTCATGGCTGGCTACCGGGATGGTGCAGGGCCGCAGTGGGCAGATGGGGCCGAGTGGTTGGATCTCACAACTGCATCAGAGGCTGAGCTGCAGCCTATCCTCAACGACTACGATCAGCTTGCGCGGCGACGGGTCGATGACGCAGGCCGGCCGACGGATGTGTTCGGCCACCAGCTGCGCGCCTATCTCATCGATCGGCAGCAGCGGATCAGGAACATCTATGGCCTCGGCTTCATGGATCCGCGGCTGCTGGTGGCGGACGTGCGGACCCTGCTGGCCGAGGAACGCGGCGCGGCGCACTGAGCTGGTGAGCGTGTCGGTAGCGCAGGCGGGGCCCCTCGTGGCGGGTTTTCAGGCCCGCCGATCCAAGCGATGGCTCGCGCTGTTTGCGGGCCTGCTGGCGTCCTGCGCAGTGGCGGCCATGGACATGGACCAGCGCGCGCTTGCACGCTTGCGACAGCCACCCCTCGGCCTGCCGGCGGTCCCCGTGCCCGCTGACAACCCGCCGACCTCGGCGAAGATTGCACTGGGACGCAAGCTTTTTTTCGACCGCCGCCTGTCGCACAACCGCACCATGTCCTGTGCCATGTGCCACATCCCGGAGCAGGGTTTTACCAATAATGAAGTTGCCACGCCGGTCGGCGTGAAGGGGCGCAGCCTGCCGCGCAATGCGCCGACTGTGTTCAACGTTGCGTACGAGACCCGCCTGTTCCACGACGCGCGCGAAACCTCGCTCGAGAACCAGGTACTGAGTCCGCTCCTCGCCCGCGAGGAGATGGCGAATCCCTCGGTTGGGTACCTGCTTGAGACCATCACCGCAGCGCCTGACTATGACGGGCAGTTCGAGCAGGCTTTCGGCGCGCCCGCTGATGTGCGCAATATCGGCCAGGCGCTGGCGAGCTATCAGCGCACCCTGGTGTCGGCAAACGCGCCGTTTGATCGCTGGTATTTCGGCGGCGATGCGGATGCCCTGTCGCTGAGCGCGCAGCGCGGGTTCAAGCTGTTCATGGAGAAGAGCGGCTGCGTGCAGTGCCATAGCCTGGGCGGTGACAGCGCGCTGTTCACTGACCAGCGCCTGCATGTCACCGGCGCCGGGCGCCGACCTTCAGGCAATGCGGGAGCGGCAGGCGCGGCAGTGACGGTGGAACTGGTGCCGGGGGTGGTGACCCCGGTGCAGCTGAAGCCCGGTGCCGACAGCCTGCGCCACGAGCTGCCGGACACCGGACGTATGGCGATCACACACGACCCGGTCGATCAGTTCGCGTTCAAGACCCCGGGACTGCGCAACGTGGCGCTGACGGCGCCCTACATGCACGACGGCTCGCTCGAAACGCTGGAGGCGGTGGTGCGCTTTTATCGTGCCGGCGGCGGTGAACTACCGGGACGCGATCCGCTGTTGCGGCCGCTGACGCTCGATGCTGAAGAGATTGCGGATCTGGTCGCTTTCCTGGAAAGCCTGACCGGGGATAACGTCGCAGAGTTGATTGACGACGCGCGCAGCGCGCCTATTGGTAATTGAGCGGTAGCGAACGGGGTCGCAGCTCAGTCGATCAGGATCAGCTGGTCCGGCAGTTCGTTGACGTCACCGCTGTCGCGCGGCAGCAGTCTTGTGAGCAGACTGCCGGCCAGCGCAAGACCGTCGAGCAGGCCCTGCGTCGGATCGTCCCGACGCATGCCGTCGACCACCGCCGCGCAGATCGCATCCCATTCAGCCAGTGAGACGCGCGCGTCGACCGCGTCGTCGCCGAGAACCCGCACACGATGCTCGTAGAGCGAGACGTAGATCAGCAGCCCGGTGCCGCCCGCCGTTCCTCTGACGCGGTGGGTCTGGAACGCGGCGCGCGCTGCACGGTCCACCTCGGCGTCAATCTCTGCGCTGCTGATGAAGGGCAAGCGCAGCAGCGGTACACGGCTTGCCAGCCACGCGCCGCCGATGAAACCCAGAGCGAAGATCGCCAGCACCCCGATTAAGCCGAGGCGGGGCGCGGCCGCGCCGCTCCACGCAGCCTCGCCAGTCCCCTGCTGGACGAACCAGATGGCGCTTACTGCAGCCAGAGCAACGACGAGCCCGAACAGATCCTCTGCCCGGTCATAGCGCCCGGAGCTGGTTGCAACTACCGGCACGATCTCGCCGGCAGTGCCCGATTCCGCAGCTGCAATCGCCGCACTGATGCGGGTGCGGTCCTGCTCGCTGAACAGACTGCTGGCGCTTTTCATCGACGTCTCCTCACCACGAGCCGCTGGCGCCACCGCCACCGGAGGAGCCGCCGCCGAAGCCGCCGCCCGATCCGCTGGACGCAGCCCGCAGGGCAAAGAAAAGCAGCGCCGCCATGGCCAGGATCAAAGCCCACGCCCAGCCCTTGCGGCCGGTCTTGAACAGGTTGACGACCAGCAGGACGAAGCCGATGGCGCCCACAATCAGCAGCGGCAGAACCCAGGCCGGCCGCGTTGGCCGCGGCAGACCAAGTCCCCGGGCAACGGCGTCGAGCCCACGCACGCCGTCCATGATGCCGACGGCGAAGTCGCCCCGCTTAAACGCCGGCACGATCAGCGATTGCATGATGTCCATGGCCTGAGCGTCGTATTGATGCTCAAAGCCGGCGCCGAACTCGATGCGCGCTTTGCGGTCGCCGCGGGAGACCAGCAGGAGCATGCCGTAGTTACGGTCCTCAGAGCCGATTCCCCAATGGTCGAACAGCGCGGTGGCATATCCCTCAATGCCCATGCCGGTCGCTTCGTATTGCGCCAGTGACGCGATGGTTACTACGAACAGGGGAATCTGCTCATCACGCAGCAGGAGCAACGCCGTCTCGTTGACCTTGGCTTTAGCTGCATCATCGAGCATGCCCGCCTCGTCGACGAAGAAATCGGCATCCGGCGGCTTGTCCGGAAAGGAGGCGGCGAGCACCATGCTGTGAAACAGGCATGACAACGCCATCAGAAAACAGAAAACCAGACGTTGTCTGAACGGAGTCATGCCTCAAGGATAGCGGCTATGCGCTGCAGGGGCGAACCCGGAACGCAGCGGGGGCCACGCAGGCTGCGTTCGTCGCGGTCCCTCGTTGTCAGGGGGAGATGGTGGCGCCGGGAGGGGGACGTAAGATGCGGCAGCGTCATTGAAGGGAGAATCGACTCATGGAACGACATCATCTGGTCTTGCTGCTCCTCGCTGGCCTGGCAGGCAACGCCTCCGCCGCCGAGCCTGCGGTCGCCGGTTCAGCATCCACTTTCTCCAGCGGCGCCGAGTGGCTGAGCTACAACAAGTCGCTGGATGGCCAGCGCTATTCGCCCCTGACGCAGATCAACCGCACCAACGCGGCAGAGCTCACAGAAGTCTGCCGTGTGCAGGTCGACGACAGCGGCTCATTCCAGGCCGGCCTCATTGTGGTCGACGACGTCATGTACGCAACGACCGCCACCGATACGCTGGCGCTGAATCCGGTGAACTGTGAGGTTATCTGGCGCGTCAGCTATCGGCGCGAGGACGCCGCACCTTTCCCGGTCAATCGCGGGGTGGCATACAACGGCGGGCGGCTGTTCCGCGGGACTGATGACGGTCGTGTGATTGCGCTTGACGCGCGCACCGGACAGGAGCTGTGGTCGAACATCGTCGGCGAGCCTGGCTACGGCGAGGTGGTGACCGGCTCACCGCTGGTCTGGAACGGTTTGTTAATCGTCGGCACGGCGGTGTCCGAATTCGGCTCCCGCGGACGGGTGATTGCTTTCGACACGGTTTCAGGGCGGGAGATCTGGCGCTTCAACACCGTGCCGGCCGAGGGCGAGCCGAATTACGAGACCTGGGGCGGAAGCGTCTGGAACACCATCACCGGCGGCGGAGGCGGCAGCTGGTCGCATTTCGCGCTGGATCCGTCAACGGCGGAAGTGTTCATCCCGGTCGGCAACCCGATCCCGGACTTCGTGCCCGCAGAGCGCCCCGGCGACAACCTTTACACCAACTGCGTGCTGGTGCTCGACGCGCGTACCGGCCAGCTCAAGTGGTGGTATCAGCTCGCGCCCAGCGACGGTCTGGACCATGACCTCGCAGCGGCCCCTGTGCTGTATCGAGACTCCAAGGGCAAGCGGCGCGTCGCGGCGGCGGGCAAGGACGGCTACCTGCACATCATCGACCGTGAAACCCACCAGCGGCTGGCGCGTACCGCCGTCACTACGGTCACCGAGCCGGTCGCGGTGCCGACCCCGGAAGGGATCGAGGCCTGCCCCGGCCCTGCTGGTGGCGTGGAATGGAACGGACCGGCGTTTCACCCGGAACTGAACCGGCTGTTCGTCGGTTCGCTCGACTACTGTGCGCTGTTCATGGCTGAGCCGGGCACGAAACCTGCCGTCGGCGGTTACAACATGGGCGGCACGTGGAGTGGTCTCGGTACCCCGCGCGGCTGGATCGTCGGCATCGATGCCGACAGTGGCGAAGTCGCCTGGCGCTACCACGCGGACTACCCGGTCGTCGGGGCGCTCACAGCTACTGCCGGCAATGTCCTTTTCGGCGGCGATAACGCCGGCAAGTTTCTGGTGTTCGATGCGGACACGGGCGAGATATTGAAAGAAGTGGCTACCGGCGGGTCGTTGTCGGGTGGTCTGATCACCTACGCACAGCGCGGGCGGCAGTACGTGGCGATGACTTCGGGCAATATCTCGCGCTCCCTGTTCGGGGCGATGGGGCGCCCGTCGATTCTGATCATGGCGTTGCCGCAAGCGGTGATCGCGGCCGGGCAGAATACGGCGGCGTCGAGCGCAGCGCGCGGGCATGTGGCGTACGGACGCTATTGCGCTGTTTGTCATGGCGCGCAGGGCAGCGACTGGCAGAACGTCGATCTGAAAGCGGTCAAGCGCAAAATGAACGCCGAGCAGCTCGTGGCGTTCATGCGCAACCCACGCGCACCGATGCCTAAACCGTTTGCCGAGCCCTGGTCGTCGGCGGACGAACAGCGGGCGCGGGATATCGCTGCGTTTCTGATGCAGTGGCAATAAACGCCTGCAGGCGCACCGCACTCAGCAGGCGTCCAACCGAGGAGTAGAGCAATGAGCGACGATTTTCCCCCTGAGGTGATGCAGGCGTTCGCCGAGCATGAACAGCAGTACCTGACCGATCCGGATGCCGCCCGGTTGTGGGATCCGATCTGCATCGGCGTGCCCGGCGGGCCGGTGCCCTGTCTGCTGCTGTTCCATACCGGCCGCCGCTCGGGTAAGCGCCTGAAGTCGGTGCTGCAGTACTACACGCGCAACGGACAGATCGCGATCGTCGCCTCCAAGGGTGGCGCGCCGAGCCATCCCAAGTGGTATCTGAACCTGGTGGCGGACCCCACCTGCGAGGTCTGGATCGGCAGCCACAAAACTGCCGCGACGGCGCGTGCAATGACGCCGGATGAACACGCCTACTGGTGGCCGGAGATGAAGGCCGAGCAGCCGGCCCAGGTCGAGTACGAGAAACGGACCTCGCGGCAGATCCCCCTGCTGATCCTTGAACTCGAGAAACCGATGCCGGCCTGAGCGTCTCGCCCGGGGCCCCTCGGCAGCGGTGCTCTGCCGGGGCGTCAGCGGGGGATCGAGCGCCGGCAGGGAATCAGCGGCGCCTGCAGGCGGTGTTCGCCGGGATTACTCGATACTGAAAACTGGTTTCCAGCCGGCCGGGGCGAGGGTGGTCGTTGTGTCGAAGGCCTGAAGCGTCTGAGGCGTCACCGCGACGGGAAGCGGCTGCACGTGTTCAGCCAGACGTCCCAGATCGGTTAATTGCGGTCGGCCGCCTGTGGCCATCGGTTTTCCTTCGAGCAGACGGACCGCCTGGTCGACCGCTATGCGGGCCTGCAAGATGACCTGGTCTGTGGGTGCCATGGCAACCTGACCCTGCGCGATCAGCTCATGCACGCTCTGCGTGTAGTAATACACCACGATTTTGACGCGGTCCGTCATTCCTCGGTCACGCAGCACGGCGATGGCGCTCTCTGCCGTTGGTGAGGTTCCGACGATATAGGCCAGGTCGGGATAGGCGTTCAGCCCTGCTTCAACCAGCTCGCGCTGTGCCTCGATGCTGGTGTCTCCCCAACGGGTGTCGACGATCTCGGCGGCGCTGCCCTCTACTGCAGCGCGGCAACCCTGATCACCGCCCAGTGACCAGCCGGCGCCATAGGGGCCCGGATACCATCCGATCCTGACGGTCGGGGTTCCCGCAGGGTGCCGCTCGGCGACCCAGCTGCAGGCCATGTACCCCATGCTGAAATAACTCTCGACTGATTTGGCATCGACCGCGTTATTGGTGCCGTTGATGAGGTCAACCACCTTCACGCCCTGAGCCCGCAGGGCGTCCACCTGCGGCGCGTTGCCGTCGCTCGAGATAGCGCCGAGCAGGACCGCTTCCGCCCCGCCGGTGGCGCAGGTGTCGATCTGGGCGAGCTGCTTGCTGAGGTTGCCATAGCCGCCGGCTTCGACCAGCGTGATTTTCTGGCCCAGCCGTCGGCCCTCCTCGATGATGCCGTAGGCTGCCGCCAGCCAGTAGGAATCTTCGTTCAGATGTGGAAACGAGACGCAGAGATGATGCTTCCCCGTCACCGCCGCCGGCATCAGGGGTTCGTAATAGGCTTGCTCGAGCCGGTTCGCGCTGTTCCGCGGATCGTTCACGCAGGCAGCCGTACCGTCGGTGCAGGCGGGGTTGAAGACCTGTACCCTGGCGGGCCACCACGGCGGGACCTCATCCGCTCCCGCAGTCAGGGCCAACAACGCGCTCAGGGTGAGGATGATGCCGCGGCTGGTATGTTGGGTAAGCGCTTTCATTGCTGAGGTTCCTTCGTCCGGTGGCCGCACATGATGCTCCATCGTCATTGCCGGATGCGCCGACATCGACCGGTTGGTGCTGGCCCGCCTGGAAGCCAGTAGGCGCCGTATATGGGGCCGTCTTCATCCTACCTTTCTGGTCGGGTGGCCGCGATCCCGCCGCAACCGCCACGCCTCAGTGGTCCCGCCGCAGTGTTATCAGTGACGCCAGCCGGTTTATAGTCCGACCCCGCATCAATTCACGAAAGCGGCGCCTCAATGCGCCAGAACACCCATGCCAAGAAACCGGTCGTCGCAATTGATGAGCGTGCCGCCCGAGGATCAGACGCAGCACCTCAGCGGCGCCAGCGGAGGCAGGCAGGAGCGGACAGGTGACGCCGTTGGATCAATGGACCTGATGGAGAAACGACATGAATGTGCTTGAGGGCGAACGCTTTGAGCAGCGCCGGATCCTGTTTCAGGGGCGGCCGGAATGGACAACGGTCGATGGTGACAGTCTGCGGCTGATGGACGGGCGGCAGCTGGCTGAATCTGAGGCTGTCTATCTGCCGCCCTGCGAGCCGACCAAGATCCTGTGTATTCACCTCAACTACGAGTCACGGCGCATCGAATTCCGCGCGCCCGATCTGGTGACGCCGACCTACTTCCAAAAACCCGTCAGCGCGCTGAACAGCCACCGGGGCATGCTCAACCGGCCCGACAACTGTCAGTACCTCAACTACGAAGGTGAAGTCGCCGCCATCATCGGCCGGCCGATGAAGAACGTGCCGCGTGATGAGACCTGGCACTACATTGCCGGTTTTGCGCCGGCCAATGATGTCGGCGCGCAGGATTTCCGGGATACCGATGCCGGCGGCATGACCCGGGTCAAGGGCATGGATGGCTTCTGCCCCATCGGTCCCGGGATCGTGCGAGGAGTCGACGTGCGCCGCTCAACCCTGCGCACCTATCTGAACGGTAAAGTCGTGCAGGAAGGGGAAGTCGCTGAAATGACCTTCGGTATTGATTACCAGCTTGCCGATCTGTGTCGCCACATCACCCTCATGCCCGGGGATATTGTCCTTACCGGCACGCCGGCTAACTCGCGCCCCATGCAACCCGGCGACCGGGTCGAGGTCGAGGTTACGGGGCTCGGCCGTCTGAGCAACACGGTGCAGAATGTTCCGGCACCGGCGCATGATGTCGGTCATGATCCGACCGATACTGATGCCGTGCGTCGGGTCGCCCTCGGCGGCGACTGGTGGGCCGAGCAGGAGGCAAAGCAAGGCTGAGCTGGCTGAACACTTGGCTGGGCTCCGCGCGTCGGTGGAGGCTGCTCTGCGATGCAGAGAAAGACCAACTCCGCGAGCGCTCTGAGCCGCGCGGTGCATACATACGTATCACCAGGCAGAACCAAACGCACTTCCCGAGCAACGGAAGCCACTGAGAAGAGAACCTTATGGCTGAGAACACATCCCCGAACAGTCCGCCGGATTGCGACGTTGTCGTGGTTGGCGCAGGATTTGCCGGCATCTACGCCCTGTGGCAGGCGCGCCAGCGTGGCTTTTCGGTGCGCGGCTTCGAGCGCGGATCAGACGTCGGCGGCACCTGGTACTGGAACGCGTACCCCGGCGCGCGCTGCGACGTCGAAAGCTACAACTACGCCTATTTTTTCCGCGACGACATCGTGCGGGACTGGGACTGGAGCGATGCCTGCGCCGGTCAGGCCGAGATCCAGCGCTACCTGCGCTTTGTCGCCGAGCGCTGCGAGGTGCTCGGGGACATTACCTTCAACACGCCGATCGGCGCGGCCCGCTACGACGACGAAAGCGGTCTTTGGCGGGTCGAGACAGCGGGCGGTGAGACCGTTGTGTGTCGCTACCTGGTGCTCGCGATCGGTGCTCTGTCCGATCCCAAGGCACCGGATATCGAGGGCGTGGACGATTTCGCCGGCGAGGCCTACTTCACCTCCAGCTGGCCAAAAGACGGCCGAGTGGATCTCCGGGGTAAACGGGTCGGCATCATCGGTACGGGATCCTCCGGGGTACAGGTCGTTCCCGAGATCGCAAAGCTCGCCGGGGAGGTCCATGTTTTCCAGCGCACGGCGAACTTCGTGACGCCCACGCATGCAGGTCCGATGGATCCGGAGCTGGTGGCAGCCCTTCGCGAAGATCCGCAGGCGGTGCGGCGGGCGTTCCGTGAGACCTACGGGGGGCACACCCCGCTCAGCATGGGCAGCGAGCGCTATCTGGAACTTGATGAGGCCGGCCGCGCTCGCGTGCTGCAGCAGGCATGGGACGAAAACTACATCGCGCTCGCGTTCCGGGACGCCTACCTACCGGAAGCCAATGCCGCAATCTCCGATTTCATCCGCCAGCGTATGCAGGAAGTTGTAAAAGACCCCTGGACCGCGCATCACCTGGTGCCCTGGGATCATCCCTACGGCGGCAAGCGGCCCTGTCAGAGCGACGTCTACCTGCAGACTTTCAACGAGCCGCATGTGCACCTGGTGTCTTTGCGCGAGACGCCGATTGAGCGCATTGAGCAGGGCGGGATCCGCACGAGCGAAAAAATCATTCCTCTCGATGTGATCGTCTACGCGACCGGCTTTGATGCGATATCCGGCCCAGTGTTCGCGATCGACATCAGTGGGGTCGGCGGCCGTTCCATGCGGGAGACCTGGGCTGATGGCCCGCTGAACTATCTCGGCACCATGGTTAACGGTTTCCCCAACCTGTTTCTGCCCTCGAGCGCGATGTCGCCGTCAGTGCTGTCCAACATGGCGACGCTAGCTGAGCAGCAGGTGGACTTCATTTTCGACACGGCGGAATGGCTGGATCAGCACGGCCGACCGCGGCTGCATCCCCTCCCGGAGTCGCAGATGTTCTGGCGTGAGGAGACGCTACGGTACGCCAAACGCAGACCCGGCGCGCTGACCACGCGCAGCTGGTACTCTGGCGCCAACATTCCGGGGAAGCCACGCATGTTCATGGTCTACTGCGGAGGCTTTAAGCGCTATAACGAGACCTGCTACGACGAGCTCAGCGCCGGCTTCCCGGGCTATGAACTGCTCCCGCCGCCGCACCTGGAGCGCGGTGCAGCTTGAGCCACGGCCGGTCATCGGGCAGCCGGGGGTCCCGGTTACTCAGGTCTGCTGATGCAGCTAGACACTCATAGAGGATTCTGATGCCCCTGGCTCGTCCGTCTGCCAAATCCATCGTTGAGGCGGTCGCTACGCTGTCCGTGCTGGGGTCTCTGCTTTTGGTCATTCTCGAGCTTGCTGCCAACGAGCGTGCTGTGCGCTCTGCGACGGCCAGCGACGTCGCGCTCTCTCTCGGACAGTACTACGCGAATGTCGGTCTTTACGGTCAGGCCGGAAAGTTGTTCCGTCGAGGCATGCGCGAACCTGCTGAACTGACCGAGGAAGAGCTTGCCGATTTTATTTTTCTCCTGCACGGAGGCGTGCTGCTTTACCAGAACGCGTTCGTACTCGGTCAGGAGGGAACACTGGACCAGAGTCTGCGCACCGTAACTTTGGAAACGCTTTCTTCGATCGTTTCCACACCAGGGTTCAAGGTCTACTGGTCCCAGCGTCACTCCGTTTTTACCCAGGAGTTTCAGGACTACGTGCTGGAGCTCGAATCGCATGCGCCGAGCGCACTGCATCGTCTCTACGAATAACCTCAGGCCCGTCCAACACAGCCGCCTTCCATACAGGTAGTCACTAACGGCGCAACTCGAAGTTGGCATGCGAGCGTGCGCACCGGGCTTCCAGCCTGTTTGGTAAAAAACAAACTATAGTTTAGACAGTACCGTTCAATTCGTTTATAAAGACTCGACAGTCTCACTGTCAGTGGCAGTAACCCCAACGAGTAGCGCATGAGGTACGGACCTCGGTGATTTACTTTCGTCTCCCGCTGAATGCCCACGAAGCCGAGGGCTGTCATGCGCTGCCTGATGCTGCCCCGGCGGGGGGCAACGATGCGATCTTCGGACTGCTCGAAGCGCTGACGTCGTCTACTGGAGCGACGGCCGCGACGCTTTATCTCGGGACTGGAGAGCAGAGTACCCTGGAGTCGTCTGTCGGGACCGCATGCTTCGGAGGAGGGCAGCAGCTGCGTCCCTTGCTCCTGCCCGTGCTGCTGTGCCCGGAACTGGCAGGAGAGGACGCACAAGCCAGCACCCAGCAGAACGTTGGTGCTGGAGGCGAGGACGGGACGCTCTGCCTCGGTCTCGCTGTTGTGACCGGTTCTGGAGAGGTTCTGGGCAGCGCGTTTCTTATTGGACTGGCCGACGATCAACAGCTGTCAGCGCCGCAGGCTGCTCAGCTGCAAACGCTGACCAAAGCGCTCGCCAATCTGCTCGAATACGAACAGGTGACGGGCAATGAGTTTGCTGATCTGCAGGCCCGGGTTCACCGTTCCGAAGCGCTATATGCCCGCACGCCCGCCATGCTGCACTCGTTCAACGGCGAGCGCAGGATGGTCGATGTCAATCAGGCCTGGCTGGACGTCATGGGCTACACGCGTGACGAGATCATCGGTCAGGAACCTTCTACTTTTATGACGGAGGCATCGCTGCAGTATGCGCGTGAGGTTACCTGGCCGGAATTTTTTCGGACCGGGTATTCCGAGAATGTTGAATACCAGTACATCAAGAAAGACGGAGCGGTGATTGACGTACTGGTTTCCGCTGTGCTTGAGCGGGACAGTGATGGCAATGTTTTGCGCTCTATTGCGCATGTGGAGGATGTGACCCGTCGGAAGGCGGCAGAGCGGGCGCTGCACGGCAGCCGGGACCGACTGCAGAATATCCTGCAGGGCACCAACGCGGGGACCTGGGAATGGAATATCAAGACCGGTGAGCTCAGGGTTGACCGACGATGGGCTGAAATCGTCGGCTATGAGCTGGAGGAGCTTGAGCCGATCTCGATTGCTACGTGGGAAAAACTGGCCCACCCGGACGATCTCAAGGCATCAGAAGCCCTGCTGCGCCTGCATTTTGATGGGCGCACCGATTCCTACCAGCACGTCTCACGGATGCGCCACAAGCGCGGTCGTTGGGTTACGGTGCGGGATTACGGCATGGTCACTGAGCGTGACGCCACTGGCGCGCCCGAGTGGGTTCGGGGTACGCATATCGACATTTCCCAGTTCACCGAGCTGCAGGCCCGGATGGAGCGGGAACAGCGATTTCTTAAACAGACCGGCACTATCGCGAAGGTGGGCGGCTGGTCTATGGTCATCGGCGGCGAGCATATAACCCTGACCGAAGAGGCCTGTCGTGTTTTCGAGATAGAAGTCCGACCGGTGCACCTGCTTGAGACCATTACCGCCCGAATGGACGCATCGGCGCGCGACCTGTTTCGGCAGCGAACTGATGCACAGGCGCCGTTTGCTGAATCCTGGGAGCTGGATTCGAATATCGAAGCAGGTGCTCACGGCCCCAAGCGGGTGAGGCTCTCCTGCGAGCCAGAATTGCGCGACGGCGGCGTGTCGTTGCTGACCGGCGCCGTCCAGGACATTTCTGAGCAATACAGCGCCGAACGCATGGTAGAAACTGTGTTGCAGCAGAGACAGGCTACCCTGGATGCGATTCAGGACGGCGTGATTTTTGTCGGCGCTGACGGCTGCGTTGAGTGGATGAACCCGGCCGCGCAGCGGCTGACCCATCTGTCCAAAGTGTTCGCGCATGGACGCCCGCTGTCCGAGGTCTTGCCGATCGTCAGTGAGGCTAACGGAAAGCCAGCAGCGCCTCTGCTTGAACGCTGTCTGTCTCAGGGGCGCTCTTATTCGCGGAACGGTGACACGCTGCTGGTGGTGCCGGCTGGGGCACCTGTTCCCGTTTACGAGACCTATTCTCCGGTGCGGCGCGCAGACGGAGAGCTCGCGGGTGCAGTGGTCGTATTTGGCGATGAGTCAGAAACGCGCGCAGCCGCGCTGGAAATGAGCTTCAGGGCCGCACACGATGCCCTGACCGGGCTCGCGAATCGCGCTGAATTCGAGCGCTGTCTGACGCAAGCAATGGAGGCGCAGCGGATCGGAGCACAGGTTTTGTCGTTGCTGTTTATCGATCTGGACAATTTCAAGCTGGTTAACGACAGCTGTGGGCATGCGGCGGGCGATCGCCTGCTGGTGGAACTGGCGCAGCTGTTGCGGCGTTGTACCCGACAGGAAGACCTGGTCGCCCGACTTGGCGGTGATGAGTTCTGCGTCATTCTGGGTAACTGCCCTGAGGCCGAAGCCTTGCTGGTGGCTGAGAAGCTGTGTCGCGAAGTGGCCGCCTATCAATTCCACGAACAGGGGCAGCGCTATCGCGTGGGCGCGAGCATTGGTCTGGTGACGCATGACGGGCTGATGGATCAGGAGGCTCTGAGCGGCGCCGGCGACAAAGCCTGCTACGCCGCAAAAAAAGCCGGGCGGAACCAGGTCGTCGTATGGCGGCCGGAGGTAGGCGCTGATCAAGACCACAGGCGGACTGAAGACTGGGAAAAGCGTGTTCGGCATGCGATGCAGGACGGGTCGTTGAAGCTTTTTTTTCAGTCGGCCGTGGCGGCTGCGGCGCCACAGGAACCTGCTTATCGGGAAGCGCTTCTGAGGCTTGATGATCTGGAGGGCGGTTGTGTGGTGGCCAGTGCGTTTCTCCCCGCGCTGGAGAGGCGGGGATTGATGGCCGAGATCGATGCCTGGGTCGTGAAACAGGTCGCAGACACCCTACTGGCGAGCGGGTCGCAGCGCAGATCGGACGGCATCCTGGCGGTAAACCTGTCGCTGCAGTCGATGCGCGACCCGGCATTTCATCAAAAGGTCTGGGACACCGCTGTGACCCTTGGTAGCGCGGCGAGCAGGCTGTGCTTCGAGATTGACGAGGCGCATATCGCCGGACACACGGCGGTGCGCGAATTCGTGTCGGGATGTCGCGAGCGGGGGATCAAGGTTGCTCTCTCAGGGTTCGGGCTATCTGCCGCGGCGCTGGACTATCTCAAGGCTGCACCGGTTGATTTTCTGAAGATAGATCCGGGCATCACGGACGAGCTTGACTCGAACCAGCTCAGCGGCAATGCGCTGCGCTGGGTTCAGGAGACCGCCCGGGCTATCGGTGCCCGGACCGTGGCGGAGCGTGTCGAATGCGCGTCTCTCGGCAGGCGTCTGCGCGAGTTCGAAGTCGATCTGCTGCAGGGAGATGGCATCCATCTGCCGGCCCCGCTGGACGGCGACGCCTGACCCAGTCGGGGAGTTCTGCGTGTTGACGGTTGTAGCGGGGCACGTGAGCGTAGCGGCTACCGCCGATCCAGCGTGTCGCTCTGCCAGGGAGGCAGGTCGCAATCGGGAGGTTGGTTGGGCGATGGCGAGACAAGCAGCGGGCGAACAGCGCCGCAGCTGTGACGTTCTGCGAGCCTGTAGATCAGCGCTATAAACGACACCACGGAAGACCGTTCGGGCTCTGATTTCTGAGCCCTGTATGCCGGGGCCAGGCATCTCTGCAGTTGCGCTGGTGGTCAGGTGTGGCGCGAGCTTGATGTTTCCCAAGGCGTGCTAACCTCACTGCTCCTTGTTCCAGGCGCCCTGTGCACTCGTTGCTTATGATGGATTCAGACCCGGTCATGCACCCTCGCTGGCAGTTCTGGATCGACCGGGGTGGTACGTTCACCGATATCGTCGGCCGCGGCCCTGACGGGCTGATCAAAACGCACAAGCTGCTCTCCGAGAATCCGGAGCAGTACCTTGATGCGGCGCTCGCGGGGATCAGAGATCTGCTCGGCCTGCGGCGCGATGCGGTGATTCCGGCGGCGGCTATTGAATCCGTGAAGATGGGCACGACGGTGGCCACTAATGCGCTGCTCGAACGCAAGGGGGAGCCGACCGCGCTTTTCGTGACCCAGGGCTTCGGTGATGTGCTGCGCATCGGCTACCAGAACCGGCCGCAGCTGTTTGCGCTCGATATCGTGCTCCCAGAGCTGCTTTATTGCGAAGTGTGTGAGGTCCGCGAACGTCTGGGCGCACACGGCGACGTCGTCGTGCGGCTGGACGAAGAGCAGGTGCGGAAGGACCTCAAGCGTGTCTTTCGTGCCGGGCTGCGCTCGATTGCCATCGTTTTCATGCATGCCTACCGTTTTCCAGAACACGAGCAGCGCGTCGCCGCGCTCGCGCGCGAGGTCGGCTTCACCCAGGTTTCCGTGTCCCACGAGGTCAGTCCGCTGATGAAGATCGTCGGGCGGGGTGATACGACCGTGGTCGATGCCTACCTGTCTCCTATCCTGCGGCGCTATGTCGACCGGGTGGTGGCAGAACTCGGTGGCGCGCGACTGATGTTCATGCAGTCCAGCGGTGGCCTCACCGATGCGACGGTGTTCCAGGGTAAGGACGCCATCCTGTCTGGGCCCGCCGGCGGGATCGTCGGTGCGGCGCGGACCGCCGCCGCCGCCGGCTTCGAGGCGGTAATCGGCTTTGACATGGGGGGTACCTCGACCGACGTGTCGCACTACGCCGGCGAGTTTGAACGCGCTTTCGAGACCGAGGTCGCCGGCGTGCGCATGCGCGCGCCGATGATGAGCATTCATACCGTCGCTGCCGGTGGCGGTTCGATTCTGCACTTCGATGGCGCGCGCTACCGCGTAGGGCCTGATTCGGCAGGTGCCGATCCGGGACCAGCATGTTACCGGCGCGGCGGGCCGCTGACCGTGACTGACGCCAACGTCATGCTGGGTAAGGTGCATCCGGCATTTTTTCCACACTGTTTCGGACCGCAGGGTGACCAGCCGCTGGATGCCGAACTCGTCCGTTCGCGATTTGACGAACTCGCCGCGGAGATCCGGTCCCAGACCGGCGACGCACGCTCCGCGGAGGACGTTGCGGAGGGTTTTATCGCAATCGCGGTCGACAACATGGCCAACGCGATCAAGCGGATCTCGGTGCAGCGCGGTCATGACGTCACGCGCTACACCCTGTGCTGCTTCGGCGGGGCGGGCGGTCAGCACGCCTGCCTCGTGGCTGACGCGCTGGGGATGGAGCGGGTCCTGATCCATCCCTATGCCGGGGTGCTATCGGCCTACGGGATGGGCCTCGCCGATGTGACCGCGATGCGCGAGCGGGCGATCGAGGCGCGCCTGGGTTCCGGTGAGAAGGCGCTGCTCGAAACGGTCATCGCTGAGCTGGCAAAGGCGGCCTGCGATGAGCTTGAAAGCCAGGGGATTGCCCCCGATGCGATCACGCTGCAGCGGCGGGTGCATCTGCGCTACGAGGGCACCGATGCAGCGCTACTGGTGCCATACAGCTCGGCTGAGGCGATGCGGGAAGCTTTCGAAACCGCCTACCGACGTGGTTTCGGGTTTCTCATGCCCGATCGCGCGCTTACGGTCGAGGCGGTCTCGGTCGAAGCGCTGGGTGGCTCCGGCCACGGCGAGGAGACCGAAGGGTGCCCGTCTGCCGCGACCGCGGACAACGCCTCGCCGGCATCAGGGACGGCTATCGCGCAGGTGCGCATGTTCAGCGGCGGCGTGGCCCACGAGGCACCGGTGTATCAGCGCGAGCAGCTTGTCGCGGGACGCGGTGTGGCCGGCCCGGCCATGATTGCCGAGGCCAACGCGACGACGGTGGTCGAGCCTGGCTGGGAGGCGGTGCTCAGTGCACGCGGCGATCTCGTGCTGAGCCGGGTGGTGGCGCGACCATCACGAGTGGCCATCGGCACCCGCGCCGATCCGGTGATGCTCGAGATCTTCAACAACCTTTTCATGTCTATTGCCGAACAGATGGGCGCCACCCTGGCGAAGACGGCTTACTCGGTGAACATCAAGGAGCGTCTCGATTTCTCCTGCGCGCTGTTCGACGCCGATGGCAGCCTGATTGCGAACGCGCCGCACATGCCGGTCCATCTCGGCTCGATGGGGGAATCGGTGAAGTGCGTGATAGCCGACAACGCCGGGCGCATGCGGCCCGGCCAGGTCTACATGCTGAACGACCCTTATCGTGGCGGGACGCACCTGCCTGACATCACGGTGATTACGCCGGTGTTTGATGCTGCCGGCGAACGGCTGCTGTTTTATGTCGGTTCGCGCGGGCATCACGCGGATGTCGGCGGCATCACGCCAGGATCGATGCCGCCGACCAGCCGCACGGTGGACGAAGAGGGGGTGCTGGTCAGCAATTTCCTGCTCGTTGAAAACGGCGAGCTGCGCGAGCACGCCACCGTTGATCTGCTGCAATCGGGTCGCTGGCCGGCGCGCAACGTGGCGCAGAACCTGGCCGATCTGCGCGCCATGATTGCGGCGAACGAGAAAGGCGTACAGGAGCTGCGCCGCATGGTGGCGCAGTTCGGCCTTGAGACTGTGCATGCCTACATGGCCCATGTGCAGGACAACGCCGAAGAGGCGGTGCGCCGCGTGATTGAGGCGCTCAGGGACGGTCACTTCGTGTGCGAACTCGACAATGGTGCACGCATTGAGGCCTCCATCCGCGTGGACCGTGCGCGGCGCCGGGCGGTGATTGATTTCACCGGGACCAGCACCCAGCTCGAAGACAATTTCAATGCGCCGACGGCGGTCACCATGGCGGCCGTGCTGTACGTGTTTCGCACGCTGGTTGTGGACGATATTCCTCTCAATGCCGGCTGTCTGAAACCGCTTGAGGTCCGGATCCCTGCAGGTTCGCTGCTCAATCCGCGTTATCCGGGCGCGGTAGTGGCGGGTAACGTCGAGACGTCCCAGTGTGTGACCGATACCCTTTACGGCGCGCTCGGCGTGATGGCGGCTGCGCAGGGCACCATGAACAACTTCACTTTCGGCAATGCCCGTTACCAGTATTACGAAACCCTGTGCGGCGGGTCCGGTGGTGGACCCACCTGGGATGGCTGCGATGCGGTGCACACGCATATGACCAATTCCCGTCTGACCGATCCGGAGGTCCTGGAGTGGCGGTTTCCGGTGCGCCTGGAACGCTTTGAGATTCGACGCGGCAGCGGCGGCGCTGGACGCCACCGCGGCGGCGACGGTACCGAGCGGCAGATCCGTTTTCTCGAGCCTATGACGGCCGCTATCCTGGCGGGTCGGCGGCGCGTGCCCCCGTACGGCATTGCGGGCGGAGCAAGCGGCGCCCCGGGACGCAACTGGGTGGAGCGCACCGATGGCCGCAGAGAGGATTTCGGGCCGACCCATGAAGTGGAGATGCAGGCCGGGGACGTGTTTGTGATCCAGACCCCGGGCGGCGGAGGCTACGGCGCGCCCTAGGTTTCCGCGCCGGTCTTCCGTGAAGTCGTTACCGCCCACGGTGCGCGCTTACCGGCAGACGCCGGTTTTCAGCGAGGAAGATGTGCCCGCAGGTCTGTTGGCCGAGCACACGACCAAATCCGGCACCTGGGCGCGGATCGTGGTGCTCGAAGGGGTGCTGCGCTACCGCATTTTTACGTCGGAGCCGGAGGAGGTCCGGCTGACGCCCTACTGCGTGGGCATTGTCGAGCCGGGGGTGGTGCACTCGGTGTTTCCGCTCGGCGCGGTGCGCTTTTATGTTGAGTTTCTGCGGGAGGACAACAGCACTCTCTCCGCGGGGCACTGAACACGACAGCGGCCGGCAGGACATGCGACACTGCCCCCACGCAACAACCGGTCGATGGGTGCGGATGTGCTCTGCGACCCGGTGAAATCCGTTTGATGAATCAGGGGTATGCCATGGACCAGCAGAAAAAAGGACAGACAGACTACGACGCGATTGTGATCGGAGCCGGCTTCGGCGGCCTGCGCATGCTGCATGAGCTGCGTGAGCTCGGATTAACCGCACTGGTGGTTGAGGCGGGAACTGACGTCGGCGGCACCTGGTACTACAACCGCTATCCCGGGGCCCGGACCGACAGCGAAGCCTGGCTCTATGCCTTTTCCTTTTCGCAGGAGATCCAGGACCGTTGGGACTGGGCCGAGCGCTTTCCCAGTCAGGGGGAGGCCCTGTCTTACCTGCAGTACGTCGCCGAACACTGCGATATGCGTAAGGACATCCGGTTCAGTACCCGGGTAACCGGTGCGTGTTACCAGGAGTCTGACGACCGCTGGGAGGTGGCCACCGATGACGGTAAGACCCTGACGTGCCGTTATTTCATTACCGCGACAGGACCCCTGTCGACGCCGTATCGACCGAACTTTCCCGGGATCGATGAGTTCCGCGGTGAGTGGTACCTGACGGGCAACTGGCCGAAAGAGCCGGTGAGCTTCAACAATAAACGGGTCGCTGTGATCGGCACCGGCGCCACGGCCGTCCAGGCGATCCCGCTGATCGCACAGACCGCGGCGGAGGTGACCGTCTTCCAGCGCACGCCGAATTACGTTCTGCCGGCGCGTAACGCGCCGCTGAGCGACCACGATCGTGAGCGCTACCGCAAGAACTATGACGCTATCTGGGCGCGCACCCGTGAGCAGGCGTTTGCGTTCGATTTCAATGACGCCGGGCGTAACCTGGGGGATGTCTCACCGGAGGAGTGCCGCCGCATTCTCGAGCGCGGCTGGGAGATCGGTACCTTCCGTTTCCTGTTTGAGACCTTCGACGACATTTTCGTCGACGAGCATGCCAACGAAGTCGTGTCAGAGTTCGTGCGCGACAAGATCCGCTCGATCGTGACCGATCCCGAAACCGCCGAGCTGCTCTGTCCTAAGGATCATCCCCTCGGGGCCAAGCGTCCGCCGCTGGGACACTTCTATTACGAGACCTTCAACCGCGACAACGTGAAGCTGGTCAATATCCGTGACAACCCGATCACCGGGATCAGCGAGAAGGGTGTGCTGGTGGGCGATGCAGAGTACGAGGCGGACCTCATCGTCTTCGCCACCGGATTCGACGCCGTGACGGGCACGCTCAACCGGCTCGATATCCGTGGCCGCGATGGTGTGGCGCTGAATGACCGGTGGCTGGGCGGACCGAGTACCTATCTCGGGATCACGGTGGACGGCTTTCCGAACCTGTTCATGGTCGGCGGCCCGCAGACGCCTTTCGCCAATATCCCGGTGATCATCGACGGCTGCGTCGACTGGATCGGGCGCGCCATCAAGCATCTGCGCGACTCCGGCAGCGCGGTCATGGAGCCGCGCTCAGAGGCCGTGAGCAGCTGGGGCCAGCATATGAACGAGCTGGTGAATATGACGGTGCTGCCGCGCTCTCAGGGCTCCTGGTTCATGGGCGGCAACATACCCGGCAAGCCGCGTGCGGTGCTCTTCTACTTCGGCGGCGCCGGTAACTACCGCAAGGAATGCGACGCGGAAGCGGAGAGCGGGTACCCGGAATTCAAGGTCGCCTGAAGCCGGCCTGAGTCCGCGCTCAGGACGCCCGGCAGCCGGCGCTCTGAGCGCGTTGCTGCACCAGCGCGAGCACCATATCGAGCGTCGGCGTGGGCGTGCCGGTGAGGCGGCCAAGTTCCTGCACGGCCGTCACCAGCGCATCTATTTCCAGCGGCCGGCCGCGCTCCAGGTCCTGCAGCATGGACGTCCTGTGCTCACCCACCTCGCGGGCGCCTTCGATGCGGCGCTCGACGTCAATCGCAAAGCGTACGCCCAGCGCCTTGCCTACGGCCTCGGCTTCGAGCATGAGGGTGCGGACGATGGCGCATACCCCCGGGTCGTCGAGCATCGCCGCGATAGTCGCGCCGGTGAGCGCGCTGACCGGGTTCAGGCTGCAGTTACCCCACAGCTTGATCCAGATCTCGTCGCGGATCCGAGGCCTTACAGGTACCCGGAATCCGGCGCTGCTGAGGGCCTGCGCCAGCGTCTGTACGCGCTCGCTCTTCGTGCCGTCGGGTTCGCCCAGCGCAAAGCGGTTGCCATGGTCGTGACGCACGACGCCGGGCGCAACGAGCTCCGCAGCCGGGTAGACCACGCAGCCGAGCGCCCGCGCCGGACCGATAACGTCCCACTGCAGGTTGCCGGGATCGACGCTGCTCAGGCGGGTGCCGTCGAGCGCGCCGCCGTGCCGATAGAAATACCACCACGGCACGCCGTTCTGCGCCGTGACCACGCTGGTGTCGGCGCCGAGCAGGGGGGCCATGTGCCCGGCAACCCTGGCGGCTGCGGGAGCTTTCAGCGCGAGGATGACAAAATCCTGTTCGCCTGCCGCGGCCGGGTCGTCGGTAGCGGACACCCGTGCGACCCGGGTTTCACCGCCGATCAGCAGCGTGAGTCCGTTTTGACGAATTGCTTCGAGCTGCGCGCCGCGGGCGATACAGGTGACCTCCGCCGCGCCGCTGCGCGCCAGTTCCACGGCCAGATAGCCGCCGATCGCGCCGGCGCCATAGATGCAGATCTTCACGCCGCGCGCCGCCGCTCTACAGGCCCAGTTTTTCGTGCAGGCCGATACGCTGCACCTTGCCAGTCGCCCCCTTGGGGATCTCTTCCAGGATAAGTACCTGCCGGGGCACTTTGAAATCCGCCAGGCGCACGGCGGCGAACCCACGCAGCTCGTCCGTGCTCGCCTGCGCGCCTTCGCGCAGGACGACGGCCGCTGCGACCTCTTCGCCGAGCTTGTCATGTGGCACGGCGAAGGTCACCGCCTGGGCCACGGCCGGATGGTCGAGCAGGACCTCATCGACCTCCCGCGGACTGATCTTCTCGCCGCCGCGGTTGATGATCTCCTTAAGCCGTCCAGTCAGGGCGAGATAGCCGTCGGCATCGATGACACCCTGATCCCCGGTGCGGAACCATCCGGCGCTGAACGCGTCTGCGTTCGCGCCCGGATTGCTCTCGTAACCGGCGGTCACGTTAGGGCCACGGATCACGACTTCTCCGATCTCTCCGTCGGCGAGGAGCTGCCCGTCGGCATCCATGATGGCGACTTCCGGACCGGCGGGCAGTCCGACTGCGCCGGGCTTGCGCGCCGCCGGGGGCAAAGGGTTAGAGGTCATCTGATGCGCGGCCTCGGTCATGCCGTAGGCCTCGATGACCGGACAGCCGAAGGCGGCTTCCAGCTCCGCCATGACCTGCGGCGGCAGCGAGGAAGAGGACGACCGGATGAGGCGCAGCGCGAGGCGGCTGATCAGCTCGGCCTGACGCGCTGCGCGGGCAAGGATCGCCTGGTGCATGGTGGGGACGGCGGTGTACCAGGTGGGCGCGGCGTCCTCCAGCCAGCTGAACACGCGCAGCGCGTTGAAGCCCGGGGTGCAGTACACCGAGCCACCAGCGGCGAGGCTCGACAGCACGGCCGCGATCAGGCCGTGAATGTGGAACAGCGGCATGATGTTCAGGCAGCGATCGTCCGGCGTCAGCGCCAGCGAAGCGCCGATGTGACGGGCAGACGCGCAGATGTTGGTGTGGCTCAGAGGCACGATTTTCGGGCGTGAAGTCGTGCCGGAGGTGTGCAGCACGAGGGCGGTGTCCTCAGGCGCCGCGGGACCACCATGGCTGATCGTGCGGTCGCCGGTGGGCAGGGTGAAAGCGCCGGCGGGCGCGTCTTCTGCAACCGCGATTTCATACACCGGCACACCGAGTTCGCTGGCGACGTCGCGCGCGGGCGACGTGCTGCCGGTTTCGATCAGCAAGGCCCGGGCGTTCAGATCCTCCAGATAAAACCTGAATTCCTCGGCACGATAGGCCGGATTCAGCGGTGCCGTGGTCGCGCCCGCGGCCACGGCAATAAACGCAGCTGCCATTTCCGGACCGTTGGGCAGCACGATCGCTACCCGATCATTGCGGCCGATCCCCAGCCGGTTGAGCCCGGCGATGGTGTCAGCGATCAGCGCGCGCAGGGCGGCGTAGTGCAGCACAGGGCGCTGCGGCGCACAGAGCGCGACAGCGTCATCTGGTGCTGCGTGCAGCAGTTCGCGCAGGGTGACGGCGGACATGGCAGGGGCGGGCTCCTATGCAGATTAGATGGGTGCTGTGCCGTGGCGCCGGCGGGGCGCACGATAGCAATCACTGTTGTGCTTGTCAGCGGAATACCAACGCTGGGACGGTGCCGGCCGGACGCGTAAGTGGGTGAGAAAATCAGCCATCAGGCCTTTCCCCCTTCGGGCACGCTGCATCGTGTTCTGCGCTCCGACAATTCTCTGTGCGGAATGGTGCCAGGACTCTGTGCGCCGCCCCTCGCTGTCCGTATGTCTTGTCCGGGCAGGATGGCTGCCCGAAAGGACCGGCTGCATCCGACTTACCGTACCGGCCTTTTCGTCTGATACCTCTCTGCGGTCGTGTTGCCCTATAAGCCGAGCTTTGAGGACCCCGTGCGAACGCGCAGCGGGACCCTGTTCGGGTGAACTCTCAGGCCCGGGTGGCAGAAATAATGACCGCCGGTGGCTGCCTGAGAAAAGGCGCCCAGAATGCGCTGTCGTCAGCACCGTCGCGTGCAGGCTCAAGGCGTAGCGGGTGGAAGGTGATCTCCTCGAACCCTGCATCAGCGAGGCCCGCAGCGTAGGCTGCTGCCGGCAGGTAGTAGTTCTCTACGTCGAGCGAGATCCCGTCGAGGTGAAAGCGGAACACCAACGGCGCGCCTTCGACGGCCGACGGCGGCAGCAGTACCTCAAAACCATAGGGCCGGAAGTCTGGCGGCGTTGCCTGCCAGGTATACATTTCAGGGTTGGTAATGAGCTGCACACAGCGGCCGCCGTGACGCACCTGGCGCGCCAGCCCGTCGCACATGCGGGCCAGCTCAGCGCGATCCCGCGCGTAGACCAGCAACCAGTTCGATGTCACCAGATCGCAATCGCGCTCGGGCCTTGTGGCGCGGGCGTCTTCAACGGCGTAGTCAATGTCAAGCGGTTGCGCAGTCTCTGCGTCCCGCGCGAGCGCGATCATATCCGGCGAGAGATCGAGACCGAGGATCCTGCGCGCGCCGGCCCGTTTCAAGGCGCGCGTCAGCCAGCCGTCGCCGCAGGCACAGTCGACGACAGAGAGTCCGGTCACGTCACCGACGATCTCGAGCATGGAAAAAAGCTCTGAACGCTCGCGCCAGGCCTGCGCTTTGGCAGCGCGATAGCGCGCGGCATTCTCCTCGTCGTAGCGGGTCTTCATGGTTGCTTGCTCGCAGAAAAGGGACAAACGGCGCCCCGGCGCAGGCCAGTGTCGTCCTCTCGAACAAATAGGTCCAGCAGGGGGCACGCCCCATGAGGCGTTTTGCTATGTCCTTACGCCTGACGCGAGCAGAGGGCTCGCACTTTCGGGGGCTGTGCAGCACGCCGAGAAGGCCAACCGCGAGACCGGAGGCCGATCCTGGAGGGTAGCGGAGGCAGCGTTGCACAATCAGCGCGGTGAAGGCCTGATGGTATAAACGCGTAGCTTCGCTCGGTCTTGGGATTTATCCTGTGCTCCGGGCAGCGTGGCCGATTGGAGCACTAGTGACTGGCACGTTTGACGCCAAACCCAGGAAGCAACTGCCGCGATTTTTCTTCCTCGCTATTCCGACTATGAGGACCGTTCTGTTTTGAACCCAGGCGCACTGCTGAAACACCCGCTGCTTGTCGCAGGACTGGTCGCGGTCGTCATCGCCCTAGTGATGTTTCGTCCGCGTGCCGCGGATGAGTCGCCAATCCGGATCGGGATCCTGCACTCGCTGACCGGCGCCATGGCGATAAGTGAGCGCAGTATGGTCGACGCCGAGCTGCTGGCGGTCGAGGAAATCAATCGTGGTGGCGGTCTGCTCGGGCGACAGGTCGAGGCCGTTGTCGCTGATGGTCAGTCGGACTGGCCGACCTTTGCGCGAGAGGCAGAACGACTGATCTCGGAAGAGAAAGTGGTGACGGTGTTCGGCTGCTGGACGTCGGCCAGTCGAAAGACCGTGAAGCCGGTGTTTGAACAGCATGATCACCTGCTGGTTTACCCCATGGCCTACGAGGGCCTCGAACAATCTCGCAATATCGCCTACATCGGCGCCGCACCTAATCAGCAGGTCACGCCGGCCCTGACCTGGGGCGTCGAAAATCTGGGCAAGCGCGTGTTCCTGGTGGGTTCGGACTACGTGTGGCCGCGCACCATCAACGCGATCATGAAGGACATGCTGCCAAGCCTCGGCGCGGAGCTGGTCGGCGAGAGCTACGTGTTTTTCGGGAGCACGAAACTCGACCAGACCGTGGCAAAGATCAAGGCTGCCGCACCGGACTTGGTCATCAGCTCAGTGGTGGGCGACAGCAATCCCGCGTTTTATCGTGCGCTGCGTGAAGCCGGCATCAGCGCTGAATCGACACCCGTTCTGACCTTCAGCATCGGTGAGTCGGAGCTGCTAGAGATGGATCCGCTGGATGTCAGCGGGCACTTTGCCGCCTGGAGCTATCTGCAGAGCCTGCCGGGGCAAACCAATCAGGAGTTCATCGCTCGATTCCGCGAGCGGTTTGGCGCTGAGCGGGTAACCAGCGACGTGATTGCTACCGCCTACAGCAGCGTCCTGCTGTGGGCACAGGCAGTGGAACAGGCGCAGAGCATCGAAGTCGATCAGATCCGTACTGCGCTGTACGGGCAGAGCATCGCAGCGCCGGAAGGGATCATTTCGGTGGATGCAGCGACCGGGCATGCATGGCGCTCGATCTCGATCGGCCGAATCAATAAGTCGCGCGGTATCGATCAGGTATGGGCGCTGGAGCGACCCATTCGCCCGGTGCCTTTTCCCAGCAGCCGCACGCCGGCAGCCTGGCGCATGTACCTGGACCACCTGTATCAGGCCTGGGGCAACAGCTGGGCTAACCCGGAGGAGAGCGCGCTGTGAAGGATATTCCAGGGCTATCTCTTAATCCGCTCAGTGAAAATTTTGCGGCCTCACCGCAGCTGACGCTGGAAGATCTTGAACGCCTGGCGGATGCCGGGTTCAAGAGTGTGATCAACAATCGCCCTGATTTCGAGGGCGGCCCCGAGCAGCCAACCAGCGCGCAGATGGCGCGTGCTGCAGAAGCGCTGGGGCTGCAGTTCGCGGCCCTGCCGGTGGTCATGAGCCAGATCAACGATGCCGACGTCGCGGCTTTCTCCAGGCTGTTGAAGACCTTGCCCGCGCCTGTCTGCGGCTACTGCGCAGTGGGTGGTCGCGTGAAAAAACTCTACGAGCTCGCGCAGGCCCGCCGGCGCCCCATCGTTCCACTCGCCCGGCGTCTGGTCCTGGGCATGGTGCTGATAGCGGTGCTCGCCTGCTCAGTGCTCGCGCTGGTGGTTGACAGGATGTCGGGGCGGTCGCTCGAGCAGACCTCCCTAAAGAATCTCCTCGCGGTGAGTCAGCGGAAGGTCAGCCGTCTTGAGGAGTTCGCGTCGGAACTGCTGCGCGGCGTGCATGCCGCGGGTCACAGCACAGAGCTTCAGCAGCTGGTCGCCGATCTGCAGCGTTCCGCAGACGATGGCAATGACCTGCGGGATACGGCAACTGTTCGGGCACAACTGAAGTCCTATCTCGAGCGTACCTCCGCGCTTTATGGTTTTGTCAACGCCCTGGTGGCAGCGCCTGATGGCGAGATCCTGTTTGCGCTGAATAGCCAGAGCGCAGAACTTGATGTCGGGGGGAACCTACAGCAGGGCGCTCTTGAAGATTCGGAGCTGGCGCGTCTGTTCGCGAGGACCAGGGCGCTGAAGCAGGAGGAGATATCCCGCTATGGGGTCTATTCCGGGATGGTGGCGCCTGCTGTTTTTGTGGCCGGCCCGGTCCTGCATCGCAACCATCTTCAGGGCGTGTTGCTGCTTCAGATCGACAACATGGCGCTGCGGCGCATCCTGTTGGATTACACCGGGCTGTACAGCACCGGAGAGGTGTTGGTTGCGCAACGTGACGGAGACGCCGCCGTGCTGGTTGCCCCGACCCGCTTCCGGCCTGGAGCCGCTTTTGCGGAAGAATCCCGCGTGCCGCTGGGATCGGAGCGCGCGCTGCCGGTGCAGAAAGCTGTGCTGGGAAGTCGATGGTATGGGCTGTACGTTGACGAGCGCGGTGAGCAGACCATTGCGATTGCGAGCTACTCGCCCGCGTTCGAGTGGGGCATCGTGGTCAAACAGGATGTCGACGAAGCGCTGGCGCTGGTGGACGAGCAGAGATCGATGACCGCCTACGTACTGCTCGCGCTCTCTCTGCCGATCGTTCTCGGCGCCCTTGTTTTCACGCGCAGCATCACGTCCCCGGTCCGGTTTGCGGCTACCGCCGCGGAGCAGCTGCAGGCTGGTGATCTGACAGTTGCTGTCTCAGATCCGAAGCGCAACGATGAGACGGGTGTGCTGATCTCCGCGCTCAAGTCGCTGGTCACCTATCTGCGCACGCTGGTGAGCAATTTCAAAAGCGTCAACGCGACCATCGGCGCGGCGACCGAAAGCATGGTCGCCACGACCCGGGTGCAGGAAGAAGGAGTCCAGACCGTCAGCACATCGAGCGCTGAGATTGCCGCCAGCGCGCGGCAGATCGCTGCAACGGCGGAGGCGCTGCTGACATCAATGCGCGAAGTGGCGGACCGACTGCGGGAGACCGCCGAGCTGGCTACCAAGGGGCGGGACAACATCGCCAGCATGAACAGCAACATCAGGGACATGTCGGATGGCAGCGAGGCGATCAGTGGACGACTGGACGTGATTGCACAGCGGGCGGAGAAAATTACTGAAGTGGTCAGCACCATCACCAAAGTCGCGGACCAGACCAACATGCTGTCCCTGAACGCCGCCATTGAAGCCGAGGTTGCCGGAGAAGCGGGCCGTGGCTTCGCTGTGGTGGCGCAGGAGATCAGACGTCTGGCCGACCAGACCGCCGTCGGCACGCTGGATATCGAGCAGATGGTGAGGGAAATGCAGGCCGCGGTAGCCGGCGGCGTGCAGGAGATGGCTGCGTTTGAAAACATGGTCGAGAGCCGTGTGCAGGCCTCGGTGGCGACCTTTGAGCAGCTGGGCCTGATCATCGAGCAGGTCGAACTGCTGCAGCCGCAGTTTGAAACCGTCAATGAAGGAATGCGGTCGCAGGCGGTCGGCGCTACCCAGATAGCCGGTGCTATGAGTCAGTTGACCGACGTGGCTGCCGGCACCCGCGATTCGATCGCCGAGCTGATTAAGATCACCAACGAAATGAATGCGGCGGTGGCGGTTCTCAATTCGGCGACACTCCGCTTCCATACCGGTGACTAGCGCGCTTCTTGATGACCTGTCGTCGTCACCATTTTCGAGCTCGCTTGGCGCTGCAGCCCGTTTTTTCCTGTTGACTGCCAGCGTTGGTGGTCACCCGACCCGCACCTTTCTCCCGCTGACTGCTCGCCCTGACTTTGAGTGCCGTGGTCAGCGCGGCGTGCTTCTGCATGAAGCGACTCATGCCCGGCGACTTCGACCGGCTCTAACTCCGATGGCTGATTGATCTTTGGACGCGGTCGCCGCTCTGGCCGAGCATCTGCCGCTGGTGCTCACTCTCTGCGCCGCGGGGGCGGTCGCGGGTATGACCGCGGGTCTGTTCGGCAACGGCGGTGGCTTTGTCATCGTGCCCGCGCTGGTGACCTTGCTGGATGCTTACGCTGGCACTCAGCGGGAGCTGATTTACACCGCGATAGGGACCTCTCTTGCATGCATCACGCTCACGACCGCGCGGGCGGTGCTGGCGCACCGGCGGCAAGGCGCGGTTGATTTCGGCGTCGTGCTCAGCTGGGCCGGGTGGGTATTTCTAGGCGTGCTGGCCGGGCTCAGCGTGGCCTCTCACGTCAATGCCAATGCGCTGTTTTTTTTGTTCAGCGGGGGGGTATTGGTTTACTCGGTGTATTTCCTCTTTCCTGACCGTTTCAATCTGCGCCGCAAACAAGCGCAGATGCCGGCGGGGATCGCCCGCGCCGCACTCGCAGCTGCACTCGGGGCATTTTCTTCGATCCTCGGGATCGGTGGCGGGACGATTACCGTGATCACCATGGTTACCTGTGGGCGTCCCATACATCAGGCTGTGGCGACGGCGTCGGGCGTCGGTTTCGTGATCGGCTTGACCGGCGCGCTGGGTTTTCTCTGGATGGGCCTGGGACAGCCGAGCGCGGTGTTCGGCTCGATCGGCTATATGAACGTGCCTGCGTTGCTTGCGATAAGCAGCCTGTCTCTCGTGACAGCGCCGATTGGCGCTGCCTGGGCGCACCGTCTTGATGGCCGCAGGCTCAAACAGATTTTTGGTGTCTATCTGCTGCTGGTGTCATGCTCCATGTTCTATAAGGGCTTGACTCTTTAACGTGACTGCCGGTGGATCCGAGCGACTGACGGGAGGACTGAAAATGGACGGAATAAACGACAGACGCATCTTTCTCAAAGGCGCTGCAGCGGCGGCCGGATTGTCGGCGCTGTCGGGATTAGTTGGCGCGCGGGCAGTGACGGACGGTTCTGACATCCTCGTGCCTGAGCCCGGGATCGCCAAGCTCAACGCTAATGAAAACCCGACCGGACCCAGCGCCAGGGCCAAAAAAGCGATCGCGGAAGCTGCGCAGTACAGTGCGTACTACGTTGGAGAAAACGTCAGGCGGCTCAAGTCAATGATTGCAGAGCGTCACGGTTTGAGTACCAGCAACGTTGCGCTCAGCTCAGGTTCCAGCGGGGTATTGACCTATCTGGCTGTGGCGGCATCTCGCCGCGGTGAGATCCTCTGCGCCGATCTGTTCTGGGACACCACTGCCAAGGCGGCAGAGCGACAGGGGGCGGTGCTTCGTCGGCTGCCGAAATCTCCGGACCTCAGCATCGACCTTGGACAGATGGCGGCTGGGATCACGTCCGCCATCGCGCTGGTGCATGTCACCAATCCGAACAATCCCACCGGCCTGATGCAGGAGCCCGAGGCGTTACGGAAATTCTGCCGCACGGCGGCGGCCAAGACCTACGTACTGGTCGACGAGGCTTACAACGAGGTCACTGACGATCCGGCACGAAACTCGATGGTCGATCTGGTCCGTGAGGGTCACAACGTAGCGGTCGCGCGCACCTTCTCCAAAATCTACGGGCTTGCCGGCCTGCGCATCGGGTACATGCTCGGTAGTGAGGAGATCATCGAGCAGGTCAATCAATTCAGTCTGGGAGACTACGCGCTCAATCAGGCGGGTGTTGCGGCGGCGCTTGCCAGCTATAACGACGAGGCGTTTATTCGCTATTCCAAAGCCATCATCCTGGAGGGTCGCGGGATGATTGAAGAAGCGGTGCGCTCACACGGGCTGCGCTCTCTGCCGTCACAAACCAATTTTTTGTTTGTGGATCTGGGTGGGCTCAATGCGGAGACTTTCCGCGCGGAGATGGCGCAGCGTGGCGTTCTCATTCGAGGCATTTATCGGGACTACACCAACTGGTCCCGCGTCAGCATGGGGCGCCTGTCCGACGTGCAGAGCTACGTCGACGTGCTGCCGCAGGTGCTGGAAGCGATGAACGCCTGAACAAAAGGACGTGAAGCACCAGGGACCTCCAGCCCAGCGGTAGCCTGGCGTGGCCGCCGCGCCTGATGCAGGCGGCAGTGCAAACGATGCGGTCTTGCGGTGTGCGATGGATTCGAAGGCTTGCTTTTCCTGGGTGAGGTTTCGCGACAATTCGCGCAGGATCGGCTGGCGTCCGCGAGGGCTTTTGCGGCCATCAGAGCGGTCTGTCTGCCAGGTCAGGCACTTTCCTGAGAAATGACAAGGACAGACTGGTATCGGTGCTGTGTCATTGTCTGTGAAGACGTTTCAGGAGATTCGTTTCAGCAGCCTGGCGCGGCGTCAAGCCTCCGGTTTTGCATCCAATCAAAAGCCACTGGCGACTAGGCTTCGGGTTACCTTCAACCAGGTCCTGAGTCTCGGTCCCGAGGATTAACCTGTAGCCCTCGTGCGTCTACTACCAGATTGAAAGCCAGATCAGTCGTCGGCGCTGAGTTTTTTCAGATACTGACGTGCGGGGGAAATCGCGAATATGGTTCATTTATTTACTGAAAAGGAATTAATTAATAAGCCGTGCAGCGGTTATCCATCATAGTTAGAGCGGATGAGGGCGCAGACGAGCGAGCGAAGATGGGCAGCTTTGGGTGCGCGTGACTGAAGCGCAGGGGGATTCTCGACGCTTTGCATGCGGAAGCAGTATTGCGAATCCCAGCCTGTCGTCGCGACTGAGGCCGGTCGATTTGCGAACAAGTGGCAGATGAAAGAGCCGCTCAAAATAAAGTACCGAACAGGAAATTTATTACAAATAAAACGCGCTCTTGCTGCTTCAAAGGATGTCTGACGTGAGAAGTGTGTTGGAAGCGTTTTGAACTGCTTACGTTTTTGAAACCCACGCCCGGGTGGCTGCGGTCGCATTCACGGAGGCAGCCCGTCGGACGGAGAGAGCCGTGGCGACGCCGCCTACCTGGACGCAGACGCGAGCAGAATCCAGTGGACTCCAGGCTGCCTAATGGATACAGCGCCTGTCGGCGCTGAATAAGCACGTGCAGCCGCGTGTCCCCGCGGTCCTCGCGTGTAGTGCGCGCAACCTTATGGGACGTCCATGCACTCGAGCTTCGCTGTGGACAAGCGCACCTCCAAACAGCTGCAGCAACACCCATCAGACCATCGCATCAGGTCATGGCATTCATGTTCTGGACACGACTGGCGCGAGACCGCACACGCCGGTTGTGGAGACAGGGATCTCCTCTGATGAGAGCTCCGCGGAGATCGGAGGCGATTGACCAGACCCCGACGAAGAACTTCAGAAGTTCAGTAGGAGCGTGACTGAGAGCACGTGATTGACCGCGTCCGGCTGCCCGCTGCGCGTAATCCACTGATTTAGATAGCCAACCTCCCCGCGCGCGCTGGGCGCGAGACGCACGCCCACACCTGCAAACAGTCGGTTCTGATCCAGACCGTCATCAGCACCCCAGTCAGTGTCGTTGAGATTGACGAAAAATTCGTCCCAGGCTGACAGATAAAGCCGTCCGTCGAAGGCCAGCGGGCGCGACACCTTGCTCAGGTGTCGGAAGCGCCATCCGGTATCGTCGAAGCTCTCGACGGTGCGCTGCTCGAGCCGTGTGCGGGTCGAGAGCGAAAACCCCAGCAGCGGCGCTTCTTTGCTCCAGGTCAGCTGCTGCCAGTAACGGTGCTCGGTTACGTCTTCATCTGTTCCCTGCGGATCGTTATTGATATGTCCGTAGCCCGCCCAGAGGACCGTCCGCGGTCTTATGCGGTAGCCCGCGGCAGCTCGCAGCAGGCTCTGGTTGAGATGTGAGCTGTCATCGTCGTACCGCCCCTGAGCTTCGAGCCAGACGCGATAAGGGGCTTCTTTTCCGGCTGGCGAAACGGTGGCAATGACTGCCGCCCAGGTCTGGAAGTCCTCGACCGTGTCGGCTATGACGCTCAATGGGAGCAGCGCAAGAATCAGGAGACTGCTGAGAATAATCGTTCGAAATTTCATAGTTTTTTTACGGGAAAGGTCGTTAATCGGCTCACTCGGAAAGGGCTCAGGGTAGCGTCGGATGGCGCAGCTGGGAAACCGCCCCCGATCAGCACTGTCGGGAGAGCGACCGTTTTCCGCCTCGTTCAGACCTGTTTGACACGCGCGTCGAGCTTACGGAAGCATCTCGTCGGGACATTCATGTGGAGTAGAGCAAATGCAGGTCACTCAGCTCGGGCGGGTCTTCGTGAAGGCAACGCGCTTTCTGCATCCGGCAGAGGTGGCGGTGGACGCGGACGGGATCCGGCATGACCGGTCTTTCGGTCTGGTCGAGGCTGACGATCGCTTTGTCGGCTCGGCGCAACACAGCGAGTTCATTCCACTCACCTTTGAGCTATCGGACGACGCTTCCGAGCTCCAGCTGACGTGGCCGGATGGCAGTTCCCTGTCGGGTCCAGCAGCGGCAACCGGGCGCGCTTTTGAAATTGATCATCACGGACTCCGCGGGGTAAGCGTGCGCGAGGTGGCGGGTCCATGGCAGGAGGCGCTTTCTGCGTTTGCCGGGCGTCCTCTGCGGCTGGTGCGCTGTCTTTCTGCCGGCGGCGCTATCGACGTGCTGCCCGTTACCCTGACGACCACCGGCTCATTGCGGCGCCTCGCCGGAGTGGTCGGTGCGGAGGTCGATGCAGCTCGTTTTCGCGCCGGTATCGTGCTGGCGAACGACGAAGCCCACGCGGAGGACGGCTGGGACGGACAGCAGCTGCGGGTGGGCGATGTGTTGCTGCGTATGCGCACTGCGGTGCCGCGTTGCCAGATCACCGGCTTCAATCCGGCATCCGGCATTGCAGACCAGGCCGTGATGCAGGCGCTGATCAAGTATCGGGAAAAAGTACACCTGCCGGACGGCATGCTGCCCGACTACGCGACGCCGGGTTTTGCTTCTTATTGCGAGGTGATCGAACCGGGGCGGATTAAGCTCGGAGACAGCGCCGAACTGCTTCCCTGAAAAGCATCTTTCCTGACTTCTGCGCTCGGGGTGGGCGCTTCGCGAGCGCGCCACCGGGCCCTGTTGCTAGACTCACAGATGAAACGCAGCAGCGCCGTCACCGCGGAGGGGAGGAAACGATGTCAGCAGTTATGAAATCTACGCATCACGGAGGCTGTCCCCATGACTGCCCCGATACCTGTTCCATGGTCTTTGAAGTTGAGGACGGCAAGCTGGTGGGTGTACGGGGAAATCCCGAACATCCGATGACCCGCGGCGGTCTCTGCGTCAAGCTGCGTGACTACGAGAAGCGCCACTACCACCCGGAACGTCTGCTTTATCCGATGCGCCGCACGGGGCCCAAGGGCAGCGCGAGTTTCGAGCGTATCAGCTGGGAGGAGGCGCTCGATGCGATAGAAAACCGATGGCGGGCCATCATTGACCAGTATGGTGCGCAGGCCATCGCGCCTTACAGCTACCTGGGACACCAGGGGCTGGTCCACGGTCTGAACGGTGGCGATGCATTTTTTAATCGCCTCGGCGCGACCGTCATGGAACGGACGTTCTGCGGTGAGGGATCGGCCACCGCGTGGCTCATGACCTACGGTCCGAGCGGCGGACTTGACCCTGAATCATTCCGGCACGCCCGCTACATCGTGATCTGGGCATGCAATAGCGTGAGCACCAATCTGCATCACTGGCATATCGTCAAAGATGCGCAGAAATCCGGCGCTAAAGTCGTCGTCATAGATGCCTACGCGTCGCGGACCGCCAAAGAGGCTGACTGGCATATTGCGCCCCGGCCGGGAACTGACGGCGCGCTGGCGATGGCGCTGATCAACGTGCTGTGCGCCGAGGGTCTGGTCGATCGGGACTATGTCGACAACTACACTGTCGGCTTTGACGAGCTCGCCGAAAGGGCCGCGGACCGCACACCCGAGTGGGCGGCTGATATCACCGGGGTCCCGGCCGAGGAGATCCGCCGACTCGCGCGGGAGTACGCCGCAACCCAGCCCGCGGCCATGCGTATCGGTGTGGCGCTTGAACGGCATCGTGGCGGAGGCCAGACCATCCGCGCAGTGTGCTGTCTGCCGGCGCTGACCGGCGCCTGGCGGCACGTCGGTGGCGGGATCCTGGCGATGCCCGTGTGGGAACACCCCTACAACTTCCAGGCTATCTGTCGACCGGACTGGATCCCGTCCGGGACCCGCGTCGTGAACAACCTGCAGCTGGGGCGCCTGTTAACGGGTGAGATCCCGCTCGACCCGCCCATTAAATCGCTCATGTGCTGGAACTCGAACCCGGTTACACAGGCGCCGGAAGGCGACCGGATCGTAGCCGGGCTTGAGCGTGAAGATCTGTTCCTCGTCGTGGCTGAACACTTCGTCACGGATGTGGCAGCCTACGCGGACATCCTGCTGCCGGCCTCAATGGGTGCCGAGATGGAAGACATCATTCTGTCCTGGGGCCACAACTACCTGACATATAACGCGAAATGCGTCGAGTCGCCGGGTGAAGCGGTACCTAACCGTGAGATCTTCCGCCGTCTCGCTGCGCGGATGGGCTTCGATGAACCGGAATTCCAGTGGTCGGACGGGGAGTGCCTCGAACATTTTGTTGACTGGGCATCGCCGGCCTGTGCCGGTTTCGATCTGACGCATCTGCGCGAGCACGGGTTCGCGCGTCTGGCGCTGGGCGGTGCTGACGAGCGCGCGCCGCATCGTGAAGGCGCGTTTCCAACGCCCTCCGGTAAGTGTGAGTTCAAGTCGAGCATTGCCGCGGGCGGTAACTTCGTCGCGCCGCCGTTCCGTCAGATGTACGAGCACCTGCAGGGCGCAGAGCCGCTGGATGCGCTGCCGGACTACGTGCCTTCGCGCGAAAGCCCGGCGAGTAACCCGGCGCTGGCCAGGCGCTATCCGCTCAACATCGTATCTCCCAAGAGTCACGGTTTTCTGAATTCCTGCTACGCCAACATGACTCAGAAGATCCGCGGTCAGGGCGAGCAGTTCGTCATGGTCAGTCCTGTGGATGCCGCTGCCCGCGGTATCAGGGAGGGGGATGTGGTCCGCGTGTTCAACGATCGCGGTGCGTTCGAAGCCGCAGCGCAGATTACCGCTGATGTGAATCCCGGTGTGGTGGTTGCCACCCTGGGCTATTGGCGACAGCTGAACCGCGGCACGGTCAACGTCGTCAGCTCAGCAGAGTTTGCCAATATGGGGCACGCGCCGAGTTTTTCTGACAACCTGGTCGAAGTGCAGAAAGCCTGAACACGGCCTCAGCCTGCGACCGGCCCTGCGTAAACCTCACCTGCCGCTGAAATGCGCAACGCGCAAAGTGGTTCGGCCGCGATGCCCGTCGGGGCTATAGCCCATGTCGATGTGGTCATCGTCGGCGCCGGTTTCGCCGGCCTGCAGGCACTCTATCGACTGCGCGAACACGGTCTCAGCGTGCGTCTGCTCGAAGCGGGCGATGGGGTCGGCGGGACCTGGTTCTGGAATCGCTATCCCGGTGCACGGGTCGATTTCGAGAGCTTCGAGTACTCGTTCTCTTTTTCCAGCGAGCTCGAACAGGACTGGTGCTGGTCCGAGCGTTTTCCCGCCCAGCCCGAGCTGCAGCGCTATCTGGAACATGTCTGCGCACGCTTTGATCTGGCTCGCGACATACAGCTTGAAGCGCGAGTGCAGGAGGCGATATTCGACGCCGAGTCTTGCCGCTGGCGGCTCCGCACGGAAAACGACGAAACGATTTCCTGCAGCTTCTGCATCATGGCCACCGGTCTGCTCTCTGCGCCCAGAGAGCCTGAATTTCGCGGACTTGAGGAGTTCCGTGGCGCGCGCTACCTCACGGCGCGCTGGCCGAAAGAATCCGTCGATTTCAGCGGGCTCCGGGTCGGGGTGATCGGGACCGGGTCGAGCGGCGTGCAGGTGATTGGTGCGCTGGCGCGGGAGGTTGAAGAACTGTTCGTGTTCCAGCGCACCGCGCCTTTCGTGGTGCCGGCTCATAACAGGCCGATGGACTCCGCGTACGAACGTGCGATCAAGGCGCAGTACGCCACCCTGCGGCGCCACGAGTTCCTGTCCGAAACCGGGATAGGACTGCTCGATGGCGCAGTCGAGGCGTTGCCTTTGCCGCGTCATGTCAGTGCGCTGGCGGTGGATGCGACGACACGTGAAGCGGAGTTCGAACGGCGCTGGCGGAACGGCTCGCTGTGTTTTCTGAACGCGTTCAACGATCTCATTTTCGACCTCGAGGCTAACGAGACGCTGGCGGAGTTCCTGCGCGAAAAAATTCGCGCCCAGATCGATGACCCGGCTCTGGCGCAGAAGCTCCTGCCGCAGGGCTATCCGGTATTTTCGCGGCGACTCTCGGTCAGCGACGACTACTACGCGAGCTTCAACCGCGGCAACGTGACGCTGGTTGACCTCAACGAAACCCCTTTAACTCGTTTTACGCCTGGCGGGCTCACGGTGGGTAAGCGCGAGATAGCGCTCGATGCGGTGATCTTTGCAACCGGCTTCGATGCCCAGACCGGCGCGCTGACGCGGATTGATATCCAGGGACGCGACGGGTGCGAGCTGCGCAGCAGCTGGCAGCAGGGGCCGGATAATTACCTGGGACTCATGACCCCCTGCTTCCCGAATCTTTTCTATCTCTGCGGACCGGGTAGTCCGACCGCCTTTTACCCACCGATCCTGCTGGCTGAATATCAGACAGATTGGTTGATCAAGATCTTTGATGCGATGAAAGCGCGCGGCAAGCGGACTATTGAGCCGCGAACCGCAGCGGCGCAACGCTGGCTGCATCATTCACGCGAGATGGCGAACGCGACAGTCTTTCCGCGCGGCCACTCGTGGTACATGGGCACGAACGTCGCCGGCAAACCGGTTGGCCTGCTTTCCTACATCGGCGGGTTTACGCAGTACCGCAGCTGGATGGAAGAAACCATCGCCGGTGGTCTGACAGACTTCGAAGTGGATTAGCCGTGACCTTTCAGCTCGTGCGCAGGTTGAATGAGACCGATACGCGGAGCTCGTCGGTCAGATTCGGCGTGACCCAGTGCTTGAGCCAGCCAGGGAAAAAGAGAATCTCGCCCTCGCGTGGGGCGACCGAGACGACTCCCTGGGTGAGCTCGGTATCGGCGGAGAGCTGAACGAAACTGCGCCAGTGGGACGCAGGTGCACCCTCACGCGCATCGAAGAACTGGATCACGCCCTGATCCTCGCGCGACACGCTTAGATAGAGCACCCCGGACAGCAGCGAGTCCGCGTGCGCGTGCACCGAGTTGAAGTTGAAGCGGCCATTCACGTTGGCCCACAGAATGCCGTTGTCGAAGCGCAGGTCGGGCGCGTAGCTCGGCGCGATCTCGTTGGCGTACTGGAAAAGTCGTTCGAGTAGCCAGGCAAATTCCGGAAATCGGTACAGGTCGTCTGCGCTCTGCCAGCCGCCGAAATTGGTTTTTGCGACGCTGGTTTCGCTTTTTATCAGCTCGCCGATGCGGTCGAGCATGGCCTGACGCATCTGCGTCCAATGCGGCTCGGTCTCCGGCATGCTGGTCTGCCACAGCGGGGTGTAGAACAGCCGCCTTTCGTGCATCAGCGGTTCCTCGTGGCGCGGGTCTCAGTGGACCGAGGCGGGGAGACGCCTGTGTGGTTCGTCTGCACAGCGGGGCTGGCGTGAGAGCGGGCGGGGCGCAGATATCCCCCCGCTCCGCGCCCCTGCACTCAAGCCGAGACCGTCTGGTCCTGGGCGGATAGGGTGCATTTCACAAACTCGCCGCCTTTCATAATCCCGAGCAGCCGGTCGCGGTCCTGCAGTACGCGCAGATCCTTCGAGGGGTCGCCGTCGACGATCAGGAGATCGGCGAGCTTGCCCGCCTCGATGGTTCCTAGATCTTCCGACCGCCCCTGGAGCGCGGCCCCGTTTACGGTCGCCCAGCGGATCACATCGAGATTGCTGACGCCGCAGAGTTCCGGATAGACCGCGAGTTCCTTGGCGTAGTCGCCGTGTGGCATCAACGACCCGAATCCGAAATCGTCGCCGAGGACAATCGGTACGCCGGCCTCGTCGGCGCGTTTGACGACTTCTGGAAATTCTTCGAGCGTGCGCTCGAGGTCCGGGATCATGGGCGCGAGTCCGGGCGCTTCACCGCTCAGGTAGCCACTGACGAGACGGGACGGGAAGTACAAGCTTGGCGCCAGAAAGCTGCCCTTCTCGAGGAAAAGCTCGATACATTCGTCATCCGTTCCGTCTCCGTGATCGACCACGTCGATGCCCGCCTGGAGGGCCGCCTTTACGCCCCGCTGGCTGATCAGATGACCACGGATTTTGACGCCGCGCTGGTGAGCAGTGCTCACCGCCATGTTCAGCTCTTCCTCGGTCATGCTCATCATTTCACGACCGTGCGGCAGGCCATGCCCCCCGGTCGGATAGAGCTTGACGATATCGACGCCGTTTTTGGCTTCCTCGCGAACTGCTTTGCGAAAATCCTCCGGGCCGTCGCACACGCAGGCCAGTCCCGAGAGACCCAGGCCCCACCACTCGGGATGGGAGTCAACCGAGTCTCCAGTCGTGACCACATCGCGCCCGCAGGCCATGACCCGCGGTCCCCGGATCAGCCCGCGGTTAATGGCATTACGTAGCACGACATCAATGTAGTGTGCGGCGCCGGCGCCCACGGACATGGTGTAGCCGCACATGAGCAGCAGCTCAGCGTTCTTGGCTGCGACCAGGGTCAGCATGGTCGGCGGATGCTTGAGATCGATCTCCTGAATGCTGTTTACGTCATCGTAGGCAGGGTGGTAATGACAGAAGGCCATTCCCGGCATGACGCTCTTGCCACCGAGGTCGAACACCGTGTCTTTTTTCCGAGGAGCCGGTGCTTTCGCGGCAGGGACGACACGTGAGATGCGGTCACCGGTAATCACAATGACCATGTCATTGCAGGGTTTGTTCAGGCCATCGATCAGTCGCGCGCCGCGCAGAAAAGTATTGCAAGCCATGATTTTCCTCCCCAGGGTTGGTCAACGCTGCTGGAACGATTGTAGGGCCAGCCGTGTGTGAAGCGGTACCGCGTAGGGGTAGCGGAAATGGAGTTAAGGCAAGGGCATCGCAGTAACGACCAGCCAGCGCCCAGGGGCTCAGTGCTCAGTTCAGGAGACCATGGGTGTACGACCGGCGTGCCGGTCAGACGCCGAGCGCAAGAGTCGTCGGCTTGGGCAGGCCGTGCTCGATACGGCGCAAAGTCTGCTTTGAAGACGTTCCCGCAGGTCCAGGGCACGTCTCGTTCGGGTCTGACCGTGCGCAGGCTCAGGTCGCGGTCTGATGCGAGCGAATCCATTCGGCGGTGCTGATAGCGCCGCCAAAACCGAAGACGTGGATCCCGCTGACGTTGCCCAGACGACCCTGGGTACGCTGTGTGGCAATGGCTTCAACCAGCGGTCCCGGGTCGGTGTGCAGCGCCAGTCGTGCGATCCCTGTTCCCAGCTGGCTGAGCGCTCGGCGGCTGGCGCTCACCCCGCAGAGACGGGCATAGCGCAGAAGTTTGAGCGGATCCGTGGGTCCTGCAATGCCGACCTGCAGGCCCAGAGTGGGAAACGCCCGTGCGAGGCTTGCGCAGTAGGCGAGCACCCGCTGGGGTGAAAAACAGAACTGCGTGACGATGAAGGGTTTGATGCCCTGAGCCTCGAGATACTGCACCTTGAGTTCCAGAGTCTGCATCGCCTGGCCCGGGTTGAGATGCGGGTGCCCTTCCGGAAAGCCGGCCAGTCCAGCCTGGACGATACCGTGATCACGCAGCAGGTCGTCGCGCAGAAAGCTTGAGCAATCTTTATATGGCCCGTCGCTGGCGATGATGTCACCGGCAATTAACAGGATCTGCTCTACTCGTGCCGCTTCATGAAGCCGCGACAAAAATTCGGTCGCATCAGCGCGCGAGGCGAGGCGACGCGCCGCGATGTGCGGGACAGGATTGAAACCGGCGGTGCGAACCCGCTCCGCTGCTTTCACGAGCTCCGCGCTGCTCGTACCTTCCGGCGAAGGGATAAAGATCGACGTGCCTGGCGCGAGATGGTCGCGAAGCTTCGGGAGCTCGAACAGTGCGCGGGGCAGCAGCTCCAGTGACCAGGGGCCGCTGCTGCCCGGCCGGCCACTCGGTTCTGCATGCTGCGACGCCGGAGATGGCGCTTCAGGTACGTTTTCGCGAAATGACATAAGACTCATCCAGAAACCAGAGGCTGCCGCAGCGCTGGAGTATTTCGCTGGTAGCGTCCAGATAACTACGGTCGCCAACCACCTGAGCGAGACGTTCGTCCTCAATTTGAGCAACGTAGGTTGCTGCGTTCCATGCGGCGAACAGGGTTGAGGTTCCGATGCTCTCTGAGATCTCGGTTGGCAGGGTGTGCATGTCGTAGCGGAAGATCGCACGTGAGTCGGCATAAGCGTTGAAATTGAAATCCCGTGCGTCTCGTCCCAGCGCTCTTCTTACAGCGCGCAGCAGGTCGTGGCGGCTGGTGGTAAAGGGATCTTCACCCGGCCAGATCTGCCGGACTATTTCCATGCCCGGATCGTTGCCGCAGGAATGGATTCCGAGCAGACGCCCCCCGGGGCCGAGCGCGCGTGTGAGCGGTGAGATGACCCGCTCTGCCTTGAAATCGAGCGATACCCGCGCGCGGTAAGGCTGCGAGGCGATGATCAGGTCAAAACCGGCGGTCGCGCCGGCCTGCCTAGGGATGACGTCGTGCAGCAGAAACTGGTAATCGCGGCGGTAAATCACGAGCACGACCGGGCTTTCGTAGACCGGATTACCGGATACCGGACTGGGCCGGGCCTGCCAGGCTTTGGCGAGAAACGGCTCGAGTTCCTCGATCTGCTCTGCGAACTGGTGCGCGGTATCCCCTTCCAGAGCAAGTTCCTTCCACACCATAGCGGTGGCTGCACTCAGCGAGCGCGGCGTCAGCCATGGTGCTTCCGTGTAGTACATGTTGGTCACAACCAGAACCGTGGCCGGGTGTTCCGATAGGCGATCGGCCATTTTCTGCAAGGACAGGCGGACGTCTTCGAGGCTGATCTCCTTGCCCACGATATAGAACGGCAGGGTCGGCAGGCGCCTGTGCATTTCCCGCATCACGCTATCGAGCACGCTGCCATCGCCCATGCCGGCATCGAAAAGACGCAGCGCGGGCGGTCGGGGATGAAGATGGGAGATCTCCAGGCCGACGCGCCTGGCGACGACGGCTTTCTCGCTGCAGGTGTTGACGAACAGGAGGTACTTCTGTCGGTTATCGAAGAAGCGGAAATTCTGCGAGCGGGAGCGCTGATCGGGCAGAGGTTGCGGCGGTTCGGAAGCGGCGCCGACGTCAATGAGCTCTGAAAGTTCGTGCGCAGCCGGGGCGGCCGGTGCGGCGCCGTGGCGGGCGAGATACTGGTTCAGTCGCGCCAGAGTAGCCGGCGTGATTCGCGCGCCATCACGGAGTCGGCCGACGAATTTACCGTCGTTGACCGCCTGGCGACCGAAGGTTGTCTCTGCGACCCCTCGTTGCCGGCAGAAATCGGCGATTGTCTGCAGCAGGTTGGCGGCTCGTTCCCCCACGGTGCCTCCTCGCCCTGGTGTCCATAAATCGATCCTGCAGCGACGAGAAGTGGGATAACAACCACAAAATTTTCAAGACCATAAGTGGGATTCATCCCACTGGACGACTCGCTGTGCCCGAGTACTCCGCAGACAGCCGGGGGCCGCCAACAGCCTCGGCGAAGGGCTATCCCCGATGCACTGAGAAGTGCGCGTAGCCGTCAGCTTCGCCCGCCGTGCACTGCTGCCGGTAGTTTTCCAGGCCGCCAAGATAGGACAGCAGCGCGCGGGGTTTGCCAGGAATATTGGCGCCCACGTACCAGCTGTTGGCTTTGAACAGCAGACTGCCTTCACCCACCTCGTGCATGTGCTGCATCCAACCCTCTTCGGCCTCGACAGTAGCTTCAATGACCGTCTCTTCCGCGAAACCCAGGTGCTCGAGACAGCGGTCTATCCATTCCACCTGGTATTCCGACAACAGCATCGGGCTGACCAGAGCGCCATTGGCGCAGGGCCCGTCGAGAAAAAACAGGTTGGGGAAGCCGACGCTGGCCAGGCCGAGGTAGGCGCGTGGGGCGCCGGTCCAGTGGTCGTTCAAATCGTGGCCGTTCTTACCCAGCACCTCTATCTGGCTGATCGCGCCGGTGACCGCATCGAATCCTGTCGCGAACACGATGCTGTCGACAGCGTACTCTTCGCCCCGCACGACGAGTCCCGCAGCCGTTAGTTTTTCGATCGGCGAATCTTTGATGGAGATCAGAGTGACGTTATCCCTGTTGTAGGTCTCGTAATAGTTAGTGTCTGCGCACAGGCGTTTTGCCATGATGGGATAGCCGCGCGGCAGCAGCATCTCTGCGACCTCGGGATCGTTAACCCGCGCGCGCGTTTTTTCGCGCACGAAGTCGGCGAGCGTGTCGTTTGCTGCCTGATTGGTCAGCAGATCGATGAACGACGCGTAAAAACACAGGCCGCCCGACTGCCAGCGGTTTTCATAATCCGCCAGGCGATCCGCACTGCTGACGGCGAGGGCGCTGTTGTCGTTGGAGAGTGTTGGCTGATTGTTGACCGCGATGAACCCTACGCGGGATTCGTAGCGTTGCAGCCGCCGCCATTCCGGGTACATGGCTTTGACGCGGGCTTCGAATTCAGGGTCCAGCGGACCGTTGCGCAGCGGGATAGAAAACGGTGGTGTGCGCTGGAAGACGAACAGGTGGTCCACCTGTTGCGCAATGATCGGAATGGCCTGGACCGCCGACGAGCCTGTGCCGATGACGGCAACTCGCTGTCCGCTGAAATCAACGCCCCCCTCCGGCCAGCGCGAAGTCAGGTATTTGTTCCCGGCATAGTCATCGAGGCCTGCAAAATCAGGGATGTTGCCTGAGGAAAGAAAGCCCGTGGCGAGGATGCAGTATTTCGCCCTGACGGTTTCTCCGGACGTGGTTTCGACCTGCCAGTCCCGTGAGGCTTCCTGATACCGAGCCGCTGTAACCCGGGTGTTGAGCTGTATGTTCGGCCACAGATTGAAGCGTTCAGCGCAGTGGTTGATGTAACGCTGCAGCTCCGGTTGGCCCGCGTAGCGCTCGCTCCATGACCATTCCTGCTGCAGGGCTTCGTCGAAAGAGTAGGAATATTCCATGCTCTCGACATCCACCCGCGCGCCGGGATAGCGGTTCCAGAACCAGGTGCCGCCGATCCCGCTGCCCGCTTCGAACAGGCGGACGCGCAGTCCGCGTTGCTGCATTCGATGCAGCATGTAAAGGCCCGCAAAACCCGCGCCTACGATGAGCACGTCCAGTTGCTGCTGGTCACAGGAGGTGCTGACAGTCTGTGAACTTGTGCGTGCCTGACTCATGCAAAGGTCTCCTTGTTCGGGTAGAAGGCGTCTACCGCAACGTAGGGCGAGAGTCTGCTCTGCAGTGCGGAAAGGCGGGGGAGTATATCCTTCCCGTCCGCGAGGCCGGCTCGCGAAATCCGGCGCGCTCGTGGCCCCTCTGTACGCGAATCGCGCTGTCGCCGGGATTCAAAATGACACCATCTGAAAACGAGCCCGGCTCTATCCGGTATGCTCCGGTCGACGAACTCTCCTCGGAGTTTTCTTTGCGCACGTGATGGCTCCGGGGTTGGCGACCGGGTTGCGGTTATCCAGGAGCGAGATGTGGGCATTGAATCGATAGCAGCACTTTCCATGGCCGGCGGGGCGGCGTGGGCCAGCGGTCTTAACCTCTACGCCACGCTCCTCGCGCTTGGCATCATGGGGAGTACCGGAACGGCGACCTTGCCGCCGGATCTGGCGGTGCTGGAGCATCCGCTGGTCATGACTGCGGCCGGCTTCATGTACTGCGTTGAGTTTTTCGCCGACAAGATCCCGGGTTTCGATTCGCTGTGGGACGCGCTGCACACGTTTGTTCGGATCCCGGCCGGCGCGGTGCTGGCAGCAGGCGCTGTTGGCGAGGTAGATCCTGCCGTGCAATTCGCAGCGCTCATCGTCGGCGGCGCGCTGGCTGCGTCTACCCACGCTGCAAAGAGCAGCACCCGGGCGGTGATCAATACCTCGCCGGAGCCGTTTACCAATTGGACAGCGTCAGTGACAGAGGACGTTGTCGCAATTACCGGCCTGTGGGCCGCGTTGACCCATCCATATCTTTTTCTGAGTTTGCTAGTGGTGTTCCTGCTGGTGCTGGCCTGGCTGCTGCCGAAAATTTTCAGGCTGTTGCGATCTGTTTTCAGTCGGCTGGTGGGTTTGTTCAAAAGAGGCCCTGCGACGGCAAGCCAACCGTCATCTGAGATGCCTCAGGCGTCAGTTGATAGCGATGCCGGAGGCGGGCGCTGACGCCTGCTCTAGACCACTGATCCGGATTTTCGGGACTGGAGGAAAAATCATCCGGGCCGGTTGGCGCCTTGCGGTAATCCCCCTGGCGTGATGCGGAACCTTTGCGCAGCCGACGCTCAACCCGGCGCGCGCAAGCGGAAGAGATAGGCCTCTGCCACATTTTCATTCCGAGGTCTGCGGTCGTATTTCACCTCATACGCATCTGCGAACTGCGCGAACTCGTCGGTGCCGGTCACACGTTCCGCGAGGAGGTCGTAAATCTGGTCGCCAACACGAAGGCGTACGCGAGGATCCGCCTCCATATGCTGGACCCAACTGGCGTGGTTTGCGCCGGCGTGAACATAGATGAGCTGTCCGAGTCCGATAGCCCAGATATTCACGGAGTACGGGTCGGCCGGCCGTGTTTCGAGCTGAATGGTGTCGATTTCGCGAAGCAACGACCAGTCTGCGGGTATTTCAGCAGTTGACCCTGAGAGTTTTCCTCCGGGCAACATGAATACGGGGTCGCAACCGGTGAGCAGAATCAACCATAGTGGCAGGAGGAGTTTGTTCATGCGCATCTGAGTTCCTCGGTTTTTTCGCAGGGGGTGTGCGGCAGTCAACGCGATCCGGTGTGTCCTGATCAGACGCGCTCAGCGGTGCTGCGACGCATCGGACTTTCAGTTGATGCACGTTAACCCAACAAGAAGACCCAAACAGCTAGCGCTTCGCTTTAACATGCGGCGCCCTGCTGTTGCGCGGATGATGAGTCAGCGTACGGCCGGCCCTGACCGCGATGCGTCCGGAGCGCGGCACAAAATCTTTCCTCAGGAGAACCTCTCGTTATGTCTACTATGCTCTACATTGAAGCGTCACCCCGTGGTGAGCGTTCTCATTCAGTCAAAGTGGCTGAGCAATTTCTCAGCGCTTACGCGGCCGCGAATGCAGGCGACACGATAGACCGCTTGAATCTGTGGGCAGAAGACCTGCCCCAGTTCGACGGGGATATGCTGAATGCGAAGTACCGCATCATGCACGGCACGGATCCGTCTGCGGCAGAGAAGTCGGCGTGGGGAACTGTGGAGACACTGTTCGCCCGCTTCAATCAGGCGGACAAGTATCTTTTCTCGGTTCCGATGTGGAATTTCGGTCTGCCTTACCGACTGAAGCAATACATCGATGTGATCACCCAGCCGGGGCTCGCATGGAGCTTTTCTCCAGACAGTGGCTACAGCGGCCTGGTCACCGGCAAAGCCGCGGTGGTCTATGCCAGTGCAGGTGTGTATCACGCAGGCAGCGGTGCAGAAGCGTTCGATCTGCAGAAGCCCGCCTTCGAAGGCTGGCTCGGGTTTATCGGGATCACCGACGTCAGTCGTCTGATTGTTGCCCCGACGCTGGGAGCGCCGGACGACGTCGCGGCGGCGGAAGCAACGGCTGCCGAACAGGCGCGGACTCTCGCGGCGACGTTCTGACTCTAATGAATGCTCGTTTCCTAGGGCGCAAGCAGGCGACAGCAGACTGAAGTCTGAGATGGGACTTTCATCTCAGGAACTGATCGGACGCGCGCATGAGCTGACGCCGATGCTGGCAAGGAGCGCGCTTGAGACCGAACGGAATCGAGCGCTTCCGGATGCGATCGTCGAAGCGCTGGTTGATGCGGAACTGCTCGCTACCCTCGTGCCAAAAGTCTACGGCGGGCACGAGCTGCCGGTGTCGACCATGGCTGAAATTGTGCGCGTGCTCAGTTCGGCGTGTCCCTCGACCGGATGGGTCTCTGCGTTTTACCAGGGGGCCGGCTGGAGGCTGCTTGCTTTTCCTGAGCGGGCGCAGCGCGAGGTGTTCAGTAAGCCTTACGTCCTTTCCGCCGGACAGGCGGCGCCTTTAATAGAGGCCGTGCGGGTCTCCGGGGGCTATCGGATCTCGGGTCAGACCCCATGGGGTTCGGGTTCCTCCCACGCGGAGTGGATCTTGTTCATGGGCGCAGTCGAGCAGGCGAACGGAGCGGTGCATCCCCGGATGTTCCTGGTACCACGTACGGAGACGACACTGGTCGACACCTGGTTTGCGGCCGGTATGCGCGGCACCGCCGGCAATGACCTACGGGTCGACGAGGTGTTCGTGCCGGAGCATCGGTCGACGTCTTTTGTTGCTGCGCTGAACGGCGAAGCCGAGGGTATGGCGTTGCATCCGAACCCGATGTACCACCGCCCATTTGTGCCGTTTCTATTCTGAGAAGTGGTGCCGGTTCTGGTAGGCGCACTGCGCGGGGCAGCGGAATCCTTCGTACAGCGCGTTCAAGGCCGGCAAGGGACCATCAGTGGACAGCGCGCAAGGGACAAGCCCGCCTCGCAGATGCGTCTCGCGCGCGGTCTGGCAGCGGCCGATGCAGCCGAAGTGCTCTTGCAGGCCTACCTGGCGCGGTTTGAGTCCGACGAGCCTGACCAGAGCACTGTCGCCAGTCGGGTGGCAATGAAGCTGCAGGCCTCGTTTCTGAGCGATTTCTGCCGCAACGCGGTCAATGAACTGGCGCGTGGTTTTGGCGCGGACGGCTTTCGGGACGCTAGCCCGCTGCAGAGGTATTTCCGCGATCTGAACATGCTTGCTGTGCATGCTTTTCTGGATATCGAGACGGCCGCGGAAACCGCTGGACGGCTGGCTCTGGGACTTCAGCCTGAGGACCCGATTATCTGAACAATCGATGGGGGATGCCTTGCGGCATGGCGGTTAAGCTGGCGCCCTGAGCAGGATTCGAACCTGCGACCTACCGCTTAGGAGGCGGTCGCTCTATCCCCTGAGCTACCAGGGCGGAGGGAACACTGGCGCAGTCTAGCAAACCCTGATCTGCGGGCGAGGGCAGGATAATGACCCGACAGTTAGCTGTTCTGCGTCCTGGCCCAGGTATCGCGCAAGGTTGCGGTCCGATTGAACACTCTGCGCTCTGGGCCATCGTCCTTTGAGTCGCAGCAGAAATACCCCAGACGCTCGAACTGAAACACTTTCTGCCGACTGGTCGCAAGCGCCTGTTCGCCCTGCGCGCCGCTTACCACCTGTAACGACGCGGGGTTCAGATGCGCCAGGAATTCCTCCGCGCCTCCTGGGTCTGGAACGTCGAAGAGGCGATCGAACAGTCTTACTTCCAGCGGCACTGCCTGGTTGCACGCCACCCAATGGATGATTCCTTTCACTTTCCGACCGTCGGCAGTCTGGCCATTGGCTGAGTCGGGATCGTAGCTGCAGCGCAGTTCGATAATTTCACCTGCGTCATCACGCCGGACTTCGTCGCAGCGAATGACGTAGCCGTAGCGCAGACGAACCTCGCGCCCGGGGGAGAGACGGTGAAACTTTTTCGAGGGCTCTTCCATGAAGTCGTCGCGCTCAATGAACACTTCCCGGGTTAAGGGAACCTGTCTGGTGCCGAATGCGGGATCCTTGGGGTGGTTGGGGGCAGAAAGCCACTCTATGTGGCCCGCTGGAAAGTTCTCAATCACGACACGGATGGGGTCAAGTACCGCCATCGCCCGGGGCGCGCTCTGGTCGAGCGCTTCGCGGACACAGTTTTCCAGTACCGCAAAGTCGATCACGGTCTCTTTTTTGGTGATGCCCACGCGGTCACAGAAATCCCGCAGGGCCGCGGGCGGGTAGCCTCTGCGTCGCATGCCTTTAATGGTCGGCAGGCGCGGGTCGTCCCACCCGTTGACATGTCCGTCGCGCACCAGCGTGAGCAGCTTGCGTTTGCTGGTCAGGGTGTAGCTCAGCTCGAGGCGGGCGAATTCAATCTGCTGCGGGTGGCAGGGAACATCGAGCTGCTCGAGAATCCAGTCGTACAGGGGGCGATGGTCCTCGAACTCCAGTGTGCACAGTGAGTGAGTGATCCCCTCCAGCGCATCAGAAATGCAGTGCGCGTAGTCGTACATCGGATAGACATGCCAATCGCTGCCCGTGCGATGGTGCGGCTCCCGGCGGATCCTGTACAGCGTGGGGTCGCGCATGTTGATGTTCGGTGCTGCCATATCTATCCGGGCACGCAGCACATAGCGCCCGTCCTCGAATTCGCCGGCGCGCATGCGTTCAAACAGCGCCAGGCTTTCCTCGGGCGGGCGATTTCTGTCCGGACTGTTCTGGCCGGGTTCGGTCAGCGAGCCGCGAGCAGCGCGGATTTCCTCATTCGATGAACTGTCGACATAAGCTTTCCCCGCGCGGATCAGGTCGCAGGCATAGTCAAAAAATTGCGGGAAGTAGTCGGACGCGTGATAGAGATGACCGGACCAGTCGAAGCCCAGCCAACGGACGTCTTCGGCGATGGCATCCGCGTATTCCACTTTTTCGGTTGACGGGTTGGTGTCATCGAAGCGGAGGTTGCAACGGCCGGCGTAATCGACAGCGAGACCGAAATTCAGGCAGATCGACTTCGCGTGGCCGATGTGCAGATAGCCATTCGGCTCTGGCGGGAAGCGTGTCAGCACCCTGCCGTTGTTCTTTTGGGCAGCGATATCGTCGTCGATGATGTGCCTGATGAAATTTGAAGTGCTCATGTGATGCGCGGTGTTTTGACGGTACTTTCACTGGCAGCGGAGTGGTCTCCGCGGCCGCAGATTATAGAGAGCTCAGCCCGCACATAGGTGGACAGCGAGTCTTGGCGTTCTTTCGCTTGGAATCATATGATTAACGTTCGAACTTAGAGTGTTGCGGCACTTTAGGTCGCGGGGATGGAATGAGGCTTCACACGTCTGATCATTTTTGTCTCAAGCTCCGACCGACTATCCGGGCGAGAAAAAAGCTCTGGTTAACGAGGGTCCTGCAGCGGAAGCGCGCATTGAGTGATGGCTAACGGCAACGATCAACCTCAAGGTGCGTCCAGACGCAAATTCACGCGCATTCCTGTCAATCTTCCAGGTTACGTGCGGGTCGGCGGGAACACACCCGTGGCCTGCACGGTCCGCGACTATTGCCCGGGCGGCATGTTCATTGCCCCCGATTCCGGTTCGTTCGCTGATCTGGCAACCCCAGCGAAGGCGGAGCTGCTCTTCGCGCTTATCGTTGATGGAGAACAGCGCGACCTGAGTTTGAATCTCATGGTGGTCCGCGCAGCCGATCAGGGCATGGGTGTGTCCTTCGTCGAGCCGGACCCGTTAGTGCTGGAGACTCTGCGACAGCTTGCGGACAGCGTCAGTCATGCGGATGCCGCGACAGGTAACAGCACGGCTCTCGATGGCACGCTGAGTGGCTTTGCACCGGAACATGCTGCACTGAGAGAGCCGCTTAAGCAGGCGGTCGAAGCGCCGCTGACAGGTCTTGGCGAGCGCTTTTTCAAGCAGGCCTGCGACGCCCTGTTCGTCGCTGCGAGGGACGCGGGGAGTAACGTCGAGGAGCGGCGATTCCTGGATGCCCAACGTCAGATGCTGGCGCTGAGTGCCGGGGTAAAAACGCAGTTCATTCCGGACCTCCAGGGTGGTGTTGAGATTCTTGGGAATCCTGTCGCGAGGACTGAACAATCCTCGGGTCTGTCGCTGGAGTCCGGCGGACTCTCTCTCATCGATAAGGGTGATTTCGAGGACTTTTTGGCAATTTCCGAAGCAGCGGCAGAACTGGAGGCCCGGTTCAAAGACGCGTTGTTTGATCTGGGCGCACGGCTATCGCATCTGGCCAAACGTGAGGTCACCTTAAGTAATAATCCTCTTGGCCCCAGCGCGCTATGCAATCTGCTGGCTGGATTGTTCAAAGAGCTTGACGCAGACCATCGGGTAAAAACGATGGTCTACCGGGAGCTCAAAGGCACGCTCCACGCTGAACTCGGGGCGATTTACGAGCAGCTGAACCGCTTTCTTGCGGGGCAGGGAATACTGCCCGATGTCGTCAAAGAGCAGCCTGACTATCGGCCGAGACCGTCAGCTGACGTTGGTTTCGGCGTTTCCGGAAACGCGCGGTCACGTCGACCTGAGGCAAATGCGTTTGCTGAGGAGGCGCTTGATGACCTCATGCCCGGCCCTGAGAACTATGATGGCAGCGCGGTTCCGGCATCTCTGGAACCGGCTGATTTCGTCGCGCCTTCCGCCTCTGTCAGGGCGGTGCGGCCGGCCGCGCCTCCAGGGGCACAACCGCTTTCTTCGGGGTCATCGGTGACCGCTGAACCGCCGCTGTCTGAACGTCCAAGCGCAGCCGCTGAACCGTCAGTGGCAAGCTGGGGCAGGACGCCGGTGAATGCGCTTGCGCGCACTGCGCCCAGAGTCCACTCAGCAGTGCAGGCGCAGCTTGCGCTGCGGCGTCAGATACGCGAACAGCCGCAGGGTCCCGTTCTGGCTGCAGCTGCAGAATCAAGCCTGGGCGGCGTTAGCGAGGGTGCAGGTCAGCGCGCCATTGCGCGCGTCTCTGCGGGCTTGCTGAATGTCCAGCGCAACATCGGCGCCGATGCTTCATCTGGCGATGAAGAGCACATAGACAGCCTGGTCCAGGCGGCGCTCGCGCAGGCAGATCCAGCCGACGAAGCATTGAATGCTGATGATGCCGATGCCATGGAGGTAGTCGGGAACCTGTTCTCCGCGATGATGGACGATGAGCTGGTCGCCACGTCTGCCAAAGCGCAGCTCGCCCAGCTTCGGCCGGCTTCGCATCGTGCCGCGCTGCTCGACCCTGAATTCTTCGCCTCCAACCAGCATCCTGTGCGACAGGTCATCAATCGCGTGTCCCGAGTCCGTGGAGGAAACAGCCCCGAGCAGATCGAACGCCGCGCCCGTGTTCAAGGTCTTCTGGAACAGGTGAATAAAGACTTCGTCGACGATGTGCGGGTGTTCGAGCCAGTGTCCGCAGCGCTTGATGCAGTTCTGTTGGAACAGGAAAACGCTTTTCAGGATCGCCTGTCAGACATCGTTCGGTCCTGTGATGAACAGCAGCGCATCCTGGATAACCGACGCGTTGTCGGGAATGTTGACGCTCAGGCCGCCGATGCAGAGAAAGCCGATACCCCGGAAGAGTGGCACAAGTGGCTCGAGCGTGCGGACCGACTCAAGGTCGGCGACCGCGTCATCATCAACGCCAAGAGTCCTCGTGCAACTCCCGGGCAGGTGGCCTGGAAGGAAGCGACGGGGAAGCTTTTTGTATTCGTCGATGATGCGGGCAACAAGGCGAGCACGCTGACGCGGCAACAGGTTGCCATGTACCTGCGACGCGGCCTCCTGCGCGTTCTTGGCGAGAGTGCCGATGCGCCTGGCGTCGATCGCGCCATGCTGAGTGTTGTTGATCGGGTACATAAGCAGGTCGAATCCGACGCTACCAAGGATCCGCTGAGCGGTTATCTGGCGCGGCGCTTTTTCGAGGAGGCGGTGGAGAAACATATTCAGGACGCGGACCCCGCCGCGGGCAAAAATCTCGCGATGTGTTATGTGTCGCTCGAGAATCTGCGCGACGTGAATGACAAGATGAGCGAGTCTGTGGGCGACTCGCTGCTCAAAGAGTTTGCAGAGGAATTGACGCAGCGACTTGCTGAAGAACCGGTGATCTGTGGCCGACTGAGCGGCTCCATCCTGGCGCTGTTCTGGAAAAGCGGAGGGACGGCAGCGGCGCACAAGAAGCTGCGCGCCAGCGTCGAGATGCTTCGAGAACTGAGCGTCGGGGTGCCTTATGAGGCTATGGACGAAGGGGAGCTTGCGCACGCTGAAAGTGAAACTCAGGAAATCGATCATCGGCGGGTCAGTCCCGTTTTTGTGATTGGAATTGCCGGCAGCGAAGATAATGCTGTTGACGCCGAAGGCCTGATCAGCGCTGCTCGAGAGGCTTGTGACCACGCACGCGAGAGCGCCGCGGAGCCTCCCATCCACGTCAGCGGCTCCGAGAGCGAGCAGCGCGCACAACTTGAGCGCATGGTTGCGTATGCTGATAAAGCGCTGGAGAAAGACCGTCTTACGCTATCCGGCCAGAAGATTTCCAGCCTGACCGACGAACGTCTGCCGCCCGCATTGTCGATGACGCTGGGGGCTGTGGATCGGTCGCGGAGAAAGATCCCAGAGAAGCTGATAACCCCGGCGCTGAAACGTTGCAGCCAGCTTGCTGCCTACGACCGATGGGCGTTGCATCGTGCGTTTGAGTGGGTGCTGGCGAATGAAGAACTGGCGGAGCGCTACGCCATGTTTGTGCTGCCACTCTCTCGCGCTGCCATTGAAAATGAGGAGCTGCCGAACGAACTTATCGGTGAGTTCATGGAGTCACCCGTTCAGCCAGGTCAGGTTTGTTTCAGCCTCCCCGATCAGGCGGTGGTCGATAACCAGTCTCTGGTTTCGGATCTGGTGGACGCTCTCAAAGCCTATGGCTGTCGTTTCATTCTGGAAGATTTCGGCAGCGGCCACGACAGCTATGACTACATCAAGAGCATAGATATCGACTTCGTGGAAATTCGCACAAGCTTCATCGAGGATGCGGACAAGAACCCTAAAGACCTGGCCATGGCGAAATCAATCAATGAACTCGCCCATTTCCTGGGGAAGAAAACCATCGGGCGTCAGCATCTGGGTAAAGACCTCGCAGAGACGATGCGGGCGATTGGCATCGACTTCATGCACCAGCAAGCCGGACAGGTCGAGATCGTGAAGCGAACATGAGCAAAGAGCATGCTTGATACGCCAGAAAAGATCGGGAAATACGAGATTACCGAGGTCATCGGCAAAGGCTCGATGGGGGTGGTTTATAAAGGTCACGACAGCTACGTCGATCGCACGGTGGCGATTAAGGTTGCGACCAATGCAGATGCAGATGCAGATGCCCAGAGCGTGGCCAAGCGACTCTTCATCAACGAGACCCGGTCGGTCGGCCGTCTGGATCACCCCAACATATTGAAAGTCTACGAGGCGGGAGAGGACCAGGGCCTGCCGTACATGGTGATGGAGTATGTGAGTGGCGGCGATACGCTGCGCGCTTATTGCAAGGCGCCCAAGCTTCTGCCGATCAAGCGCGTCTGTGAACTGATTCAGCAGGTCGCTGAGGCGCTCGACTATGCGCATGGGCGTGGTGTTCTGCATCGGGATATCAAACCGGCTAATGTCATGCTCACCGAATCGGGTGAGGCCAAGCTGGGGGATTTCGGGATCGCGAGGCGGATGGGGGCGGACCAGTCGATCGTGCTGGGATGGTTTGGTTCACCGCTTTACATGTCACCTGAGCAGGCGCAGGACATGGAGCTGACGGCTCAGTCCGACCTCTTTTCTCTTGGCTCGGTGTTTTACGAAATGCTCACCGGTTCGCCGCCTTTTTCAGCCAAAGGTCTGTCGAGCCTGATCCAGCGGGTAGTGAACGAAGAGCCGGTTCCGCTGCCGGAGATCCGCCCGGAGGTCACCGAGTCGCTATGGCGCATCGTGAAGAAGATGCTGTTCAAGGATCTCGCGGGTCGCTATCAGACAGGTGGCGAGATCGCGCGCGACCTGGGGCGTGTCCTGCGTGAGTTTGAACACTCTGCGACCTTGCTTACAGATGAGGAGAAGATTCAGCGCCTGCAGCAGGTGACGTTTTTTTCTGCCTTGTCAACGAAGGAGCTCAAGGATGTTCTCAAGGCGGCCGAGTGGCGCCGCTTTGCGGCTGGTGACCCAATCTACTCAATTGGAGAAAACGACGACGCGTTTTACGTTGTCGTTGATGGCAACGTGGAACTGAGGGAGGGCAGTATTGTTCTGAACGTTCTGGGGCCTGGCGAGTGCTTTGGCGAGCTTGAGTATCTGGAAGCAACAGCAAGAGCATTTGCAGCGGTGGCTGTTCGCGATGTTGTGTTGGTCAGAGTTGAGCGCGATTACAAACAGTGGGCGTCGCTACCGGCGCAGGTCAAGCTGAGTAAGACGTTTCAGGAAGTGCTCGTCCGGCGTTTGCGTCTGGCCTATGTGGAGAAGGCCTCGAACAGCAACAGATAGCAGTTCGCTCTGTCGGTTCGTGGGCGGTCTGTCGCGGCAGAATTGCGTCAGTTTTTTCCTCGTCAGCTGGCGAAACGCATCCACGCGACTGCGCCCCACACAACAGCCAGCAACACCAGAGCCAGGAATACAGCGGCCGAGCTGAGGTCTTTTGCGCGTCCCGAGAGTTCGTGGTGCTCGGTGCCGACCCGGTCCGTCAAGGCTTCGATGGCTGAGTTGAAAAGCTCCGTAATCAGAACCAGCAGCAACGTCGCAAGAAGAATGGCGTATTCCAGGAAGTTGCTGCCTATCACAAATGTCAGGGGCAGCAGGAACACAGTGAGAATGAGCTCCTGGCGGAATGCCTCCTCGTGTCGCCAGCCCGCCAGCAGGCCCTTCATGGAATAACCAAAGGCCTTTTGGAGACGCTCCAGTCCGTGTGCGGAGTTCATCAGAGAGGGCAGCGCAAGAGCATGATTCTTGCTAAGGATTCTAGGTTGCGGATCACCGCATCGGTGAATTCCTGAGTCGTCAGCGCGCCGCCCAGATCGGCTGTACGCGTGTCAGTGGCGGCAAGCGTTGTGATGAGCGCTGCGCGGAGACGCTGACCCTCCTCAAGTAAGCCGCAATGTTCAAGCAACAGGCACGCTGACAGCAGCAGGGCACTGGGATTTGCCTTCCCAGTGCCTGCGATGTCCGGCGCAGAACCGTGCACTGCTTCGAAAATTGCGACGTCTTTCCCGATATTCGCTCCCGGCGCAAGTCCCAGTCCTCCGATGAGGCCGGCAATTTCGTCGGAAAGGATATCTCCGAACATGTTGGTTGTAAGGATGACGTCGAACTGCGCCGGGTTAAGCACCAGTTGCATAGCACAGTTATCGACGATGCGGTCCTCCAGAAGGATGTTGTGAGCGTATGAACGCCCGACATCGCGGACCGTCTCGAGAAAGAGTCCGGTCAGGGATTTAAGGATATTAGCTTTGTGTACAACCGTGACCTTCTTGCGGCCGTGCTTCAGGGCATAGTCGAAAGTGAACTCAGCGATGCGTCGGCAGTTTTCCCGGGTCAGGATTCCGGTTGCCTCGGCGACAGCGTGTGGGTCGTCGCCGATGGCAATGAAGTGCTCGACTCCAACGTAGAAGCCCCCTGTATTTTCTCGGACCAGAACGAGATCGACATCAGGGAATTTCCCCTCGGGCAGAAGAGAGCGTCCCGGGCGCAGATTTGCGTACAGCTGGAAGGCCTCTCTGAGGCGGACATTGACTGAGCGATAACCAGAGCCGATGGGCGTTGTGAGAGGCCCTTTGGGCGCCAGGCGGGTGCTTTGAATGCTGTCGAGCACAACCTGGGGTAGTGGGTCGCCTAGCTCTTCAGCAGCGGCGGCACCTGCGCGACATTCGTGCCATTGGAAAGGAGATCCAAGCGCATCAAGCACACGCAGCGTTGCTGCGGTGATCTCGGGCCCGATGCCGTCTCCAGGGAGCAGGGTGCATGGGATGGTGCCAGAAGTAATGCTCACAGAGTCTGATTCTTGCTCGAGGTGAGGTGCTTCGCCCGGGGTTGCTCGGTGAGCCTTCGGGAGGCGCGGAGTATAGCGGAAGAATATTTTTTACCTGCTCCGCCTGGCGGAGAGAAATGGACCCCGAATCTTGGACACCGCGATAAGTGGAATCCTCGTGCCGCTT
>JAYODW010000004.1:0-5676 GCA_038116745.1 Gammaproteobacteria bacterium
ACCGGTAAGGAAGTCCTGGCCCGGGCGCTGCACGACCTCAGCCCGCGCAAAGATCGGGATTTCATCGCCATCAACTGCGCCGCAATCCCTGAAAACCTGCTTGAAAGCGAGCTGTTCGGATACGAGAAAGGCGCGTTCACCGGCGCGGGCAAGCAGACCCGAGGCAAGCTCGAGTATGCCGACGGCGGCACCCTGTTTCTTGACGAGATCGGCGACCTACCGGGAGCACTCCAGGCCAAACTGCTGCGTTTCCTGCAGGAGCGAGTGATTGAGCGAATCGGCGGGCGCAGCGAGATCCCGGTTGATACGCGGGTGATCTGCGCCACCCACCAGGACCTCAAGGCGCAGATCGTCGCCGGCACCTTCCGCGAAGATCTGTTCTATCGGATCAGCGAACTTTCCCTGACCATCCCCCCGCTGCGCCAGCGCGCCGGCGACGCCGTACTCATCGCGCGCGCGCTGATCCAGCGCTTCGGCGATCTGCATCACGGCAAGATCCGCGACCTGAGCCGCGGCGCGGTAGAGGCTGTTGGGCTTCATGACTGGCCGGGTAACGTGCGCGAGCTCGAGAATCGGGTAAAGCGGGCTGTAATCATGGCGGAAGGTAAGCTGCTTGAGCCTGAGGATCTCGAGCTGTCCCGCGCTCGCGAGGCAGTAACCCTGAAAGACTATCGCGACGAAGCAGAGCTTAAAGCGCTCAAGCGCGCCCTCACAGCGAGCGATGGACAGATCGGTAAGGCGGCCGAGATCCTTGACGTCAGCAGACCGTCGGTCTACCAGCTGTTGAAGAAGTTTGATTTGAAAGCCTGAGCCCTCCGCGCGCGCCGAGCATTTGTCCACAGGCGCAGAGGGTGTACCTGGGCAGTGCGGTTGCTTGAGCACCGCGGCCTCAGTCGCGCTCAGACGCGTCTGTGACAGACGGTCAGACCACCTCCTCTCCGCTGGCCTCCGGCAACTCTGCCGGCGTGTATTCGTTCAGAAAATAGAGCGGACGCCCTTTGGTCTCGTTGAACATCCGGCCGACATATTCACCGAGCACGCCGAGGCCCATCAGCTGCACGCCACCGAGCATCAGGATCACGACCATCATGGACGGATAGCCGGGAACAGGTTCACCAAACAACAGGGTCTTCAACACAATCCATCCCGCATGAAAAAAGGCGACACCGGCAATAAGAAGCCCGAGATAAGTCGCCGCCTTCAGAGGGAAGGTTGTATACGAGGTGATCCCCTCCAGCGCAAACGTCCACAGGCGCCAGTAGTTAAATTTGGTGTTGCCGGCATATCGCCGGTCGCGCTCATAAGGAAAGGCAATCTGGGGAAAACCGATCCAGGCAAACAGCCCTTTCATGAACCGCTGCGTTTCAGTGAGCTGATTGAGGGCGTCCACCGCGCGACGGCTCATAAGGCGAAAATCACCTACGTCGGCCGGCATGCGCACCCGATTAGTGTGCTGGATCAAGCGATAAAACAGATAGGCGGTCGTGCGTTTCAGTACGCTCTCGCCGGCGCGCGAGGTGCGCTGCCCATAAACCACATCGTAGCCCCGCTCCTGCCACAGCCGTACGAACTGCGGGATCAGTTCAGGCGGGTCCTGCAGGTCAGCGTCGATCACGACCACCGCTGCACCGCGGGCGTGATGGAGCCCGGCGGTCATCGCGACTTCCTTACCGAAATTGCGGCTCAGATCGACGATGGTGATACGCGGGTCCTGCTGGCGCAGCGCGCGGATGATCGCGAGGGATTGATCAGCACTGCCATCGTTGACGAAGACGACCTCGCTCGGCAGTGCCAACGCGGCCAGAACATCGCTGAGACGGCGGTGGAACTCAGCCAGGACTTCGGATTCGTTGAAAACCGGAACAACCACAGAGATCCCGCACTGTGCAAGGCCGCTTGCTGCAGAGCGCGGGGCGGTCACGGCGGCTTCCCGGAAGCAAAAGTCCAATGCCGGTTGGCGAAAAAGCCGAGGGCAAGTACAACACCCGTCGCGACGAGTTGGGCGAGCAGATAGTTCAGACCGCGGCTGACCAGGACAGCCACGATGAGTCCGTTCAAAGCGGCACCGGCGAACGCAACGAGTGCAAAACGTATCCCGGCTAAGCGATGACCGGCATCACTGCGGAACGTGTAGCGATAGTTGAGACAGTAATTGACCAGCGCGCCGGTCAGTGCACCGCCCACGGCGGCCACGGCGGCATTAACACCGCAGAGCTCGACAAGGACGACGAGCAGCCCGTAGTGCGCGCCGGTTCCGAGCGCTCCCGCACCGCTGTAGCGGAAGAACATCCAGCCGATGGAGGCGATCACGGAGCCGCTGCGAGCTGAGTTCAACTCAGCCCGCCTCCATCGTTTGAAGAGCAGCTCGAGGGGCTCTCGTCACCGTTCCCTTCCGCGCGCTCGCCACGAGGAGCAGGCATTGCGCCACGAGCAGACCTTCGAACGGTTTTCGGTAGCGTCCCTCGTTGACCGCCAGCGCGAGCAGGCCCTGGAAGAAAAACCAGGTCAGCAGCAAGGCCGGCAGCAGTCGCTCGCGCTGCCGGTGCCTCAGCCGGATGGTCGCGACGAGGCAGACCAGGGTCAGTGGAAACCAGAGCCAGCGTGTCCAGCGGTTGCACTGCCCGATGAACCGGTTGGTATCGGTATCCGGCCAGCTGTGGCTAAAGAAGAGCAGCAGCAGGTTGTCGTAAGTCAAACGGGCGTAGCGCGCCAGGTCGGTCGGCGGCAAGGCGTCTCCCGCCTTGCGCCATCCCGCAGCGCCAGCGTCGAGGTCGACCAGGAATTCGAAGTGGCCTCTGCGCATGCTGCGCCAGTCGGAGAAGGGTTCGAAGGTCGGGGCTGCGGGCGCCGGGGACTGGAACCGGTATACCGCCCCGCCGCTTTGTCTGACGGTCGATTCGAACTCAATCGAGAAGCGTAAGGCGCCGGATCTACTGTACAGAGCGTTCAATGCGCCGATCCCATGAGGTGATACCACCCGCGCGACAGACCAGCTGCGTCCTGCCAAAGGGACAAGAATAAATAAAAGCATCAGGATTGAGCACAGCGCCTTGCTCGGTTTCTGTGCTTGCTCCAGCCATAGCCATAGCATCGTGACCGCCGCAAGCGGGATACAAATTCCCCGAGTCAGACCAACGCAGATCCAGAGACCTACAGCGAGCAGAAAGCTCCGCAGATCCTGCTTGCGCCGACAGCGCCAGCTAGCCCATAACGCGGAGCCGAGAAGAGGGAACATCAATGTTTCCTGCATGAAATAGCTGTAGATCGCTGACCAGGAGGGCAGTGCAGCCAGCAGCACCCAACCGAACAGCGCCAGATCAGGGGAATTCGGAAGTAACTCCCGTAAAAAACGGTACCAGCACCACGGCGCCAGGAGGGTCAAAAGCGCTGTCCAATAGAACACCAGAGGCCGCGAACCCGCGGTCAGTTTCGCCAGAATCGACAGGTAAAGCTGATAGCCCACAGGATCGATCACGGTAAAGGGCTGTGTATCCAATGGATGAGTGCCAAGCCACCAGTGCCGTCCCATATCGGTGCTGCCGCTGCTGTCCAGCGGATTGAACTCATAGACCAACCAGACGCGGTAAATACACGCAGCAAACAGCACCATCAGGAGCACGGCGCGCCGGATGGACAAGGATTGAAGTTTTCCTGTGATCGCGAGTTGTGAAAGTTGACTCATCTGCCGACCCAACGCGGCACCAGAAGCAGAGGGCAAACCACCACTACTCGCGCCCTCCAAGGACATCGTCCGCCGCTTGAGGCGGGCTTCCTGGAGAACGATACCGAAAACCTGGGAAGACCCTGCTTACCCAGCGAAAAATCCCGTTTTCATTCATCCATTCTGCATAGGCGACGTAATCGGCGTCCTCTGACATATGCAGTTCTTCAGACAACGCTCTGAGCATGTACAAGGCATTAAGAGACAGCAGGGCGGTGCAATGCATTAGCGCAGCGCCGCTGCCTTCAATCGAGAGAAATGGCATAGAGGCGAGCCAGAACCCTAGATTCTTACTGATATAAGCCGGATGTTTCGTGTAACGATATGGCCCCGTGGTAATGAGACCGCGGTTCGTGAGGTTCGAAAAGCGGCAGCCGAAGACCGCGGTCGCCCACGCAAACACAACTGCCGCGAAAACAATAGCTCCGGCCCACAGGGTCAGTAGAACAGGGGAATTCGCGAGCCAGTCGTACCACTGGCGCCCGTCACTGTAGCCAACCAAGAGCCAGCTTAAATGCTGATTGACCGGGGGGTAACACAACAGGCACACGAGCCAGCCCCACCAGAAGGGATGCGCGCTGCGGATGTGACTGTCGAGGATCCTCAGCGTCATGGAGTAACCGACGGTAGCAAAACACACATCAAGCAAATAGGTGTAGTGCATGAGCACAAAAGCTGACCGGACCACTGAGTCGGGACGCGGCGATGGCATCTGCAGCGAAAACAGAGACACCGTGCTGATCACCATAATTGGCAGAAAAAAAGCTTTCACGGCCCAACCCAGCAAAAAGTTGAGTTGCTTGCGCCAGTCTATTCCGGACCACTGCAGCAACACGATGCGGCCCATCGCACTGTAGCTATCCTCAGGCTCCGCCATCATGGCGTCGACCACCACGATGTACGGTACTGCCACAATGGCGAGCAGCGGTCCAAGCAGGAGGAGATGATCCCAATACGGCTGAAACTCAAGATCTCGATACCAGGGCGCAATGGCGTAGTACGACGCGATCAAGCCCAGCACAACACCGAGGCCCAGCAGTTTAAGAAAACAGCGGCGCCAGTTAATACGCGTCCGCCAAACCCCATTCCAGTAAATGAGACCGCTGCTAGGACGCGCGTAGGTTTTTCTCAGAACCAGCTCAACGAATAGAAAAAACGTAGCAAGAACGATGACGCTCATCAGAGCGGAGAGGTACGCCGAGCATCCAAGGACCCTGGCCAGTGCCGTACATACGAGCACCAGGAGCATGGCTGCGAGGGCCTCGCTGTGCGGCACAGTCGAAGATGACCCCGGGGTGTCAGTCATCGTCATCGTGATTAAAAGTCAAGAGAATGAAACCAGTTCTGGGTGAGCGAATTCTGCGCATGCGCATCGAACTCACCGATGGCAGTCCAGAAATCTGCTTTTCGCGACAACGCTCGGGTTTTCGGGTGCAGTGAGGCTGGCCTGTTCCGCAGCAGATAAATTCATCTTATAGCGCTGTCGTCGCCGGTGGACCCTTCGAGCCCGAAGTTTACGGCAGGAGCTTTACCCGCGGTTCAGATACCTACCTGCGACGGGCGTTTCGCCCGTACGGCAAATCTCCGCTGCAGCGTCAGCGCGATCCTTGCTGGACCGCACCAACCGGTTCTATGAAGCCTGTCTTCCGATTTAAGGTGGAGTGACAGCAGGTACCGACGGTGCTGATGTGGTTGTTGGAGCGGCTACGCCTGGTGTCCCACCACATTGGCGTTTTCCTCGTGGCTTTCTGTATGCCGTGCGGCAGAACAAGCACCGAATGAGGGCCGGCAAAGCTCTAGCGGGCCAAACAGAGAGAGAAGGCCCTGTTCAGGGCCTTCTTCACTGCAAAACACCCGTCTCTCAGGCAGGACTTATCTCTTACGACCCTTTGAGCTTGTGGTCGTCGTCGTATCCGTCGTCGTCGTATCCGTCGTCGTCGTATCCGTCGTCGTCG
>JAYODW010000004.1:5776-31578 GCA_038116745.1 Gammaproteobacteria bacterium
GTCGTCGTCGTATCCGTCGTCGTCGTATCCGTCGTCGTCGTATCCGTCGTCGTCGCGCCCACGGTGACAGTAATCGAAGTTTCCGCCTGATTACCGGCAGCATCGACCGCTCTCGCCAGTATCGTGTGTGAACTGCCCTTGGTCACCTTACGTGTGTTCCAAGAACAGGAGGCAGAGCTTGTACCGGAGCATTTCAGGCTACCGTCCACAAAAACGGACACCTGCACTACAGCCACATCGTCTGACGCGGCCGCGGCAAGCGAAACCGATGAGGTCGACACCGATGCGCCGTCCGATGGGCTGACAATGGCTATTACCGGCTCTGTGGTATCCACGACGTTCGTTACCTCTACTTCGACGCTCGTCGAATCGGACTGATTCCCGGCTTCGTCGAAGGCACGCAGGACGAGCCGGGTCAGGCCGTTACTAACGGATGAAGAGTCCCATGCGTAACTGTAGCTGGTCGTCGTGTCGCTCCCGATCAGACGGCCATTGGCGTAGAGCTCCACGCGGCTGACGCCGTAGTTGTCTGTGGCCTCACCGATGATGGTGACTATGCCGTCAACCGAAACTCCGCCTGCGGGTTGCGTGATGGATACACTTGGCGGCTGACTGTCGCTTGGCGAGCTGTTCTGCGCCGCGCTGACCGCGGCAAGCGCATTGATACGCCCGAAGCCGAAACGGTTGTCCCAGCCGGCTGTTCCAACATCAACCGCTGTCGTTTGCAGCAAGGCTTCCAGTTGACTCGGTGTCAGCTGCGGATTGACCGACATCATCTGCGCGACTACCGCTGATACAAGCGGCGCCGAGAACGAAGTTCCAGCCGCCCAACCGTAACCCCCACCCTGCCACGTGGTCGCGATCTGCTCGCCCGGCGCAGCAAAGTCCACGTCATTACCGAAGGACGAAAAGGACGCCAGCGCATCGGAGGAGTTGGTCGCTGAGACCGTCAACAAGGTGTCGTTCGGCGCCATACCAGTGTCCACAGCATTATTGCCCGCCGATACCACCACAACTGCGCCCTTGCTCCGGGCATAAGCCGCTGCCGAACTTATAGTCTCGGACTCGGCCAGCCCTGGCCCGTAGCTAAGGTTAATGACTCGCGCGCCATTATCCACCGCCCACACGATCCCGCTCGCCATATCGCTCCACAGCGCCCAACCCGTCGAATCGTTTGTTATCCGCACAGGCAGGATCTTCGAACCGAACGCCGGCGCCGCGACACCGATGCCGTTGTTAGACGCAGCTGCTATCGTCCCCGCAACCGCCGTACCGTGGCCATTCAATGGTGTCGTATCGGCGGTGCCTGACACCACGTTCCGCCCGGACAACAATTGCCCCTGAAGATCCGGATGCGTAGCCTCCACCCCATCATCCAGCACTGCAACGACGATCCCGGAACCATTTGCTACGTCCCAAGCTTCAGCCACCTGCATTTTAGGCAGATGCCACTCGTAGGACAGATACTGATCGTTTACGACCACCGCCGGTTCCGCCGCCGCGTCTGTTTCCGCAAACTCGATATTCGGGTTCCGCCGCAGTCGTTCCGCGGACTGCTTTTCCAGTCCCGGGGGCACTTTCATCTTGCGCACACTCAGTCCCGCCAGACGGGTCGAGCCCTGACCGCCGGCCTGCTCCAGCACACGGTCCAGCACCGCCTCTGGCAAACCGCCTTTCGGTGCGACCAGGATGTGGCCTGAGGCAAAACGCTCTTCGTTGGAAGCCGGACGGACTGGACGCTCTGCCAGCGGTCCCCGCGAGTCTGAGGCGCCAGTGTTCGCCGGTGGAGCCGCGTTCGCTGTGCCCAGAAGGCTAGCTGCCAGCGCCAAGACGGTCAGTGCGTGACCTCGCGCTCTTCTGGATAAAACTGCGCTGTGTAGCTTAAATTTCATGTCGGATTCCCCGCACCTGTTTTTACCGTGCCCTGTGCACGTCGTGGTCAGGATGAAAGTCTGCCCGGGTCAAAGCAAGCGCCATGTTTTCAATTTGCGACACCCGTCACGAATAATCCACCTGCGACCGGCCGGCTCATCAAACGAGAGCGTCCCGCTTAGACACAAAGGGCGCCACGGGGCGCCCTTGCGTTTGCGGTGTGGTTTACGGTATCAATTTTTGAAACCGTTGCCGCTCCCGGCTCGCGTCAGCTCATGTAGCGACGTCGCAGCATCGGGGAGCCGAAAACCGCCAGCAGTACCAGCGCAATCCCCATCAACCCAGGAGTACCCGGCTCCGCGAGGTCACAGGAAGAGAAACAGCCGCTGCTGGTACTCGACTGGCCGCCACCGCTGGAGCTGGAGCTGGAGCTGGAGCTGGAGCTGGAGCTGGAGCTGTACCAAGTAGCATCGTGGGAGTAGGGTGCGACCTTCTGGGTGTCTACGTCGTCTCCTGCTACATAGGCATCGCTATCCTTGGAATAGAGATCAAAGTGGACATTGTAGGGCGAATTCCAGTTGGAAAAATCGAGGCTGATTTTCTCCCAGATCATGTCGTCACCACTGGTATCCAAAGTCCAGCCGTTTGGGTTCGCCTGGACATCTACCGCTGCAGCAGTGCCCTCCGTAGTATCGAATCTGAACCCAAATTCCATAAACCAGGTGTCAAAAATCCCATGCGGGGCTATATCTTGACCGTCGTGTTTCGGGTCATCGTCCGGCGTCGGCGGTGTTCCCCACACCCAATTACTCAGAGATACGGTTGAAGACGTACCCGAAATAAGGATACTTCCCAGAGAACCCGGATCGAAAGTGCTGCCGATTGAATAATCCCCGGCACACCCTTCACAGGACTGTGCAGGATTGTAATCGGCAGACACCAACGCTAACGAGATGTAGTAGATGCCGGTGGTATCAAAATCGTTTTGCCCTTCTGGCGTCTGCAGCGCGTAGAGATCGACGCTACTACCATTTAAAGCGGTATCGTCGCTGGCCCATCCGCCGTCTGGGCTACCGAGCTGCAGGAAAGGCGCCGCGCTTGCGTTCATGGCCACCGCGAGACCGATTCCACTGATCAGACCAGATATTTTGTTCATGCTTGCCGTCCTTAATTCAGTCGTCGTGAATTTTCCTGCAAACCCTCTAGCAAGCTGCGTACCAATAACTGAAACATAGCGTAACCTATTGTTTTAGAAGAGTTAGCGCGCGCTACTGAAGCGCGCATTGTCATCTCGCCGTCGTCACGTGTAAAAAGCGCTGACATTCGCTCATTCGCTGACGCAAACGTTCTGCCGTACGTCAAACCAATCACAGCCATCCTTATGAAAAACAGTCAGTTAGTGATTTTTTCAGAGGGTCAGCGATGTAAATTTTTCTGACATGTCCTATCCGACACCAGGCCTGACTACCCTTACCGCACCCCCAGAATCCACCCCTCCAGCCGTGCCTGCCGCCTTTCCTGCAGGGTCAACGGCGGATTGAAATACCCTCTGAGCGCCCCGCGACTGTCCATTTCCCGCAGCCAGCTGGCCACGGCGTAGGCATCGTGCTGGTCGCTGGTGCGATCGGCTTTCGGATAGCGCCGCCGGAACAGTGAAGGAAAAACCTCGGTCACGACCGAGCAGCCGGGTTCAAATTCAAAACCATCAAATGGCCAGAAATGCGTCCGCGCGCGGACCCGACGGTCCTGGCGCAGCTCGTTCAGCCAGGGGATCCCGGCGTGCGTGGATTTCGCCACCGAGCCCTGCACATCGAAATGAAACACGCTCTTCGCTCCGATGGTCCACCGCTCACACAGCCGGAACTCCGTAGCGAGTCCCCCGACCGGCTCCTCCTCGCGCACGAAATCGACGTACATGTGGTCGTTGTGCGTCGGCCAGCGGTGGCAGAAATGCCGCAGAAACGCGAGCCAGCTTTCCAGCCCGTGGCGCTGGTAGTAGGCCATGGGAAAGGCGAACGCGTGGTCTATACCGATGATGCACGGCCGCGGCCCGAGCAGACATTCGCGCACGTAGCGCGCGACCTCCTTGCGGCTCCACAGGCGCGCGCGCTCGTCGTACGGCGCGACGGCGACCGGCGCCCCGGCGCCTTCACAGGAATACACCTGCAGCCCCGGCAGCCGGGACACCGGCGCCTTGGCCCCGGAGTAATCGATACCGACATAGCGCGAGAAAAGCGTCTGCGGGCGCCCCTGCGCGTCTTCGTCAAAGGGCAGCACGCGGCTCACGCGCGCAAGGCCTCCACGGCGCGGCTCAGGTTCATGATCTCCTCATCCTCGATATCCAGCCGGCTGAGGTTAGCAGCCAGTTCGCGCAGATAGTCGCGGTTGGCACCCGAGGGCCCGTGTGAACGGGCAATCTGCGTGGCCATGTCCTGTAGCGGGGCCGGACCGACGAAGCTCGGGTTGGCAGGCCCTGCAATGTAAGTAAGCGCTGACACTGTATCTTTACCCTCCAGCGCCACCATGACCTCTTCACGTTCGTACCCATTCTGTTCCCGGATATCGAGCGCGGCGAGGATCGCCTCCCGCTCGGTCGCGGCAGTCAGAAAGGCCATACCCCAGCAGTGCGCGCCCGCCTCCTCGACCAGGGTCACCACCCGCCCGGGGGCATCGGGCACGCCGCGGTGATCGGGCGAGGCCTGCCAGAACCGCCGCCGCCAGCCGCGCAGCAACGCCGGCCGCTGCGCGATGAAGGGGAAATCCGGTCGCCAGATAAGCGAGCCGTAACCGAAAATCCATGCTGGTGCGCCAGCAGAGGTCGCCCGAACGGGCGTCGCTCGCGCGTCCTTATTCATATCCCAAGCGGTCCACCAGTCGCCAGCGTGCGCGGCTGAGCTTCGAGACAGCCGTGCGGGCTTTTGGACCGTATTGTCGAGTGACTGACTTTCATTCTGCTTTGCCGCTTAAAAAATCACCGCTTCCGAACAGCGTCATGGCGCCCGATGCCGGGCGCCGGAGATCGCCCTCGCACTATGGCATGGGGTTCAACATGCTGAAAAGATAGGCTGCGACGCTGGACTGCAGGCGCTCGTTTCCAGCGCTGTCCAGGTGATCGTGGATCGGAACGCCACGGACGTGTTCAGGAACGGATTGCGGCGCAAAACCGCTGGCCTCCGGTCTCAACCTGCCCGCACGCCTCAACCCGCAGGAGTCAGCTTGTCATGCCGTACATCCTTTCTCTCGACCAGGGCACGACCAGCTCCCGCGCGCTGGTATTCGATGAACAGGGCCCCCTGTGTGGCCTCGCGCAGCGTCCGCTGGAGATCAGTTTCCCGCGACCCGGCTGGGTTGAGCAGGATCCGAACGCGATCCTGTCCGGTCAGTTCGACGCCGCCCACGCCGCGCTGGCAGACGCCGGGATCGGCGCCGATCAGGTCGCCGGCATCGGTATCGCCAACCAGCGCGAAACCTGTCTGCTGTGGGACAGACGCACCGGTGAGGCCTGCGGACCGGCCCTGGTGTGGCAGGACCGGCGGACAGCCGAGCGCTGTGCGGCGCTGCGGGCAGACGGCGCAGAGCCTCGGGTGCAAGCGCTGACCGGCCTCGTCATTGACCCGTACTTCTCCTGCTCCAAGCTGGCATGGATGCTCACTCGGGATGGGAACCTTCGGGCGCGCGCAAACCGTGGGGAGCTGGCCTTCGGCACCGTCGACAGCTGGCTCATCTATCACCTGACTGGAGGCCGCGCGCACCAGACCGATGCCACCAACGCGTCACGCACGGGTCTGTTCAACATCCACACGGGCAGCTGGGACGACGAGCTGCTCACGCTCTGGGACATCCCCCGCGAAGTGCTGCCCGAGGTCACAGACTCCGCCGGCATGCTCGTCGAGACCAGCCTGTTCGGCGTTCCGGTCCCTGTCGCCGGTGTGGCGGGCGACCAGCAGGCGGCGCTTTTCGGTCAGGCCTGCTTCAGTCCCGGCATGGCTAAATGCACCTACGGCACCGGCTGCTTTCTGCTTCTCGCCACCGGGATCGAAGCACCGAGTTCAACACAAGGGCTGCTGACCACAATAGCCAGCCGGCTCAACGGTCGGACGGAGTACGCGCTTGAGGGCAGCGTGTTCATGGGTGGCGCGACGGTGCAATGGCTCCGCGATCAGCTGGGGATCATTGAACACGCCGCAGACATCGAGGTGCTCGCGGCCACGGTTGCGGACAGCGACGGGGTGGTACTGGTGCCCGCGTTCACCGGTCTTGGTGCCCCCCACTGGGACAGCTCAGCGCGTGCCACGTTATTCGGCATGACCCGCGGCACCTCGCGCGCCCACCTGGCGCGGGCCGCGCTTGACGGCGTCGCTCACCAGATTGCCGATGTTGCCGCCGCCATGGCCGCGGACGCCGGCATTACGCTCACAGAACTCCGCGTCGACGGTGGCGCAAGCGCCAACGATTTGCTCATGCAGCTACAGTCAAATCTCCTGGACGCCAGCCTGGTGCGCCCGCGGATGCGCGAAAGTACCGCCCTTGGCGCAGCCATGCTGGCAGGACTGGGTGTCGGGCTCTATGCCGACCGCAACACGGTGAGCGCCTTATGGCAGGCTGAACGGCGCTTCAGCCCGGCGCTATCAAGTGAGCTGCGCGCGCAGGCGCGTTCGCGCTGGGCGAACGCAGTGCGCTGCACTCGGATGTGGACGGAGTCCTGTTGAGCTGATCCGTCTCGCGAGCGAGGCGCGCAGCCAACGCTACTCCCACTCAAGCTCGCGATAGGTACGGCTGACATTAAGGCCGTGCGCACGATCGCTGAGCTGCCATTTGCCCTTCTCGCCTTCGGCCACGACGCCTTGCGCATCCTCAAGAAAAAGTCCTTTCGCGAGGGCCGCCCGGGTTTCAGCGATAAGCGTCTGAAAGTACTCACGCTCGGCCCGCGCGCCTTCCGGCCAGACGCGATCCGGCGGTCCGTGGCCGGGTATGACCAGTCGATAGTTGTGCTGTTCCGCCTCCTCGAGCCAGCGCAGCCAGCCCTTGAGACTCCCGTTCAGGATCGGCATGCGCTCGCGGAACAGCAGGTCGCCGGTCCACAGCGTATCGCTTGCCGCATCGTAGACCGTCAGGTCGGTATGGGTATGGGCGGTCTGCACCGCGCGCACGGTGAGCGTCCGGCCACCGAGGTCGAGTTCCAGCTGGTCTGTCACTGGCATATCGGGCGCCACGATCCGCTCGCTTAACGGGAGATCTGCAACCTCGTCCGCGAACCGTTCGAGAAAAAAATCACGACTGTCCGCAATCGCGCTACTCAGCTGTGCATGGCCCACGAACTGCGCCCCGGTAGCGCGAAACACACCGTTTCCAAGCAGATGGTCAAAATGCACATGGGTATTGATGACGTAGCACACGGGCAGCGGGGTCTGTGCCCGGATCGCCGCCAGCAGGGCGCGCCCGGTGCGGCTTGAACCACCGGTATCAACCACCGCTACACAGCGCTCACCGACGATAAACCCGATGTTGGCGCTGTCCTCGCGCAGCGGCGAGTCGATGTCGGCGATGGCGCCGCGGTGCAGATACAGGCCGGGCGCCAGCTCGTCGAGCTCAAAAGCGCTCGCAGACTGAGCGAGCATGAGAAGGATTAGGCAAATGAGTCGGTTCAGCCGCTCACAGTGCTGTCGCCAGAACGGCGGCCGGAGAGAGGACTGCACTTGAGCCTCGGCGCTCCCCACCGCGTGAGTCAACAATCTTTCAACGGCCGGCTCAGGACGCGCTGGTCGCGAGAGCGGCCTTAGCGTGCTCGAGATTTCCAAACAGATGCTTGAGCACATCGCGACCCTCGTCGGTATGCTCGAGTAGAGCGACAGCCGCATCGATGTAGGGTTCAACGCTTGAATTAAAGAAACCGGGATAGGCGTGCAGCAGGTCACCCGGACGCGCGTAGCCGGTCACGGCGTTGAAGCCGATCTCCTCGAACTCGTAGAACACCGCAGAGAGTTTTTGCAGATAGCGCGGGTCGCTCAGCTGGCCAATCAGATCTGCGCCCCGTACCAGTCCGGGCAAGTCGTCCGTGAGGTGGTAGACAGGGTCGTCCGGCACCGGGAACCGGGTACGCTCCATGCACGCGAGCAGCAGATCCAGATCGGCAGCCGGGTCGTCCGCGAAGTTCTCCTGCACATAGAGTTTGCCGCGGTTGATGTGCAGCGGCATCAGAGCTGCATCACTATGCCCGCTGAGATCAACCGGCTCCTCGCCCGGAATGCCGGTTACCACCCTGGTGCCAGCGTCTCCCTGACACAAATCACGCACATAGCCGACGTCATGACACAGCAAAGCGCAGATCACGTTCGCCCATTGCGTCGGACTCACCATGCGCTCACGCTGCTGCTTGGCTTTGAGCACTTCGAGCCCTACAAGGGTCACATGAGTCGTGTGCTCGACGTTGTGGTATAGCGCATCGCTCCGCCCCAGCGCTGAGAGCGCGGCCTGTGTCACGCGCAACGCAAATTCCAGGGGCGCCGATGCCTGCCCAGGATAGATCTCTTCATAGTGAGCACGTGCTCGGGCAGCAATGTTGTCCGCAAGAATCTGGGTGATTTGCAGCATGGTCGGTTACCCGGACGTTTACGGGTGTTCCGTTACCCGGTCAGGACGCGGTTTAGCGGTCGTTCAGTGCGCAGATGTTGCCTTGTCATAAAGCAATCTTTCTACGAAATGTTTTTAGATTAAGGACTTATATAACACTTATAAAATAAATTCTAGTGTAGCAAGGTTGCCGGCAGTGCGGCCGCACGCATTCGAGAATGTATACGACGTAGGCCGCAAGGCAGACTTCTGTCAGCCAGGAAACAAACGTAACGGGAGTCGCGCGATACCGCGTACGGCATTACCCGGGGCGATCAGGGGGTCGGACAGAAGCTCCATCGACCTCACCCGATCGCACAGAGCCTCTACCAGAGCCCGGATCTCCAGCCGTGCCAGATGCTGTCCAACACAGACATGGACGCCATGACCGAGCGCGACATGGGGCCTGCGCGGCCGGTTCGGGTCGAACTGCTCAGGATCCTTCCAGCGCCGTGGGTCGCGGTTGGCGCCAGCCATCATCAGCAGAACCTTGGTCCCGGCAGGGATGATCAGCCCGTCAATTTCCGCGTCGACGACGCTGGTGCGGCAGAACGTGTGGATCGGCGACGCGAATCGCAACACTTCATCGAGAGCCTCGGCAACGCCAGCCGGCGCTGCACGCAGCTGCTGCCAGGCACCAGGGTCGGCGGCAAAGCAGTGCAGCAGGTGAGCGAGCGTTGCCACCGTCGTGTCTATGCCGGCCGACAACAGTGACCGCACCAGGAGCGCAGCTTCGTGGCTGTCGATGAGGCCCTGATCAACGACCGCAAACACGCGCGCGCCCAAGCCATCCGGGCTGAGCGCGTCCCGGGCACAAGCTGCACTGAGCCAGGCAAGCGTCTGCTCGGCGCCCGCCAGCGCATCGCGGCGCAGGCTGTTGTCCGGTCCGAGCGCATTGAACACCATGCGCCCGTAGTGCAGGAGATGTTCGCGTCCAGCAGACGGGATCCCGACCAGATCCCCGAACGCGCGCAGAGGGAAGGCCTCGGCCAGCTCCCGCACGCCGTCGATATCACCCTGAGCCGACGCGGCATCCACGAAGTCGGCTGCCAGTGCGGCAAGCTGCGGACGCCAGGCATTAAGAATGGCTGGCGACAGGGCGCCGGCCAGCACGCGCCGTGTACGCTCATGGGCTGGCGGATCGACTTCGAGCACGATACTCGGCGGCCGCCAGGGTGGCTCGCGCGCGAAGTCCGCGAGCCCGACGCCGCGCGACGAGGTGAAGTGCTGCCAGTCGCGATATATCTGCTCCACCAGATCGACCCGCGCGACGGCCACCGCAGTGTAGCGCGGGATCGCAACCACAGGCGCGAGTTCCCGAATTTGTCCCTGCAGTCCGGCTGGGGCACAGAGCTCGACGGCATCGTAAGGGTCGCAGTCGAGTTCGGGCAGCTTCGCGCTCAACGGATCTCCGCTCCGGGGTACCGTCTCACGCGGTGCTCAGCCCCCGGCATCAAGGTCGCGGAATACCTGCTGCGCCAGCTTGTAGCCACGATTAGCGACCGGCACCCCGCAGTAGATGGCGCTATGCAGGAGCACCTCTTTAATCTCTTCCCGGGACAGTCCGTTGTTCAGTGCCCCGCGCACATGCAGCATGAACTCATCCGCGCGGTCGAGCGCGAGCAGCATCGACAGCGTGATGAAACTCCGCGTGCGGCGATCAAGCCCGGGCCGCTGCCAGACATCACCCCAGGCGTAGCGCGTGATGAAAGCCTGGAACTCGGCAGTGAAATCTGTCTTTGCCGCCTCAGCCCTGTCGACATAAGCCTCGCCGAGAACCTCTCGCCGGGTGGCCATCCCGTTAACGTAACGCTGCTCGTCATCCATCGGTCGTTCCCCCCTGTTGTGCTCGTCAAGAAGCGCGGCTGACTCTCAGCCCGCATCCTCCCCCGAGAGCCTGGCCGCCGCTGCCAGCGCCTCATCGATGATGTGGTCAGCCATCCCCAGGTAGCTGGCCGGATCCAGAGCCCGATCCAGCGCTGCGCGATCTATCAGGGCAGCAATTTCCGACATCGCGACAAGCGCCTCGCTGAGCGGAATGTCACCCGCAGCGGCATCGGCGACTGCCCGTTTCACCAGTCCCTGCGCAGCGCTCTGTCCGATAGACGGGCGCAGAGCTGCCGTCACCGCTTCGCTCATGATCACCCCGCGGGTGAGAGCGAGATTCTGCAGCATCCGGCCCTGGTCGATTTCGAGCCCGCGCAGCGCACGCTGCAGCCCCAGCAGCGCACCGCCCGTCACCTCGAACAGCTCCGTCAGTGCCATAAATTCCGCATGCCAGGCGCCGGCCGCGCGTTCATGGGTCTGATCAAACGCGGCAAACACCGTCGCCAGCAGACCGGGAGCACGACGCGCGTTCGCGCTGACGGCCATGCTCGCCACCGGATTCCGCTTATGCGGCAGCGCCGATGAACCACCCCGTCCAGGAACGGGCGCCTCGCGGAGCTCTCCCACCTCGGTCTGCATCATGAGCAGCAGATCGGTCGCGATCTTTCCCGCGGTCGCCGCCAACCCGGCGAGCATTGCAGCCATCTCACGGATTGCACTGCGCTCTGTCTGCCAGGGCGGCACGGCGCGCAGCCCAAGCATCGCGGCGACCGCAGCAGTGAGCTCAGCGCCGCGATTGCCGTAGGCCGCGAGCGTTCCGGTCGCGCCGGAGAACTGCAGCGGCAGCGCCCTATGCAACTGCCGCAAGCGGGTATGGCCGTTAACCAGCCCCTGCAGCCAGCCGGCTGCCTTGACCCCGAACGTCGTCGGCCCGGCCTGCTGCGAGAGCGTCCGCGCCGACATCAGCGTGCCGCGGTGCGCACTCGCCAGTGCGCTCAGTTCAGACTCAAGGCGCACAAGCTCACCGTCGAGCAGTTGCAAAGCCGCACGACAGCTCAGCATCAGCGCGCTGTCCATAACGTCCTGGCTGGTGGAGCCCAGGTGCACGTAGTGCCCGGCAGCAGCATCGACCGCGGTCACGTTCTCGGTAAGCGCGCGCACCAGTGGGATGGCGGGATTTGAACTCTCAGCCGTCTGCTTGCGCAGGGCTTCCGGATCGAACTCTGTCGCCGTCGCGGCCACGGCAATGACCACCGCCGCCGACTCGGGAATAAGCCCGAGCTCCGCCTGGGCCCGGGCGAGCGCGACCTCAAAGGCCAGCATGTTTTCGAGCAGCGCCATTGCGGCAAAACAATCCGCCAGCTTCGGGGCGCCCAGATATTCGGACAGCAGGCCGCTGCTCATAGCGAGCGTGCCGCGAGGCCGACGTAGTTCTCGGCAAAACTGCGCTGCGCCGTAGTTGAATCCGTCAGGTAATCGAGCTCTGCCTGCTGCAGGCGCTGAGTGAAACCGTCACCCTCAAAACGATGCGTGAGTTGGGTAAACCACCAGGAGAAGCGCTCGGTTTTCCACACCCGGCGAAGGCACTGCTCGGAGTAAGCGTCCAGACCATGGTGGTCGCCGTAGAGCAGACTCGCCTCGAGCGCCGGCGCCAGGGCAGCGACGTCGCTGATGGCCAGGTTCAGGCCCTTGGCTCCGGTCGGCGGCACGATGTGCGCCGCATCGCCGGCCAGAAAGAGCTGCCCGTAGCGCATCGGCTCAGCCACAAAACTGCGCAGGGGCGCGATGCTTTTTTCAATCGACGGCCCACGCACCAGGCCGGCCGCGACACCGGCCGGCAGGCGCTGACACAGCTCGTCGAAAAACCGTTCATCCGACCAGTCATCGACCCGCTGATTGAGATCGACCTGGACGTAATAACGGCTTCTAGTCGGAGAGCGCATGGAACACAGCGCGAAGCCGCGCGGATGGCTCGCGTAGATCAGCTCTTCGGAGACCGGCGGGGTGTCGCTGAGCAACCCGAGCCAGCCGAATGGGTACACGCGTTCGTACTCGCGACGCACTGCCGGCGGGATCTGCTGCCGGCTGACGCCATGGTAGCCATCGCAACCGACGACGACATCGCATACTACGCTCAAGTGCTGTCCTGCATGCAAACAGCTCAACCGCACCGGCCCCGCGAGCGGGTCCGTCAGGGCGACGTCCGCGCATTCATAGAGCACACGGGTGCCGGCGATGTCGTGGGCTACGTTGAGATCGCGTGTGATCTCCGTCTGCCCGTAAACGGTGACCGCGTGCCCGGTCAGCGCTTTGAAATCGATATGGGTGCAGCCGCCGCTGTGCGCAATATCCACACCGGCATGGACCAGACCATCCCGCCGCAGCCGTTCGCCGAGGCCCGCGGCATTGAGCGTGGCTACACTGCCCTGCTCCAGCACACCGGCGCGGATTCTGGACGCTACATGGGCGCGGCTCTGACGTTCGAGAATGACAACTTCAATACCCGCCTGAGTCAGCAGGTGCCCCAGCAGCAGACCAGCGGGACCGGCACCGATGATGCCAACCTGAACGCGCCTCTCAGACATCGAAGAAAACGGTTTCTGCCTCGCCCTGCAGACGGATATCAAAGCGGTAATGATCCCCTTCCCGCTGAGCGAGGAGGCTGGCGCGACGGGCTTCGGGGACACAGCCCAGCGCCGGGTCAACCGCGTTGGCTGCTGTCTCCTCCGGAAAGTAGACACGGGTGTAGAGATGGGTGAGCAGCCCACGGGCGAACAGGACGAGATTGATCACCGGCGCGTGCGCGATGCCGTCATCCGCCGTCACACCACCCGGCTTCAGCGTTTCAAACACGTAGCGCCCGTCAGCATCGGTGGCGCAGCGCCCGGCGCCGCTGAAACCCGCACTCCCAGGGCGTGGGTAGGAACCCGAGGCATCCGCCTGCCAGATCTCAAGCAGCGCATCCGGTACTGGCTGTCCGTCGCCGTCGAGCACCTGCCCGGTCAGCACCAGGGGTTGACCAATGAGCTGGTCGCCCGTCAGCCGGTTGGCCTGCGGCCAGTCGAGCCCGATGGAAAAGAACGGCCCGACGGTCTGCGACGGGGTCAGGCCGCTCACACCTGCCGCTCCAGCGGGGTCTCGTCGGGACCGCGCAGCACGATGTCGAAGCGGTAGGCGAGCGCGAAATCAGGCTGGCTATTCTCAAGGTCAAAGCGCGCTACCAGGCGCTCCCGCACGTCGCGGTCGGGCATGCCCATATAAATAGGGTCGAACGGCAGCAGCGGGTCGCCCTCAAAGTACATCTGCGTCACCAGGCGGCTGGCCCAGGCCTGGCCGAACAGCGAGAAATGGATATGTCTGGGCCGCCAGGCATTGGGATGATTGCCCCAGGGGTAGGCGCCCGGTTCGATGGTGATGAAACGGTAGGCGCCGTCGTCGTCAGTCAAGGCCTGACCGGCACCCGTGAAACAAGGGTCCAGCGGCGCGTCGTGCCGGTCGCCTCCGTGCAGGTAGCGACCAGCGGCGTTGGCCTGCCAGACCTCGATCAGCGCCCGGCGCTCAGGCCGCCCGGCCTGGTCGGTAACCCGGCCGTGCACCACAATCCGCTGACCCTGCGCCACACCGCCCTGCGGGTTCACCGTCAGATCTGTCGCGCCCACGCGCAGGCGCTCAGCGCCGAAACAAGGCCCGGAGATATCCCCCGGCCCCGGCGGTATGCGTACCGCCGCCTCGCCCGGCGCGCGCTTTGCGCTCGAGCGATAGGCCGGGCAGTCATTCGGCGGATAGATGCCGGGCGGAACCGTTGCGAATGGCCGGCTCACGTCTCGTCCACCAGGCGGCGGCAATCGACAGCAAATGTCAGCGGCGCCCCGGTGCGCGCCTGCAGCTCATCTTCGCTCAGCCCCTCGACCATGTCGGTCACGACGAGCCCGGCCGGCGAGATCTCAATCACGGCCAGGTCGGAGTACACCCGGTTGACGCAGGCGAGACCGGTCAGAGGCAGCTCACAGCGCGAGAGGAGCTTGGGTGAGCCGTCTTTTGCCACGTGCGTCGAGAGCATGACCCAGACCTGCTTGGCCCCGGCGACGAGGTCCATGGCACCCCCCACGGCCGGCGGTTTCGGACCGGGCAGCGCCCAATTGGCCAGGTCGCCGTTGGCCGCCACCTGGTAGGCCCCGAGGATCGAGACGTCGATGTGGCCGCCGCGGATCATGGCAAACGAATCAGCGTGGTGAAAATAAGAGCCGCCCGGCAGGATAGTGACAGGCTGCTTGCCGGCGTTGATGAGATCCGGATCCTCCGCGCCCGCCGCCGGCGCCGGCCCCATGCCAAGCAGGCCGTTCTCTGAATGCAGTACGAATTCACGGCCAGCGGGAATGTAATCGGCCACCGTCATCGGCATGCCGATCCCGAGATTCACATAGGCACCATCGACGATATCTTCGGCCACGCGACGCGCGATGCCGGCTGCTGACAGAGCGTTCATCATGGCCCCACCTCCACGATGCGGTTGACGAAAATTCCCGGCGTTACAACCACTTCGGGGTCGACCATCTCCACTATTTCGCGCACCTCGACCAGCGTCGTGGAGGCCGCCATGGCCATGATGGGATTGAAGTTGCGCGAGGTCCGGGCGTAGGTCAGATTACCCCAGCGGTCACCCTGCCGAGCATGGATAAGAGCGACATCAGCTCGGATAGCACGTTCCATGACGTACTGGCGGTCGTCGAAACTCCGGGTCTCTTTGCCTTCAGCGAGCGTCGTGCCATACGCCGTAGCGGTGTAGAAGGCCGGAATACCTGCCCCCCCCGCGCGGATGCGCTCGGCCAGCGTTCCCTGCGGCACGATTTCAAGTTCAATCTGCCCCGCCGCATAGAGCTCTTCAAACACCACGGAGCCTGAAGAGCGCGGAAATGAGCACACCATACGACCGACGCATCCGGCCTTGAGCAGCCGCGCCAGTCCATAGTCACCCGAGCCGGCGTTGTTGCTGACGATGGTCAGATCCCTCAAGCCCAGTACGCGGATTGCGTCCAGCAGGTGTTCCGGCACGCCCGCGTCGCCAAAGCCCCCGACCAGAACGGTTGCGCCGTCATGCAGGTCCGCGCAGTCGGCAACGATGGCGGCCAGGTCGGCGTAGCGCTTATCGATCATGGATGATCCTCGTCGAACGGGCGCCGATTATGGCAAGAATCCCGGCCAGCGTGCCCCTGCAGGGCGCGGACGTTCAGGACTCCAGCAGAGTGAGCGCCTGCTGCGCGCAGCGCTCAACGCTGCGCTTGAACAGATCCAGATCGACTTCGCGGTCGCTACCCATCACGCCTTCGAGATAGCGCTTGTAGACCCCCTGGCGAATGGCCGCGATACGCCAGTAGGAGAACGCCCGGTAGTAGTTGATATGACCAAGATCACGGCCACTCACCGCCGCATAGCCAGCGAGTATGGTTTCACGCGGCGGAAAGCCGCCGGCCACCGTTGGCACCTGGTCATCAACACCCTCAATACCTTCCCCCGGTCCGACCCAGGAATTCAGCAGGTAGCCCAGGTCGGCCAGCGGATCGCCTAGGGTGCAGAGCTCCCAATCGAGCACGGCCTGGATGCGACCCTCACGGGTAATAAAATTCCCCAGGCGATAGTCGCCGTGCACGATCGCCGTGCCCTGCTGTGCCGGCACGCGCGCCTGCAGCAGTTCCGCGACGCGCTCCATCGCCGGCACGGGGTGGGTGCGGGTCGCCTCCCACTGACGTGTCCAACGCTTGAGCTGCCGTGCGATGTATCCATCGTGGCGTCCGAGATCGTCAAGCCCTACCGCAGCCGGCTCGAGGCTGTGCAGAGTGGCCAGCACTTCGACCACGTGCCGCGCTAACGCGTCCCGTTCGGTCTGGGGCAGGTCACCGACCGCTTCTTTGTCGTGCAGCACGGCGCCGGGAACGTAGTCCATGACGAAAAATGGTGCGCCGTTAATGTCAGCGTCAGGGCTCACACCGCGGCAGGGCGCCACCGGCACCCCGCTACCTGCCAGCGCCGCAACGATGCGATGCTCGCGGACGACGTCGTGCGCTGATTCCAGGACGTGGCCCAGCGGCGGCCGCCGCAACACGTAACACCGACCTGCCTGGTCGGTGCAGGCGTAAGTCAGGTTGGAATGCCCGCCTGCGATCAGCGAGAACCCAACCGGTGGCGCGAGGTCCTCAATCCGCGCTGCCAGCCACGCGGTGACCCGATCACTGTCTATACCTTCCGTCATGCTTGCAGTCCTCCGGTACTTAGCAAACTCCCAGGCGCCGCGCTGCGTTCCCGCTTCGCCTCCGCATACCTCCCGTTGCTCCGCATCAGCCGATGCCAACGGACATTTTTCCTCCGTGCCAATACCTAGAAATGCGGTGTGGACGCTGGGGTTACCGTACTCCAGAATTACAGCACCATCGCTCCTGGCGCTCAGTGACTCCGGCCCGTTAGGCGCCGGCTCACGCTAGGCAGAACAAGGAATTCCCAATCAATAATGAAACCGTTATTCCACACCGCTACAGCCGGCAGGCCTCGGCCTCTCAGCAGCTCACTGTGCTTCGGCGCGGCCATTACTCTCACGCTCTTGACCGGCTGCGGCGATACCGCACGCCCAGAGGCGGAGGCGACCGCACGGGTCGAAGTTGTAGGCATGAACGACGCGCCAGAGATTCGGCGCGAAAAGCCCATCCCACTGACACCTGTCGATCTCTTTGACACCGCACCGATCCCTGTCGCCACACCCGTCGCTTATCTTGTCAGCAAGGCGCGGATCTTTGACGCGGACCTGCTGCCCGAGCCCGACACCCTGGGGATCGCCATTATTGCGCTCCGCGATGCGAATGGCCGCTGGGAGTTCAGCACCGACAGCCGAGACGGCCTTGATGGCACCTGGCAGCCGGTCGGCGATGTGACCCCGTCAGCCGCCCGAGTGCTGAGCACCGGAGCCTGGGTCCGATACGTGCCGCCACCGCCGGGGACCCAGGGGCCCGCGCGCCTCACCTTTCGCGCCTGGGACGGCAGCGACAAGCTCAGCTCCGGCACAGGTGCGGTAAACACCGAAGCGCCGGTTGCATCAGAGAGTACAGCTGCGGCCTTCAGTGCAGGCAGCGCGACCGCAGAGCATGCTTTCATCGCCGTGGACGACCCACCACAGGCGCAAAACGACGATGCGCAAAGGCAGCCCGCGCTGACTGTTCAGGCGGGCATGAGTTCGGACAACTTGGTCCCGGTGCTGCTGAACAACGACTTTGACCCCGACCCAGACGAGGCGGGCCGCTTCGGTATTGTCTCCATTAACTCCGACGGCGCGATCGGGAAAGTGACTTTCGATCCTGGGGCAGCGGGGTTCGGGGACGAGATGGTCGTCTACACAGCAGAGCCCGACTTATTCCGCAGTCTAGCCGCAGGTGCAACGCGCACCGACTCTTTTCGCTACACGGTGCAGTCAGCAGCACTGAACCCCACCGTACTGAAGGGAGACATGGCTGCTGCTGTCGGTGATTTCAGAACTGCCGTGATTCATTACAAGAACGCCGTGCAGGATGAACCGGAGAACGCCTCCGTGCGATTCGCACTCAGCAAGTTTCACCTGGACACCGGCGACCCCAAGGCCGCACTGAAAGAAGCTGAAAAAGCCCGTTCGCTGGGACAGAATTCGGATGAACTTAATCGGACGTTGGCGCTCGCCAGCGTATTGTCAGGCGACTATCCGAAAGCCAGTCTCGAGATCGAGCGTTACGGCGTTGCACAGGATCCGGCCTGGAAGCTGGTGAAGGCGCGGCTTGAGGTTGCCCAAAGCAGAACCTCCGAGGCGACAGAGCTGCTGCAGAGCCTGTTGGATGAAGATCCGGAGAACATCGAGGTGCTTCGTGCTCTCGGTCAGGCGAATCTTAACGGGGGCAACATCGAAGGCAGCCGGGCCGCCATCGAGTCGATTCTGGCCGCGCGCCCGGAAGATATACCGGCTTTGATGACCCGCGCCGCGCTGGATCTGCAGGCCGGTGAAATGGCGGAAGCTCGCGACGGCTTTAGAAAAGTGCTCCAGCTCAGACCCAGCGCCCGAGCCGCCCGCCTAGGCCTGGCCGCCGCCCATATAGAGCTGAAGGATCCCGACAGCGCGGAGAAAGCGCTGAATCCGCTCGGTAAGGATCTCGAAGGCAACCCGCAGGTGCAGGTTCTACGCGCCCGCATCGCCGAAATGCGCGGCACGCCTGATACCGCGCTGGTCCATCTGCGCAGCGCACTGCAGCGTCAACCCAAAAACCGATATGCCCTGTCACGCGCGGCGGATCTGAGCCTGCGCGCAGGTGACTACGTCAGCACCGAGGGCTTTCTCGCGAGGCTCCGAGAAGACGATCCAGACAACGAAAGCTCCAGACTGCTTCACGGCATCGCGCTGATGCGCCTGGGCCGAAATGAAGAGGCGCGCGCGCTGCTCGAAAATGAAGACCAAACCGAGATAGCAGCTGATCCGAAGCTCCTCGCCCTGCTAGGCACAACATATCTCGACGCTGGAGAACCCGAGGCTGCCAGAGCAAGTCTGGAGCGAGCCGCCAGTCTGGCGCCGGAGTCGCTGGAAATCCGCTCACAGCTGGCCCTGACCAGACTCCGGACCGGGCAGGCCGCGCAAGCTATGGAGGATTTTTCAGTCCTCAAGGAAGGCGCACCGGATGATCTGAAAATCGCTGTTCTGGAAATTCTTGCAGCGTCCGCCTCCGGCAATCAGGCGGAGACCTTGCGCCTGGCTGATAGTTTCGTCCAGCGGCACGGCGACACCTTCGCCGCCCCGTGGAACATGCGCGGACACCTCCGCGCTCGCGCCGGCGAGGCAGCGGCCGCGAAAGATGACTTTGAGGCGGCGCTCGACAGGCAGCCTGACTTCTACACCGCGCGGATAAACCTCGCGCGCCTTGCGGCAGCTGAGGAGGACTTCGATACCGCCCGCCGGCAACTGCAAACCGTGCTTGAGCAATCGCCCCACCATCTTGAAGCTCTGATGACCCTCTCGACCCTGGCCCGACGGGATAATGACCGCGTTGCCGCGCGATCTCTGTGGGAAGAAGCGGTCGCGCACCATCCAAACGCAGTCCAACCCCGTCTTCTGCTCGCCCGGCTGAAGCGTGAAGACGGCGAAATCACCGAGGCCAGGTCTCTAGTGGAGCAGGCCCTGGCGCTCGCCCCGACCTCGCCGACAGCGCAGTTCGAATACGCCAGCACCATGCTGCTGGCAGGACAGCCCCAGGACGCCTTGCCGATTGCGCAGAAACTTCTCAACAAACTGCCGGAATCCCCGGAGGCGCTGACGCTCATGAGTGCCATAAAGCTGCAGCTCCGGGATAAATCCGGATTCGAAAGTGCCGTGAAGCAGCTTTCTGAAGTCGCGCCCGAGTCGCCCCAGGCTGTTTTGGGCCGAGCACGTCTTGCCCTGACCGACAAGCGTCTCGACGAAGCCCGAAAGCTCGTAGACCAACTAATCGCCTCCGGTTCACTGGTACCAAGCGCACAGCTGCTGAGCGGCGATATCGCCAGCATGACAGGTGATTACGCCCAGGCAGCGGCGGCTTATCAAGCCGCTTTCGAGGTGCTGGGTGGAACGCAGCTTATGCTCAAGCTGGACAATGCCGAGCGACGCTCGGGGCAGGGCACGCAACGGCTGGCCGACTGGGTAAACGCCAATCCCGACGACACTGCAGCACTGTTTGCGCTCGGCATGCAGCGCCATGGGGCGGGCGCTGTTGACGAGGCCGCGGCGCTATACAAAAAGATACTGGCCCTGAACGGCTCGCACTTGGGGGCGCTCAACAATCTCGCCTGGGTCTACCACGAACGAGGCCAGGACGACGCGCTCGCCCTGGCCGAAAAAGCCTATGAGCGTGCACAATCCGATCCCAGTATTGCTGACACCTACGGTTGGATCCTGCTCGCAGAAGGAAAGCGCGAGCAGGCTTTAAACGTGCTCCAGAAGGCCCATCAGGCCGCGCCTCGTAATGGCGAAATCGCGTTTCATTACGCGAGCGCACAATCGCAGGTTGGTGATCATCGGGGCGCAGTGAAGACCCTGGAGGAACTTCTCAAAAACAAGACCTCTTTCGGCAGCCGTCCAGATGCAGAGGCTCTGCTTAAGAAACTCGGCGGCTGACACTTAAATCCGGTGCGCGCAAGGTCTATGCGCGGCTCCGACAGCCCCACGCACAGATCAAACGCTTCCTTTTCTCGCGCCCATGACCAGCGTGCGTGCTGAGGCCCTCCGCGTCGTCACCTATAACCTGCACAAAGGCTTCAGCGGTTCTCGACCGCGGCGTTTCGTCCTGCACCAGATGCGTCACGCCCTGGAGGGACTGGATGCAGATTTTGTACTACTGCAGGAAGTGCTGGGCGAGCATCACGGCCACGCCCGTCGCGAGCGCGAATGGCCAGAAGAGCCGCAGTTCGAATTCCTCGCTGACAGCCTGTGGCCGCATCACGCCTATGGCCGTAACGCGGTTTACGACGCCGGCAATCATGGCAACGCTATCCTGAGCCGGGCACCGCTCGGCGAGTGCAGCAATATCCCGGTCTCGCCCTATCCTTTCGCCGCCAGCCGCAGCCTGCTTCACGGCGTGGCCCGGATCCCGGATACAGCTGTCGACCTGCACCTGATCTGCGTTCATTTCGGTTTTCTCAGTGTCGAGCGGCGCCCGCAGATCGCGAAACTCTGCGCGCATATCGACAGTGCAGTGCCGGGCGACGCCCCGCTGCTGGTCGCCGGCGACTTCAACGACTGGAGCGCCCGCGCCGAGCGGCATTTCAACGCGGCGCTAGGTCTGACCGAGGCACATCGCGCCCTGCACGGACGGTTCGCCCGCACCTATCCCGCGTGGAGCCCGCTGCTGCCGCTGGACCGGATCTATGTCCGCGGTCTCGAGATCCGCCGAGCGGAGCGGCTGGCCGGCGCGCCGTGGCGCAGCCTTTCCGACCACGTACCGTTAATCGCCGATCTTGCCCTGTGCCCTTGAGACTCCAGTCGGCGGTGACGAATCGGTCGCGAAGGGATCGCCGACAGCCGCCGAGAAGTCCTGCAGCAATTGGGTGAGCTCGAGCAGAGCTGCGCTACCGAAAACGGCCTCCAGACGCGCGTAAAGCGCCTCTGACTCAGGCGCAATTCGGTTGAACAGTCGCCGCCCGGTTGCCGTCAGAGCGAACAGCGCGCGACGCTGATCGCAGGGATCACGATGCCGGCGCACGCGCCCGGCGCTCTCGAGATGCTGCAGGATCCGCGTGAGACTCGGTGCCAGCAGCAAACTGCGGCGCGCCAGCTCACCCGCGTCCAGCGCGGGATACTCGGCCAGCACGCGCAGAACCCGCCATTGCTGTTCGGTCAGCCCGTGACGGCGCAGCATGGGGCGGAACGCAATCATGGCGGCCTCCCGCGCGCGCAGCAGCTGCATCGGCAGCGAATGCTCGAGTCCGCGCATGTTCCTCTCAGATGTTTTCTGCGCTGACTGTGTTGTGCAGCGTGCCGACCCCGCTGACGGTGACTTCGACGCGATCGCCCGGCACCAGAAACACCGGCGGATCGCGATGGATCCCGGCGCCATTCGGCGTGCCGGTCGCAATCACGTCACCTGGCTGCAGACGATAAAACGTGGACAGATAGCTCAGCAGGTAACGGAAGGGAAACATCAGGTTGTCGGTGACGTCGTCCTGGCGCAGCTCGCCGTTAACGTGAGTCTGCACCCTGAGCGAGGACATCGGGTCCAGCTCGTCACATGACACCATCCACGGTCCCATCGCGCCGGACCGCTCAAAGTTCTTGCCCTGGGTCACGTTGAACTTGCCGTGACGCAGCCAGTCCCGGACCGAGCCCTCGTTCATAATGCTCACGCCAGCGACATACTCATGCGCCTCAGCTTCCGGGATCCTGCGCCCCTCTTTCCCGATCACGAGCACGATCTCCCCTTCGTAGTCGAGCTGCGATGACTCTGGCGGAGCCAGCACCGGCTCGCCGTGTCCGACAAGCGATTCGCGGGTACGCATGAACACGCTTGGCCAGCGCGGTGCGTCGCTGCCGTCGCGATACTCCGCGTTGCGCTTCGCATAGTTCACGCCGATGCAGATGATCTTCTCCGGATTGGGAACCGTCGGCAGGAAACTGATCTCATCCGGCGCGAAATCGACATCCGCCGCAGCGGCCGCGGCACCCAGCGCACCGAGCTGACTACGCCGCAGTGCCGCGCGCAGATCGGGGAATTCTGCGTGCCGGCGACCGAGATCGACCACGCCGCGGTCGTTGAACGCGCCGAAGGATGCTCGGCCCTCGTGCATGAAACTCAGAAATCGCATGATTCCGCTCCTCGCTGACGAGGCGGTTTAATCACGGCCTGCCGAGCGCTATAGTTAACATGTTAAGTACTTAAGTCTGCCACGGAGACTCACCGCATGCCACACCTGACCGTCGAATATACGGCCAACCTCGACCGTCGCCTGAACGTACCCGACCTGCTCGAGGCCCTGCATCGCACGGCGTCCGGCATTGATGCCTTCCCGCTCGCCGGGATCCGCACCCGAGCGCACCGTCTTGAACACTATCGCTTCGCCGACGGACACGCGGACAACCAGTTCGTTCACGTGGTGGTGCGCCTGGCATACGGACGCAGCGACGCAGTACGCAGAGAAGCCGGAGAAGTGCTGTTCCGGGCACTGTGCGAGTTCATGCAGCCGATTGCCGAAGAATCACCGCTCGCGCTCTCGCTCGATATGCAGGAGATGGCGCCGGAGCTCAGTTTCAAGCAGGGCAATATCCGCGACTACATTGCCGCGCGCAGCGGCCAGGAGGCATAGGACGCTCATGGCATCTCTGGAAGACAATCTGGCGCAGGCTGCGCGCCTGCTCGAGCGTTTCCGTACCGAGCCGCTGGGCCATTTCATTAACGGCCTGGCTTGCAACGGACGGGGAGGAGAAACCTTCGACAACCTGACCCCGATCGACAACAGCGTTATCGGCCAGGTATGCCGTGGCTGCACCAGTGATGTTGATGACGCCTGCGCGGCCGCGACGGCGGCCTTCCCCGCCTGGCGGGATCTGACGGGCGACCGTCGCCGCGCGCTGCTCCACCGCATCGCCGATGCCATCGAGGCGCGGGCCGAAGAGATCTCGCTGGTCGAGAGTTTCGATACCGGTCAGCCGCTGCGCTTCATGAGCAAGGCGGCTGTGCGCGGGGCCGAGAACTTCCGCTTCTTCGCCGATCGCGCGCCGGGCGCACGCGACGGTCTGGCCATGCCGACGAGCGAGCATCTGAATGTCTCTTTGCGCCAGCCGATCGGGCCGGTTGGGGTCATTACCCCCTGGAACACGCCATTCATGCTCTCCACCTGGAAAATAGCGCCCGCCCTGGCCGCCGGCTGTACGGTGGTACACAAGCCCGCTGAATGGTCGCCCCTGAGCGCGCGGCTGCTGGTCGAGATCTGCACGGAAGCCGGGCTGCCGGCTGGCGTACTGAACACGGTCAATGGCATCGGAGAAGTCGCCGGGCGCAGCCTCACCGAGCAACCGGACATCAAGGCAATCGCCTTCGTCGGCGAGTCCGCCACCGGCAGCTCCATCATGCGCCAGGGTGCAGCGAGCCTGAAACGGGTGCACTTCGAGCTCGGCGGTAAAAACCCGGTCATCGTTTTTGCTGATGCCGATCTCGAGCGCGCCCTCGATGCTGTGGTCTTCATGATCTACAGCCTGAACGGCGAGCGCTGTACCTCGTCGAGCCGACTGCTCGTCGAACGCTCAATCCACGACGAATTCATCGCGCGCCTGGAGGCGCGTCTGGCGCAGATCAAGGTCGGCCATCCGCTGGATCCTGCCACCGAGCTCGGCCCGCTCATCCACCCTCGCCACCTCGATAAAGTACAGAGCTACTGTGCGCTGGCCGCACAGGAGGGCGCGCGTGTGTGCACCGGGAGACTCCCCTCCGCGACAACCGGCAACTATGTTCCGCCAACCTTGTTTGCGGACGCACGCCGGGACATGCGCATCGCACGCGAGGAGATCTTCGGCCCGGTGCTGACTGCGCTGCCCTTCGAAGACGAGTCAGCCGCCCTTGAGCTGGCTAACGACACCGACTACGGACTCGCAGCGTATGTGTGGACACGCGACGCCGGCCGCGGCCAGCGCCTTGCGCGCCGGCTCGATGCCGGCATGATCTGGGTCAACTCGGAAAACAACCGGCACCTCCCGGCGCCCTTCGGCGGCATGAAGATGAGCGGGATCGGGCGCGACGGCGGTGACTACAGCTTCGATTTTTATATGGAAACAAAGAACGTCTGCTTTGCCCTCGACACCCATGCAGTCCCGGGCCTGGGCCGCACATGAGCCTTTACCAACTGCAGAAGTTTCTCTACGTGTTGAACCGCGACGAGGCCGCGCAGGCGCTCTACACCAGCGATATCGACACCCTGCTGGCCCGCTACGAGCTGTCGGACGAAGAATCGACTGCGCTGCGGACAGGCGATATTGGCCTGCTCTACGTGCTCGGCGTCAACGGTCAGATCCTGATGCACTACGCCGCCTTCCTTGGCATTGCCTGGTTTGACTATCTGGAGCTGATGCGCGCGGGCGTTCGCCAGCACGGCCCCGTCCGCGCCGGGGTCTACGCCATGACCGGGGCGGGCCAGGCGTTCACCGGCGAGGATCCCGGCGCATGAGCCTGGTCTACGCCGGCGTTCTGAGCCACGGCCCCGGGATCACCGGGCGCGCCCATCTGGTCGAAAACGTCGAAGAGCGCGACGCTTTTTACGCTGCCCTGGACCGGCAGAGGCGGGACATTGAGGACAGCGGTGCAGAAGCACTGCTGGTGGTCGCGGCCGAGCACTTCGCCAACTTCTTCATGGACAACATGCCGGCGTTCTGCCTCGGGATCTGCGACCGACTCGAGGGTCCGATTGAGGACCCTGCGTGGCTGCGCATCGAGCGCCGCAGTATTCCGAGCAATGCGGCACTCGCGCGGCGCCTCACTGAAGTGGTCATGCAGACAGTGGATACCGCCTACGCCGAGGAGTGGCGCTGCGACCACGGCATCATGGTGCCGCTGCATTTTCTCACGCCGCGATTTGACCTGCCGGTGATCCCGGCCAATATCAACTGCCAGGGGCCGCCGCTCACGCCGCTGCATCGCGCGTGGGCATTCGGCGAAGCGCTGCGCCGGGCGTGCGACGCTGTCGATGAAAGGATCGCGCTCGTGGGCACGGGCGGGATCTCACACTGGCCGGCTACCCCTGACTCCGGAAAAATCAACGCGGCCTGGGACCGTGAGTTCCTCGCGCGGCTGCTCAGCCAGTCGCGCGATGCGGTGCTCAGCTACAGCGACGCAGAGACTTATCGCGATGCGGGCCAGGGCGGTTTTGAGATCCGCACCTATATTGCCGCTGCAGCCGCCGCCGGCGGCACCGGCGAGCTGCAGTTCTTCTCGTCAGAGCTGCCGCTGTTCGCCACCAGCTGCGTGGTTGCCCGATTCGAT
>JAYODW010000004.1:31678-130453 GCA_038116745.1 Gammaproteobacteria bacterium
CGATGCGCTGCGGCGCGTCTGCAGCACCAGCGCCAGAGCACTTGAATCGACCTGCTCGACCCCGCTCCAGTCAACCTCGCCGCCACCCAGGGCGACGAACGCCTCCAGCCGCTCCCGCACTGCTGGATAGGTCGCAAAGCCAACGCTGCCAGTCAGGGCCAGCGTCATCAGCCGGTCCCAGCCACAGAGCCATTCTTTTCCTGCAGCAGCCGGATCAGGCCAGCGACGCCGGACTTTTCCACCGTGGCGCCGAACATGCTGCGGTAGTTCACAACCAGGCTCACACCATCCACCATCACGTCAAACACGAACCAGTCTGCGTCGCGCGCCATCATGCGATAGTCAAGATGGATCGGTTTACTGCCGCCCTTACTGACAAGGGTGCGGACGATCACCGTTTTCGCATCGGCCGCTGCGTCAAGCGGTCGAGTCTCGATGTCGTAATCCAGAAACTGCAGCAGTGCATTGGAATAGGTGCGCACCAGCAGGGTGCGGAACTCGCCAACCAGCGCCATCTGCTCTTCAGCGGTTGCCTGTCGCCAGTACTTTCCCAGGGCGAGCCGGGTCATGCTCGCGAAATCGAAATGCCCGACGACCTTGGTATCAACCAGAGCAGCCAGCTCATCAAGATCCCCACCGGCATCAGAGCGCAGTAACGCCATCACCTCGTCAGCCGTCTCGCGTACCAGTTCATCCGGTGCGGCCGCCTCGGCCTGACCGAGTACGCAGAGTACACCCCAGGCAATGAGTAATAATCGGGGCATCAGACTCCTCAATCTCGTCCGCATCACGGGTTCGCTCCCTCCTGCGCCTTGTCATAAAAAAACTGACCGATGACGTGCTCGAGCACGATGGCCGACTGGGTAATCGTCAGAGTGTCGCCATCCGCCAACAGGCTGTCTTCGCCGCCAGCATCCAGGCCCACATAATTTTCCCCCAGCACGCCCGAGGTCAGGATTGAAGCGCTGGTATCGGTCGGAAAGCGGTATTGCGCAGCGATCGCCATGCTGACCGTTGCCTGGTAGCGCACGGGGTCAAAATCGACGTCCACTACCCGCCCGACGGTAACCCCCGCTGCACGTACCGGGGCGCGGGCTTTGAGGCTGCCGATGTTACTGAACCGGGCGCTTACCCGATAGCTCTCCCCTGCACCGCCGGGATTGAGATCGCCGACCTTGAGCGCCAGGAACAGCAGCGCCGCGAAACCGCACAGCACGAACACACCAACCCAGAATTCCAGCGCACGATTGTTCATGTCATGACACCCCTTCCCTTCATCAGCCTCTCGCTAACGCGACCTTCAGTGACCCCAGATCTGCAGCATGAATCCTGTGAGCACCAGATCGAGCGCCAGGATCAGCAGCGATGAGTGGACGACGGTGCGAGTGGTCGCGCGGGACACACCTTCGGCCGTCGGCGGCGCATCGAAGCCCTCGAAGGTCGCCACGGTGGCAATGCCGATGCCGAACACGATGCTCTTGACCACCCCGTTCAACACGTCCTGGCGCACATCCACAGCTGCCTGCATCTGCGACCAGAAAGCACCCTCATCCACCCCGAGCAGGCTGACGCCGACCAGGTACGCCCCGAGGATCCCGAGCGAGGAGAACAACGCCGCCAGCAGCGGCATTGACAGCACCGCGCCCCAGAAGCGTGGTGCAACAACGCGCGCCACTGGGTCCACAGCCATCATTTCCATGGCTGCAAGCTGGTCGGTTGCCTTCATCAGACCAATCTCTGCAGTGATCGCAGAGCCGGCTCGGCTGGCGAAAAGCAGTGCCGCGACCACCGGCCCCAGCTCCCGCACGAGAGACAGGGCGACCAGCACCCCGAGTTTTTCCTCAGAGCCATAAGTCTGCAGGGTTTCGTAGCCCTGCATGCCAAGCACCATCCCGACGAACAGACCCGACACCATGATGATGACCAGCGACAAGGTGCCAGCGAAATAGATCTCACGCAGCGTCAGACGGACCCGCCTCAGGCTCACCCCCGATGCCGCCAGCACCCGCAGCATGAAAATCGTCGCCGCCCCCGTGCGACGCACGGCGGATACGGTCCACCCGCCGATCCCGACGACCAGTCCCGGCCCGTGTTTCCCTTCAGCCATGGATATCCTGCAACGCGAGATCGCGCGCGTAATCACCTGCCGGATAATGAAACTCGACCGGGCCATCCATGCCGCCGCGAATGAACTGTCGCACCCGGGGTTCCTCGCAGGCCCGCATCGCGTCCGGTGTCCCCTCGGCCACGATGCGCCCTTCGGCCATCAGGTAGACATAGTCAACGATATTCAGCGACTCCTGGACGTCATGGGTGACCACGATCGAGGTCGCGCCGAGGGCGTCATTGGAGCGCCGGATGAGCTGACCGACCACGCTGAGAGAAATCGGGTCGAGCCCGGCGAAAGGCTCGTCGTAGAGCACCAGCATGGGGTCCAGGGCGACCGCGCGCGCCAGCGCCACGCGCCGCGCCATGCCGCCGGACAGTTCAGACGGCATCAGTCGCGCGGCGCCGCGCAGCCCGACAGCTTCGAGCTTCATCAGCACCAGGTCACGGACAGCATCATCGGGCAGCATTGTGTGCTCGCGCATCTGAAAGGCGATGTTCTCGAAGACAGTCATATCAGTGAACAGCGCGCCGAGCTGGAATAGCATGCCCATGCGGCGGCGCATGCGATACAGCCCCTCGCGGTCCAGGGCGGCCATATCTTCACCGGCAACGAGTATCCGACCCTCGCGCGCGCGCAGCTGTCCACTGATCAGGCGCAGCAGCGTGGTCTTACCGCAGCCGCTACCGCCCATGAGCGCCACCACCTTGCCCCGGGGGACCTCGAGCGTGATGTCGCGCAGCACGCTCGCAGCGCTCGCGTAGCCGAACTCCAAAGACTCGACCATCACCATCGCGTCGTCTGTAGCCGTCACCGTGCGCCTCCCGAAAGTGCGCGCAGTATACGGCTCTGCCACGCGAGCCAGCGGCACGACAGGGCAGCGTCGGGGCAAACAGGGCCGGCCGTATACTGTCGGCTTCGCAGGTTCGGAGCAGCCGCCATCCCGGAACAGTTCATCGAGGCGTCGGTCGACCACGACGTTCTGCACGTACGGATCTGTCGCGCCGACAAGCGCAACGCCCTGTCACAGGCTGTGCTGGGACAGCTTGCGGATACCTTCAGCGCGCACGCTGACCATCCCGGGCTGCTCGCCGCAGTGCTGCAGGGCGAGGGCCAACGCTGCTTCGCGGCCGGCGGTGACCTGGTCGAGTTCGATACGTTTCGCGAGCCTTCCCAGGTGCGTGACATGAACCGGTTCTCAACCGGGGCGCTGGATACCATCCGTCATTTCCCGGTGCCGGTCGTGGCCGCGCTGAACGGCGATGCCATCGGCGGCGGCGCGGAGCTCGCGGTGGCCTGTGATATGCGCGTGTTCGCTCATCACGCTCGGATCGGCTTCGTGCAGGGGCTGATGGGGATCTCGACCGCCTGGGGCGGCGGCGCGGACCTGATGCATTTTGTCGGCGCGGGCTGCGCTTTGAGGCTACTCGGCAGGGCGGAGTTCATCGACGCCACAGAGGCCCGTGCGCTGGGCCTGGCAGAGGCCGTGCAGCAGAAAGATGAGCTGTTCGACAGCACGGTCGCGCAGTTCCTTGAGCCGATGCGGGCGCGCAAACCGCAGGTCATGCGGGCGTTCAAGGCGCTCGCCATCCGCGCTCGTCAGGATGATCGCTGGCGCGCCGTGCGTGCGGCGGAGCCGGAACTGCTGGAGAGCACCTGGCTGCATCCTGACCACTGGGCTGCCTCGGACGCAGCGATCGCGCGGATCACGAGCACCAAGTAAGACCCGAGGAGACTCCGTCATGCGCTTTGGCATCACCCAGGACTTCCGCAACCCACCGCAGTGGCGCCGCCCGTTTCCTGAACTCTATGCCGACCTTCTGGCGCAGGTGCGCTACGCGGAGCTTCTGGGCTATGACAACGTCTGGCTGACCGAGCATCACTTCACCGAAGACGGCTACAACCCCGCGCTGCTGACCACTGCCGCCGCCATCGCGGCGCAGACGCAGACGATCCGCATCGGCACTTTCATCCTGCTGCTGCCCTATCAGCATCCGGTGCGCGCGACAGAGGACGTGGCGAGCGTGGATATCCTGTCCAACGGCCGCTTCGATTTCGGGGTGGGTCAGGGCTATTCCTACCACGAGTTCAACGCGCTCTGTCTTGACCGCAGCACCCGTGCGCGCCGGCTGTATGAGGCGCTCGAGATCTACCGGCGCCTGCATACCGAGGAGGAAGTCAGCTTCGACGGAGAGTTCACCCGCATCGACAAGCTTCGTCTGTCACCGAGATCCGTGCAGCAGCCCCATCCCCCGATCTGGATCGGTGCTCGCGGCCCGCGCGGGATCCGGCGCGCGGCCGAGCATGGCCATCACCTGATGGCGACCTTCGGTCCCGACCCGGCGCCGCTGTACCTGGACTCCCTGCGCGCCTGTGGACGAAACCCGGATGCTTTCCGTATCGCGCAGCTGCGCATGATCTACATCGCCAACAGTGAAGACCAGGCCTGGGATGAGTGTCAGGACCACCTGTTTCATCTGCTCGAGTTCTATCAGGACATCCTTGCCGAGGCACGCGACGCCGAGGGCGATGACGCGCCGCTGCCGGTGAGCAGACCTGAGGATATGCGCCACTCCGTGCTCAAAGACGTCTTCATGATCGGCACTGTCCAGCAGGTAGCGGAAAAGCTGGATACTTTTGTCAGCGAATACACCTGCACTGATCTGGTGACCTACATGCAGTTCCCCGGCATGGACGTGGCCAAAGGCAGCCGTTCGATGGAACGATTCGCACGCGAGATCATGCCCGCCTTCCGTAACCGGTAAATCCCATGAGCTACACCACCATCAGCTACGCCAAAGACGCACCAATCGCGACGATCACCCTCAACCGGCCCGACAAGCTCAATGCGCTCTCAGAGGAGCTGCAGCTCGAAGTGCGCGACGCCCTCGAAGACGCCGGCTGGCAGGACGACAGTATCCGGGTCATCGTGCTCAGGGCCGCCGGCCGCGCCTTCAGTGCGGGTTTCGATCTCAGCAACGATGACGATGCCAGTGGTGTTGGCTGGCGCAAGCGTTTCCTCAAGGGCAAAGGATTCAGCGCCTCCGCCTGGTGGGACGTGTTCTGGAACAATCCCAAACCAATCATTGCCCAGATCCAGGGTTACTGCATCGCTGGCGGGCTGGCGACAGCCACCTTCTGTGACCTTCGGATCTGCAGCGAGGATGCGCGCTTCGGCGCACCGGAGATCCGCACGGGCGGCCCGTATATCCCGGCGGTATGGCCGTGGGTAATCGGCATGACCAAAGCGCGCGAACTGCTCTACACGGGCAACCTCATCGACGCCACCGAAGCCAAACGCCTCGACCTGGTCAACGAGGTAGTCCCGCTCGATGCGCTGGACGAGACGGTGCGACAGCGGGCGCTGACCATCGCCAAGCTGCCGGCGGTAACGGTTGAGTACAACAAGAAGCTGGTCAACATGGCCTACGAAATGATGGGTGTGCGCCAGGTGCTGGATCGCAACATGGAGCTCGAGGCGATTGCGCTGTCCAGTCCCGCCGACTCACCTGAAATCGAGACCTTCGAAAAGCTGCGTAAAGAACAAGGGCTGAAGGCAGCCCTTGACTGGAACGCGGCGCGCTTCAGCGCCGAGGACGCCTGGTTCCGCAAATCCTGACACCGAGGAGACCTTTAGGATGAGCACATCAACACTTCCGCTGGGCGTCCTGGCCATGGCCGATATGCTGCCGGCCGAGTCCTGGCAGCGCTACGTGCAGAGCATCGAGACGCTGGGCTACGACAGCTTCTGGATCCCTGAACTGTTCGGACGCGAACCCGTTGCCAGTGCCGCCTTCCTGCTGGCGCGCACCGAGCGCATTGCCGTCGCGACCGGCATCGCCAATATCTATGTGCGCGATGCACATGCCATGGCACAGACCCGCCACACCCTGGCGGAGCTCGCGCCCGGGCGCTTCATTCTAGGTCTGGGCGTATCGAACGTCGGGCTGAACAGCACCCGCGGCCACACCTGGGAAGCGCCGCTGGCCAAGCTCACTCGCTATCTTGATGAACTGGCCGCGGTCGACGTTGCTGCGGCCGCACCCTCCAGCCCTGCCCCTCTTATCGTGGCGGCCCACGGTCCACGCCTGCAGCAGCTCGCAGCTGCCCGCAGCGATGGCGTTCTCACCTACCTCATGTCAACCAGTCACACGCAGCAGTCGCGCGAGCGTCTCGGACCGGGACCTGAACTCAACGTCGTCTGCCCGATGCTGGCAGAGCCCGATCCCGACCGCGCGCGTAAAACGATCCGCGCCGTGCTGAGCTACTACCTGACGCTCGATTACTACCACCGCGAATGGCGCAAACTCGGCTTCGCAGATCAGGATTTTGCCGATGGCGGCAGCGACGCGCTGATCGACACCATCGTCGCCTGGGGCGACCGCGCGGCGCTGCGCCAGCGCGTGGCCGAGCACGCAGCGGCGGGCGCCACCCGCGTGATCATCCTGCCGCTCGATGCACTTGATCCTGCGGGTGCCGCGGGTGTCACGCTGCACGCCATCGCGCCGCCTGACTGAGCCTCCCCACCTGGCCTGCAGGGTCCCTGCGGAGTCGTCCACGCCTGCCGTTGACCGGGCATACAGCCCCCGGGCCGCGGCACGGCCGCTGACCCGATATGGCAGAATACGCGCCCCCTGAAACGGCCCCAGCCGGCCGCAAAAATGGAGATCTGGCGATGAGCACCCTGCCCGGAATGAGCTTCAACCTCGGCGAGGACATCGACATGCTGCGGCAATCGGTCCAGGACTTCGCCGCCCGGGAAATTGCGCCGCGGGCCGCCGCCATCGATCAGGACAATCTGTTCCCGCCGGACCTGTGGGTGAAGCTGGGCGAGCTTGGTCTGCACGGAATCACGGTATCGGAGAAATACGGCGGCGCCGACCTCGGCTACCTCGCGCACATCGTGGCGATGGAAGAGGTTTCGCGCGCATCCGCCGCAGTCGGCCTGTCTTACGGCGCGCACTCCAATCTCTGCGTCAACCAGATCCACCGCAACGGCAACGAATCCCAGAAGAATCGCTACCTGCCAGGGCTGCTCTCCGGCGAAGCGGTCGGCGCACTGGCCATGAGTGAGCCGAACGCCGGATCTGACGTGGTCAGCATGAAGCTGCGCGCCGACCTGCGCGGGGACTGTTACGTACTGAATGGCTCAAAGATGTGGATCACCAACGGCGGCGACGCCGACACGCTCGTGGTCTACGCCAAAACCGACGTTGACGCCGGGCCGCGCGGGATGACCGCTTTCATCATCGAGAAAAGCTTCAAAGGGATCACTTACGGCAGCAAGCTCGACAAGCTCGGCATGCGCGGCTCGAATACTTATCCGATTTTTTTTGACGACTGCGAAGTACCGGTCGAGAACGTACTCGGCAAGGTGGGAGACGGCGTGCGCGTGCTGATGTCCGGCCTCGACTACGAGCGCGCCGTGCTCGCTGCCGGACCCATCGGCATCATGTCAGCGTGCCTGGACGTCGTGCTGCCCTACGTCCACGAACGTAAACAGTTCGGTCAGGCTATCGGCGAGTTCCAGCTGATGCAGGGCAAGATTGCCGACATGTATTCCACCTGGCAGGCATGCAGGGCGTACGTGTACGCGGTGGGCCGCGCCTGCGACGCCGGCGAACACGCCCGCAGCCTGCGCAAGGACGCCGCCGGGGCCATCCTCTACGCTGCAGAGAAGGCCACCTGGATGGCGGGCGAAGCGATCCAGACGCTCGGTGGCAATGGCTATATCAACGAGTACGCCACCGGACGACTGTGGCGCGATGCCAAGCTCTATGAGATCGGCGCCGGTACGTCGGAGATCCGCCGCATGCTGATCGGCCGCGAGCTGTTCGCGGACACCGAGTAACGGGGGGCGCCCGATGCACGTGATCAAATCTGCTATCAACACACGCGCTGAGGATTTCCGCGCCAACCAGGCGCATATGCGTGCTCAGGTCGAAGATCTGCGCCAGAAAGCCTCGACAGTCAGCGCCGGCGGCGGTCCCGCCGCACGTGAGAAGCACACCGCGCGCGGCAAACTGCTGCCGCGCGACCGGGTCGACCAGCTGCTCGACCCCGGCAGCCCGTTTCTGGAGATTGGTCAGCTCGCCGCGTGGGGCATGTACGACGGCGATGCGCCCGCTGCCGGCATGATCGCAGGCATCGGCCGCGTGCACGGCACCGAATGCATGGTCATCGCCAACGATGCCACCGTTAAGGGCGGCACCTACTATCCAATGACCGTGAAGAAACACCTGCGCGCGCAGGAAATCGCCGAGCAGAACCAGCTGCCCTGCGTCTACCTCGTTGACTCCGGCGGCGCCTTTCTGCCGAAACAGGACGAGGTCTTTCCAGATCGCGAACATTTCGGGCGCATCTTCTACAACCAGGCCAACATGAGCGCGCAGGGGATCCCTCAGATCGCCGTGGTGATGGGCTCCTGCACCGCCGGTGGCGCCTACGTGCCGGCGATGAGTGACGATACGGTGATCGTCAAGAATCAGGGCACCATTTTTCTCGGCGGGCCGCCGCTGGTGAAAGCCGCCACCGGCGAAGTCGTCAGCGCCGAGGACCTCGGGGGAGGCGATGTGCATACCCGTCTGTCCGGGGTTGCCGACCACCTGGCCGATAACGACACCCATGCGCTCGCCATCGCGCGGCGCATCGTCGCCAATCTGAACCGCACCCGGCCGACCACCGTACGGCTTGATGCGGTCGAAGAGCCCATCTACGACCCCGAGGAGATCTACGGCATCGTCCCGCGAGACACGCGCACGCCCTTCGACGTGCGTGAAATCATCGCGCGGGTGGTGGACGGCTCGCGCTTTGACGAATTCAAAGCGCGCTATGGCTCGACCCTGGTCACCGGCTTTGCGCGCCTGTTCGGCGCCCCGGTCGGGATCCTGGCCAACAACGGCATTCTGTTCAGCGAGTCTGCGCAGAAGGGCGCGCACTTTATTGAACTCTGTGCGCAGCGCCGCATTCCTCTGCTCTTTCTGCAGAACATCACCGGCTTCATGGTCGGGCGCAAGTACGAGAACGCCGGTATCGCCAAAGACGGAGCCAAGCTGGTGACCGCCGTCGCCACGGCCAAGGTACCCAAGATCACGCTCATTACCGGCGGCAGCTTCGGTGCCGGCAATTACGGCATGTGCGGCCGTGCCTACTCCCCGCGCTTCCTGTGGATGTGGCCTAACGCGCGTATCAGCGTCATGGGCGGCGAGCAGGCTGCGGCGGTGCTGGCCACTGTGCGCCGCGACGGTATCGAAGCGCGCGGCGGTGAATGGCCGCTTGCCGAGGAAGAAGCCTTCAAGGCTCCGATAAGAGAGCAATACGAGGAGCAGGGCCACCCCTATTACGCCACGGCGCGCCTGTGGGACGACGGCATCGTCGATCCGGCGCAGACCAGACGCATGCTCGGCCTGTCGTTGTTTGCGACCCTGAACGCGCCCATTCCTGAAACCCGCTTCGGCCTCTTCCGGATGTAAGGAGCCGGGCATGTTTTCAAAAATACTGATCGCCAACCGCGGCGAAATTGCCTGCCGCATCATCGAGACAGCGCGTCGCCTGAACGTCGCCACGGTCGCGGTTTACTCCGAAGCCGACGCCGGCGCCCGACATGTACGGCTGGCTGATGAAGCGGTGCTGATCGGTCCCGCAGCCGCACGCGAATCCTATCTCTGTGGCGACAGGATTCTCGCCGCTGCAAAGCGCACCGGCGCCGAGGCCATCCACCCGGGCTATGGCTTCCTGTCAGAAAACGCCGGGTTCGCCGCCGCCTGTGCCGCAGCCGGGATCGCCTTCATCGGTCCGCCGGTGAAAGCGATCGAGGCTATGGGCAGCAAATCCGCTGCGAAAGCGCTGATGGGCGCCGCTGGCGTGCCGCTGACACCGGGCTATCACGGCGACGAACAGGATCCTGCGCATCTGGCTGCAGAAGCCGGACGCATCGGCTTCCCGGTGCTGATCAAGGCCAGCGCCGGCGGTGGCGGCAAAGGCATGCGCCGCGTCGACCGGGCGGAGGATTTCGCCGACGCGCTCGCATCCTGCCAGCGCGAGGCCGCCTCCGCTTTCGGTGACGAGCACGTGCTGGTCGAAAAATATGTGCTGCAGCCGCGCCATATCGAGGTTCAGGTGTTCGCCGATACGCACGGCAACGCCGTCCACCTGTTCGAGCGTGACTGTTCAGTCCAGCGCCGCCACCAGAAAGTACTGGAGGAAGCGCCCGCACCCGGCATGACGGCCGAGCGTCGCGCCGCCATGGGTCAGGCGGCAGTGGATGCTGCACGTGCGGTCAACTATGTCGGCGCCGGTACCGTCGAATTCATCGTCAACCCGGACGGCAGCTTCTATTTCATGGAGATGAATACCCGCCTGCAGGTGGAACATCCGGTAACCGAAATGATTACGGGGCTCGACCTCGTTGAATGGCAGCTCCGCGTCGCGAACGGTGAACCCCTGCCCTTGACCCAGACGGAGATCCGATTTTCCGGCCATGCCCTCGAAGCCCGGCTGTATGCCGAAGACCCCGACGCCGGCTTCCTTCCTGCCACGGGCACACTGCATCACCTGCGACCACCGACGCGATCGGCCAATGTGCGCGTCGACACCGGGGTCGAGCAGGGTGACGCCATCAGTCCGCACTACGACCCGATGATCGCCAAGCTCATCGTGTGGGACGAAGACCGGCCCGCTGCGCTCGCGCGCATGCGCCGCGCGCTGGGCGATTTCCAGGTCGCGGGCGTGGCCAACAATCTCGATTTTCTCGCTCGGCTGGTGACCTCCACCGCGTTTACAAGTGCGGATCTGGACACGGCGTTGATCGAACGCGAACAGGAACACATCTTCCCTGCTCCGGCCACGCCGCCTGCTGCGGCATGGATCCTCGCGGCGCTGGCTGAAGCGCTCCCCGCTTCCCAGGCCAGCGCAGGCTCGCCCTGGAACGCGCACGACAACTGGCGGCTGAACGGACACGGTGAGCGCTGCATCATCCTGCGCGCCGGCGAGCTCGAGCAGAGCCTCAGGGTGGCAGGCACAGGCGACCGCTTCGTTATCAGCTTCGGCGATGACAGGGCGCGCGTCACCCTGACCAGCCGCACCGCAGCAGGCCTGGCTGCGCTCATCGATGACGCGCATCACCGCGCGGATGTCGTGGCCCAGGGGAGCGAGCGCTGTGTGTTCATCGAAGGCCGACGCTGGGCGTTCGAGTTTGTCGATCCCACCGCCCATGCCGGCGGAGAAGACGACGGCGATGCCGGCCTGCTCGCGCCGATGCCAGGTAAAGTCATTGAGCTCGTCGTCAGCGCAGGAACCCGGGTGTCACGCGGAGACCGGCTGCTCGTGCTGGAAGCGATGAAGATGGAGCACGCTATCTGCGCGCCTGCGGACGGGGTGGTCAAAGATTTTTTCTACGCAGTCGGCGAGCAGGTCGACGAAGGCGTCGAGCTGGTCGATTTCGAGGCCAGCGCGAGCTGAGCCAGCTGCCCTCTGGAGGTCATGCCGGGATGAGAACAACAGCACAGATCCTGGCCATTGCGGCCCTTGCCCTGAACGTTGGCGTCCGCGCTGAGGACCCGTCGCGCGGCGAGCAGCTGATGTTCATCCAGCCAGAAGGCTGGGAGGTGGTCTACGAAGAACGGGAAGACAATCTCTCAACCACGGAGTACGTGCCGCCCGAACAGACCGAGGGCCTGTGGCATGAAATGCTTACCGTGCAGATCATGCTGGAAGAGCGAGACGCCAACCCGGACCTGATGCTGACCCGCGCGGTGGACTACCTCAGCCGCCGCTGCGAATCCTTCGATGCGCTGCCGATTCAGCTCGCCGGGGTGGGTAAATACCCCACGCTTGCGGTGATGACGCTGTGCGGACTCGACACCAGCTCCAGGCTCGGCGAGGTTTCACTGCTGCGCGCGATCGCCGGCGAGGAGAACTTCTACCTGCTGCAGAAAGCCTGGCGGGTCGCGCCGTTTGACGTGCGCAAGGAATCGCCGGTCGACCTGGAGTCGCGAAAATTCTGGCTCGGCTACCTGGCCTATATGCGCGTGTGCAATCCGGCGAAAGAGGACTGTCTGCATCTCGATACGGCAGAAGATGCCGTACCCGCCGGGTCACAGTGATGCACTGACCCGCGCCGCCGCCTGCACAAGCGCGCGCAGCTTTCCAAACGCCGCCTCCCGTGTGAGGTATTTCATGCCGCAGTCCGGCGCGGCGATCAGGCGCTCCGGCGCAACATGAGGCAGCGCCCGTTCGATGCGGGTAGCCAGCGTCTGTTCGGACTCAACCTCGTTGGTCGACAGATCCACCACGCCGAGCACGATCGTCTTGTCCGCCATCTGGCTGAACACGCCGAGGTCAAGATGCGGCTGCGCGGCTTCAACTGAGATCTGCTCCACCGTGCAGTCAGCAAGCTGCTCGAGGAAGGCATAGGCCTTGGGCTTGTCGGCTGACACCACGAAACCGTAGCCAAAACACAGGTGCACCGCCGTGGTCACCTTGAGGCCCTCGAGAGCGCGGTTGATCGCCTGCACGCCGTAACGGTTCGCACCGTCAGGATCCTCACGCAGCCAGGGCTCATCGAGCTGGATCACGTCTGCGCCCGCGCGCTCAAGATCGCGCGCCTCCGCGTTCACGATATCCGCGTAGGCCATTGCCACCGCCTGCGGGTCGCCATAGTGCGCGTCATAAGCCTGCTTGCTCATTGTGAACGGGCCCGGCAGGGTGATTTTGCAGCGGCGCGTGGCATGACGCTTGAGGAACATCAGGTCCTCCACTTCCACCGGACCGCGACGTTTCAACGGAGACACGATCCGCGGTAGCGGGATACGAAAGCCACGCGCTTCACGGATGAACGGATCCTCGAGATCAAGACCGTCGAGCGCGGTGGCAAAACGATTGGAGTAACTCTCGCGCCGCATCTCACCGTCGGTGATGGTATCGATACCCGCCTGCTCCTGGTCGCGGATGGCGAGTAAGGTGGCGTCATTCTGCGCTTCCTCGAGAAATTCCGGCGCCACCCGCCAGATCTGCGGTGCGCGCACGCGGGGCACAAGCTGCGCGCGCAGCTGTTCCTGGTCCACCAGCCAGGCCGGCTGGGGATAGCTGCCGATAACGGTGGTTTCGATCCGAGCGTCGGTCATAATGCGGCGTCCTTTCGAGAGGTGCAGCGCAGCATCGCCGCATCCGTTGATAGCCCGAGGTAATGACGCCGCATGATACTCGCTAGTCTCAAGCAGGGTGGTCGGGACGGGACCCTCGTCGTGGTCGACAGCACCCGCACCCGCCTGCGTCCGGTTCCGCAGATCGCTGCCACGCTGCAGGCCGCTCTCGACTGCTGGTCCGAGGCGGCGCCGGAGCTGCAGGCAGCCTGCTCTGATCTGAACCGTGACCCCGCACAGAACAGTGAGCCGCTCGACCCTGCCGCTCTGGCCTGCCCGCTGCCACGCAGCTACCAGTTCCTCGACGGTTCGGTCTACCTGCACCACATGGAGAAAGCCCGTCGCGCGCGCGGCGCGGACATGCCGCCGAACTACCGCACCGAGCCGCTGATGTATCAGGGCGTCTCGGACGGCTTCTGTGCGCCGGGCGAGCCGATGCGGCTGCCGTCTGAAGATCTCGAAATCGATTACGAAGCTGAGATTGCCGTCGTGCTTGACGACGTGCCGCTGGGGATCAGCGCTGCAGCAGCCGGCAAACATATCAAGCTGCTCCTGCTCATGAACGACTACACGGCACGCGCCCTGACCCGCAGCGAAATCCCGAAAGGCTTCGGTTTCGTGCAGGCCAAGCCGACGAGCAGCTTTGCGCCTTTTGCCGTAAGCCCGGACGAGCTGCGCGGCTGGGACGGCACCCGGCTCAGCGCACGGGTCGAAACCAGGGTGAATGGCAAGCTGCTGGGCGCGCCGGATGCGGGCACCGACATGTTCTTCACCTATCCGCAGCTCATCGCGCACGCTGCGCGCACCCGCAGCCTTTGTGCGGGCACGATCATCGCCGCCGGCGCCATCTCCAACCAGGACCCGACCCTCGGCCATGGCTGCATTGCCGAAGCGCGCACCGACGAGCAGACGTCCACCGGCACAGCGCAGACTCCGTGGCTGCGCTTCGGCGATCAGATCCGGATCGAAGCCTTCGACAGCGCGGGCGTCTCGCTGTTCGGCGCTATTGAGCAGCGCATCGAACAAAGCCCGCCCGCCTGAATTCGGCATGCGACTGACACCGCAGACCGCTCCCGGCTTTGTCCTCGCCGAAAGCGACCACGCTTTCGCCCGCGATCCCTATCCGGACTACGCCTGCCTGCAGGCGCACGCGCCGGTCTGCCGGCAGCCCGACGGCTCCGTCCTGCTCACGCGCTACGACGACCTGCGCCGCGTGTTCAACGATCCGGTGCTGTTCAGCTCTGACAAGCGGATAGATTTCAAACCGCGCTTCGGCGACTCGCCGCTCTATGAGCACCACACGACGTCGATCGTGTTCAACGATCCGCCCTATCACACGCGCGTCAGGCGTCTGCTCGCACCGTTCTTCGCCGCTCGCGTGCTGCGCCAGATGGAGGCCAGCATTGCACGCATGGTCAACAGCCTGCTCGACCAGGCGGCCACGGTCGGCACCATCGACGTGGTGCAGGATTTCGCCCTGGTCGTCCCGCTTAATCTGATCGGCGAGCTGCTCGGCGTGCCTTATGGCGAGCGAGATCCGCTCAGAGCCTGGGCCAACGCCATCCTCGGCGCGCTTGAACCGGTACGCTCGCCGGCGCAGCTCGCGGATGGCAACCAGGCGGTCGAGGATTTCAAAGCGTATCTGCGCGCACTCATCGCGCGAAAACGGCGCGAGCCGCCCGGGCCGGAGGGGCTGGACGTGCTATGGGCCCTGATCGAGGCCAGTGAACTGGCCGATCATGACCCGTCGGCGGAAACGCTCAGCGAAATCGAGATTCTGCACAACTCAATCTTCATGCTGAACGCCGGCCACGACACCACAGGAAGCCTCATCGCCAACGGTATCGACCTGCTCCTGCGCTATCCCGAAGAGCGCCAGCGCCTGGTTGAGAATCCGGCCCTGATCCGCACTGCAGTCGAGGAAATGCTGCGCTTCGAAAGCCCGCTGCAGATCGGCAACCGACGCGCGACGGCTCCCTGCGCTTTCGGTGGCGTCGAGTTCCCGGCCGGGACTTTTCTGCACCTGGGGATCGCTGCCGCCAACCGTGACCCGAGCCAGTTCTCCGAACCCGAACGCTTTGACGTGTCGCGCGAGCCGAACCGTCACCTGGCTTTCGCCCATGGGATCCACACCTGCGCCGGCAACTCCGTCGCCCGTATCGAGGCGCGCATTGCGCTGACTCAGCTGCTGCAGCGCTTTCCGGATTTTCAGCTGGAGGAAGCGGCAGTCCGCCCGCACCGCTCGCGTTTCCGCGTGATCGACTCCCTGCGGATCAGGCTCTCGCCCTAGGGGTCTGCCCCGGGTCCCAGGGATTCCGGGGCCGCGTCCTCCGATTCGACAGCCGCCGGCTCGGTGGGTACGACCTGACCGGCCTGGTCAACGGCGTGCAGACAACCGTTCTCAGCGCACATCTGGTCCATCAGCCCGTATTTCTCCCGACAACCGGTTTCATAGGGCTCCATGTCGAGCATCGACCACGACAGCATGGCGTTGAAGTATTCCGTGAGCATGCCGCCAAGCTCTTTCATCGTCACAGGCTTACCTGTCGCCTGGGTGTAGTACTGCAGCGCAAACATGCTGAACGCGTAAGAACGGTTCTCCCACTGCTGTTTCTCCGGACGCGGTTTCTGCTCCGCCCACAGCTGCGCTATCGCAGCGCAGGTCATGGCGCCGTCGAATGCCTGCTTCAGCTGCTCACGGTCAGCCTCGGCGCGAACCGGATTGACGGTGAGCAGACACAGAGGCAGGAAGAGAAGGTAAAAACGCATGCGCTTTCCCGTTTGATTAACATCACCGCATTGTCGGCACTGCACGCCTGCGGGTAAACGGCAGCGACCCGCAAACGGCTTGCGCAGGCTGCGGCGAATACGCAGGATCGCGCGCTCATCACAGACCGCAGGATTTTTGCTCATGACCACGGATACCGCCGCGGCCGATTTTGTCGGCACCTGGGAATTACTCGAAAGCTACTCGGAAAAACCCTCCGGCCGCGCTGATTTTCCGCTGGGCGCGAAGGTGCTCGGACGCATCAACTACGACGCCGCGGGCAATATGGCCGCACAGCTCATGGGTGACGACCGTCGGCCGTTCTCTTCGCGCGATCCGCGTGAGGTCGGCGATGCCGAGTACCGCGCCGCGTTCCAGAGCTACACCGCATACTTCGGCACTTATGAAATCGACGCTGCGGCCGGCACGGTCACCCACCACGTTCTTGGCGCCGGGGTGCCGAACTGGCCGGGTCAGGACCAGCTGCGCTATTTCGAACTGGCCGGCGACACCCTGACCCTGCGCACGCCGCCCATGCGCGGCAACGATGGCGAGAAGGCGGTGCACACCCTGGTGTGGAAAAAAGTCATCTGAGCGGCGGACGCCCTCAGGCGGCGTACTCTTTTAAGAGCTCCCCGGCGATGATCATCTGTCGTACCTGGTTGCTTCCCGCCGCGATCTCCATCACCTTACCGCTGCGGTAGAGGCGGTTGACCTCGGTTTCGCGCATGAAGCCCATGCCGCCATGGATCTGCACGGCGTTATCGAGCACCCGCATCGCGCCGCGTCCTGACGCCAGAAGCGCCGCGGCAGAGCGCTTGTGCACAGCGCCGCGCCCACCCTCGCCCTCGGGCAGGTCGACGATCTCCCGGCCCACCTGGTAGGTCAGTGCGCGCACGGTCTCAAGCTCGGTGTACATGTCAGCGATCAGCGCCTGGATCATCTGGAACTCACCGATAGCACGGCCGAACTGCTTACGCTGGGTGGCGTACTCCACCGCCAGGTCAAACGCGCGCTGCGCCATACCCAGCGAGAAGAAGGCCCCGATTACACGCTCAATATCGAGCCCGCTCATCATCACCACGTTGCCGCGGTTTTCCTCGCCGACGAGGTTCCCCGCCGGCACACGGCACTCATCAAACACCAGCTCGCCGGTCGGACTGCCGCGCCAGCCCATCTTGTCGAGCTTCTGCGCGACGCTGAAACCCGGGTAGTCCTTTTCAACAATGAAGGCCGAGATGCCGTGCTGCTTTTTCTCGAGATCGGTCTTGGCGTACACCAGCAGGACATCGGCCACTGGACCGTTGGTAATGAACAGCTTGCGCCCGTTCAGCACATAGTCATCACCCTCGCGCCGCGCGGTGGTCGCCATGCTGCCGAGGGCATCGGACCCGGCACCAGGCTCGGTCATGCCAAGCGCGCCAATCACCGACCCATCACAGAAGCCGGGCAGATAGCTGCGCTTCTGCTCAGCGTTAGCGTTGCGCACGAGGTTGTGCAGGCACAGGTTATCGCTGGCCAGCATGCCGGCCGACAGGGTGTGGTTCCAGTAAGACACGGCCTCGCAGATGAAACACTGCGCGAGGACATCGAGACCCGCGCCGCCGTATTCAGTGGGCACCGTCACTCCAAGCAGGCCCTGTTCACCAAGCGCGCGGAACGCCTCCTCGGGGAACCAGTCCTCGTTATCCATGCGCGCGCACAGCGGGTAGAGCTCTTCGCGCGCATAGCGATACGCCAGGTCATAAACGGCCTGGTAGTCCTCGGCAAAGCCGAACGCGCCCAGCGCGGGAATAGTCATAGCGCTTCTCCTTTGTCTCAGGCAGCGACGTCGAAATAATTCATACCGTCAGCGTGGCGCACCCTGACGGGCGTGCCGATGGGCCGAGCGGAAAACAGCAGCGCCCGGGCCGCATCAGAGCCCGGTTCCATCAGGGCAAGAAACCGCCGGCCGTCGGCCGTGAGACGGCCGACGATATAGCCGCCCGCAGGCTCACCGCGCGCATAGGAAGCGGCATAGCTTTCGATCCGCCCGGCGCCATCGGCGACCTCCGCGACGACAACATCAGTGGCTGCCTTGGCAGCCTTGCGTTCAGCCGCGCTCGAGCGCGGTTGCCAGTCGCCTTCAAGCGCAGTGCTGTAGACGCCGACCGAGTGCTTCGACAGATAGCCGCCGTTAGCGGCAACAAGCGCATGCTGCTCGCGCTGGCCGCGCAGGCGCTGTACCACCTCCGCAATGGCGTGCAGGCTGTAGTTATTGCCCGGACCGCCGAAATACGGCAGTCCGCCGGTCAGGGTCAGCGCGCGACCGGACTCCGCGTCGATGCCGAGATGCTCACAGGCGCCGGTCACCGCAATCGGGAAGCAGCTGTAGAAATCGAGCAGCGCGATGTCGTCGATCGCCAGTCCGCTGTCGTATAGCGCGCGCTGCAATGCGAGGCCCTGCGCGTGCGAAGCAGCCAGTCGCGGTCGCATGCTGATCGGCAGGTCGTCCACATCGGCATAGGACCGCAGAAAGACCCATTGACTCTCGGGGACCCCGAGCTCCCGCGCCAGGCCGACCGAGGTCATCACCACCGCGGCACCCTGATTCACCGCGTCCTGCGCCACCATCCACTTGTTATAGGGCTCGCACAGCTGGAAGTTCTGCGCAGAGGGCGTGGCCAGAAACTCGGCTGACCGGGCAGTCGGGAACTGTGCGTAAGGGTTGGCGGCGGCCACCTCGCTGAACGGCGCGAAAACCCGGCCAAGGCGCTCCCGATAGGCCGCCTGGCTGAGGCCGAGCTCGTCTCTCAGCACCTGTTCAAACAGGCAGTAGACCTGGATCGGGAAAGTCACCCCGTGTCGTGTTTCGTACACCGTGGTCATCGGGTCGTCCGGCCACAGGTCCTCGAATTCACCCTCGACTTCTTCGCGCCAGTCAAAGCTGATCCCGGCGCGCCCCGCGTTACGGATTGTGGCCAGTACTTCTGCGCCGGTGAGCACCGCGACCCGGGTTTCGCCGGCGTGGATAGATTCCGCCATCTGGTTGACCAGGCGCTGCGGCGTTTCGCCGCCGACCTCGGCATAGATTGCCCGCCGTGGCTGCAGCGCAAGTCGTCGGGCAACCGACCAGGGCATGTTGTTCGAGCAGCCGAACGGATTCGGCCACATCACGGTGTCCTTCACCGAGTGCTCAAACAGTCGCGCGACAGCCAGAACGTCGACATGTTCACGCAGCGCAGCCGCACAGCCGGTGTGTTCGAGCGCGCGCCGCGCGGCCTCAGCGGCCATGTCTGCCGGCGACAGGCTGCGTCCCGGCTGGGGCGGGTCACGGTCAACGGTCTGGCCGCTACCGATCAGGATCGGGGTCGAATCTCGCATGGGGTTACTCACTTCCAAGGCTGTTGAACGAGGTCAGAATGCGACGTCGGAACTTAGCACAAGCCATCGCTTACGCCGCGCCCTGGGCTCCTTATACTAGGGCCCGGCCCAGCAACAGGAGAGCCATCATGGCGCGGACCCTGATCGATATTTCCATGCATCTCGAAAACGACGTGGTTGCGGATCCGCCGGGATTCGGTCCACACATCGATTACGTCACTCATCAGGATTCCGTGGAGTACATGCTGAGTTTTTTCCCGGGCCTGACCCAGGATCAGCTGCCGGACGGCGAGGCGTGGGCGCTGGAGAACATCCGCCTCAATACCCACAACGGCACCCATCTCGACGCGCCGTATCACTTTCACTCGACCATGAACCGAGGTGAGCGTGCGATCACCATCGACGAAGTGCCGCTCGACTGGTGCCTGCAGCCCGGGCTGAAGCTCGATTTCCGCCATTTCGACGACGGCTATGTGGTCACCGCAGACGACGTGGAGGCCGAGCTTGCGCGCATCGGCCATGAACTGCAGCCGCTTGAGATCGTGGTGGTCAATACGCGGGCGGGCGGCTGCTACGGTCAGCCGGACTACGTTTCAACGGGTTGCGGCATGGGGCATGACGCAACCATGTACCTGCTCGAGCGAGGTGTCCGCCTGACCGGGACCGATGGCTGGAGCTGGGATGCACCTTTTGTGCACACTAAAGACAAGTTCGCGGAGACCCGCGATGCGAGCCTGATCTGGGAAGGACACAAGGCTGGCCGTGAGATCGGCTACTGCCACCTCGAAAAGCTGCACAACCTCGAAGCGCTGCCGGCAGACGGCTTCATGATCAGCTGCTTCCCGGTCAAAATCCGCGGCGCCTCCGCGGGATGGACTCGGGCGGTGGCGATCCTGGAGCAGTAAGGCAGACGCCGCCCCCGCGCCGTCGACTGACGCGGGAACCGCGCGAGATTCCTGGCTCAGCGCCGGTCGATAAAAACCTTCTCTTTACCGACCCACATGGCTGAGCGCTTGAAATCGATGAACTTGGCCTCGTCCTCAACCGCGAGCTCCATTGCCCGCGCGGCTTCCGGCCAGCGCTCCATGTCGAGCAGATCTGAACGACGGAACCAGGCCTCGGCGTGACCGTAATAAGGTTCGGTCTCGGTCCCGCGCGCGGCGCGCAGCGCCTCTTCGAGAGGATGGGCGGTGTAGTGCACCTGTAGATAGCGCCGCATGCGCATGGCGGTTGAGACCCCGCGGATCCGCGGGCCGTGGTTGGTCCGCCAGTAGAGCTGAGTGTCGTCCAGCGTGCGTCCGGGCAGCTGCCGCAGACAGAAGAACAGCTTGATGAGAGGACTGTGCTCGCGCGCCACCATCTCCTCGCTCGGATTCACCTGTGGATACTCGTAGGCCATCCACAGCGGCGAGCGGGGCAGGTCAATGAAGTTCTTCTCGTCGGCGAGGAGTTCCGCACCCGCCGCGCGACCAGCCTCGGTTGCACCGGCCTCGAGCGCCTCCAGATTTTCCCACCACAGCTCGGCGACCCCGTCATAGGGCTCTTCCATGCCGCCACGGGCCTCGGCCAGCGCGTCGTTGATTGGATCGTCAAGGGTATGCAGCTGCACATAGCGCTGGATTCCGAGGTGCGTTGAGTGGCTCGCGACCAGCGGGCCGTGGACCTCGCGCCAGTACTGCTGAAACTCCGTTCGTGACATCCCGGGCTTACGCCTGAGGGCAAACTCCAGTCGAATCATGCGTGCTCTCCCTTAAATAATCAGCGATATGACGCGTCAGACGTCAGCAGCCGGCGCGGACCAGCGATCACGGTGAATGAACTGATCGAGATCCTTGCGCGGCGCCGGGCGGAAATCCGTTCCCAGGGTATAGGCGATAGGCACCAGCGCCACCTGGGTGAACTGCGCATAGGGTACTTCCAGGATTTCGGCGGCTTCGCGTTCGAACATGAGATGGCCGGTGGTCCAGCAGGTCCCGAGTCCACGTTCCCGCGCGGCCAGCATGAAACTCCAAACGGCAGGCAGAATCGAGCCGTACAGCGCGGCTAGGACCTCGGTGGGCGCGTCTTCATGTCGTCCGGGCAATAGCGGGACCAGCAGCCAGGGCGCGTCCTGCATCCGTTCGACCAGGTACTCGGCCGATGCGGTCGCGCGCGCCGCCACGTCCGCCATGCGCGCGTCGTCACGGTGCAGATTAGCGATGGACCAGGGCTGCTCGATGTAGGGTCCCCAGGCCCGACGGTACAGATCCGCCAGCGCCTGCCGGGTGCCCGGGTCTTCAACCAGCACAAACTGCCACTGGTGCCCCAGCGAACCGGTCGGCGCCTGCACCGCAAGCGCGAGGCATTCACGCACCAGCTCGAAGCTCACAGGACGATCGAAATCGAGCCGCCTGCGCACTGCGCGCGTGGTGGTCAGCACCTCGTCTACGGACAGCTTGAGCATGGTCTGCATCTATCCCGCGCGGAGTTCAGAACGTCAAGTCTAGCAGCCGGCTCATGCCTCGACGTTCGGCCTGCGGTTGTTGCCGCGCGCTACAATCCCAATCGCAGGCAAGCTGTCGCTGACGGACGCAAAGGAATCGACATCCGTGAAAACCATCCCCTTCATTCTCATGCTGCATGCCTTCGCAGGCATCGCTCCGCTCTATGCCGGGGGGGCCGACCGCACAGCCGTGCTTGACTGGATCGCGGCCGGACCCGCTTTCGACGCGCCGGCGCCGGGCAGCGTGCTCGGCGAAGACGACGCTGCGATCGCGCAGTTTCTGCCGCCCGGCTATGCCGAGGAATTCCGTTTTGCCGGTGTGCGCCTGACGATCGACCCGCGGCTCGATTTCTTTCCTCATCCGGTCTACCAGGAAGCGACCGCACGGCATGTCGGCGAGGCGCAGCTCGGTGCGGACGGCAGGCTCGAACATTACCAGGCGGGGCGCCCCTTTGACCCGGCGGGCTTCGCCAACCTCAGCGCCGAAGACGCGGGCTACCAGGTCGCCTGGAACTTCATTCACCGCTGGCAGTACTACGGCTGGCAGCTCAAGGAACTGAGCATGAACTACCTGCGTCCGGCCGCGGGTTCCAGTCCGGGGCGCCCTGGCCTGCGCGGAGGCGGTCATCTTGAACGCTTCGTCACGCAGAACTACCACCGCGTGTACCTCTCACACCTGGCCATGCTCCCGAGCGACCACTACCGCGTGGATGTGGAAGGCTCCGACCAGTACCTGTTCAAGGACTACATGGAATTTCTCGAGCCCTTTGATGTGAAAGGCACCCAGTTCGTGCTTGAACGCGCGCTCGATCCGACCGAGCCTGATCAGGTCAACTCCTACCTGCCCGGCGAGCGGCGGGTACGACGCCTGTCAGCCGAAGAGCGCGCCGATCGCTTCATGGGGGCCGACCTGACCATGGATGATTTCGAGGGCTTTTCCGGGCAGGTGCTCGACTATACCTGGCGCTATCTGGGTCAACGGCGAGTGCTCGCCGTGATCGACGCGGGGGGACCGCTGGTCGAATTCTTCGGGCCGCAAAGCCGGGTACCAGACGACCGCTGGCAGCTGCGCGACACGCACGCGGTGGAGATCGTCCCGAAATGGGCCGGCCATCCCTATGCCAGCAAGATCCTTTTCATCGACGCCCAGACCTGGAACGTGACCGTCGCCCTTGCATTCAATCGCGACCTGCAGATGTGGCGCATTCTGAGCCCGCTCTACCATATGCCCGAGCCGGCAAGCGATCCGGAAGGGGCTCTCGAGACCTCGGTCCCGCGCTGGACCGGGACCATTGCCATCGACCGGATCGCGGACACGGCAACTATCTCGCGCGCCGAAGACCCCACCCGCGTGCCGACCATGAAAGCCTCCCAGATCCGGCGCAGGTTCAATGTCTCTAATCTGACCAGCGGCCGATAGCGGCAGCCTCAGCTCGCAGGCACTTTCTGAGCCCAGGCCTTGATGCGCGCTCCGCCACGAGCGCACCAGGCAACCACGGCGCGCCTGCCGAATATGGGTCCGTCAGACCGGACGCATGAGGCCCCCGAGCGACAACCGTGGTCTATTCTGTTGCGTGTGACTTGGCCCGTAATAAGCTAAAGTTTAGTGAAGCGAATCCGCTGACTTCCCGGTCGGGATCGCCTATCGATTTCAACCTTTAAAGCGAGGCAGTCATGGTGCAGCCAGATCCGTCATTTGGGTGGACAGCCGGCGGCTGGGCAGAAGCCCCCCTGCCGTCCTTCGAAGACGCCCGTCTGACCGTACTCGACGACCTCGACATCCTCTACAGCGACACAGAGGCGATCTTCGACGGCATCACGCGGATTGCCGCTGAACTGGCTCGAGCGCCAATTGCCATACTGTCCCTGGTCACACGAAACAAACAGTGGTTCAAGAGCCAATACGGTCTCGGCGATGTCTGCGAAACACCCCGCGACCAAGCGTTCTGTGCCCACGCCATTCTGACCGAGCGGATGTTCGAAGTGCAGGACACGCTGAAGGATTCTCGTTTTCGAACGAATCCCCTTGTCACCGGCGAGCCGCGTATCCGCTACTACCTGGGCTTTCCCCTGTCAGTGGGGCACCCTGAACGTTTCAACATCGGCACGCTCTGCGTCATTGACCGGCGGCCACGGGTTCTGACGCCGGCCACAAAAGAGGGACTTGCCTGTCTGGCGGATTTGGTCTCCGGCGAATTGCAATCTCGGCTGAGAGTGCGAGCCCTGGACGATGCCAGCGCTCGAATTATCGCGGGTCAGGCAGAGCTTGAACGGGAACGGGCCAAGCATGCCGGAATACTTGGCTCAGCGGCAGTCGGATTGTGGGAATGGAATCTGCAGACCGACGAAACCGTGATCAGCCCCGGATGGGCGGCTTCCCTGGGTTACACGCTGGCCGAACTCTCTCCCTTTACGCCTGATCGCTTCCGCGCTCTTTGCCACGAAGACGATGTCGGCCTTCTGACCGCTGCAGCCGAGGCCCACGCGTCCGGGCAGTGTTCCAAGCTCGACGTCGAGGTGCGCCTGCGCCACGCGCAGGGCCATTGGGTATGGTCAAACATCCGCGGAGCGCTCGCTACCCGTACCCCTGATGGTGCTCCTGAATGGCTTGTGGGTGCTCAGATTAATGTCCATCGCGTGCGCTCTGAACAGGAAGTCCTGAAAGAACGGGGAGCGGAACTCGCGGCTGCGGTTAAGGCCCGCACACACGACATGGCGGAGGCGCTGAAGCGTGCGGAAAAAGCCGACCAGGCCAAGATGGCTTTCCTCGCCACCCTGAGCCACGAGCTCAATACGCCGTTGAACGGTGTGCTCGGCTTGACCCAGATGCTGCGCAACTCGAAGCTGGATGCACAACAAACGAAGCTGACCGACATCCTGCTGGAGTCCGGCACCCAGCTGCAGCGGATGATCAGCCGGCTGCTGTCTTATTCACGTGATGAATCAGACGCTATCTCGCTGGTTGAGGAACCTGTGGACCCTGCCGATCTGATTAAGCGGGCGGAGCAGCTGGTTGCTTCGATGCTGGCAGGCAAGGCAGTAACCCTGCGGCACGACATCGATGAGCTGCCCTCTGGACTGCTGGCAGACGACACCCGACTGTTCGCCGTCCTCTCCAACCTGGTCGTGAACGCCGTCAAGTTCACTGATGAGGGTCTCATTGTCATTCGCTGCCGCCGTCTCGACGGCGGTGATTCCCGCGAAACGCTGCGCTTTGAGGTGGAGGACAGTGGTCCTGGCTTCAACGCTGACGATGCGGAAATGCTCTTCCAGCCGTTCCGCCAGGCCGGCGAGGTAACGACGCGGAGAAAGGATGGCGTAGGCCTCGGGCTCGCGATCGCGAAGCGGAATATCGAGGCCATGGGCGGTCGCATCGGCGCAGAATCCACTCCCGGAAAAGGCAGCCTGTTCTGGTTCGAAGTATCGCTTCGCGTGGTAACGCCTGACTGAGCGCCCGGCAAACCTGGCGCCTTACGCGGCGCCTGTCGAATCCTCTTTCCTGACTCAGACTCTCCCCACTGACGCCTCACTGCCAGTTCCAACACGCTATCAGTGCGGCCTGCTCAACCCCGACGACAGCGCGCCGTTTGCCCGGGGAGTATCCTGACGCGCCACGGTTTCCCTGGAGTTTCGACCATGATTGCCACGCCCCTGCCCGAAGACGTTCGCAGCGCCCGTGACGGCATTCTCAGTTTTGTCGCTCGCGAGGTAGTGCCGCGCCACGTGCAGCATCGGGGGCTGCTGGAAGAACCACGACGCCTGCACAGGGAGGACGGCCGATACTCCGATGAAGCCCTCGAGCTGATCCGCGAAGTCCGCATGGCCGCCGCAGCAGCGGGCTATTTCCAGATGTGTGTGCCGGAGGCACTCGGCGGCGGCGGGCTCGGGCATCTGGCGTATTACGTTGCCTGGGAAGCAATGTTCCATACCTATGGGCCGCGCAACTGGCTGCAGCTTTACGCCCTGTCCCATTGGGCCTTCGGACCGAGCCGTCTGCTCGAAAAAATGACCCCTGAGGCACAGACCCGGGTCCTGCCCGGTCTGATGGACGGGTCGCAGTCCATGTGTTTCGGCCTCTCTGAACCAAACGCCGGCTCTGATGCCAGCATGATCAAAACGCGGGCCGTGAGAGACGGCAACGGCTGGCGCATTTCGGGCCGCAAGATCTGGACGACCAATTCACCGACTGCAGACTACTGCGTCATCTTTGCCGTCACCGACGCTGACAAGGCCGCCTCGAAACGGGGTGGGATCAGCGCGTTCATTGTTCCGACCGACGCCCCTGGTTTCCAGGTGCAGCGCATCATCCGCCTGTTCGGACACGCAGGCGGCGATGAAGCCGAACTCGCGTTTGACGACCTGCCGGTCGAGCCATGGCAGCTGGTCGGCGAACTCGACCAGGGCTTTCAGGCAGCGCTTTACGGGGTTTCACTCGGCCGGGTTTATAACTCGGCCAGGGCAGTGGGTTACGGACGCTGGGCGTTAGAGCAGGCGCTTGACTACGCACAGACACGCGAGGCCTTCGGCGAGGCCATCGCGAACTACCAGGCAGTCAGCTTCCCGCTGGCCGAAAGCGCCACCGAGCTGCACGCTGCGCACCTGATGGGAATCAACTCCGCAACCCTGCTCGACCACGGCGAAGCGGCTATCAAAGAGCTCAGCATGACCAAGGCTTACTCCGTGCAGAGAGGATTTCAAGCCGTTGACCGGGCTATTCAGGTCCACGGAGCCATGGGATTCACCAATGAACTCGGCCTGACGGACGCCTGGCACATTCTGCGGATCATCAACATCGCAGACGGCACCAATGAAATCCTCAACCGCACCATTGCGCAGCGCCTGTTCAAGGGCGACCTTGCTCTCTGATGCGGCGCCAAAGGACGGCGCTGCGTTACCTCCACCAGCTGCCTGAGGTATATTCCGCGGCCGGATAAGGATATGCCTTAAAAGAATAAGTGCACCCCCGCGTTTAGAGACGAAGAGTTCCCGCCATGCAAAGACCAAACGCACTGATCAAGCGACTGCGTCGCCTTTCTCGACCGCTGCTGACTCTCCTGCTCAGCTGCGCCCTGGCGCCGATTCCCGCCTGGGCCAACGGCGACCAGAGCTACCAGGCGCTGCTCGATTGGATTGACACCGAGCCCGCACAACTGCCCGCGGCAGGGACCCATCTGACGCTCGCCGACAAGAACACTTACCTGGAATCACTCATTCCGCACTCCGCCTGGGAGTACTACATCTTTGACGGCATGGACATGGAGGTCGCGGCCACAGGCGATTACCCCGCGCCGCCACATTGGGGCCAGAACGTCCCCAGCGACTATCACCTTGACGATCAGGGTGTGCTGATCAACTTCAAAGGCGGCGGTTTTCCGTACCCTGACATCGCTCAGGATGACCCCATGGCTGGCCAGAAGGTTGTCTGGAACATGCTCTGGCGCCCTGGCGACAACGACTACGACATGCCCATGGTGACATGGCTGCGCGGTGAAAACGGCAAGCTCGACCGCACCATGGAATACACCTCGGTGTCCTCGACCTACGCGCGCGGGGAACATTGTCTTGTCCCGGGTTACGAAGAAGTACAGAACAAACGCATCATGGAGTTTCGCTCGCCGCGCGATATGGCCGGCGCGAAAGACATGTCTATCAGCTATGTCGATCATTACCGCGAAAATTCCGGCTGGCTTTACATGCCTGCCCAGCGGAAACCCCGCCGCACGCTCGCATCGGAGCGCACCAGCGAGCTGATGGGCATGGACATGATCCGCGAGGATCTGAATGGCTTCGGCGGCAAAGTCTTCGAAAACAACTGGCGCTACCTCGGCAAACGCAAGCTGCTCGCGACCATCAACATTGCGGACAACCCAGAGTTCGGTGGGCCGCACCTGTGGGTTCCGCACAAGACGCGCTGGGAGGTGCGCGATACGCACGTCGTGCTGATCGAGCCCAAGGCGGACAATCATCCCTACAGCCACCGCGTGGTGTTTATCGACGCGGAAACCTTCTGGACGCACTGGATGTTTGCCTATGATGCAGATGACGATCAGCTGCTGCGCATGAGCCAGCACTACCTCAAATATTCAGAAAGTTACGCCGACGAGCCCGCACAGAACGCGCCCTACGTCGAACACGACATGTCAGAAAACGTCGGCCACTTTGTCTTCCTGCATCTCGGCGAGACGGACATCAACGCCAAGAAGCCGCACGCGACCACAACCCACTGCTACGTGCATAAGCGCGATTTCGAAGCTGCCCACGCGCGTCAGTTCTACTCACTGCGCAACATGGTGAGCGGCCGCCGCTGAGACTGTCCGGGTCACTCAGCCCGGCTTAACGGAACTAACGCGGCGGTCTGCGCCGCGCAGACAAGAAAGGACTGGCTTTCATGAGACTTCCATACGCACATACCCTGGCCTGTGCGCTGGGCGCGTTCACTTTAGTGCTGCCGCCTGCCGGTCAGGCCATCATCACCATCGGCAGTGACATCGAGCTGGAAGGCTTCGTTCAGGCGCAGAACATCCTGCGCACGCCGAAGTTTGAATCCTCCGAGTTCATCATGCAGCGCAACACCGCCCAGCTCGAAGGCAAGTACAACTTTGCGCGTCGTGGTGAGCTGTTCAATCGCTACGACGCGGGGCCACTCGAAGAAGCGACTCTCACCCTCATTGGTCGGGGCGTCTACGACAGCATTTACGACGTTCGTTCATCGTATGACGACGCCTATAAAGGCGAGTCAAAGAAAAATATCGGCTACGAGTACAAGCTGCGGGAAGCCTTCGTCGACCTTCTGCTGCCGCCGTTTTCATTGCGTCTGGGACGTCAGCAGGTGGTGTGGGGTGAGACCGACAATTTCCGCGCGCTCGACGTCATCAACCCGCTCGATCTCAGCTGGCATTGGGCTCGCGAGTCGTGGGAAGACATCCGTATCCCGCTGTGGATGGCCCGCGGGATCTATGACATCGGCAAGATCGGACCATTCGAGGAATCTTTTGTGGAAGCGGTCTACATACCGGCCGACTTCAAACGGAACAAGGTGGCTACCGATCCAAGGCGACCCTGGGCATTTACCGGCGTGGGGCTGAACGAATCAGCCAACTCGGTGATTATCGATAACCAGCTCTACAACCTGAACGTCATTGCGCGCGATCGCTCTCCGGGGCGCCAGCTGGAAAACGGCCAGGGTGGCGCGCGCTTTAAGGCCATCTGGGGCAACATCGACTTCAGCCTGAATTATTTTTACGGGTTCTCCGCCGATACCGGCGTGCGCAATCGCAATGACCTGTCCTGGACCGCAGGCGACACCTATAACGCCGTCATCGACCTGGTTAATCCGCGCTCCCACGTCCTCGGACTGACCGCTAACTACTCCGAGGAACGCTACACGCAGGCAGTGTTCCGCCTCGAAACCACGTTCACAACCGGTGTCCCGGTGAAGGTCGCAGCCGACGCTCCAACTTCTGTAGACCGCAACGGCGATCAGTACGACGAAGCACGCAGGACGGTCGTGATGCTTGCCATTGACCGGCCCACCTGGATCCCGCTGCTGAACAAGACGCGCACCTTCTTCCTTTCGTCGCAGATCTTCTGGCGACGCTGGATCGACTACAGCAGCTGGTATCGCGGCGTTCCCGGCGTGTGGCAGGCGCGGCTCAACGGTCAGGATGTTCCCGGCCGCTACATCAGCGAGACGACCGACGAAATTGACCAGAATGAGTTCGTGCTGACCTTCGCCGCGTCGACCGCTTATGGCCCGGCTGGATTGATCAAGCCGACTTTCGTGTTCGCCATCGACCCACGCTCGACCGGCGCCTACAACCGTTTTCAGCTGGAGTATCTCTACTCCAACCACATCGTGCTGCGCTTACAGCAGGATCTGTACTGGGAGATCAACGACAACGACCCCGGGCCCTGGGGCCTGGGCGACGTCTGGGGTCACGACACCAGCCAGAGCCGACACGAGACCATCTTCAGCGTGATCTACCAGTTCTGAGCTGCTCGCCTCACACCTGACCGACCAGCGAAGCCACGAAGTCGAAGGTGCGATCGAACGCGCCTGCATCGGTCGCCATTATCGCGGCTTTGAAATCCGTGACCCCCGCTGCGGCAATCCGCTGCAGCTCGGCACGCAGCGTTTTTTCATCGCCCACCAGAGCCAGATCGCCAGGACCAGCCAGGCCCTCGCGGTCCAGCATCGCGCGGTAGCTCGGCAGCTGGCCATAGATCTCGAGATTTCGAGCGATCTGCTGCCGAGCTTCGTCGGCACGGGCAGTGAGAACAATCGGGAAACCCGCCAGAATCCGCGGGACGGGCCGCCCTGCGGCGCTGGCCGCCGCATTGAGGCGCGGCGCGATGTGGTTCTCAAGGGTCACGGGGCCCACCATCCAGGTCGTCGTGCCCCGGGTGTGTGCGCCCGCCAGCGTCAGCATGACGGGCCCCAGCGCCGCCAGGATGACGGGTACGTCCGACGCCCCCTTGACGTCGAGCTGCAGCCCATGGACGGTGAAGCGCGGGCTGTCGTAATGCACCACTTCCCCCTGCAGCAAAGGCAGCAGCGCGCCAAGATACTCGCGCATATATTCGGCCGGCTTTGCGTAAGACATGCCCAGCATGTTCTCGACCACGACGCGATGTGAAACCCCGACCCCAAGCGTAAAGCGTCCGCCGGCAACCTGCTGCGCGGTCAGAGCCTGCTGGGCCAGCGCCATAGGATGGCGCGGATAAATCGGGGTGACCGCAGGCCCGAGTTCAATCCGCTTGGTACGCGTCGCTGCTACGGTCAACGCGGAAATCGCATCCAGGGTCCGGATATGCGCCATCCACACGCTGTCGAGGCCGGCTTTTTCCGCGCGCACCGCCATCGAGGCAACTCCTTCGACGGTTGCTGCCGCCCGATCCGCGCCCAACATGATTCCGATCCGCATGCTCTCGCTCCTGTCTGATTGCGCCCGCTGTCAGCTGCCGCGCGTCACCACAAACTCATCTTCGCCCGCGGAATCAAGCTGGAAATCAATCAGGCTTGCGAGATCTTTCCGCGTCCGCGTCTTGAGCATTGCCGTGAGCAAAGTGTGCAGTAAAGCGTCGCCCATGGTCGGTACGCTCATCGCCTGATCCTCTTCAGCCTGCTGCATGGCCTCCGCGATACAGCGTCTGGCTACGTCAAATTCACCTGCCATCCTGTCCTCCCCAGTCTTTCATCGATCACGACCTGCCGCCGCCCGCAGCAACGCTAGTCTGTGCAGCGGTCAGCAAAGTTGCGCGCTCACCGTCCGGTGAAACGTGGCTCCCGGCGATCCGCCGTCGCGGCGATGCCTTCCTTCCAGTCTTCCGTACCGCGCAGCCAGTTCTGCTCTGCCAGCTCATGATCGGTCTGCATAGCAATACGATCAGCCATTCCCAGACGCAGGGTCGTGCGGGTCGACATCACCGCCAGCGGTGCGCAGCCAGCAATTTCAGCCGCCAGCTCGGTCGCCGCCTGACGCACTTCTTCCAGCGGAACGCAGACGTCGGCCAGGCCCCATTCCACCGCCTGCTCGCCGTTCAGGCGTCGGCTGGTAAGACACAGCAGGGCCGCCTTCTGCCGGCCGAGCAGCTCCGGCAGGGTCACGGTCAGACCGAACCCCGGGTGGAACCCGAGACGAGTGAAATTGGCGCTGAAGCGACCTTCAGGGCAGGTCACCCGGAAGTCAGCTGAGACCGCAAGCCCGAGGCCGCCGCCGATCGCCGCCCCCTGTACTGCCGCCACCACCGGCTTGCGGCAACGGAAAATGCGCACGGCCTGGCGATAGAGTTCATTGGACAGCGCGCCGGCAGAGCTGTCCTTGGCGTTGCCCGCATCGCTGGCGCCGAAATTCGCGCCGGCGCAGAAATTCTTGCCCTGCGCGCAAAGCACGATAGCTCTGCAGTCGGCCTCGTCGTCCAGCTGCTCGTACACTTCAGCGATCTGTCCGATGAGATCGATGTCAAAAAAATTGTGCGGGGGGCGCTGGATCTCAACCGTGGCGACGTGGGCGTTCAGACTCACGCCGAGATCCTGGGTATCTAGTGTGCTCACAGATCGGTTTCCTCATGCGTTCATGAAATTCGCGAGCGTCTGCCGGTGCCGGGCGCGATCCGCTCGCTGCGCGATTGTCGGTCAAGCGCCCGCCGGACGCCACGTGCGCCGACCTGCTGCGGCAGCGTAGCGGCTGCGATCATCGATAATGGCGATGCCTGCTCACAGAAGGACCGCACTCATGTACGACACCCTGGACTTTACGCTCGACCACGGCGTCGCCACCATTCGACTCAACCGACCGGACCGGCTGAACGCGATCAACCGTCTGATGATCGCGGACCTGACCGGCCTCTGCCAACGGCTCGACGATGAATCCGGGCTGCGTGCGGTTGTGCTGACCGGTAATGGCCGCGCCTTCTGCGCCGGCGCCGACATCACCGTCCTTGATACCATCGAAAGCGCGGCTGACGCGCTCGATTTCATCGCCGCGATTCAGCGCATGACCAACGCCATCGAGGCGCTGAAGGTACCCGTGATCGCCGCTATCAACGGGGTGGCCTATGGTGGCGGCTGCGAGATTGCGCTGGCCTGCGACCTGCGCTTGATGACGCCGGAATCCTCGATCGGTGTGCCGGAAATCAAAATCGGCCTGCTCCCAGGAGCGGGCGGCACTCAGCGCCTGGCCCGCATGCTGCCGCCGGCAATCGCGAAAGAGCTCATCTACCTGGGCGACCCGATCAGCGCCGAGGTCGCCGCTGCACATGGCCTGATCAACCGGGTGATCGCTGAAACAGAGCTGCTCGCTGAAGCGGCCGGTATGGCCGATCGACTGGCGGCGCTCCCGCCGCTCGGACTGCGCGCGGCTAAACAGCTCGCCAACGGCGCCGCGCTGTACGGCCTGCAGGACGGGATCGCCGCCGAGCGGCAGGCCGTCGCTGGCCTGTTCGTGACCGAGGACGGCCATGAGGGACTGCGCGCCTTCCTCGAAAAACGCGCGCCCCGCTTCACGGGACGCTGACGAAGAGGTGACGCCGGCTGCCGACCCCTGATTCAGACAGAGACAACAGCACCATGAATTTTGCTTTCGACGATACCGAACAGGAATTCCAGCAGGCCACGCGACGCTTTGCGCTGGAGCGCCTGCTGCCTATGTATGCCGAATGGGAACAGGGACGTAAACCCACGCGCGCGTGGACACACGAACTGGCCGAGCTCGGATTGACCGGCCTGCGCATACCGGAAGCCTATGGTGGACTCGGCGCGAGCTACGTCATGGCCGGGATTGCCGCAGAGGAGATCGCACGCGGCGACCAGAATATGACCTTTTATATACAGCTCGGCGCCATCGCGGCCGAACTGATCGGCGGCCATGCGAGCGAAGCCCTGAAGTCGAGCATGCTGCCGCGCATCGCCAGAGGTGATGCGGTGGTCGGCTTTGCACTGACCGAACCCGGCGCTGGCTCAGACGCCGCGGCCATTGGCACCCGGGCAGTCCGCGATGGCGAGCATTGGGTCATTTCGGGTGAGAAAGCATCGAGTACCTTCGCTGGTTTCGCCGACTACACCATCGCTTTCGTGCGTATGGGGAAAGCCGGCGGCAGTGCTGACCTCGGCGCCGTCCTGGTCCCGATGGACGCTCCGGGTGTGACGGTGAAGGTCTACGACGCCATGGGCGGTAAATTTGCGCAGCGCGGCTCCATCTTCCTCGACGAAGTGCGCGTGCCGCTCGATCACCAGCTGGGCGAGAGCGGTAAAGGATTTGTCCAGGCCATGCAGGCCTTCGACTTCAACCGTGCGCTGATCGCACTCAGCTGCATCGGCGCGGCCCAGCAGTCTCTCGATGAAACGGTCGAATTCGCCCGCCAGCGTCATACCTTCGGCAAACCGCTGGCCACGCGTCAGGGCTACGCCTTCCAGGTCGCCGAGCACAGCACCCAGCTCGAGTGCGCGCGTCTGCTCTCCTACCAGACGCTGTGGCGCGCCGACCGCGGCATGAACCACACGCACGCGGGCGCTATGGCCAAATGGCTCGGGCCGAAGGCCGCAGCCGAAGCAATCCACGCCTGTATCGTCCTGAACGGCTGGATGGGTTACGACAACAGCCTGCCCCATGCCCAACGCCTGCGTGATGCCATGGGGCTGGAGATCGGAGACGGTACACCTGAGATCATGAAATCCGTTGTCGCGCGGGAGATCTTCGGGCGCGAATTCGTCTCGCATCGATGATCGTCCCGATGGCTTCACATGGCCCGAAAGCGTCGTTTTTCGGCCTCCTTAGCGCGTTTCGCGAGCGCGCCTGCCTTTCTCCAGGCAGGCGCTTTCGATAAGCTTGCCGCCCCCTCGCATCTCACGTGTACATGACAGGTAATTCAGCATGACTCCGGGCACTCACACGCAACCAACCTCCCACGTCTGCATTCCCGAAAGCGACATGGAAGTGTCGACCCCGCTCTACCGTTTCATCGTGGACGAGGTGCTGCCCGACCTGGGTATGGAAGCGCGCACTTTCTGGACGCTTCTGGAAGAAGTCATCACCGAGATGGCGCCGAAAAACAACCTGCTGCTGCTCAGGCGCTATCAGATCCAGGCTGAGATCAATACCTGGCATCAGTCCCGCAGCGACCAGCCGCACGACCCCGCGCAGTACCGGAAATTCCTGGAAAAGATCGGCTACCTGCTGCCCGAAGGGCCTGATTTCCGCATCTCAACAAAAAACGTGGACGAAGAAATCGCGCTCATTGCCGGGCCGCAGCTCGTGGTGCCGGTGAAAAATGCACGCTATTCGCTGAACGCAACCAATGCGCGCTGGGGCTCCCTGTATGACGCCCTGTACGGCACGGACTCTATCGATCAGGACGACGGCGCGGAAATCGGCCAGGGCTACAACCCGGTACGCGGTGCCCGCGTCATTGCCCGTGGACGTGAGTTCCTGGATGAAATCGTCCCCCTGGCCAGCGGCTCACACGCGGCAGCGACAGATTACGCTGTCGACGGCGGACAGCTGCGGGTCACCCTGAGCGACGGCACGGTGAGCGGTCTTGCTGAGCCGGGAAAATTTGCCGGCTACAACGGCCGCAGCGATGCGCCAGCGGAGATCCTGCTCAAGAATCACAATCTGCACGTCATCATCCAGATAGACCCGAGTCACCCGGTCGGGCGTGACGATCTGGCTAACGTCAAAGACCTCATGGTGGAGTCCGCCATCACCACCATCCAGGATTGCGAGGACTCCGTGGCCGCCGTGGACGGCGAAGACAAGACAGAGGTTTACCGTAACTGGCTGGGCCTCATGCGCGGCACGCTCAAGGAAACTTTCCAGAAAGGCGCCAGCACGCTCACGCGCACCCTGAATCCCGATCTGCATTTCCTTGACCCGCGAGGCACGCCCATCACCCTGCATGGACGTTCCCTGCTGCTGGTGCGAAACGTCGGTCACCTCATGACCAACGAGGCCGTACTGCTCAAAGGTCAGGAGGTGCCGGAAGGGATCCTCGATGCAGTCATCACCGCTACGATTGCGCTGTACGACATCAAAGGACTCAACCAGCTGCGTAACTCGCGCACCGGCTCGATGTACATCGTCAAACCCAAGATGCACGGGCCAGAGGAAGTCGCGTTCGCGTGCGAGCTCTTCGGCAAAGTGGAGGACGTCCTCAAGCTGCCGCGACATACGCTCAAGATCGGGATCATGGACGAAGAACGCCGCACGACCATCAACCTCAAGGAATGCATCCGCGCCGCCAAGGACAGACTGATTTTCATTAATACCGGCTTCCTCGATCGCACCGGCGACGAGATCCACACCTCGATGGAAGCCGGGGTCATGGTGCCCAAAGAGTCCATGAAAAACGAAAACTGGATCACGGCATATGAGAACTGGAACGTCGATATCGGCCTGGCTTGCGGCCTTCAGGGCGTCGCCCAGATCGGCAAGGGCATGTGGCCTAAACCCGATCTGATGCATGAGATGCTGGATAAGAAAAAAGCGCACCTCGAGGCCGGCGCCAACACGGCCTGGGTACCCTCGCCCACCGCGGCCACGCTGCATGCGTTGCACTACCATTCGATCCTGGTCAGCGAAAAACAGGACGCGCTCAAGCATCGACGGCGCGCCGATCTGAACGACATACTGACCATCCCGCTGCTCGGCGAAGAAAACCTCAGCGGGGCCCAGATCCAGCAGGAGCTGGACAACAACTGTCAGGGGATCCTGGGCTACGTGGTGCGCTGGGTGGAACTCGGGATCGGCTGCTCCAAAGTACCGGACATCAACGATGTCGGCCTGATGGAGGACCGCGCGACGCTGCGTATCTCCAGTCAGCACATCGCCAACTGGCTGCGCCACGACTTCGTCAAGCGCACCCACGTTCTCGAAACCCTGAAGCGTATGGCCGAGGTCGTCGACCGACAGAATGCGGGCGACCCCGCTTACAAACCGATGGCCCCGAATTTCGACGAATCGGTCGCATTCCAGGCCGCCTGCGAACTGGTCTTCGGCGGCGTGCATCACCCCAACGGCTACACCGAGCCAGTACTGCACAGACGCCGCATTGAACTCAAGGCGCAGGGGCTGCACTGATCGACGCGCGGCAGACCGGCTATGCTGCGGCTGACTGTCTCTGAGACCTGGAGCTGCACATGATCCGGACCTGGCTCTGGAACCCCGGCACGAGCACCATCCTGCGTGGTGGCCCCGAGCTGGTGACGCGATGGCTGACCGACACGCAGACGACCATCTGGGTGGATATCGCCAAGCACGATCCCGAGGCTGAGCGTGCGCTGTTGCGCAGCAGTTTCGGTCTGCACGCGCTGGCGGTGGACGACGCCTTACGCGACCGTCATCCGCCCAAGATCGAGTGCTTCAGCAACGCAACGTTTGTTCTGCTGCGCGGGCTCTTCGCTCAGGTCGAAGGTGTCGATTTCAACGTCATTCAGCTCGCGCTGTTCGTCGGTGAACGCTTCCTCGTTACCCGGCACAACCGGAACTCGACCAGCATTGACTGGCTCGAGCGGAAACTCGAAGAGGACCCCAGCGCGCTGGGCGGACCCGCCGCCCTGCTCGCGGCGCGGGTCATGAACCGCATGGTGCAGCGTTATCTCGAGATCCTGCTCGGACTGGAACCCCGTCTGGAAGAGCTCGAAGCGCTGGTCTTCCAGAAACCAGACGACACCCTGCTGTACGAACTCACGCACTACAAATCGCGCCTGCGGGAGATCCGGCGCATCGCGAGCTATCACCTGCAGATTGCCACCGAGCTGCGCGAAGGACGGGTGCCGTTTTTCAATGCCGATCTGACCCACGAGCTGAACGATTTCTACGAGCAGCTGGAGCGCACCGCAAGCCTCGCCGGGTTGTACTACGAAACCGCGAGCGACCTGATCGAGGGCTATCTCGCGCTCGCCTCTCACCGACTGAACCGCGTAATGCAGATCCTGACCATTTTCACCGTGGTATTCGTGCCGATCACCTTTATTGCGGGGATCTACGGCATGAACTTCGTCAACATGCCGGAGCTTCACAGTACGGCCGGTTACTACGTCGTGCTGGGCGTGATGTTTGTACTGGTGGCGCTGCAACTCTTTTATTTCCGCCGGCGCGGCTGGCTCTGAACGGGCACTTCATGGGCGGGACTTCGCCTCAGGAAACACGATGATGGAACGCTGGTTCGGCATCTCCCTGGCTGACGTCGCCGTTCAGCTGCGACGCTGGCTTGGTGAAGAGGTCCTGAGCGCGGATACATTGTTCCAGATCGGCATCATCGGCTTCGCTGCACTCTCAGCCTGGGTGATCGCACCGCGCCTGCGCAGGCTGACCCAGCGCCACGCTGACGCCGAGTCAGGTCATCACTCCGCGAAGCTGGTGTGGGAGCGCGTCGGGCTGGTCATGCTCCCGCTGTGCTGGCTGGCGCTGCAGTGGCTGGCGATTGCACTCGCCGATACCGTCGGCTGGCGTCACGGTCTGCTTATCGTGACGGCTTCATTACTCAGCGCCTGGGTCGCAATCCGGATCGCCTCCACGCTGGTGCGGGATCCCGCTACGGCTCATGCGATCGCGTCACTGGCCTGGATCCTGGCGGCTTTGAATATTCTGGGGCTACTCGGCCAGACCGCGGCGCTGCTGGACCGCCTGGCTATTCATCTCGGCAGCAGTCGAGTGTCTGCGCTGGCGGTCATCAAAGGGCTGATCGCGCTTGCCGTGCTGCTGTGGCTGGCGAGCCTTCTGGCGAACGTTTTCGACCAGCGCATCCGCCGACAGACAAACCTGACTCCGTCGGCGCAGGTCCTGTTCAGCAAGCTGCTCAAGATCACGCTGATCGCGATCGCGGTGGTCGCGGCCATCAGCTCAGTGGGGATCGATCTCACTGCGTTCGCCGTCTTAGGTGGCGCCATTGGCGTCGGCATCGGCTTCGGCCTGCAGAAAATCGTCTCCAACCTGGTCTCAGGCGTCATCCTGCTGCTGGACAAATCCATCAAGCCGGGAGACGTCATCGCCGTCGCCAATTACTACGGTCGCGTCGATTCGCTCGGAGCGCGCTATGTCTCGGTCACCACCCGTGACGGTATCGAGCATCTCATTCCGAATGAAGAGCTGATCATCAACCGGGTCGAAAACTGGTCGCACTCGAACAATCTTTATCGCATACGCATCCCGGTCGGGGTGCACTATAACTGTGACGTGCCGACAGCGATGCGTCTGTGCAGCGAGGCCGCAGCAGAAACCCCGCGTGTCCTGCGCGAGCCGAAACCCAACTGCCTGCTGCGCGGCTTTGGTGACAGCGCCGTCGACCTTGAGGTCCGCTACTGGATCGACGACCCCATGAACGGCCGCGCCAACGTCAGCAGCGAGGTCTATCTGCGTATCTGGCAGAAATTTCACGAACACGGTATCGAGATCCCGTATCCACAGCGGGACCTTCATCTGCGCACCCCGGACCTGTCGACAGCGGCGCTCGCCGGACTGGCCGGCATGCCGGCCAGCGGTCGCTCCGATCACAGCGAGCCTTAGTCGATCCGCTCACCGCGGGTGCAGAGCTCAGACGCCACGAGGTGCAGGGCGCAGATAGTTTTGGCGTCCGCGATCTGTCCGTCCCTGACCATGGCAAGGACGGTGCTGAGCGGCAAGCGCACTACCTCGATGTACTCGTCTGCTTCCGGAGCACCCGGCGCCGGAGCGAGGTCCTCCGCCAGAAAGAGCCAGATCCGCTCATCGGTGAAGCCCGGCGTGGTGAGAATACTGCCCAGCAGGGTGAGGCGGCCCTCCAGCTGTACCTCTTCGGCCAGCTCGCGCGCGGCGCAGAGCGCCGGGTTTTCATTGCCGTCACGCACGCCCGCAGGCACCTCGTAAATCATGCCGCCAGCGGCGTGCCGATGCTGATGGATCAGCGTGACCGTGCCGTCATCATGCAGCGGCACAATTGCCGCCGCGCCGGGGTGGCGGATCACCTCCAGATCCAGCTGCTGACCGCTCGGCAGCAGAGCAGTCTCTAGACCCAGTTTTACCACCCGCCCGTCATAGATCATCCGTCGCTCGTTAACACTCATACGCCTTGCTCTGACCCCTCAGGTCGCACCGATGAGACCGTGCCGTTCGAGGAACGCGCGCACGACCCCGTTGAATTTCTCCGCATTCTCGCGGAACAGGAAATGGCTGCCGCATTCAGCCGATGAAAATATCGACAGCTGCGCACCGGGGATCCGATCCGCGATCCAGCGCGCGGCCTCGGCCGGGAAAATAGTCGCCAGCTCCCCGCCGAAAACCAGCACCGGTAGATCAAGCTCAGGCACAAGATGCTCGATCACATCGCGCCAGTCCTGCGCGCCGTGGTCGCGCAGCAGCCGCGCTGCATAAGCCGCGGGCAGGCACTGGCTCTCCTCCACACAGCGGGCGAAGTCTTCATCTGAAACTGAACTGCTGAAAAACGCCGGCTTCAGACGCTGCAGCAGATCGGCCTGATCCGTCTCCACCGCGAGCGCGGTGGCGAAAAGGCTGTCGGCGGTGAAAGCTACACCGGCACTCAGGCGCTCGCTGTCTGACAGGCCACCCGGGTCGGTCACCATCGGCGCCTGATCGATGAAGATCACCGCACTGAGACGCTCGCGCCCGAACTGCTCGAGATAGCTCCACACTACTGCCGCCCCCATCGAATGACCGCAGAGAACAACCTCGTCAAGCGCCTGTGCTTCGAGGAATTCGCAGACGTCCCGCGCCAGCCGTGCAACACGATAGCCATGGGCAGGCTTGGGCGATCGACCATGCCCGCGCAGGTCGAGCGCGATAACCCGACAACTGTCACTGAGCCCCTCCAGCTGGTGGTGATATGACCAGGTGGTCTGCGACCAGCCCGGCAGCAGCACCAGCGGCCGCCCCTGTCCGCGCGCCTCGTAAAACAAATCGATTGTCATCTGCCTCATCCCCCAGCAACTGACGACCCCACCAGGGGCCGTGCTTAATGTAGCGTGAAGGGGAGCATGGACCAGATCCGCGCCGGGACCCGCGGCAACCGCATGACTAGAGTGTTGCGTGTCGTGCCTGAAGGATGGAGTTCAGACCACCTCGCGCACGCTGGTAGCGCGCCGGAAAGGCGCTCCAGGCGTGCGTCCAGGCGGCTTCCGTGTGGCGCTGCGCCAGCTCGTCAGGGATCTCGACCGCATCAAACCCGACCGCACGGAGCTGCATTGCCTGGTCGGGGATCAGAGGCCCGCGCGCGCGCAGTTCTGCCCGGTAGCCGAGCTCACGCAGCGCACTGCCGCAGGAGAACCCGCGGCCATCAAAGGCTGCAGAGAACTCAACCACTATCAGCGCAAGGTGACCGAACCAGTCGGTCAGCCAGGCGCCGGGTTCAGTCGCCGGAAGGAGCACCCCGAAGCCGGACGGCCACACGGACCGCGCAGCCAGGCCTGCGCCCTCCAGTTCTGCGGCGGCGATCAGCTGACCGGAACGCGGAACGGCAGATGAGACCTCAGACCAGCTGACAGCCTCGCTGGCAAAACGACCGTCAACAACGAGCATCGCGGCTGCCCTCGCGGAAACTGCTGACCCCGAGGCGGCGCACCGTGGCGATAAACGTTTCGCCGGGCTCGCGTTCGGCCCGGTAGTGCTGCACCAGCCGCGCGACGGTCTCTACCGCCTCGTCCTCGGTGACCGCCGGCCCCAGACGCTCGCCGATGGCAGCGCCGTCGCCGGACTCACCACCGACAGTCAGCTGAAAGAACTCCCGGCCACCCTTTTCCACCCCGAGAATGCCGATGTTTGCCGCATGGTGATGACCGCAGGCGTTCATGCAGCCCGAGATCCTGATCGACAGCGGTCCGATGTCGTCCGCGTCGACCGGATCCTGGAAGTGCTGGACGAGACTCTGTGCAAGCGGGATAGAACGGGCGTTCGCCAGGCTGCAGTAGTCGAGCCCCGGACAGGCGATGACATCTGACGCCAGACCCTGATCGGCGGCCTGCAGCTCGAGCGCAGCCAGCGCTCGCCAGAGTGCCGGCAGCTGCGCCGTGGTGACGTAGGGCAGAACCAGATTCTGGGCATGCGTGACGCGACACTCGCCGCATGAGAACCGCTCGACTAGGTCAGCCAGCGCGCGCATGCGCGCTGCATCAAGATCGCCGGGGGCCTGCCCGACGCCTTTCAGTGTGATGGTGACCGCAGCGTGATCGGGCAGACGGTGCGGATGCACGTTGTGGCGCAGCCAGCGTCGGAAATCCGGCGGGCTCCCGGCCTCGGCGGCGCTCACGGTCGGCAGCAGCACTGGACCCGAGCCCACCGGTGCTGCCGCGGAAAACAGGGTGCACAGCCGCTCGTACTCGGCTGCAACGTTTGCCGCCTGCTCCGCTGCGTCCGGCCTCTCGGCCGAGTCCACCGCAGCGCGGAAAGCGTCGAGCCCCAGATCCTTAAGCAGGATCTTGATCCGCGCTTTGTATTTGTTGTCGCGGCGCCCGTGCAGGTTATAGACGCGCAGCACCGCTTCCAGCCGCGACAGCAGGCGGGTCAGCGGCACGAAACTGTCCAGCACCTGTCCGATAGCGGGCGTACGTCCCTGCCCGCCGCCCACCAGCAGCTGGCAGCCGAGCGTGCCCTGCGCGTCCCGCTGGAGGCGCAGGCCGATGTCATGAAAGCGGACCGCCGCGCGGTCGACTTTCGCGCCGGTGAGCGCCAGCTTGAACTTGCGCGGCAGAAACGCGAACTCGGGATGGAAGGTCGACCACTGGCGCAGCAGCTCCGCCAGCGGCCGCGGATCGGCAATTTCATCCGCCGCGACGCCGGCCAGCGGGTCGCAGGTGATATTGCGGATACAGTTGCCTGAAGTCTGGATCGCGTGCAGGTCGACCGCGGCCAGGGTGTCGAGCAGGTCCGGCACGGAATCCAGTGCCAGCCAGTTGAACTGGATGTTCTGGCGCGTGGTGAAGTGGCCGTAACCGCGGTCGAACCGCTCGGCGACGTCAGCCAGCGCGCGCAGCTGGCGCGCGGCCAGCACACCGTAGGGGATCGCCACCCGCAGCATGTAGGCGTGCCGCTGCAGATACAGTCCGTTCTGCAGGCGCAGTGGCGCGAACTCCTCGTCGGTCAGGCGACCGGCGCGATACCGCTCAATCTGATCACGGAACTGCGCCACCCGCTCGACAACGAGCGCGCGATCGTATTCATCGTAGCGATACATGACCTCAGCCCCCGTTTGCCGCACACAGTGGCACGCGCCCACCTTCCGCCTGCGCTGCTGAGAACATCCGCCCCTGCAGTCCGATAAGCAGCACGGCCGGTCCGGCTATCCCCTCGATCTCGAGGGTCTCCGCCAGTTGCCCGAGCGAGGTATTAATCAGACGCTGCGCCGGCCGCGAAACCTGCTCGGCCACCAGGACCGGCGTCGTCGGTGCCGCACCGTGCAACAGCAGGCGCCCCTGCACAAAGCGGGCTGCGCGGACACCCATGTACACCGCCACGCTCTGCGTGCCGGTGGCCAGGGCGCGCCAGTCATGTTCCGCATAGCCATCTGCGTCCTGCGCCGTCAGAAAAACCAGCGCCCGGTTGCGCCCGCGTCGCGTCAGTGAAGCCGCTGCGGTGGCGGCCGCCGCGGCCGCCGCCGCGACCCCGGGGTCGCTGTCGTACGCCCGCGCCGCCGCGTCAAGGGCGGCCATCTCTTCGTCGGCGCGCCCGAATACCCTCGGATCACCGGATTTCAGGCGCACAACCTCAGCACCGGTCCGGGCATGGGCGACCAGCGCCTGGTTGATGTCCTGCTGCCGCCAGCTTTCCCCGTCAGGACGTTTACCGACCTCCACAAGACGGGCATCCCGTCGGGCAAGATCGAGCACCCGCGGGTCGACCAGACGGTCGTAAAGCACGACATCTGCCGCTTCGAGCCGCTGCCGGGCACGCAGGGTAAGCAGATCCGGGTCGCCGGGTCCGGCGCCGACCAGGCTGACCCGGCCCTGGCACTGCGCCTCCGGTGCCGCGGAGCGCAGGTGTGTCTGAAAAAAGCGTCGGGCCTGCGCTGCACCTTCCAGACGTAGCCGCCGGAGACCTTCGCCGGCGAAGAAACGACGCCAGAAGCGCCGTTGCGCCGAGGGTTCAAGCCCGCTCCTGACCGCCGGCCGCAGCTGCCTGGCGAGTCGGGCCAGGTTGCCGGTATCTGCGGGCAGAAGCTGCTCAATCCGCGACTTAAGGGTCCGCACCAGGCTTGGCGCGCAGCCTTCGCTGCCAATCGCCACCACAACCGGATCACGATCGATGAGAGCGGCGGAGATGAAATCCGAACTACCCTGATCGTCAACGACATTGAGCGGTACACCCAGCGCCCGACAGCGGGACGCCAGTCCCCGGCTGAGAGCAACGTCTTCCAGCGCGATATATACCAGTGCAGCCGCACGCAGTGCGTCATCTTCCGGCACACCCGCATACACGCGCATGCGCGCTGGATCGATACCGCTGGACGTCGCAAGAGGCGTCTCTCCAGCGAGATAGACATGGATCTCTGCCGGCGTCCTGAGAAGCATGCGCAGCTTGCCGCACGCGGCGACCCCACCACCGATGACAACGACCCGGCGTCCCTGCAGATCAAAAAACAGCGGTAGATATCTCATGCAACCACTTCCTGGACCCCGGTCTCACCACCCGCCATCGTCATCAGGCCGCACTCAAGCGCAGGTCCGGGCTTCGTCGGGTCGTCGTAGTCGCTGTTGTCAGGGATCCCGTGCCGCTCGAGATAGGACTCGATATCGCTCGAGCCCCAGTCGAGCAGCGGTGCCACGCGGCGCGTCTCCTCCGGTCCGTCAGAAATCCCGCGAAGGGTGCTGCGGTAGGCGGTCTGCTCACGGCGGATCCCGGTGAACCAGTAGTCAACGTCGAGCGCTTTCAGCGCGCGGCGGAACGGTTCGAGCTTTACCTCTCTCACGAAGTCCTCAAACCCCTCGTGCTGCGGACGCGGCACCCCGCCGCTCAGCGCCAGGCGTCGCGCCGGCGTGACCGCGGCGCTGAACACATGCAGGTGGAGCTGCCAGTCGCGGCACAGGCGCTCAACATATCGATAGGTCGCCGGCGTGTTGTAGCCGGTATCAACCCAGATGATCGGCAGCCCGGGCGCCTCCCGCTGCAGCAGATGCAGCAACGCGGCAGAGCCGGGCCGGAAATTGGTAGCCACCGCAGGGCGCCGCGCCTCCTGCAGGATCCGGGTAATCAGGCGCACAGCCGTGCACTCCAGCGTGCTGCGATGGTGGCGAACGTGGCTGCCTGCCGCGGTTCCGGCAGCGCTTGCTGACTGTTGCATTCGTTGATCTCCGCTGGCGTAAGCGAGGCGCGGAGTGTGGCGAAAGCGGCCGTGAAGCAGAAAGAATTTATCCGGCTAAGTTAATTCCGTCTGGCTATATACACGCCGATCCTCGACAGGTCTCGAGACCGCTCACGCTGGCGGCGCAGACCAGGATCCGCATGCCGCGGAGCGTGTAGTACAGTCGTCGCAGAACCATGTCGATCGCGGGAGGACGACATCATGAGCAGCAAAGCACCAGCGTTCACTCTGCCCACCAGCGAAGAGCTCGGCTTCGACCCGAGCGAACTGCGACGCCGCTATGCCGAAGAGCGGGACAAGCGCCTGCGTCCGGAAGGCAACGACCAGTATCGCGAGGTGACTGGAGACCTCGAGCGCTACAACGTCGATCCCTACATTGCAGCGCCAATCGTGCGCGAACCGGTGCAGGAAACCGTCAACACAATCATCATCGGCGGCGGTTTTGGTGGCCTGCTTGCGGCCGCCCGCCTGCAGGAAGCCGGCATCGAGGAGATCCGCATTATCGAGAAAGCCGGAGATTTCGGCGGCACCTGGTACTGGAACCGATATCCCGGGGCGCAGTGCGACATCGAATCCTACGTTTACCTGCCGCTGCTCGAGGAGGTCGGCTACATGCCGCAAGAAAAATACTCCTACGCGCCTGAGATCCTGGAGCACGCGCACCGCATCGGCCGACATTTCGACCTGTACGGCAAAACCTACTTTCAGACGCAGATCCTCGACATGCGTTGGGACGATGCCACCAGCGAGTGGATAGTCAGGTCCGACCGTGGCGACGAGCTCCGTGCCCGTTACGTCATCATGTGCAGCGGCCCTCTGAATCGGCCGAAACTGCCCGGTATCCCTGGTGTGGAAAGCTTCCAGGGTCACACCTTTCACACCAGCCGCTGGGACTACGAATACACGGGGGGTGACTCCAGCGGAGGTATGCACAAGCTCGCCGACAAGCGCGTCGGCATCATCGGCACCGGCGCTACCGCTATTCAGTGCGTCCCCTATCTTGGCCAGACCGCGCAGCAGCTTTTCGTTTTCCAGCGCACGCCCTCAGCCATCGACGAGCGCGGCAATACGCCGACCGACCCCGCCTGGGCCGAAAGCCTGAAACCCGGCTGGCAGGCTGAGCGCAATCTCAACTTCGTCTCCATCCTGAGCGGGATCCCGCAGGAAGAAGACCTGGTCAACGATCGCTGGACGGATCTCTTTAAAGCGCTGGCAAAGCTCCTCGCTGCCGGCAGTAACGATGAGATGTCGATGGCCGATGTGGCCGCGATGTCGGAGATCGCGGACTACCGCAAGATGAACGACATCCGCGCGCGGGTCGCGCGCTCGGTGACCGATCCGGAGGCTGCCGAGGCGCTCAAGCCCTGGTACCGCCAGTGGTGCAAACGACCCACTTTCAATGACGAATTTCTGCCGACCTTCAACCGCCCGAACGTGACTCTGGTCGATACCCACGGCCAGGGGCCGGACCGTATCACCGAGCGCGGCGTGGTGGTCGACGGCGTGGAGTACGAACTCGACTGCCTGATCTTCGCCACAGGGTTCGAGGTTGGCACCGCTTATACCCGGCGCTCGGAATTCGAAGTTTACGGGCGCGACGGGCAGTCCCTGTCAGACTACTGGGCGGACGGCATGCGGACGTTCCACGGCTTCCACAGCCATGGTTTCCCCAACTGCTTCCATATGGGTCTGACCCAGACCGGTCTCGCGCCGAACTTCACCTACATGCTTGAAGGCCAGGCGACGCATATTGCACACATCATTCAGGAAATGGCGCAGCGTGACCTGACCTGTGTCGAGGCGACGCCGACTGCTGAACAGGACTGGGTCAACCTGGTGCACCAGCCGAACTTCATGTCCGACTACCTGGCCCACTGCACGCCCGGGTACTACAACAACGAAGGCCAGCAGGGTACTAACCACGGCTTCTTCGAGAACATCTACGGCGAGGGAGCGGTCCAGTTTTATCAGCTGCTGGAGCGCTGGCGTGAAGAAGGCTCGATGAGCGGACTGACTCTGACCTGAACTGCGGCCACTGCAGCATCGCCCGGCGCGAGCAGAGCCCGCCGCGTCGGCCGCTCCAGGAAACGCCTCCAGCTGGCCGCGCAGCCTGCCGTGCTGGATGAAGTCAGCACCAGCCTGCGCTCGGGCAAAGCAACGGTGGCCTGAGCAGACAGGCCGCATGAAAAGCGGCCGGTCCGTTCAGGTCCCGCTCAGGTGCCGTGGCGGTCAGCGACCATGCGCAGGGCCACACGCAGGTGTGAGTATTTCCACTCCCCGTTGACCTTCACGTAATCATCGTCATAGCGCAGCGCAAACCACTTTTCCTCACCGGTTTCTGCATAGGTCCACGGACCCATGATGTACCAGACCCCGGTCGCCCGATCACCGTTGACCTCGATGCGCGGGTTCATGATGTTGTGCTGGGAAAAGCTGAACATCTTGCGGAAATTCGCAAACAAATCCCGGATCTCGGCGTGCCCTACGGCCTTACCAAAATCATCGCTTTCCCAGATCCCGTCCTCCACAAAAACCCCGGTTACCCGGTCAGGGTTGTGCAGGTCGTCGCAGATTTCGCAGTACAGCGCTTTCAGCTGCTTGATCGCTTCGATGTCTTCAAGTCGGGTAATGCGTTGCTCAAGTGCGCTCTGATCCATGTGATTCTCCCCTGTTGATGGAACACGCTGCTCTCGAATGGCTTACGCCACGAGCCGACTCAATGTACCCCATCGCACGGCCGCAACCGACGCGCTGCAGACGAGCATTGGCAGCTTTCATCCGCACGCGGCCTGCCCCGGTGTCAGCCCCGACCGGCGTAGAGCGCAAGCTCGTAATCAACCAGGGTGCTCAGCACCTGCGGGTCATTAGCCGGCAGCAGCTGCATCATCAACACAGCGGTCAGGCTGCGTTTGGGATCGATCCAGAAAAACGTGTTGTGCACCCCCGCCCAGGTCAGGCTGTAGGCACCCCGTCCGCCGGGAACGTCCTCGGTATTGAGCAGAAAAGACAGTCCCCAACGCTTCACCTGGCCAGGGAACATCTCCACCGGCAGCGCCATCGCGGGGTTGTCGCTCTCGAATTTGGGTACCTCGATCTCACCGATCGAGTTTTCGGCCATCAGTGCGACGGTTTCGGGTTTCAACACGCGCTGGCCGTCGAGCTGGCCGCCACCGAGCAGCATACGGGTGAAGCGCAGATAGTCGGCAGCGGTCGAATACAGGCCGCCACCGCCCATCTGGAAATCCCCATCTGCAGGAAACTCAAACTCCAGACGACTGAGCCTGCCCTCGGGATCACGCGCCGCGGCGTCCACCAGCCGGTCCTTCATGTCTTCGCGCAGATCAAACGCGGTATCGCGCATGCTCAGCGGCGCAAACAGATTGTCCTCGAGAAAAGCGCCGAGTTTCTGGCCGCTGACAATCTCCACCAGACGTCCGGCCCAGTCGATACCGATGCCGTATTCCCAAGCGCTGCCCGGATCGAACACCAGCGGGGCGCGCAGCGAATCGAAGCTGCACGTGGTGATCGACGGCAGGCCCGCATGCTCCATGAAGCGCCCGACCTGGGCATTGAACAGGTCGTACGAGTACCCAGAGGTATGGGTCAGCAGGTGACGCAGGGTGATATCTCTGGCCGGGGCGCGCGTCTGTGGCGATCCATCCGGCGCAAAGCCCTCAAGTACGCAGGCCTCGCCAAGCTCGGGCGCGACAGTTTTCATTGGCTCATCAAGCGCCAGCAGGCCGCGCTCGACGAGCAGCATGGCCGCAGTCGCGGTAATTGCCTTGGTCATCGACGCAATGCGGAAAACCGAGTCAGTCTGCATGGCCACGTCCCGCTCGGGGCCCGTTACGCCGTGGGCACTTTCGTGAATAACACCGTCGGCGTCAGCAGCCATGGCCACAACCCCGGGGACGGCCCCGGAAGCGACGGCTCCTTCCAAAAGGTCTGCAATCTTCTGGTTCATGCGGATTCTCCTGTGCATTGAATAAGGCCGGCGGCCATGAAGCATGGCAGTGGTATTCGCGATCGTGAGTGCTTGTGCGGGCACTGGCTCGCGCTGCGTACTGCGGGGTCTGTCAGAAGCGGTCCCCGTCTCTCGTCTTCGCCACGGAGACAAACCGACGAGGTTCCTGGAGAGTCAGCCGATCGCTTCGCGGCAGCGCACCATGCCCAGGGTGTTCATGGTCATCACCGTCCGGTCGTCCTGATTTAGTACTTCCACCCGCGAGCGCAGGATCCCGCGGTCCGGTTTCGAGCGCGAGCGACGGGTTTCCACCACGGTCACGCGGGCGCGCAGGATATCTCCCGGACGTACCGGTATGAGCCAGCGGATCTCATCAACGCCCGGCGAGCCAAGGCCCGCCACGGACGAAACATAGTGATCCACCAGCATGCGCATGAGCATGGCGCAGGTGTGCCACCCGCTCGTAATCAAGCCCCCGAAAGGAGACTCGCGAGCAGCCTCGGCATCAATATGGAAGGGCTGCGGATCGTATCGGCCGGCAAATTCGACCAGCTCCCGTTCGGACACCACCGAGTGTCCAAACTCGTGGACTTCGCCCTCGACGTAGTCCTCGAAATATCGATCCTGCGGAGGGCGCACCGTGTTGCTCGGCTCAGCGCTTGTCCATGGACACGTAGTCCCGGTGGGTATAGCCGGTATAGAGCTGCCGCGGCCGGCCGATACGCTGGCTCGGGTCCTCGATCATTTCATTCCACTGCGCGACCCAGCCGACCGTGCGCGCGAGCGCGAACAGCGCGGTGAACATCGTGGTGGGGAAGCCCATCGCCTTCAGCGTGATCCCGGAGTAGAAATCAATGTTCGGATAGAGCTTCTTCTCAATAAAGTATTCGTCAGAAAGCGCGATGCGCTCGAGCTCCATGGCCACGTCGAGAAGCGGATCATCCTTGATACCGAGCTCCGTCAAGACCTCGTGACAGGTTTTCTGCATCACTTTTGCGCGCGGGTCGTAGTTCTTGTAAACGCGATGTCCGAAGCCCATCAGGCGGAAGGGATCGTTCTTGTCCTTGGCCTTGTTGATGAATTCCGGAATGCGCTCCGGCGTTCCGATCTCCGACAGCATGTTCAGCGCGGCCTCGTTGGCACCGCCGTGGGCAGGCCCCCACAGACAGGCAATTCCTGCGGCAATGCACGCAAAGGGGTTTGCGCCAGAGGAGCTGGCCAGGCGCACCGTCGAAGTCGAGGCGTTCTGCTCGTGGTCAGCGTGCAGCGTGAAGATGCGGTCCAGCGCCCGGGACAGCACCGGATTCGGCTCATATTTGCAGGTCGGCACCGAAAAACACATTTTCAGAAAGTTCGACGCGTACTCCAGATCGTTGTCCGGATAGACGAATGGCTGGCCTATCGAGTACTTGAAAGCCATCGCGGCAATCGTCGGCATTTTCGCGATCAGACGACGGCTCGCCACCATGCGCAGATAGGGGTCATTGATGTCGGTGGAGTCGTGATAGAAGGCAGATAGCGCGCCGACCACGCCACACATGATCGCCATCGGGTGAGCATCACGGCGGAAGCCGGAGAAAAACCGATGCAGCTGCTCGTGCACCATAGTGTGGTTGGTAATGGCGAGTTCGAACTCCTCGTACTCTGATCTGTTCGGCAGCTCACCGTGAAGCAGCAGGTAGGCAACCTCGATGAAATCGGCCTGCTCGGCAAGCTGGTCAATCGGGTAGCCGCGATAGAGCAGTATTCCTTCGTCGCCATCGATATAGGTGATCTTCGACTGGCAGCTTGCCGTGGATGTGAACCCCGGGTCATAGGTGAAGTAGCCGGATGCGCCATAAAGCTTGGAGATATCAATCACGCTCGGGCCGACCGAACCTGCCTGCATCGGCAGGTCGAAACTACCAACCGGGCTGGTCAGCGTACTGGTGTTTGCATCGCTGTTGTCTTGTGCACTGCTCATATCCAAATGCCTCTCAAAGTTCTTCTACCGTCTATCCGGCTGCGCGCAGAAAGTTGACCAGCGCCGGTTGCGCCGGACTACTTCCAGATAGCGGGGGTTCTAGTCGGGCGACCCTGCGTCGCCGACCGTCGAATCTACACCAAATGACGTGCCCAACGGTAGCGCGTGACCGCGCAGCAGCGGGCCGTCAGCGGCCGGTTCACAGGGCCTGCAAAGTCAGTGCGTGCTCTGCACCAACAGCAGGCATCCCAGCGCGAGGATAAGCATGTGCAACAGGCGCGCGAACTGCTCACGCGCAATGCGCTCACCCAGCCAGCGACCACAGAAATTGCCCGCCACCAGACCGGGCAGACCCCAGGCCAGGAGCTCAAAAACACGCGCAGTCCACAGTCCAGCCAGCGCATGGGCGCCGCAGACCATCAGCGCCGTCGGCAGAAAATAGCCTGAAATAGTCGCGCGGAACTGTGCCGGCGACCACTGCGCCAGAGCACCGTAAATCACAACCGGCGGTCCGTTGATGTTGTAGGCCCCGCCCAGCACACCGGCACACAGACCGGCCAGGTAAACGGCCGGTCGCCAGGTCAGGCGCGGCAGCTGCGGGCTGAGCAGACTCCAGATTCCGAATAACACCAACACCACACCGAAGGCCGTCGTGATCCACACCCCAGGGATATACCGAATGGCGTAGATCCCCAGCGGGATCCCTGCCGTTGAGGCGACCAGCAGGCGACCCGCGGCGCGGAAGTCGATCTGCGACCACTCCCGCCGCAGCACAACCAGCACGGTCGCGAGTCCGGCCAGACCGACCAGCGGTGTCGCGGTTTCGAGCCCCACCAGCATCACCAGCAGCGGCATCGCCACCAGCGCCGTGCCGAAGCCGACGCTCGCGTGAAGCGTGCTCGCTGCCACGAGCACCAGGAGGGTCAGCAGCGCCGCCTGTTCAGGCATCGGTGCCGGCGACGCAGCGCTGGAGCGGGTTTGACCTAGCGCTGTTTCCAGGTACCGCCGGCGTCGCGGTAGTACCAGCCGCGGTCCGCTTTCGCGATCCAGCGCTCTGCAAACACGCTGCGGATCTGGTCGACCCACTCCGGGTGACCATTGATGCGCGCAATCTCGCGATAAAGCGCTTCCCAGTCGGTGTTCTGCTCGCTTATCAGCTGTCGCACCGCGTTGCGCTGGGCCAGCGGCACGGCGTTGCGATCACGGATTTCAAGCAGCCCAGCACTCGTCAGACCGACCGCGCCGCCATCCAGAAAGGGCTTGATCTGCGGGAAGCGGTTTTTAAGGGACTGTTCAAGGGCACGTGAGGCCGGCGACTGCGCATCGAAATCCGCCTGCTGCGCCGCGGCCGCCGGGATCAGCAGATCCAGCAGTCGCAGACCAAGCGGCGTTGTAGGTACCAGCATAAGCCCGGGTGCGACAGACGCGGCTTCGTCAGCGCCCTGCGCACCGCGGACTTCATCAATGATGCGATCGGCCGCCTGCTGCGCGGCAGCCTCAGGGAAATAAATGTTGATCGTCACGCAGCCGACCAAAAACACGATGAGGCCGAACAGACCGGTGTAGATGGATTTCATCAAATGCCCGTCCTCCGCAATGGCTGATAAGGCGCGCCGGGTAACGACGCTCGAGTGCATTGCCATAGTGTACCCTCTGCCTCCGTCATCCCTCGCAGCAGCAGAGCACCTCTGGCGTTGTCGAACACCCGCACCATCCCACTTCCTGCCGGCGACCTGCGACGGCTGCTGCCCGCTGCGCTGTTACAACGACACCCATGAGCGCGTCTGCAAAGGGCAGTCCGCTGTTCTACGGCTGGTTCGTCGTCGGCGCGGCGTTCGCTGTGCTTTTTCTCGCCTACGGGATCCAGTTCAGCTATGGCGTCTTCGTCACCGGTATGGCGGCAGAGCTCGGCTGGAGCCGCGCTGAGACGGCGCTCCCTTATTCGATCTACGTCTTTATCTACAGCGCACTCAGCGCCGCCACCGGGCGCGCGACCGACCGCTTCGGCCCCCGTCAGGTGATCATGCTTGGCTCCGTGCTGCTGGGACTCGGCTGGGGTGCCAGCGCCTGGGTACAGCAGCCCTGGCACCTGAGCCTGACTATGGGGTGCATCGCCGCTCTCGGCATGAGCGTGGCCTGGGTACCCTGCAACGCGACCGTTGCGCGCTGGTTCACCCGCCGCCGCGGCACCGCGGTGTCGATTGCGTCGAGCGGAGCAAGCCTGGGCAACCTCGTCGTGCCACCCGCGGCCGGACTGTTGATGCTGCACTGGGGCTGGCGCACAGCACTGCTGGTCGTAGCCCTCACCAGCGCTGTGACCATGCTGCTGGCTGCCCGATTCATGGTGCGCGATCCGGAAAGCATGGGACTGCACCCGGACGGTGACAGCGCAGAGAACGCCGCTGCCGCGCCAGCGGTGGGTAAGCTGCCGCCGCTCACAACGCTCTATCGCGGTCCGCCTTTCGTTCTGCTCGTGATCGTCTACTTCACCACCTGGCTGGTGGTATTCGTGCCCTTCGTCCACATCGTCGCCTTCGGCGAAGATCGTGGCCTGGGCACCGGTCTGGCTTCGTCTCTGCTCAGTGCCATCGGTTTCGGCGGGGTACTGGGCCGCTTATCCGCCGGCGTCGTCTCTGATCGTATCGGTCGCTTCCCGGCGCTCTACATCACGCTGGCGCTGCAGGTACTTGCGTTCGGCACTTTGCCCTACGCCTATGACCTGGCCGTGCTGTGGGCGGCGGCATTCGCCTTCGGCCTGTCCTACGGCGGCGGGGTGGCGTTGCTGCCAGCGCTGTGCGGCGACCTGTTCGGTCGCACCCGGGTAGCCAGCGTCGTCGGGGTTATCTTCGCGGTTGCCGGCGCGCCGGCTGCGCTCGGACCTTATTTCGCTGGCTGGCTGTACGACACGACCGGCAACTACGACAGCGCGTTCCTAATCGCCGCGACGCTGAACCTGCTCGCGCTGGGGCTCAGCTTTGTACTCGCGACACGTCGGGGCGTGCGCCTTGCCCTGCGCCCCGAACAGCATTGAGGACAGCCAACGCTACAGCCCGAGCTTGGAGCGCGCCCGCGCTATGCCGCCGCGGTATACACCCTCTATCAGCTTGATGACATCAGCCTCCGGCGCGCCGTGCGCTTCGAAGCTGCTTGACCAGTCGACCCGGGTGCCGCCGGCGCCATCGTCACTGACCCTGACCGTTGACAGGTAATTCTTCACCGGCAACGGGCACTCGTTGATGATGGCGTAGCTGAATGTGCGCGCGGCATCGTCACAGCTCTCCAGCCGCTCGACGATTTCCCCACCTCCGACCAGCGCGATGGTGCGCACCGCGCCGACTCCATCGCCTTCAACGGCGCAGCTGGCGATCATCTCGTTCGGTTCAACGCCTCCGAAATCGCTCATTACGCGCCAGACGTCGGCGGCTGAAGCAGCGACGGTTTCGGTTACGTGGGCTGTGCTCATGTCTTTCTCCTCGGGTTACTGACCATCTACAGATCGAACGATCGTTCACGGCTGCGCACCAAAGCCGCGCGGCCTGTATATCGAGCCGACTCTGGCTGTGAACGGTTCCTGTGAACCACGCATCTGCTGCCCGCGCGGCAGGCCCTGACGTCGCTCTCTCAGCGCTGCGTCCAATTCTAAAGGCTTCGTCGGATCCGCCGCAGCGGCCTCGATAGAAAAAGGCAAAAGCGTGGCACAGCGCTTGGGCGCAGGCCGCAGAAGTCCATGCGACGCGACGCGCAGACGAGCCTGACCACTCTGGCCGTGGCGAGGACAAACCGTGATCCGATGGTCGCAATATCATTTCCATGCTCTGGGCGATCTGCTATACGAAATCCGCTTACCGCAGGTTCGAGGGGAGGTACCACCGATGCGCAATTTCCACACAGCGGTCTGCTTGCAGACTCTCGTTGTTACCTTCGCATGGAGCGCAGCGCTGCTTGCTGCCGGACCTGCCGACACCAACTGGCCCACCTACAACAACACAACCGATGGTCAGCGCTATTCCACGCTGGACCAGATCACTTCAGCCAACGTCAGCAGCCTGACGGAAGTATGCCGCCTCAAGATCGACACATCCGGGACGTTCCAGCCCGGAATCATCGCCCTCGACGGCACGCTCTATCTGACCAACGCCCACGACACGCTTGCGGTCGACGCGACCAGCTGCGCGCAGCGCTGGCGGCATACCTATCACCCCGAACAGCACGAGGTTTTCCAGATCAATCGCGGCGTCGCCTACGCCAACGGCAGGCTCTTCCGCGGCACGCCGGACGCACGCCTGCTCGCACTCGACTCCGGCAGCGGAGAGCTGGTCTGGCAGCAGCAGGTGGGGGATCCCAAGCAGGGCGAGTTTTTCAGCAGCGTGCCGATCGTCTGGCAAGGCCAGCTCATTACCGGTGCTGCCGGCAGCGACTGGGGGATCCGCGGTCGTGTGATGGCTTTCGATCTGGATGACGGACGCGAACTCTGGCGCTTCTGGACTATCCCCCGCGGCAAGGAAACCGGCGCCGATACCTGGGAAAACGCCGGCACGGCGCGCTACGGCGGTGGCGGCAGCTGGAGCACCTACACCGTCGACATGGCTTCCGGCGAGGTCTTCGTTCCCGTCGGCAACCCTGCGCCGGACTTCATGCCCGGCCATCGTCCCGGCGAAAACCTGTTCACCAACAGTGTGGTGGTGCTGAATGCACGGACCGGTGCGCTCAACTGGTGGCACCAGATGGCGCCAAACGATGGCCTCGACCTCGATATCGCATCGGCACCGATGCTTTACTGGAACAGCAAAGGCGAACCGATGATGGCGGCCGCGAGCAAGGACGGTCACGTCTACGGCGTGAATCGGGAGAGCCATGCTCGCGTTTACATGACCCCCGTGACAACGATCGCCAAGCCCGAGGGCGATCCTGACGCCGAAGGCGTGCGTTCCTGCCCGGGCGCACTCGGCGGCGTCGAATGGAACGGACCTGCCTGGGATGCGACAAACAAACAGGTGATAGTCGGTTCGGTGGACTGGTGCTCAATCATCAAATCCGCCGAGGTCAAATACGAGCCGGGCCAGTTCCTGTTCGGCGGCAGCTACTCGTTTGAGGACGAGCGCTCCGGCTGGGTCCATGCGCTCGATCCCGACGATGGCAGCGTGCGCTGGTCGTATCACGCTGACGGCCCAGTCGTTGCGGGTGTTACCCCGACTGCAGGCGGCGTGACGTTGACGGGCGACATGACGGGCAATCTCATCGCGCTCGACTCTGCCACCGGAGCGGTGCTGCTGAAACACCAGACCGGAGGCGCCCTGGCCGGTGGGGTGATTACCTACGCCAGCGGCGGCCGGCAGTACGTCGCCATCGCGTCGGGCAATGTGTCCTCGCGCCTGTCATTCGGCGAGAACGGTCAGCCCACGCTGATCGTCTATGCGCTGCCGACCGGAAACGAAACAGCGCGCAGCGCGAAGGCGCCGGTTGCAGCAGTTACCGACGACCTCGATCCAAAATCGATGAGCGCCGCCAACGCTGATGTGTCCAACGGGAAAAAGATCTACGCCAAGAACTGTGCGGCCTGTCACGGCGCCCATGGCGAGGGTGCCGTCGGACCCCGGCTCCAGGATCTGAACGCCCGCCGCGATTTCACCGCAATCGTGACCTGGATCGTTGAGCCGTCCGCGAAGATGCCACGACTCTATCCTTCGGCGCTGGATGCGCAATCGGTGGCGGATGTCGCCGCCTTCGTGCACGGCATGTAACAGGTGAGGACACAAGACCTTCCAGAACCTGTGTTCTGCGCTTTCCATTCCCAGTCCGCCCGATAAGACCCGAGGAGACAGCTATGAAATTCAGCATCATGCTAGCCACGAAAATCGACGATTGGGAGATCTATCCCGAGATCGAAGCAGCGGGCTACGACGCCGCCTGGGTACCCGATTCCCAGATGCTGTGGTCGGATTGCTACGCCACGCTGGCACTCGCCGCCCATCACACCTCGCGCCTAGAGATTGGCACCGGCGTCGCGATCCCCGGAACACGCATCGCGCCCGTCACCGCGCACTCGATCGCATCGATCAATCGGCTGGCGCCCGGTCGCACCTTCCTTGGTATCGGCACTGGTCACACTGCTATGCGGGTCATGGGCATGCAGCCAATGAAGGTCGCGGCGTTTCGCGAATATCTGCGCGTTGTCCGCGCGCTGCTCGACGGCGAAGAAGTGACGTTTACGCGGGGCGGCGTCTCGCGCCAGATCCGCTTCCTGCATGAGGAGCTGGGCTTCCGCAATGTCGAGGACCGCATCCCCATCTATGTGGCGGCCAACGGGCCGAAGGCGCTGCAAGCCGCCGGCGCCTACGCAGACGGCCTGGTCGCGATTTTCAACGAAGATCCCGATGCGCTCAATTTCCACCTGGGTCTGGTCAAAGAAGGCGCAGCGGCGGTCGACCGAACCTTACCGGACCCTTTCAGGCTTTCCACCGTGACCACGGCCGTAGTCATGCGCGCCGGGGAGACACTGCGCTCTGACCGTGTGATTGACGCCTGCGGCTCGCAGGTGATGTGCACCATCCATTTCGTTTACGAGATCGTCAAATACACGGGAAACGAGGCGATGATCCCTGAGTTCCTGCAGGACATCTGGGAACCTTACTGCGCCCACGTCGACGCGATGGAAACACCGCCTGAGAAACGCTATCTCCAGATCCACGACGGCCACTGCACGTACTATGTGCCGGAGGAACGCCGCTTCATCACGCCCGCAGCAATCGAGGGCGTCTGCCTGGTCGGCAGCGCACGGGAGATTGCCGAGCAGGTACACACGTCCGAAGCGGCGGGACTCAGCGAGGTCATTCTTTTGCCGCCCATGGCCGCTCTGCGCGACGTTGTGCGCGACTTCAAAGAGGTTATAGACGTTTACTGATGCAGCCGTCAGAGCGTCGGGCGAGCACCAGCCAGCTCTCGGCCGACGCTCTCGCTATCACAGTGGCCGCAGGAGCATCGGACATTACCGTGCGTGACCGGAGCGCGCTTACCGCTTGGCTCCAAGCGTCGCCGTTGCGGGTTTTCTCAGGGGTGGGTTTCGTCGAGAAAAGGGGCCAGCAGCGCCTCAGTCAACGCCTCAAGCTGTAAGTCCCGTTGCAACACACGCTGCGCTGCATCAGATTCAACGACTTCCATAAGATCGACTGCAACTTCAGCAAATTCGCTCGCTTTTTCCAGATTCAAGCCTCGCGTCTGGGTAATCAGATTGCGCACCACTACGGCACTGGATCGCCCTGCCACCTTGAGCAGCACCCCTGCACCTGGGACCGTGCCCAACACGCTCAAGGCGCGCTCAGCGTCCGACACCATCTCGCCACTGAACGCGCTCTTCCCCGACAGCGCCGTGTACAGCGAGAGCAGGTTGCCCACCACGGGCGTCGCATCGAGTAGCGTACGCGCCGCTTTTCCAATGACGGTGGGCCTGACGGACAGATACCGAGCTGCACCGCTGAAGACGTCTTCGCCTTTTGCTTCAGCGAAAAAGGCACCGACGTTGGCCGCAAGCTGTACGAGCGGGTTCTCCTCAGATTCAGTCTGACCGACCTCAGTCAAGCGGAACTGCATCGCAGGAATCAAAGGCCAGCGTCCGTAGACCCTGGCGGCGAGCTCAGGTGCCCAAGTCAGCTCCATTGATTCGGCGTGAAACAGCTCGGATCTTTCCAGCTGGGTCGTGAATGCACCCAGAGCCCGGGCGCAAGCCTTTGCTGTCTTCGGATCAAGTCGAGTGGGAGCGGGATGTTCCTTGGCCAGGGCTGCAAGCCGCAGAAAGTCCCGTTTCCCATCCGGCAGCAGTGCGCCGATCTGACGCGCGGTGATTGTGGCAAAACCTGCCGGCACCAGGGACTGATATTGCTCGGCCGACAATTCCTGCACCTGCGCTGCACTCAGAGCCTCCACCTGCGACCTCGAAAAAGCCGGGAGGTGACGCTTGCAGAGATCTACGCACTGGCTGGTCGTATCACCCGCCGCTACGTCGACAGCGGCTACCTGCTCAGCAGGGCACTGGTGCCCGAACAGGTCATCGAAGACGGCGTAGTCCAACTGCAGGTCATTGAGGGCTATGTCGATTCAGTTACGGTTGAAGGGGTGCACAGCACCCGCTCAGGTCTGCTGGGGCACTACGGAGACCGAATCAAGGCCAGCCGCCCGCTCAAGCGCGCGGTGCTGGAGCGATATCTGTTGCTGGCGAACGATATTCCAGGTCTGCGTTTCAAGGCGGTGCTGAGTCCGTCTGCTGCAAACACAGGGGCGGCTGCGCTGACGCTGACTGCCTCTGACGCACGCTGGTCAGGCTCGGTCAGTTTTGACAACCGGGGCGCCGACTACAGCGGGCCCTGGCAGGGCCTGATCGAGCTCAGCGGCCATAACCTGCTGAGTCTGCTGGAGAGCACGACCGTGCGCTACGCGACGGTTCCTGATGACCTTGAAGAGCTGCACTACTGGGCGGTCCGCCATGAGCAGCTCCTGAGCGCGGAAGGACTGCGTCTGGCAGTGGACGTCAGCGGCGCGGATAGTGAAACGGCTTCGGCTGTGCTGAGCGCACTGGAAGTCGAGACCCAAACGCGAAGCGCGGGACTCACCGTGAGCTACCCGATCCTGCGCTCGCGCGAGCGCAATCAGCGCGCGAGTGTCGGGCTCGCCATGAAGGACGCTGAGGTCGAGCTACTGGGAGCGATCTACGACCAGAGCGATGGTTTCGGAGGAGGCGGTGTGACCGTCCTGTCGGCTTCTGTGGTGCAGGGGCTGGACATTATCGATGCGCAGGTAACCAGCTATGTTTCAGCTGATCCGGATTTTACTTACGTATCCCTTTACGCCTGGCGTTCACAGCATCTGTTCGAGTCCCTCCGGGCCGATGTGCGGCTTTCGGCCCAGCTGACCAATGAAAGTCTTCCCGCGATCGAGCAGGCCGGGCTTGGCGGCGAGCATACGGTGCGCGGCTATGAGTCTTCAGAGTGGACGGGCGATGAGCTGGTCAACACGTCGCTCGAGCTGGTTTATCAGCTGCCGGCGCCCAGGGTGGAAAGCGTGCAGCTGCACGGTTTTTATGACTACGGCAAGATCTGGCGCAACAACCCGCAGGTGGGAGAACGCCGGTCGCAGTCAGCCGATGCGAGCGGTGCGGGCACGCGAGTGAAAATCACGGACCGGCTCGGGCTTGACCTTGAGGCCGCGCGGACGCTGGATGATGACAGCGAAGGCAAATCACGCGGATGGGAGTTTTTTATGCGCGTCCGCGCGGAATTTTAGAGCCTGGCCAGGCGCGGGCGCGTCGAGCAGAGTTGCAGGCTGGGGTTGAGCAAGGGGATTTCTTTTATCCTTTGGGCTGACTGAGGTGCTCTGGCGGATAAACCAATGAAGCGGATCAGAAAAGTCCAGGTGTCGACCGGCGTTTACTGGGTAGAAGTGCCGGACGCCAACGCCTACGTGCTCTGCGGAGCGCCTGCCGACAGCACCAAGCATCTGTTCAAGCGCGGTCTGATCGTTCCCACCGAGAACGACGGTGTGAGTTTCGAGACGGGTCCGAACATCATCTTGCTTTCAGATCTGATGCTGCAGAACGGCATGTTCTGCAACATGGTTGAATTCCCCATACTGCAGATGCTCTACCGTCAGGGCATGTTGATCCCGGGACATCCGAACAACACGGGCCAGAAGCCGCTCCTGGTCGGGTCACCGGATCAGATAGAAGCGCAGCTGCAGTACATCTATCGCGGTAATTACGGACTGGTTTCGACCGAGGAGCTGATGGACGCGGGCATGGCTCCGTCAATGGCCGACGAGCTTATGGAAATGAAGCTCAAGTTCGCCTTCGGAAAGATTCACGACACGCTAAATTTTCTGGAGACCTGTCCGCTCGGCGCGGCGCGGGTGGAAATCCGCCCGGGGCTCGGGCTGAGGCGGGTGCGGGCGAACGTTTTCGAATTTGATTACGACGAGGAGTCGGTCACGATCGACCTCAATCTGGGTAACCACGAAAAATACAGTTCTCCTATTCCGCTCGATTTCCACAACATACAGAAGGAGTACTTCGCGGTTATCCACAGCGGAGAGGGCGACGGGTGGGATACCGATCGCTCAGCGATGATGTCCATTCTGATGTTTCAGGGGAAGGTGTACCTCATCGATGCTGGTCCCAGTGTCATTCAGATCCTCGAAGCGCTGGGGATCTCGGTCAATGAGGTTGAGGGAATCTTCCACACGCATTCCCATGACGATCACTTTGCCGGTCTACCGGCATTGATGAGAACTGATCGACGGCTCAAGTACTTCGCGACGCCCATGGTGCGGGCGTCCGTGGCGAAGAAAATGTGTGCGCTGCTGTCGATGGACGAGAGCGACCTCGAGTATTACTTCGACATAGAGTCGCTGCAGCACGACACCTGGAATGATATCGACGGCCTGGAAGTGAAACCGATCATCTCCCCGCACCCGGTCGAAACGACAATCTTTCAGTTCCGCACGCTGTGGGAGGATGGCTACAAGGTATACGCGCACTATGCGGATATCGCCGCGTTTTCCGTCATTGACGGAATGGTCAAACGAAATGCGGATGAAGCAGGAATCTCGCCGGAGTTTGCCGAGCGCGTGAAGCGGAGCTATCTCGAGCCCGTCGACGTCAAGAAAATCGATATTGGTGGCGGCATGATTCATGGAGCCGCCAAGGATTTCCGCGCGGACAGCTCAAAGAAAATCGTGCTCGCACATACCGCGCTGGCTCTGAGCGATGAGCAGAAAGAAATCGGCTCCCAGGCCGCTTTCGGCACGGTTGACGTCCTGATTCCTTCGTTTCAGGACTATGGGCTCAAAGCGGCGTTCGATTATCTGCAGGCGGATTTTTCCGACGTGCCCAGTTCGCAGTTCCGGATGCTCCTGAACCATCCGGCGCCAACTCTTAATCCCGGTACCATCGTGGTTCGTGAGGGCGAGGTGTGCGATTACACCTATCTCATCCTGAGCGGTTTCGTGGAGATGATTCGGTCATCCCGGCAAGTCAAGCGGCAGCTTTTCGCGGGTTCCATGATCGGTGAAGTGAGTGCGTTGAGAGAACGTCCGTCCGAGTTCACTTTTCGAACCTTGTCCTATGTCAGGGCGCTGAAGGTGCCGGCACGCCTCTATCGGGACTTTATCCGAATAAACAACCTCTATTCTCAGGTTGAGCGATTGCACGAAGCGTGGAATTTCCTGATCGAATCCTGGCTCTTCGGCGATGGGATCCCGGATACTGTGCTGAACCTGCTGGTCCAGAACATCGACCTGCAGGAGCACCCCTGGGGCCACGAATTTGACCTGAAATCAGACCGATCTTTGCGCATGCTCAAGTCCGGCAAGGTTGAGCTGTACAAGGGTGAGCAGTGTCTCGAGCACCTGCAGCCGGGTGATTTTTTTGGCGAGGAGTGGATTGTCGGCGGGTGGGACTCGGACCGGCGTGTGAGGGTCGCATCAGATAGCGCCGAGGTTTATGCCATTCGCTCAGAGAAGCTGGAGTACATACCGATCTGTCGCTGGAAGCTGCGCGAGATAGGTGCTCGGCGTCGTGTGTAGGGGTCGCGAAGGTGTCGCAGCCCCGATCTCGCGGCGCTTGAAAATCGGGCATTCATCGAGGAAAGAAATGCCGATGCGCTGTCTCACGCACCCCAGTGCTGAATCTAACGCAGAGCTGATCAGCCCATCTTGGAAAAGCGAGTCGGAGAAAGTCGGGCTCAAGGCGGCCTGTGCGGCTGCGGCCTTTTTTCTTGGAGGACTAGCGTCGCAGCAGTTGGCTGCGAATCCCGAGGGCGGCCGGGTCGTTGCGGGGGCTGGTTCTATCGCGACCCAGGGTGAGACGCTTACCGTACATCAGCAGAGCTCTCAGGCAATCCTGAACTGGGAGAGCCGAGCATGTCAGCACGCTGCTCCTGGAGCTCAGCGGCGGAAAAAACGGTCGCGCCTTCAACCTCGATGCGCGTCAGGGTGAAGCGGATTTCTCCGGCGCCGGTTGGCGCGCTGACGCTGCCGTTTGAGCCCGGAACCGCGACTACGCCGCCCGAAGAAAGCGCTGAAGGTGCTTGTTCGAAGCGTTTCTCGATCTGTCCGGGTGCCGCGGCCCCGGAAAGCCCCTGGCCCACTGCCGACAGCGGAAACGACAGAAGCAGCGCGAACCAGACGCTGTTCTGATGTCTACCTTCGGGGAGGCTGACTTTCATGTCTCAGTAGTATCGACGCTTCTCAAGCTCGTACCAGTCAGTCGGGACGGTGACCTCGCATCAGCCCGCTGCGTGGGGAGGACCAAAGTCCGCGCGGAGCCAAGCATGGAACACCCCCGGATCGAGAACAGGAGCATGCTCCATGACTCCGTTTACTTTTTTTAGCCGATTTTTTCGGAAGGCTAGGAGCTTCAAGAGTAAAACTCAATTAGAACATTAAGTTTTATCCGGGCTCACGATGGGAAAAAGACACGGAGGCTTTCGGGTTCATTCCACCGCAATCCCGCCCTCCGCGAGGGCCTGTTTGAGCTGCGCAACCAGGCGCGACCACTGCACCCGGTGCACCCGGCCGATCAGATCAACCCGGGGCAGGCCCGCGCCCTTGACCAGGTAGTAGCCATCTTCTGCCGGCATGACGCCATCCATGTGGCAGATGTCGTTTTCCAGGCGGCAGGACACGCCGAGGCGGTCATAGCCGAAGTGTTTGAATACGCGCAGGAATGTAGTCGACAGCGATGGGCCTCCGCCGGCCACCCTGGAGATAGTGTCGACCGCACGCTGGCTCAGGCGGTGACGCGAGTCATCATCCTCGGGCGTGCGCAGGCTGAGATCGAAGCCAACCGGTTCGCCTTTGACGATCCGCAGCTTCTCGATATCACCATCGAGACGACCACTGACCTGGCCGAAAGGCACCACCTGCGTGATCTGTTCGAGATCCAGACCGCGCATGCGGATGGATGCACTGACCTCGGGCACGAGCCCGAAAGGCTCCGCGATACGCAGCTCCGCGACTTCAATCGCGCCGTCAAATGCGCTCGCCTCGAGCGTCCCGCCGAGGGTCACGGTGCCATCCTGATAGGTCAGCAGCGGCAGCCGGCCGGACAGGCTACCCGCGAACGGCGGCCAGTCGAGGGCCAGGGTCAGCTGACCCAGATCGATGGGCTCCAGCGCTGCTTCGAATCTGAGCGCAATGTCGTCGCTGGCGTAATTCCGCAGCGAAAAGGCATCCACGCGCAGGGCGCCTCCGAGCAAAGGCACACGCACCGGCGCCAGCAGGTCGACAGCCTGCCCGGCCATGCCGAGTTCAAGCGTCAGCGCGCCGAAGCCGGCACCGTGCACAAAACCGCCATCCAGCGTAATCAGGCTCGAGCTGAGGGCGTCACCGCGCGCCGCCCAGATAACTTCACCGTTTATGCCGTAGACGGCAAAACGGCCCTGGCGGTCCTCCAGATGAACCTGTGAGAGCGACAGATCAATGGACTGCAGGTCGCCGGCCGCCAGCTCAAAACGCCCCGCAAGCTCGCCGCCGATATCCAGAGTGGCGAACGCCGTGCCGACCAGAAACCCGGCCAGATATAGATCGTAGAGCGCAGGAAAGCGTCCCTGTCGGATCGCGCCGCGAACGCTGGTGAGCTCTCCTTCTTCCAAGCGCAGTTCATCGAGCGTGACGGACAACGCACCAGGCTGCTCGAGCTCAAGTCCGCGCAGCGACAGGACAGCTGCCGCTGGCTCGTAGCTCAGTGCGGTGCTCAAGCGCAGGGGAAATCCGGCCAGGTCCAGATAGACCGGTTCCACGTAGGCACCGCCGGCGTCGACACCGAGCGTCAGCGTCCCGCGCCACGGCGCCGCATTCCCGCCGCTGAGCTGAAAGCCGAGAAGCGCATCAAGCGCCTCCGTCGCCACACGACCACTGTCATCACTGCACGCAACGTCGCTGAACTGCATCTCACCCGCAGCGCTTACCCCGGAATCCGCTGACTCAAGCCGCAGACTGAAACTCACCTGTCCCGACGAAAAGCTCAGCCCCCGAAGATGTGGCTGTGGTAGTGGCAGCTCGGCGAGAGCGAGACCTGTTCCCGTCGCCGTAACTGACAGCGCACCGTCCCGCACATCCAGGATCAGCCCGAGCGCCAGTGTGCCCCCGGCCAGCGGAACCGGGAACAGGTCAACGCCAAGTCGTTGCCCGGGGACGTCATAGCTCAGCGTTGCCTGCATCGGCGGCCAGCCCGGCACCCGTAGGTCAGCGTCACGGCAGGCGACCTCAAGAGCGCTGATCGACACGCCATAGCAGTGCAAGGAAACATCCTGCAGACGACCTACCGGCGACGGCAGCTCCAGGACGCCCAGCGACAACGTCAGCTCCGGTCCCCGCGACCCGGCCCAGTCGACGGTGAGGCGCAGGGTCTCGGCGCGCCAGCCCGCACCCTCGATGGCGGCAAGCGTCAGCGCACTCGGCTCTGCAGCATGCGTTGTCGCGCTAAAGCCAAGCAATACGGCCAGCGCGCCCGCTCGCAGCCGGCCACCAAAACTCATGCCTTCACCTGCGGTTCAGCTGCGCAGGCGCCCGCAGCGATACCCGAGCCGCGGGAAATGCACATGAACCCGTCCCGTTCGCGGCCCGTCGGTCGCAAGCACGATGCGCTGCTTATCGATAACCACCAGCTCACCACTGGCCGGTGTGTCCTGGTTGTCGAGCGGCATCACCCGCACTCGGTCACCGGGCTCTAAACCCTCCGGAGAAAAATCACCAGCCGAGTCATCAGGCAATGTCGCTGGTTCGGCAGATCGGGCCACATCCAGTGCTGCGGCGGGATCGAATGCCTCCATGACGCCGTGACCGATTGCCGCCACACGGGCCATCCACGCCCGCAGCCGTGGCAGCCCGGATGGCAGGGCTTCTTTCCCGCCAATGGTCTGCAGAAACCAGGGAGCTTCGTAGAGCGCGAAATCCGCCAGTGTCGGCGTTGGGCCCAGCACCCAGGTGCGACCGTCTGCGAAGAGGGACTCGATCTTTTCAAGCTGTGGGCCAATCTGCGGCAGGTATTTCTGCGCGGACGCCCGGACCTGCGCCTCGCTGGGACACGGCTTACCGTGCAGCCGGGCGCGATCAGCATGAAACGCCGCCGTGAATCGCGCGGCGTGAACCCCGGTGATGTAGAGCGCGAGCGGCCGGCACACGCTGTGCTCGGCCCAGTAAACCAGCGCGTCGAGCTGGGTCCGACCCGCTGGATTATCGTCGGGATAGATCGAAGGCACCGGTGCAAGAGACTCAAGCCGATCTGCAATCAGCTGGGTGTCACAGTACACATCGGCCCCGATCTGCAGGGCCGGTGTGCGCCGGTACCCGGCGGTCAGCGGGGTGTAATCAGGCTTGGGCGCATAGGCGGGAATGTCGACCGAGCGCCACCCGAGCCCCTTGAGACCCAGTACCAGTCGTACCTTCTCCGAGTAATTGGAGAAGTCGTAGTGGTGCAGGATCAGCTCGGACGGCGCCACCGCGTACAGTTACAGGCTGCCCAGGAAATCATCCAGCGCGCGATTGAAGTCTTCCGGCACTTCGAGGTTCGAGACGTGCGCGGCGTTCAGCTCGACGTAGCGCGAGCCTGCGACGCGGGCGTGCATGTCCTGCATCGCCACCGCCGGCGTGCCGGCATCGTGCGTGCCGGCGATGAAGAGCAGGGGCGTGGTAATCCCGGCGATCTGCTCAAGATAGTCCAGCGCCTTGATCGCGCCGCAGCAGCCCAGGTAGCCATCCAGCGGTGTGGCGCGGACCATCGCCCGGACCGCGTCCATCTGCGCCGGCCGGGCCTCGCGGGTCGGTGCCGTGAACCAGCGCTCCAGCGTCGCGTCCAGAATCGGTTCCAGGCCGCTGGCGCTGACCGCGCGGATGCGGTCATCCCATATCTGGCGCCCCTCTGGCGGAAACCCCGCCACGCAGTTCGCCGCAGTCAGGGAGAGGAGCCGCTCGGGATGGGTCAGCCCCAGTCCGAGCGCGGTCATGCCGCCCATGGACAAGCCACAGAAGTGAAATTTTTCCACCCCGAGCGCTTCCGCCAGGGCCGCGGCATCGTCAACCAGATCGGCAAAGCTGTACGGCCCCGGCGGCACCTCAGTCTGTCCGTGACCACGCTGGTCATAGCGCACCACGCGGTAGCGATCGCGCAGGTGCTCAGCCTGCGGCGCCCACATCTCGAGGTTGGCACCCAGGGAATTAGACAACAGCAGCACCGGTGCGTCGGCCGGCCCGTCGACCGCGTGGTTGATGCTGATAGTGCGTGTTTTGATTGTGCTCATGCGTCTTACTCTCCAAGCTGCCGGTTCACCGCCGGCATCACTTCTTCGGCCATTAATTCCATCGAGCGGCGCGACAGCTGGACGTCAGCCCAGTCATGCCCGGCATACACCAGCGTGCCGAAAGCACCGACTTCCTCACGCAGGGCGAGGATCTGCTCGGTCACCTGCTCAGGCGTGCCGCAGATAACCAGAGAGTTCATCACAAACTCGTGGGTCACTTCGGCGTCCGGCATATCGCGGCGATTCTTGAACAGGTCAGGGCGACCGTTGCCGATCAGTTTCCGCATCAGGCTGCGATAGTAGTTGCCATAAGGACCGTCGGGATCCATGGCATAGGCGCGTGCGGTTTTCTCATCTTCAGCCACGAAAATACTCTTCGCCACCCGCCACTGCCCGACGTCAGGCTCCCGTCCGCTCTCCGCCCAGCCCTCGAGCAGCTTGTCCCAGTGCGTCCTGACCCAGGCCGGCTGGAGAAAATTGGCAGAGATGATCGACCAGCCGTGGCTGGCAGCGTTCGACACCGAGTCGGAATATGGCGACATGCACGCCACTACAATAGGCGGATACGGCTTCTGCAGCGGTCCCAGAATGGCGCCCTGCCCGATCTCTAGATCCATGGTGCGTCGCGTGGTCACCTCCCAGAACTCGCCCTTGAGGTCGTAGGGGGCCTCGCCGTCCCAGATTGCCAGCACCTGGGCGATGGCTTCGTGGAACATCGCCTTGCGATCGCGGTCCAGATTACCGAAGACCTCGGCATCAGAGCGCAGCCCGCCAGGACTGATCCCGAGAATAAAGCGGCCAGCGAGCATGTGATCGACCATCGCGACCTGAGCGGCAACCGCGGCAGGATGGCTGTTGGGCAGGTTGATAGTGCCGCTGCCGAGACGGATCTGCTTGGTGTGATAGGCCAGGCTGGCCAGAAAGATCAGGCAGGAGGTGATCGTTTCCGCCTTGTCGGTGACGTGTTCGCCGACAAAGGCCTCGTGAAAGCCGAGACTGTCAGCAAGCAGGATCGCCGCCCGATCTTCAGCCAGTGTGATGCTGTAGTCGCGCGTGATCGGATGCAGCGGCATGGTGAAATAACTGAGCTTCATGATGTAGTCCCGTGGGAATCGTCAGCGTTGAAAGATGAGTTTTTTCGCGCGCGATACTCGGCCGCGGACAGCGCCGCCTGGTAGCGCGCATAGGCCGCCTTGCGATCCGGTGGGGCCGCTGCAGCGGCGTCGAAGGTCGGCGCGAGGTCCGGGGGGTAGCAGCCGAGCTTCTGCTCTGAGGCCCCCATCGGCGCGCGGAACACCAGCTCGCGCACGTTCGTCCGGCGCGCTTCGATAACCTGACCGTTTTCGTCGCTGTCTAGATCCCACCACCATTTCTTCAGCGGGTTGATACGCCCATTTCCGACCCGGTCGTCGAGCGCTGCAATCCAGCCGCGCGTGAACGGCAGGTGCATCGCGGACCACAGAAAGGGCCGCTCCGCGAGCACGCCTTCGATGTTCCACGGGCAGGTTTTCATACAGCGCCCGCACATCGAGCCGGCGGCATTGGTAATGCGGTAACGCGCGCATTTTTCGACGTCGGGCTTCCACATCTCGTAGCCGTTGAACATGATCTTGTCGCCGAAAGGGATCGCCGCACAGGGACATTCGCGCGCGCATTTGCTGCACTTGTTACAGAAATCCTGCAGGCCGAAGTCGATCGGTTGATCCACCGCCAACGGCAGGTCGGTGGTGATGATCCCGGACTTGAAACGCGGCCCGACGAACGGGTTCAGCACCAGCTCGCCGATCCTCGAGAGCTCGCCCAGGCCGGAATTGAGGATCAGCGGAATGTGCAGTACATCCTGGTCCATCACCGAATGCCCGCGTGCGCCATAGCCGAGACGCCGGATCTGGGAGCCGACCACGCCGCCGAGCAGCTGCGCGCGCATGTAGGCGCGCATCGATTGCGCGCCCGAGATCCAGTCGTCACCGCTCGCGCCCTCCATGGTTTCGTAACCCTGGTCGATCAGGATCACGATGGCATAGCGGTGATACGGCTCGATGGGAGAACCGTCGGTGTCGTGGGAGTACCAGGCATAGTCGGGCACGCGACAGATCCCGACCATGTCCGCCCCCAGGTAATACAGCGCCGCCTTGACGAGTTCTGCATTGCGCTTCGGATCGTCATAGCCCGGCGTCCGCTCCGGCGCCGTCTCACCGTATTGCAGCGGCACCATCCCGCCCAGCACCGGCACCATGGCGTGGCCGAACGGGGATTTGGTGATCATGCGAAAACCTTTCAGCTCACGCTGCGCCTTCTCTCCCAGGTCGCCCATGGCGGCGCGGATAAACATATCGTGGCGCTTGGGCACCCGCGGCACCGCCTGTTCATCCACCAGGGTGGTGGGCTCGGCCACTCGCTTCACGCGCTCCATGGGATACCGCCCGAGGTGATAGTCGCGCCCGCGGTATGGCTCGCCGGCATATCCGGGGCGCGCGCCGCCCCAGCCCAGCCACCATTTGAATCCGCGCGCCGATCCACTGCCGGCGGCCAGCGGACCGGCATCCTCCAGCGCAAGCGTGGTGCTCACCGCGACCAGTCCGAACCGCCGGCCGACAAAAGGGTTCCCGGATCCGCCGTCACGTTGTTCAGCAAGTCCGGCCGCCAGCGCCAGCGCGTCAAGATCAAGCTCAGCCGCGGTCACGGTATGCAGCCGCGCGTCGAAACCCAGCATGCGCAGGTAGTTGGCCATGACCGCTCCGACCTCGGCACCGCGCAGTGCGGCGCGGGCGGCCTGCATGTCGAGGATCCAGTCGGCGCCGGGCTCATCGGCGCGCGGGTCGCGCGGGTACTCAGTCAGGATGACCAGCGCGAACGGATGCTCGCAGCGCTCCTCTTCAACCGCGGACCGCGCCCAGGCTTCGCGTCCCTCGGCCACCACGTTCTCGGCCATCCGGTTGTCCGCCGCGCCTGGGGCGTAGGTGCGCGCCTGCTCCTCGGCCAGCGACACATTGGTGACGGGGACAGTGAGACGGGCGGCCTCCGGGACCCGACAGGTGGCTGCCATACTCGCATCCAGGTAATAGCAACCGCCCTGCAGGTGACGGCTGCGCTCCAGCGGCGAGTCCGGGATGGGCGCCACTGCGGGCGCCACCGGTCCGTTGCGCATCCGGTCCATGAGATCGATGTAGTCGCGCAGCACGTTGCGCAGGGAGCCGGGGCGCTGCGGCGCCTCCAGCTCGAAGGGAGCGGCAGGCGACCCCGTCGGCGGCACAGCCGCACCCGCGGCGCGTGGAAGTCGCTCCAAAGGAAAGCTACCGGCCCAGGCCGGACGTCGACGATGGGAGAACAGACGAACCATGTGCAGGATCCTCCTCTCTGACGCCGGGCTCAGCTACCTGGCGTCATCACCAGGTCAATGACAGCGGCGGTACCGGCCGCAAATGCGCTTTCGAGCGCGCCTTCGAATTTGCCCGTGTGCTCCACCCGGGCGCCGAAGAGCCCGAAGGTCCGCGCCATGGCCGCGAAATCGGGGTTGGTCAACTCGGTGCCCAGAGGACGTCCGGGATAATGACGGTCCTGGTGCATTTCAATCGTGCCGTAGCGGGCGTTATTGAATACCAGGATTAGCGGCCTCGCGCCGTACTTAGCCGCAGTGGCCAGCTCCATCCCCGTCATGAGCATACCGCCGTCGCCGACGCAGCCGATCACCTGACGCTCGGGCAGCGTGAGCGCGGCGCCTATGGCGCTGGGCACACCGTGCCCCATCGCGCCGTTAACCGGACCGAGCAGACGACCAGGTCGACGGTACTGGCGGTAGCGGTGCGGCCAGACGGTGAAATTGCCGGCGTCGATCGCCACTACCGCGTCGTCGCGAAGATGGCTGTTCAGAATCTGCATGACTGCATGCGGATCGAGCGGTTCCCTGCCGCGCTCGCGCTCGAGGCTGGCGCGATAGGCTGCATTAAGACGCTGGCACCAGGGCACGGTGTCCGCGCGCACGCCGGGTGCGGCTGCGGCCAGCGCTGCGCTCGTCGCTTCGATATCCGCCACCACCGCAATCTGTGGGGAATAATTCACACTGAGCTCGCGCGCCTGGGGGTAGACGTGGATCAGCGTGCGCTCGCGCCCGTCATTGAACAGGGTGTACCCCAGCGTCGTCGGCTCGTCGAGACGCGCGCCCAGCACCAAAACACAATCTGCCTCGGCTGCAAGCTCTGTCGCCTCGGGATGGGCGTTGTAGCCCAGGTAGCCGGCATAGCAAGGATGCCGGTTGTCGAAACAATCCTGGCGACGGAAGGCCGTCATCACCGGAATCACATGAGCCTCGGCAAAACGCACCAGGTCGGCGACGGCGGCGTCGGTCCAGGTGCCGCCGCCGGCAATGATCAGCGGCCGCTCAGCCTGCGCCAGCGCCGCACGGATGCGACCGAGGTCGTCCGCGCCCGGGCCAGCCGCAGCCGCCGGGGCGACTCGTGGACCCGCCTGCGTGGTTGCTTCAGTCAGCACATCTTCAGGTAATGCCAGCGCCACAGGCCCCGGACGCCCGCTTTCCGCAATGCGAAACGCGCGGGCAAAAGCCGCGCCCAGGTCGTCGGCCTGCTCGATCTGCTCAACGTGCTTGACCAGCTGCGGCAGCAAGCTGGTGTAGTCCAGCTCCTGAAAGGCCTCGCGACCTAAATGGCGGCGCGACACCTGGCCGATGCCGATCACCAGCGGGATCGAAGCCTGCTGCGCGACATGCAGAGCTATCGTCGCATTGGTTGCACCCGGGCCACGGGTGACAAAGACGACGCCAGCCCGCTGCCGCAGCCGTGCATTCGCGCAGGCCATGAAGGCGGCGCCGCTTTCGTGCCGACATGAGATGTAGCGGATCTGATCCTGCGCGCCGTAAAGCCCGTCCAGTACCGCGAGATAGCTTTCGCCGGGCACGCCGAAGACGGTATCAACCCCCTGCTCCAGCAACGCCGCGACGACCTGTTCACCGCCGCTGCTCATGGCGCTGCCCGCCGCTCAGCGCAGATGGGCGCTCGGCTCACGGTGCCAGAATGGGAATGCTGAGTTCAGCGCGATCCTCGAGATGCAGATGCGCCGCAGCGGCATCGGCAAGCGCAAAACGTTTGACCGGATGCGGCCGCAGAACGCCTGCATCCAGCGCCTCGAACACGCGCCCGGCGCTCAGCTCGAGCTCGGCGCGTTCGGCAACGTAATCGTTAAGACGCGGACGCGTCAGATAGAGCGATCCCAGGCGCGACAGTCCCAGCACATCGTAGGGGTCCGGCTTTCCGGAAGCGTTGCCGTAGGCAACCATGAGGCCGCGGCGACGCAGGCATTCCAGTGATTTCTCGAACGTGTCTTTCCCGACCGAGTCGTAGACCACATCCACGCCGCGTCCGCCCGTCATCGCCTTCACCTGCTCCACGAAGTCGTCCTGCTGATGCAGCAACACCTGCTCCGCTCCGGCCTCCCGCGCCGCGGCAAACTTGCTCTCGCTGCCGACGGTGGCGATGACCCGAGCGCCCAGGTGTCGCGCCCACTGCACCATGAGCAGACCCGTGCCGCCGACCGCCGCATGGACAATGACGGTTTCATCCGGCTGCACGGCATGCAGCCGGAACAGCAGGTATTCGGCCGTCATAGCGCGGGTCAGGGTCGCGGCCACAACATCAGGATCAACGCCGTCCGGAATGCGGACCACCTGATCCGCGCGGATCACCCGCCTTTCACAGTAGGCCCTGGCGACTGAACCGTAGGCCACCGTATCACCCTCAGCCAGCTCACTTACCCCTGGACCAAGTGCTTCAACCACCCCCACCGCCTGGTCGCCGATCACGGCCGGCAGGGGAATGGGATAAATGCCACGACGGAAATAGGTGTCGATGTAGTTGACCCCGATCCCCGTGTGACGGATGAGCACTTCGCCCGGGCCCGGGCTGCCCAGATCGATTTCGGACAGGGTCAGCTGTTCAACGCCGCCATAGGCGTGAATGACAATAGCGGGGGTCACGCGTGTTCTCCGGGTGTGTGGTCAGCCGAGTATACCCGCGCGGCATGGGGCCTGATTCCCTGCAATGCCAACGCCAACAACCGTTGGGGTACACCTCATTCGAACGGAAATCAGACGTTCACAACACGTAAATCATCTCTAGCAGCCCAGCTGCCTAGATCTTCCGAACCCATAACCAAGCCGTTCGAGACTGGTTATAGCGGTGAGAGCTGCTCGCCGCATGAGGTCGACATCCATATCTCATGGACATTTTTCTACTACAGACCGGCTAGCTTCAGAGGGCGCGCCGCCGGACAGGCCAGTAATTGCCCAAAATGATGCGTTTCCTTTCCCGGTTCTTTCGTCCGCAGGGGGGATGGTCGAAATAGGACCTCTGTCTTGCGCCTTGCGCATATCCGCTGAGAGGCCATCCGAAGCTTGCGAAACCTCTGCCGGACCGCCCCAGCCTCAGACATCGAAACAGAACAGGTAGGGAAGGCATCGCGGTTAGCTATTCAAAAAGCGGGGTTGTCCTTCTCAGCTTCTATCTGCGGAAGCTGGCTCACCCCCCCTAAGGGCGGGCTGTCTCAACTGCTCAGATAGCTTAACCGGCCAATCGCAGAGCGTAGTAGAAATGATGCGAGAAAAGCCCAAGATTCGATTCCTGAAACAGCCGCTTCCAGGGTTTCCGGGACACCGGCCTGTAAATTCTAATTAATTCGAATCCCAGTCTCCGGGACAGTTCATAGATCATAGACTCAGTCATCCATAGGACATGTTCACAGCTAGCAGTGAACATTCGCTTCCTAACGACCCGGAAAACGTTTGTTAAACAAAAAGGGTTAGGGGTCGCGATCAGCAAAATTCCGTCGAGCTCAAGATGTCGTCTCGCAAACGCAAACAATGAGTCCAGGGAATGCACGTGCTCTATCAAATCTCCCATAAAGACGACTTGGAACTGCCTGCCCAGAAACCGATCCGATGTCGCGTCACATAGCGCCACATCAAAGCCGTCCTTCTTCAGCGCATCAACCATAGACTGAACAATATCGATCCCAAGGCAGTCCGAAGCGACTTGAACGATCTTCCTGTGCTTCCACTTGGTTGACCTAAAGCGAGGCAAATCGTGGGCCGCCGCTCCGATATCTAGGACCGACTTGCCTTCAAACAAGTGGAGTAACCCACTGAAGCCACCGGCAAGGGGTTGTGTCAAGGACTGCAGATGCCTCTGAATATCTTCGAGGACAGAAGTGTCTTTCGGATCGTCTGTTCGTGCGGTCCAGTCAATAGTCATAGTCAGGAGCCTCGATAATGCCCCCGCTCTGCTCAGGTAGTTTTGCTTCTTTCACGCTACTCACGATATTCGCAATGGAATCGCAGCCTTCCTGCTTGGATAGCATACGACCAACCTGATGAATCACTGGATGCGGCACTGAGTTGACGAATGCTTCCCCATCTTCCAAGGCAGCGATGGGATAGCGTCCCATCACATGACAAGCTGCTCAATAGAAGCGTTATAGCGACTGAGGGGACGTTGCCCCCCGCTGTAGGCTCACATAACGAAATCGGGCACCTCAAGGAGCTGGTCACAGGCGGTGGGTAACAGGATAGAGCCTTGGACAGAAATAGGTGTCGATGTAGTTCACCCCGATCCCCGTGTGACGAATGAGCACTTCACCCGGGCCCGGGCTGCCCAGATCGATTTCGGACAGGGTCAGCTGTTCAACGCCGCCATAGGCGTGAATGACAATAGCGGGGGTCACGCGTGTTCTCCGGGTGTGTGGTCAGCCGAGTATACCCGCGCGGCAAGGGGCCTGATTCCCTACAATGCGGGCGCCAGCAACTGCCGGAGAGCCATCCATGTCAGCCACCGAGGTCCGCGTTTATTTCAACTTCCGCAGCCCCTACGGTTACCTGGCTTCCCACAGCCTGTTTGAACGCCTCGCGCGTTATGACATCAGGCTGGGCTGGCGCTCCCTGGGGGGCTGGGACGGCCGCTCACCGCCTGACCGGGCCAAGGTCAAAATCCCACTCACGCGACAGGACGTCGCGCGCTGGTGCCGGCGCCTCAAGGTGCCCTTCAACCCGCCGCCGGTCAGCACCGATCCCACGCCGGCAGCGATGGCCTGCTTCGCCGCCGAGAGCGCCGGGCTGCTCGCGCCCTATGTGAAAGCGGTGATGTGGGAGGAATGGGCGGAAGGCCGGGATATCGGTCAAACCGAGGTGCTGCTCGATATTGCCAGCCGCATCGGCCTCGACGGCGATGTCGTCGAGCAGGCGCTGAACGATGCGTCAAACGCCGGCCGTCTGTCAGCCAACTGGGCCGAGGCGAGCGAACTCGGCGTCATCGGCGTACCGACCTTCGTCGTCGGCGACGAGATCTTCTGGGGCAATGACCGCCTCGATTTCGTCGAGGAGCATCTGGCGGGTCTCGGACTCGCGCGCTGAACCGGCCCTCAGGCAAGCGCCGGCATCACCTGAGCGACGATCAGCTCGCGTGGGCGCATCAGGTCCGCATGTCTCACATCGCCGGTAGCGATCTGCGCAGGCAGATAAGTCGCGCCCGCCTGCTCAGGCTACGACAGCAGCTCATCAGCGATCCTTTGCGGCGAAACGCACACCGTCACGCCGATCTCGCGAGCGGTTTCAAAGTTGTACAGCGGACCGAGCCGGATACGGCTGGTCGCCTGAGTGACTGCAGCAAAAACACTGAAGGACAGGATCCCACTCCAAGCGGCGTGCCGTGATGTTCCGCCAGGTGGTAACCCCGATAGCCGCCGGCCTCGGCAGCCTGGATGACTTCAATACGGTCAGCCAGGGGGCGCGCGTGCCCACGGCTTCTAATCGAAGTGGTCAAAAATTCCAAACTGCACGCGTTCTCATCCTTGCTGTCGGGTGTCTTCAGGCGCCCGTCGGACGCTTCCAGATACCGCGCTCGACCATCAGCGCAATCTGCCGCTCCGTCACCTCCCGCGCGTATTCCGCGTGGTCCATCGGCGCGCGCTCGGCATACAGGTTTTTCGGGTAGATGGGCCGTTCGTAGATCAGCTGGATCATCTCCGTACGCAGATCCTTCATCCAGTTGGTCCACTTGGAATGCGTTCGATGGTGACGCAACGCCTCGATGTTGACCGGACCGCAGACGCTGGTTGAGACCCCGCCATAATCCTGCCGGCCGACTACCTGACCGCGATAATCCACCAGCATGGAGTGCCCGCCAAAGGTATCGATGGGCGCTTCTGAATCGGCATCGAGATAATAGGTGCCGAGGTTCGGCGCCAGCACGTAGAAGTTGTTGTCGAGCGCACGGGCGCGGGTCTGGATCTCGAAGTAATCATTCGACGCGGCGGGGTGCGGGATCGATGCGCGGTACACCAGCTCCGCACCGTTCATTGCCAGACCGCGCGCGTGTTCCGGGTAGGACCCCTCGTTAGCCATCATGATCCCGAGCCGGCCGATAGGCGTGTCGACTACCGGCCAGAACGCATCGAGGCTGCGCCCGTAGCGTTCTATCCACCAGTCAAACACGTCATGCGGGCACATCGAGTGCTCGACCGGATACAGGGGCGCAACCTTGTAGTGCTGCAGGATGACCGCCCCATCAGGATCGATGATGAAGCCGACGTTGAAGAAACGCTCGGGCCAGTCGGGGTGTCGCGCCTTGGCCTGCGCCATGAGGTAGACCCCGTACTCGCGCGCGATCGCGCCCAGTGCGTCGGTTTCGGGGCCCGGGATATCGATCGCACAGGTACGCGCGTAGATCGCGTGGTCCAGATCCAGTACTTCGTCGTTGAACGCCTGCAGCGCGCCCTCGGGTAATGCGATTAGGCGCACCGGCAGGTCCAGGCCCGCAAGCCAGCAGGCGGCTTTAATCATGTGCCGCTGGTGCTCGATGTTGCGCAGGATGTCCGTCCGCTCGCGGATCCCCCACACGGTGGGGACCAGGCCAACGGCGTTATACGGTTCGATCATCGTGAGATTCTCCGACTGCCGCGTGAGGTCGCAGCCCCTGGGGATGATAGCGCCCTGCCCGCCCGCGACGCGGACGCTGCCGGCGCGGTTTCGCTGAACGGCGCGATCTGCGAATCTAGCGCGCCCCGCTCATGAATCATTACCTCGCGGAACCCGGTCGCCGGCTGCCCAAAGGAAAGCGCATGCGTCAGTTCGAATTTTCCATGCTGCCCTGGAACGTTGTCTTCGGTGCCGGCGTTCTGGCGTCCTTGCCGCAACGCCTTGATCAGATGCGCCTGCAGCGCGCCCTGGTGCTCTCGACGCCAGAACAGCAAGGAGATGCGGAGCGTGTACAGGCCCTGCTCGGCCAGCGCGCAGTCGGCTGCTTCTGTGACGCACGCATGCATGTTCCGGTCGAGGTGGCCAGCGCCGCGGCAGCAGAGGCAGCACGGCTTGAGGCTGATTGCTCGGTCTCCGTCGGTGGCGGTTCCACGACCGGGCTCGGGAAGGCGCTGGCGCTGAACAGCAGCCTGCCGCTGATCGCCATTCCGACCACCTACGCCGGCTCCGAGATGACCACAATCTGGGGCATGACCGAAGATGGACGCAAGCGCACCGGCCGCGATCCCGCCGTTCTCCCCCGGCTGACGCTCTATGACGCCGAACTGACCCTCAGCCTGCCGCCCGCAATCGCTGGTCCCAGCGGCATGAATGCCCTCGCGCAGGCCACGATCAACGCGCAGGACCCCCGTACCAATCCCATCGTCATGACGCTGGCGCGGGAGGCTATCGCCGCCATCGCCAGCGGCCTGCCGCGGGTCATGCGCACGCCGGAAGATATTGATGCCCGCGAACAGCTGCTCTACGGCGCGGCCCTCGCCGGCGCCTCGCTCGGTGCCGGTGTAACCAGCCTGCATCACCGTCTCTGCCACACGCTCGGCGGCAGCTTCAATACACCTCATGCGGAGACCCACACTATCCTGCTGCCTTACACGGTCGCCTACGCCAGTGACGCTGTGCCTGAGCTCATGGCAGCCATCGCTGCTGCCCTCGGCAGCACGAGCGCGGCCGGCGGGATCTATGATCTTGCCGCGAGCCTGGGCCTGCCGACCTCACTGACCTCAATCGGCATCAGAACGACCGACCTGGCGCGGATCGCGGATCTCGCGACGGAGGCAGAGGTCAGCAATCCGCGTCCGGTCACTCGTGACGGTGTGCTTGCGCTGCTGCAGCAGGCCGTCGCCGGTCAACGCCCTGATTGAGCGCCCGACTCACCTGGAGAACACACCATGATCGATCTCTACACCTGGTCCACGCCGAATGGCCGCAAGGTGTCCATCATGCTCGAGGAGCTGGGCATCGAATACGCGGTGCACAGCGTCAATATCAGCCAGGACGAGCAGTTCACGCCGGAATTTCTCGCCATCAGCCCGAACAACAAAATCCCGGCGATTGTGGACCGCGACAACGAACTGTCGCTGATGGAGTCGGGGGTCATTCTCATGTACCTCGCAGACAAACACGGCCGCTTCCTGCCGCCTGCAGGTGAAGCGCACTGGCGCACCATCGAGTGGCTGATGTGGCAGATGGGCGGCGCCGGACCCATGCTCGGTCAGGCGCATCACTTCGTGCACTTCAATGCGGACAAATCCGAGTACGCCAAAGAGCGCTACCGCAACGAGGCGGATCGACTCTACGGCGTGCTCGATCGCCGGCTGGCGACACAGGCCTACATGGCGGGCGCGGACTACACTATCGCGGACATGGCGACCTGGCCCTGGATTGCGCGCTTCCAGTGGCAGGGCGTCGATTTTCCGGCCTACCCGAACGTGCTGCGCTGGTATCGCGAACTGGCTGACCGACCGGCCGTACAGCGCGGCTATCGCGTTCCGAACGACGCTGAGATCCCATTTCCATGACGCACCGATAACGGGCAGGCAGGTGGAGATCGCGACCTACGAAATCACGCTGCGTCACGCTGGACTCGAACCGATCCGCTTTGCCGCGCCCGCCGATCGCTCCATCGTCAAATCCGCCCGTGCAGCGGGTTACGCCCTGACCACCGGCTGTCTACAGGGACGCTGCGCCATCTGCCTTTCCCGCCTGCTCGCCGGGGAGCTGAAAGTGATCCGACGACCGTCGCGCCACGCCGTGGGTGACCCGCTCAAGCGCGCTGATGGCTGCGTTCTGCCGTGTTCACTGGCGCCTGACTCCGACGTTGAACTGGAGACGCTCAGCCCCTGGACGTCATGCTGAGCGCGCTGACCGGCGCAAGTTCAGCTGCGGCAGAAACGGACGCATTTGCCCGTCTTTCAATCCGCGGCACGAGCCATGTATCTTCTCCGCGTCGGGGGGGCAGCGTCACACAAGGAAGGCCTCCGCCTGCGATCGGGCGGCGCTCGACATGACAGACAGGACGCCGGGGCATGTCCGGCGTGAGATCATCATCTCAAGGGAGTCATCCGTAGTGAGCAGCAAATTTCTGGAAGACGCCTGGTACGCCGCCGCCTGGAGCGACGAGGTCGGAACCGGGCTTTTTGAGCGCACGATTATCGATCGGTCTTTCGTTTTCTACCGAGACCCGGCCGGCGTCGCGCAGGCGTTCGACAACGCCTGTCCGCACCGCTCCGCGCCGCTCAGCATGGGAAAGCTGCACGGCGATGTGATCGAGTGCCCCTATCACGGCTTACGTTTTGACCGCGACGGTCAGTGCGTTCTCAACCCTCACGGCAACCAGAAAATCCCATCACGTGCCCGAGTGCGAAAATATCCCCTGCTCGAGCGCCACGCCATGCTGTGGCTATGGCCCGGCAACTCCGAGGCGGCGGACCCGGACAAGATCCCGGATTTCTCGTGCCACACCGATGACCGCTTTCCAACCGTCAAAGGCGTCATCGAAATGCATGGCTATTACGAGCTCATCACGGACAACCTGATGGATCTGACCCACGTCGAGTTCGTGCACGAGGGGATCCTCGGTTCCGACGCAATCAAGCGCGGTGAACACCAGGTCCTGCAGACTGGTACCACCATCTGGTCAAACCGCTGGTGCCCCGACGGGCTCGCGCCGCCGGCCTGGGATGCCATGTTCGACCACTACGGCAAGCCCGTCGACCACTGGCTCTACATGCGCTGGGACGCGCCGGCCCACATGCTGCTCGACGTCGGCATCACCCCGACCGGGGAGTCCCGCGACGCCGGGATCTGGATGTACGGGACAGATATCCTGACCCCGCGGGACAGCGGCAGCACGTACTACTTCTGGGGCTGCTCGCGCTCCTATGACATTGATAACCCAGCTGCCGGCGAAGCCTGGGAGCGTGCGATTGACGGTGCTTTCGTGCAGCAGGACAAGCCCATGATCGAAGCGCAGCAGCGACTGATCCGTCAGCGCGGCGGCGAAGACATCGACGACGTTGACTCTATTGCACTGCAAACCGACTCCGGCCCGGTGCGCTGCCGACTGGCGCTGCGCAAACTTCTCGCCGCCGAAGGTGCCGCGCGGATCCCGGACCCACGGAACCCGGCGCTGAGCCGCCTGCTCGATGACGCCCGGCGCGAAACACGCATCGAACCGGTCGTTTGACCCGGCCGCGTCGCGCCACATAACGCTGACCCACCCTGACCGGCCGCCACCGATGCGGCCCTGGAGGACCGCATGACGACACCCACCCGCTTTGCCACCACCGAGGACTTCGACAAAGGAGGCGTCGAGATCATCGGCGACGATGCCGCACCTCGCTACCTGTTCAGCAACATGTTTGAGGTAGCCAGCAAGTCGCCCCCCTGGGAGCGTGTGGTCATCGCCAGGAACCTTGAATTCACCGTCGAATGCGCGCGCGCCGAAGGCAGCTCCCCGTGGTACGTCTGCGCCCACGACGAAACCGTGCTGTGCATGCAGGGTGCGGTGGAGATCAAGTTTCTGAAACCGGAAAACGATGCGCTGCCGGAAGCCGATACCGCTGGCGCAGTGCGCCTTGAGGCTGAGCCGACGGGACAGGCCATGGGCTACGCCCGGTTGAAACGCGGCCATATGGCGCTGCTGCCGGCCGGCGCGGCCTATCGCATCACCGCGACGGGCGTCGGCGTGCTGCTGCTGCAGTCGCTGCTCGGCGCCGAGTCACGCGAGCGATGGGCCACCATCTGCCAGCACTGAACCGCGTCAGACACAAACACTAAGCGGGAGCCCGCAGCATGACGACAGCAAACCCCACCACCACCCCGACACTGACCATCAACGCGACCGACCACAGCGCCCGGCTGGACGAGCGTTACGGCTACCAGGTTTTCAGCATCGGCAGCTATACCTTCCAGCGCGATGAATACTTCGTCCGCGTGAGCTATCCGCGCGGCACCTATGTCGCCGACGTTGGCGCTTTTCTGCGCGCCATGATGCGCGACGTCGCGTGGGGCTTTTTCTACGGCTGGGTCAACTTCGACGACGTCTTCGGCACCGTCAACCACTACGGCTCGGTCGATGTGTTTGTCGGCGCCTATAACGCGGGCTACAAGGCCGCCGGCACTGATTTCACCGAACGTTTCGACGCCAACAAGCTGCTCGCGTGCTTCCGCGCGCTGCTCTCCGACTGGACCAACGCCGGCTACGACCCATTCGCGGCACCGCTCGAAACCGGCTCGCCCTATGGCTCGAAGAACGGCAACAACGATGACGCGGTCAACTTTCAGCGCGAGCTGGCCGAGCGCTTCGTCGGCCTGCCCGGTGATTCGGAGCTGCGCACTGATGCGCGCGGCTTCCCCATCAACCGTCAGTTCGCGGACGTTGAGCAGGACGAGCCGGAAGTGCACTGCGAGCCTGGTTTCGAGGGCGAGCTGTCCGCGTTCAGCCTGTTTGCCTACCTGTCGCGCTCGCCGGTGACCTGGAACCCATCGATCGTCTCGGTGGTCGGCGAAAGCGCCTACTGCCCGACCTCTGAGGAACACATCCTGCCCATCCTGCACGGCAACGATCGGGTGGAGTGGTTTCTCCAGCTGACCGATGAAATCACCTGGCAGATCGCCGACAAGAACACCGCCGCGCCGCGCGCCATCGTGACGATGAAAGCCGGTGATGTGTGCGCCATGCCGGCCGACATTTCTCACCGCGGCTACTCGCCGAAGCGCTCCATGCTGCTGGTATGGGAAAACATGACGCCGGGACTCGAGCAGCGCTACGCCAGCGGCGAGCTCGCGCCGACCGCAGCTGAGTTCTGAGCGCTGCGGTCGACCGGTCACCACCACATCGCTCCGCCCCGAAACCGCAAAGGACCCACCGATGGCCCTGCAACCCCAACATGTTGACCTTCAGTCCCTGCCGCGTGACCTGTTTATCGGCGGCGAATGGGTTGAAGGCCTGGCCGGTGCCCGCATTGCGGTGCATAACCCGTTTGATAACCAGGAGATCCTGAGTATCGCCGAGGCGCGCGCGGAGGATGTCGACCGCGCGGTTGCCGCTGCGCGGGCCGCGTTTCCCGCCTGGTCCGCCATGCCAGCCGCCGAGCGTGCCCGCCTGCTGCACAAACTGGTTGAACGCATGGAAGCCGGCTTCGACGAGCTGGCGGAGCTTGAGGCTATCGATACCGGACACCCGATCCGCGACACGCGCTTTCTTGACGTACCGCGCACGCTGCTCAACTTCCGCTATTTCGCCGGCATGGCCGACAAAATCGACGGGCGCCAGGTGCCGGTCGAACCCGGCTTTCTGAACGTGGTGAAACGCCATCCGGTCGGCGTGGTCGGCCAGATCGTGCCGTGGAACTTCCCGCTCATGTTCTGCAGCTGGAAACTTGGCCCGGCGCTGGCCGCGGGCAACACGGTGGTCATGAAACCCTCCGAGATCACGCCGCTGTCGACTCTGCGCCTCGCACAGATGATGCAGGAGGTCGGTTTTCCCCATGGCGTGGTCAACATTGTGCCAGGCTACGGCCATCTCGCCGGCCAACGGCTGGCTGAGCACCCGGACGTCGACAAGATCGCCTTTACCGGCTCCACCGCCACCGGTAGACGCATCATCGAGGCCTCCGCCGGCAACCTGAAGCGGGTCTCGCTGGAGCTCGGCGGTAAGGGACCGAACGTGGTGTTTGAAGATGCCGTGATCCCGGCTGCGGTGGGCGGCTCAGCGTTTGCCATCTTTCATAACCAGGGCCAGGCCTGTATTGCCGGCTCGCGCCTGCTGCTGCACGAAAAGATTGCCGATGAGTTCCTGGAAAAATTCATCGGGCTGGCGCAGTCGATTCGCCTGGGCGACCCGCTCGACCCGGCGACAGAAATGGGCCCACTGACCTCACAGCTCCATCAAGAGCGGGTGCTTAACTATCTCGACACGTGCGCCAAAGAAGGCAACCGCATCCTCACTGGCGGCGGTAGGCCGGCCGATCCAGCGCTGCAGGCCGGCTGCTTCCTGCAGCCCACCGTGGTCGAAGCCGCACCGGGCGACACCGTATTCCGCGAGGAGGTCTTCGGTCCGTTCGTATCGGTGACCCGCTTCAAAGACGAAGCCGAGGCGATAGCGCTGGCCAATGACACGGCCTACGGTCTTGGCAGTGGACTGTGGACCACCAACCTGGCGCGCGCCCACCGGGTGGGCGACGCGATCCGCGCAGGCATGGTCTGGATTAATTGCTACAAGCGGGTACACCCCGGTTCACCGTTCGGTGGCGTCGGTCAGTCCGGCTTCGGCCGCGACCTCGGCACCGAATGCCTTAACGAATACACTGAGCCGAAGTCCATCTGGATCAACTACGACGCCCAGCTGCCACCGTTCTATCAACGCTGACAGCCGGCGCGCCGACACCTCAAACGTCCCGGATCCCGCCGGGCATGTCACCAGGAGAAAATCGATGAGCGCATATGTTGTTGTCCACGGCACAGTTCTGAATGCGGACAAAATGCAGGAGTACGGTGCCGATGCCGGCCCAACGCTGGCGACCTACGGCGGCGAGCTGGTCAGCCGCGGCCCGAGCGAGGTACTTGCTGGAGAATCAAGCCACCAGCTGATGGTGGTGATCAAATTCCCCAGTCGCCAGAACGCGCTCGACTGGTACAACTCGGCGGAGTACCAGGCTGTTATTCCCACCCGCATGGAAGCGATGAACAGCGTGTTCATCCTCGGCGGGGAATAAAGCCTCAGCAAAGGTGACACAGGATGCCGCTGCACCCCCAGGCTCAGGCTATCGTCGATGCGGCGAATGCCGCCGGCGTCCCCTTCGAGGCAGGTGACGCAGCGGCCATCCGCGCGTCCTACGGCGCCTCGACCCGACACTACGTCCATCCCACGCCGGCGCTGGACAGCGTGGTCAACCTCATGATCCCCGGACCCGGCGGCAATCTGCCGGTGCGGATCTATCGGCCACGGACCCAGGGCGACCGGCCGCTGCCGGCTGTTGCGTTCTTCCACGGCGGCGGCTGGGCGGTAGGCGATCTCGACACGCACGACCACCTGTGCCGCAGCCTGGCAGGTCACGCCGGCGTCGCGCTGATGGCAGTCGATTATCGACTGGCGCCCGAACATCCGTTTCCCGCCGCCAGCGACGATGCGCTGGCGGCGACCCGCTGGCTGTCGACAAATGCGGTTGAAATGGGCCTGGACCCGACTCGCCTGGCCGTCGCCGGAGACTCTGCGGGGGGCAACCTGGCGGCAGCGGTAACCCTTGCCTGGCGGACGCTCGATCTGCCCAAGCTGCGTTATCAGCTGCTGATCTACCCGGCGCTGGATTTCACCGCCGACAACGAGTCGCTGCGGGTAAACGGATCCGGCTACATGCTCACCCGGCAAGCCATGGACCAGTTCACCAGCTGGTACCTCCCGGATCCGGGCCGCCGTACAGATCCCCAGGCATCGCCCTCCCTGGCTGCTGATCTGAACAACCTGCCGGCAGCGCTGATCATCACGGCCGGCTTCGATCCGCTGCGTGACGAGGCCGTTGCCTACGCGGAAAAACTGCGCGCAGCGGGCATCGCAGTCGCGCATGACCATTACGACGACATGATCCACGGCTTCGCCCGCATGGGTGGAAGGCTGGACACCGCACGGGTCGCGCTGGAGCGAAGCGCGCAAAAACTGCGCGAGGCGCTGCTGCGATGAGCCGCGGGCAGGTCACCATCATCGGCGGCTCCATGGCGGGTCTGTTTGCGGCACTCGCCCTGCGCGCTCGCGGCTTCGAGGTCGGGGTCTACGAGCGCGCCGAGGACGCCCTGGCGAATCGCGGTGCCGGCATCGCCACCCACAAAGAGCTGTACGAAGCGGTCCGCGCAGCCGGCGTTGAGCTGCGCGATGAAATGGGCGTCACGGCGCATGGTCGCGTGATGTTTGACCGCGAGGGCGCGGTAATCCACGAACATGCCATGCATCAGATCATGACCTCATGGGGGCTGATCTACCGTTTCTTACGCGCCCAGCTACCTGATGAGGCGTACTTTCCCGGTCACGCCCTGAGCAACATCGAGTGCCAGGGCACTCACGTGACCGCCCGCTTCACCAACGGTGCGGAAGTCACCGCCGACTGGCTTATCGGCGGAGATGGCGCGCGGTCCACCGTGCGCAGCCTCGTCGCTCCCGCGGTCATTCCCGCTTACGTCGGTTATTTCGGCTGGCGTGGGCTGATCGATGAAGCACGGGTACCGCAGGCCGTGCTGGATCAGGTCGCACACCGCATGGCCTTTGGTATGGCCCCCGGGGGGCACTGGCTGGGTTATCTCGTCGCCGGTCCGGACGACACGCTCGAGCCTGGCAAACGCTGGTACAACTGGGGCTGGTACCGCAGCGGCGATGCCGCGGCGTTGCGCGATCACCTGACCGACGTGAACGGCGTCTATTACGAGAACGGGATCCCGCATCACCTGGTGCGGCCGGATCTGGTCGCAGCCATGCGCGCTGACGCCGCCATTCATCTCGCGCCCCAGATTCAGTCCATCATCAACGCCACAGACATGCCCTTCCTGCAGGGCATGTTCGATTTCAGCTGTGCCCGGCTCGTCTTCGACCGCGTGGTGCTGATAGGCGACGCGGCAGCCACGGCCAGACCGCACGTCGGCATGGGGGTATCCAAGGCCGCAGATGACGCTGCGACCCTGGCTGAGGCGCTGGCCGCCGACGCACCGGGCGCGCTGGATACCTGGGAGCAGCAGCGCGTCCGCTATGGCCGCGCGGTCGTCGCCTGGGGGCGCGATCTGGGCAGCTACATCGGCCCGCAGCCAGATACCGCGGAGCATCGCGCCAAGGCCGCGCACCACATGCGCCCCGAGGTCCTGCTCAGCGCCACCGCCTCCAGCACGCCGGAGGCGTTTCTCGCGCTCTGAACCGCCTGCCAGCGCCCGCGCATTCTGTCGACTCGGTCACAGTTTTCCACCGCACGAAGGTCTACTGTAGGTGTCTGCCAGCAGGCCCTGAGAATCTTCAAGATTGTCCGACGGCTGCCGCTAAGAAACTGGTAGCTGCGCCCTGGAGGCAGTTTTGGCCGAAGAACAAGCACCATTAGAGAAGGAAACGCCTGCGAAGACAGCGCCTGGCGCCAGCGCCGGCCGTCGGCGCCGCTATGCCATGGCCTATGCGAGCCAGGGCGCCGACGTCGACAGTAACCCGATGGTCGACCCGGACGCAGGTGCAGACTACTGGTCAGTACCATGGGCGGACCTGATGATGACCATGTTCGTGGTCTTCGCGATCCTGATCTCCGTCCGCGGCCTGCTCGATAATCCGGACGCACAGACGGAGTTCTTGGACGAACGTCAGCCGAAAGAGGTGCCGCAGCGCACCGAGGTCGAACGCGAGAAGCTGCGTCCGGTTGAGACCCCGCCGAGCCATTTCGATGACTCGCCACCGGTGCGGCTTAACGTGTTTGAGCTCAGTCAGGAGGCAATGCGCGAAACCAACCTGCAGGAAGTGGAGATCATCCTGCTGGAGGATCAGTCGGTCAAAGTCAGCGTGCAGGGTCCGATGCTGTTCGACCTGGGACGGGCCGAACTGAAAAACGACATGCGCGAGTTTCTCGACCGTCTCGCCGGCATCATCCGCTCGACGCCTTACGTCGTGCATGTGGTCGGCCACACGGACGACCACCCGATCAACACTGACGCTTTCCCGAGCAACTGGGAACTGTCACTGGTGCGCGCGAGTCGTGTTGCCCGTTACCTGCTCGACGCCGGCGGGGACATTGACCCGGCGCGTTTTGTCGTCATGGGGCGGGGGCAGTACGCCCCCACCGTACCGAATTCCGACGAGGGCGCACGCGCGCTCAACCGCCGGGTTGAAATCATCATCACCCGCAGCACGTCGACCACTGAACCAGGAGCAATGCTATGAATGTCTATAACTGGATGGGCGTAGTGCTCTGCGCCGGCATTTATGTCGCTACGTTCCTGATGTCCGGCAACGCCAGCGTAATGCTGAACGGGCTGGGCCTCGCAATTGTCATCTCAGGTACCTGCGGCGCGATGTTCCTGAGCTATCCCTCCGGCGATCTTCTCGCCGCTATCCGCGTGGCACGAAATACCTACACAGGGAAAATGGTCTCTCCCGAGCGCATCATCGAGGTGCTGCAGGAGCTGGTGGTTCAGACCCGGACTAAAGGCGTGCTGGCCCTGGAAGATTTTCAGGAGCGCACCACCATGCTGTTTCTGAAGCGCGCCCTGCAGCTGCTGGTTGACGGCTTCAAGGAAGACGAAATTGAGGAGATGCTGCACGCGGAGATGTTTCATTTCCGCCATCGCCGCCAACAGCACGAGCGTCTGTTCCGTCACGCCTCCAAGCTCGCGCCCGCATTCGGCGTCGCCGGCAGCGTGATTGGCCTCATCGCCATGCTCACCGGGATCAACGACCCGAGGGTTATCCTGCAGACGGTGCCGATCGCCCTCACCTCGACTCTCTACGGCATCGTGCTTGCGAATTTTTTCCTGACGCCGGTGGCAGAAAGCATTCACGCCAAGACCGAGCGCGAACTCCTCATGCAGAAACTGATCACCGATGGTGTCGTGAGTATCCGCACCGAGCCCAACCCGATGCGCCTTGCTACCCGCCTGGAGTCCTTCCTGACGCCCTCTTCGCGGGTCAACGAGAATCGTTCAATCGACGAGCTGCGGGACCGCATCCGTCAGCTGCGCTCCGAGCAGCAGGGCGCCTGACCGGGGCTGTAGTCGACCGCACGCTCTTCCTAGCTGCCTCTCTGGACCGGGGAATCGGCCCCGGCGCCAAGGCGTTCCGAGATCGCCAGAATCCGGTACATGCTGCGCAGCACCGGCTTTTCAATCAGCTTGCCTCCCACCACAACGAGCCCGGTGCTGGCCTGTTCAAACGCCTGCACAATCTCTCTGGCCCGCGCAATTGCTGCAGCACTCGGGGTGAAACTCTGCTGAATGACCGGCAGCTGGCTGGGATGAATCGCGCCCTTGCCGGTCATGCCCAGCTCTGCGGCCAGTGCCGCTTCGCGCTCGAGACCAGCCATATCCTGCAAATCCAGGAAAGGCACATCGATAAGGTCGATCCCGGCTGACGCAGCGGCGTGCACCAGACGGGAACGCGCGTAGAGCAGCGCGTTCCAGGTCGGCGCCACGCGGAGCTCGGCACTCATATCAATGGCCCCGAACAGGAGCGCATCAATACGCGCGCTGGCCCGGGCGATCTCCACACAGGCTTCGAGCCCCTCGTTGGTTTCGATAATCACCTGCAGACGCATCGCGCTGTCCTCTGAACTGAGAAGCTCATCGAGCAGGCGGATCTCGTCGGGGCTTTTGACCTTGGGCAGCATGAGACCCGGTGGCGGCGCCGGACTGTCAAGAACGGCGAGCAGATCGGCCATACCATCCCGGCTGCCGATCGCATTGATGCGAATGAGCACCTCGCTGTTACCGCAAGCCGGCCGCTCCGCCAGAAGATCCAGCGTGCCGCGGCGCGCCGATGCCTTGTGCGGCGGCGCGATCGCGTCCTCAAGGTCAATGCAGACAATATCGGGCGCGGCCTTGATAGCCTTGGGGAACAGTTCCGGGCCGCTGCCGGGGACAAAGAGAAAACTACGACGCGGTCGGAATGGCGCTGACTTGTTCATGCTGCGCACGCTGACAGTTTTGCGCGCCGCGCGCAACGCGAGCAGGTCCGGCGGTCAGGGATGTCGGGCGGCGACGAGTGCGCCAGAATGCACCCTCAACGCATGGCTGGCTTAGTGGAGGATGGTTACATGGTGGCACGGAGTGAACGGCGCAGTTACTGGACCTGGGGATACGCGTCCGATGAGCCTGGCGATGACGCGCGGCAGGCTGCAGCGAAAGCGCTGGCGCCGCGTCTCGGGCAGGTGGTCACACCACCCAGAATCCCGCGGCCGGAGGAGATCGCGCTGCGCGATCCACGCTTCAAGGTGCCCGCCGCTCTGCAGGGCTGGGTGCGTCAGGATCATGTCGATCGCCTGACTCACACGCATGGTGGTCACCCGGTCGAGCTGTTGAAAGCATCGCGCGGGGAGTTCGCACTGCCGCCTGACGCCGTAGCGCATCCGCGCACCGAGCAGGAACTGGAAGCAACGCTGGCCTGGTGCGATGCCAATGCCTGCATCGCTATTCCCTACGGTGGGGGAACCACCGTGGTGTGGGGCGTCAACGTGCCTGCGACCGCGGAGCGGGCCATGACCATCGACCTCGACGAGCTCAATGCCGTGCTGGAAATCGACGAGGTCTCACGCGCCGGCCGTTTCCAGGCCGGCCTGCTGGGACCTGATCTGGAAACAGCCCTGAAGCCTTACGGACTGACCCTGCGGCATTTTCCGCAGAGTTTTCCCTGGTCGACTGTCGGCGGCTGGGTCGCCACCCGCTCGGGCGGTCATTACGCAACCAACCACACCCACATTGATGACTTCGTCGAGTCCACGCGCATGCTCACCCCGGCCGGCTGGATGGAAAGCCGCCGGCTGCCGGGCAGCGGGGCCGGACCCAGCCCCGACCGCCTGGTCCTGGGTTCCGAAGGCACGCTCGGCATCATCAGTGAATGCTGGCTCAGGCTGCAGAAACGTCCGACCTTCCGCGCCACGGCGGGGGTCATTTTTCCGAGCTGGGAGAGCGGCACCGAGGCCATGCGCCAGCTGGTTCAGGCCAAGCTGTGGCCAGCCAATCTGCGCATCCTCGATCCGGTTGAGGCGGGTAACAACGCCGGCCTCGACGGCACGCAGTCGCTGGTCATCATCGGCTTTGAGTCGGCTGACATCGCGCAAGGCGCAAATATCCGTGCCGCGGTCGATATCGCCCGCGCCTGCGGCGGGCAGATAGCCGATGAAAACGTCGTCATCGACGACGGTAACGGTCAGGCAACCGGACGCGAGGGCCCGGTCGGCGCCTGGCGTAACGCTTTCATCGGGGTCAATGCGGGTCTGACGGTCGGCCTCGGCCTGCTCGCAGACACTTTCGAGACGGCTATCACCTGGGACCAGTGGCCCGCGTTCGATGCCGCGGTGCGCGAGCGCGTTGGACGGGCGCTGCGCGAAACCCTGGGACCGGGCGCTACCCTGGCCTGCCGTTTTACCCACGTGTACACCGACGGCCCCGCGCCCTACTACTCCTTCAGCGGACCCGCACCACACGGCAGCGAGGAAGAGATCTGGAGAACCATCAAGGATGAGGCGACAGCGGCGGTGGTCGACGCCGGCGGCACCGTCACACACCACCATGCCGTTGGTCGCATGCATGCGCAAGGCTGGGCGCAGCAGCGGCCGCCGCTGTTCGGGGAAGTGCTGCGCGCGGCCAAGCGGACCCTGGATCCGAACGGGATCCTGAACCCTGGCGTGCTGTTCGACTAAGAGGAAATACCATGATCAAAGGGCTGCATCACAACGCCTACCGCTGTCGCGACAGCGAGCAGACGCGGGCTTTCTACGAGGATTTTCTAGAACTGCCGCTCTGCGGCGCGCTGGAGATCACCGAAACCATGACCGGTCAAGAGACCGAGGTCCTGCATACCTTCTTCGCCATGGGCGATGGCTCTTTTCTGGCCTTCTTCGAGGCGCCCGACCGGCCGTTCGAGTTCAAGCAGCAGCATGATTTCGACCTGCACATCGCGCTCGAGGTCGATCGCACGACCTTTGAACGCATGATCGAGAAAGGCCGGGCGGAAAACAGGCCGATGCGCGGGGTCTCCAACCACCGTTTCATCGATTCGATCTATTTCGAAGACCCCAACGGCTACGTGATTGAACTCGCCTGTAAGCGCGGAGAGCACGACGCAATCATGGATCCGGCGCAGAACAAGGCCCGCGCTCTGCTTGCCGCATGGCAGGCGCGCCGGGCAGCTGCTTGCAGCTGACCCTGAGTCCGCCTAATGCACGAAGCGCAGCGTAATCGGGTAGCGCCAGGCCTCGCCGCGACCCGCGGCGCGCGCGGCTGCGATGGTCGTCGTCAGATGAAAAACAAGCAGTAGAGGCACCAACACCAGTCCGACCACAACCAGCACCAGCCCGAGTGACAGCGCGATATAGACCAGCACGGACAGCTGGAAATTGATGGCCTCACGGCCCTGCTGATCCAGATAAGGATGTCGCCGCCGGGTGCGGGTCCATAGCACGAGTGGCACCAGCACCCCTAAAGGTACGGCGTACGCGCACAGGCCCGTCAGATGACATAGCCGGGCTTGACGGCGAAGCGCGGCAGCATCCTCCTGTGCCGTGGTCGGCGCAGTCTGTCCGGCGGGCTGTGCCGCGCTGAGCCGCGCGGTGAATCCCATCACAGCGGCAATCAGACCGAACAGAAACATGACCAGCCCTCCGATCAGATGACCAAGCGGGCTGGTCAGGCCGTGCTCCAACCGCACCGTGACCGCCTCCAGCGTGGCCCCGTAGCGCTGGTCCTGCCCGAGCTCTGCAGTTACTACGACCTCCGGCGATTCCAGAAGCTCAAACGCCGGCAGCACGGCGGTCACCTCAACCTCGTAGCCCTCGGGCAGCCGTCTCGCTTCAGATTCGAGGACACTCACAGCGTGCGCTTCCTCGACTCTCGGCGCGCCATGCGGATCGATCGCCAGCGCGCTGCCAGCCAGTGTGTGCCCTGAGAGATCTGTAATGCGGTATTCGAACGGAAAACGGTATCGCGCCGACGACGGCTCACTGCTCGTCTCAAGAACTTCGGGCACATGCACGGTAAGCGCCATTACCAGGCGGGCTCGCCCCCCGGGGGCAAGGGCAACCTGGCGCGACTGGCCCGGGATTCTGGGATCGAGGCCCACTTCTACGGCGACGGTCTGCCGCGCGGCATCGCGCAGCCCCTGGTGCCAGGGCACCGCGCTGCCCAGTACCAGCGCGATCCCGGCGGTCAGCAGCACCCAGGCCCGCGCGGATGTCACGCCAGGCCCCGTGGATCTATCTGCGCGGGGTCAGCCGCAACACCGGGGAAGACGAGCAGCCGGTCACGCGCCGGATGGGTACGGGCAGCGCCTGCAGACGACGCCAGGTCGTCTGCAACGCTTCGGATGAGAGTCAGCATCGTGCGGGGAAAATGGCTGCGGCGCGGAACGGTGCATCAGTATACTCGCGCCTCGATCCCGGACCGGAACGTCAGAGGAGCCTCCATGATTCAAGCTGCGCAGCCCTACCCCTCGCAACGCGCGCCGCTGTGCGCGGCCAACATTGTCGCCACCTCCCAGCCGCTGGCCGCCCAGGCCGGACTGACAATGCTGCAGCGCGGGGGCAATGCGGTCGACGCCGCCCTGGCGACCGCAATCACGCTGAGCATTGTCGAACCATGCAGTAACGGGATCGGCTCAGACGCCTTCGCCATCCTGTGGGACGGCGACAGTCTGTGCGGTATCAACGGGTCCGGGCGGGCGCCGGCGCTGTGGACGCGGGAGTATTTCGGCTCGCGGGACAGCATGCCGCAGTTCGGCTGGGACGCGGTCACTGTTCCCGGTGCGGTCAGCGTCTGGGTCGCGCTCTCGGCACGCTTCGGCCAGCTCCCGTTTGAAGATCTTTTCGCACCGGCCATCGACTACGCCGAGAACGGCTTTCAGGTCGGGCCCAGAACGGCGTTTCACTGGGAGGAGGCTGAGGAACTCTATGCAGGCTTTGCCGGTTTCGAAGCGCATTTCCTGCCCGCGCCGGCGTTCGGTCAGCGAGTGAAACTTCCCAACGCTGCCGCCACGCTGCGGGAGATCGCAGCAAGCGGTGGCGAGTCTTTCTACCGCGGGGCGCTGGCAGCACGCATCGAACAGGCGGCGATCGATGCCGGCGGCGCGATGCGACGCAGCGATCTCGAGCAGCACAAAGCCGACTGGGTTGAACCACTGCGGCAGTCCTATCGCGACGTCGCGCTGCATGAGATCCCGCCGAACGGACAGGGCCTCGCCGCACAGATCGCGCTCGGCATCCTGGCTCACTTCGATCCGCCTGCGCTCGATAGCGCGGACGCCATGCATCTGCAGATCGAGGCGATGAAGATCGCCCTGCGCGCGGCGGCCGATCACATCGCAGATCCCGCACATCTCAAAGTCACACCTGCCGAGCTGCTTGACCCAACCTCGCTGGCCCGCGCAGCTGCGGGAATCACCAACCAGGCCTCCGCGCTGCCGCCCCGGGCGCTGCCGACCAGCCCCGATACGGTCTACCTGACCGCAGCTGACGCCAGCGGCATGATGGTCTCCTTTATCCAATCAAACTATTACGGCTTCGGCTCGGGCATCGTCGTCCCTGAGACGGGAATCGCGCTGCAGAACCGCGGCTACGGTTTTACCCTGGAAGAAGGCCATCCCAACTGTGTGGGGCCGGGCAAACGCCCGTTCCACACCATTATTCCTGGATTCGTCACCCGTGACGGTCAGCCGCTGATGAGTTTCGGCGTCATGGGTGGCCCGATGCAGGCCCAGGGCCATGTGCAGATGATGACCCGGGTATTCGACTACGGGCAGAACCCTCAGGCCGCCAGCGACGCACCGCGCTGGCAGGTGCTCGGCGACTACTCGGTGTCGCTGGAGCCCGGCTTTCCTGAAACGGTCGCCAAGGAGCTCGCAGCACGCGGGCACCAGGTCCGCTTTGAGGCGACCCACCACAATTTCGGCGGCGCACAGCTGATCCTGAAGACCGACGACGGCTACATCGCCGGCTCCGACCACCGCAAGGAAGGTCTGGCGGTCGGGTTCTGATCCAACTACCGGCCGCCGTTCCCCGGATCTCAGCCAGCTCCTTAAGCACGCTTCCCAGACGCTAATGACCGTCAGCACTGCCTTTCTCGCCTGCCGCTGCGGGCGCTGCAGGATTGATCTCCTCGACCCGACGCCGCGCTGTCGCTGTCAGTGCTTCTGCTGGGACTGCCGCCAGCGCGCGCTGATCGCCGCCGCGCGCAACCCGGAACAAGCGCTACCGCAGGCGGTGCAGGCCTACCGCCGCGGTGTCGATCTGTATTACTTCACCAACGTGCTGCGCGTGGACGCTGCCTCGCGAGCGCTGCTCGAGTTTTCCCGACTGCGTGAGGACGCCGCCAACACCACCGCCATGTCGCGCTGCTGTGCGACCCTCATGTGCGGCACGCACCCGGTTTACGGCGGTACGACGATTTCAGTGAATGCCGACAGCTGTCGGATCACTATCCCTGAAGGGATGCCGAATCAGGTCTACATCTTCGGTGCTGACGTCCCGCCAGAGAAATTCGCGCAGCTGGAACTCGAACCCGGAGTGCCCATGATCCGCAGTTTTTTCGACGAAATTGACACCCCGCCCGCAGTCTCGTTTCTCGCCGCCGTCACCACGCCGGTTCCCGCAGGCTTTACCGGAGACGACCTCACAACTTTCGAACGCCTGCGCGGTCATGACCCGCTACCGGTGGACAACCGTTTTTTCAACGAGAGCCGGTCAGGCGCATAGGGCGCGCTGCATCCGCAGTGAGGTCACCGTCTGGATGCAGCGCTGGCAACGCCTCCCGGCGGATCAGCCGAGGAAATCCGTGACCGCGGCCACAAAAGCCTCAGGCTGCTCGTAGGGCACCAGATGCCCGCAGTCGGCGAAGCGCTGCACGGACGCGTGCGGCACCATGGCCTGCCAGCGCGCTGCATACGCCGGCACGATGAGCCGGTCACTCTCACCCCACAGCACCTGTGTCGGCGCCGCGAGCCGGTAGAGCCGCTTCGACAGACGGCGGTTGGGAATCGGAAAGAGGATCTTGCCTGCCGTGCCCAGCTGGCGGGCGTTGACCACGAGGAACTGTTTCAGCACCTCCATGTTGTTGAAGTCGAGCTCCGCTGCGCCAGCGAGCAGTCGCATAGCGACGGCCGGGTCATGGGTCAGCAGCGCCGGCAGCTCGTAGGGCATGAGGCTGAAAATGTCAGGAATCGGGTGCTCATCCAGCCATAGCCCTGCCGGGCACACCAGCACCAGGCGACCCAGATCGTGCGGTGCTGTGACCGCCATCTCAGCGGCGATCATGCCGCCCATGGAATGTCCCATCAGGTGCGGACGCTCCAGTCCCAGCGCATCGACCACATCCCAGCCGTGCAGCGCAAAATCGAGCATGTCCTCGAGCAGCTCCTCGCCGCGGGACTCACCGTAGCCCGGCCACCAGGGGGCGATGACGCGGTAGCGTCCGGCCAGTGTCTCCAGAAACGGATTCTGCGGAAACAGACCGCCAGCGCCGTGCAGAAAGAGCAGCGGCTGCCCGCTGCCCGCTTCCAGGTATGCGACCTCGCAGCCGCGCTTCGTTGTCACCGTGCGCTGCTGCATGCTCATGCCACCATCGCCTGCGAGGGCTGTTTCTCGAGTTCCCGACGATCGCTCATCGGCTGCGGGAACCAGCGCTGGTCATCTGACCAGTCCGGCCACATCGACCGCAGATGCGGCATGACCTGCTCCGCGAACAGCTTGGATGAATGACGCACCAGCTCTCCAGGCATGTTGCCCACCTGAAACAGTAGAAACACGTGGCCGACGTGCAGGTTCCTGATCAGATCTTCCATGCGCTCACGGACGGTCGCAGGGCTGCCCGCAATAATGTTGCCCTCGTCGATCAGTTGTCCCCACGGCAGCTCGCCGAGCGCATCCGGTGTCAGCGGTTTGTACTGATTCAGTGCCCCCGTCTTGATCGTCGCGACCGTGCGGTAGCCAGGCGGATCGGCGAAACCCGTATGCACGTGCAGACAGCGGTTGAAAAAGTAATCCACGTGCGGACGGTACAGCCGCTCAGCTTCTTCATCGGTGTCCGCAACGCAGACCACCTGGGCAAACGCACCGCGATAGGGCGATTCATCCTTGCCCGCCTTCGCAACACGCTCCCAGTAGCCGTCGAGGAGAGCCTTGCCGCGCAGGTAGCCAGTGAAAGATAAGTAAGAGTAGTTGTAGTCATTCTCGACGCAGAAGTCCCAGGTCTCCACCGACCCGCCGCCGGGAATGAAAATCGGCGGATGCGGTTGCTGGATCGGCTTCGGCCAGCAGTTCACCCAGCGCAGCTGGTTGTACTTGCCGTCAAAGGCGAAAGGCTCCGTCTCACGCCAGGCACGGATGACCAGATCGTGCGCTTCGAGATATTTATCACGCGTCAGCGCCGGGATCTGGCCGTAGCAGAAGTTCGTGTCCATCGGCGTGCCCACGGGGAAACCCGCCATCAGACGCCCGCCCGACATGACATCGAGCATGGCGAACTCTTCCGCCACACGGATTGGCGGGTTGTACAGCGCCAGTGAATTACCGATCACGCCGATGGCCGCACGGCTCGTGCGCCGGGTGAGCGCAGCCGCAATCAGATTCGGCGACGGCATCAGGCCGTACCCGTTCTGGTGATGCTCATTGACAGCGATGGCGTCAAAACCCAGCGCGTCGGCATATTCCAGCTGATCGAGATACTCGTGATAGAGATGGTGACCCTGCTCGGGATCGTAAAGAGAACTGGGAATGTCGACCCAGACCGAACGGTTGCTGCTGCGGAAATCGTCCGGCAGGTTCGGCCAGGGCATCAGGTGGAACCAGGTGAATTTCATGAAGTGCTCCTTGCTGGTAACACGGAAAGCGCAGTTTACGCCTGCCGATTCCCCCAGTGTCTCAGGGCAGCGACGCGCTTTAGCGCTATATTGAGTACAACGTTCGCACCTGGGGAGGACACAACGTGGCGACATTCGATCAGATTTTCAAAGGCGGCAGCATTGTCGATGGGAAGGGCCATGCGCCCTATCAGGCCGACATTGCGGTTAAGGACGGACGCATCGCGGCCGTCGGACGCGACCTCGGCAGCGCCGCCGAAACCGTCAATGCTGACGGGCTGACCATCACGCCGGGCTGGGTCGATATACACACCCACTACGATGCCCAGGTCACCTGGGACGCCGAGTTGTTGCAATCGACCTGGCACGGCGTGACCTCCGCGGTCGTTGGCAATTGCGGTGTCGGCTTCGCTCCGGCCCGGCCGGATCGGCACAAATGGCTGATCAACCTCATGGAAGGGGTGGAAGACATTCCCGGTGTTTCGCTCGAAGCGGGCATGAGCTGGGAGTGGGAGAGCTTCCCTGAATATATCGACGCGCTGGATCGCATGCCGCACGCGTTTGATATCGGCACCCAGCTGACCCATGGCGCGTTGCGCTGCTACGTCATGGGCGATCGTGGGGCGAATGATGAGCCGGCTACCGATGACGACCTCGCCCAGATGGCGCAGCTGGTCAGGGAAGGCATGGCCGCCGGGGCGCTGGGCTTCACCACCTCACGGACACCGGTTCATGTCGACGTTGACGGCGTTCCGGTACCGGGCACCCACGCGCCGGCCAGCGAACTCATCGCCTTGGCACAGGCGGTAAAAGACAGCGGTCACGGTCTGGTCGAAATGGTCCTGCGCGGTGCTGCCGGGGAAGACGTCGAGGGGCTCGATCGCGACATGCGCATGATGCGTGAAGTCGCGGAAGCGACGCGCTGCCGACTCATGTACCTGCAGGCGCAGAACAACAGCGACGGCGACCAGTGGCGCCGGCAGCTCGCCGTGTGTGAACAGGCCGCGCGCGACGGACTGCAGATCATCCCGCAGGTCGCCGGCCGGCCGGTGCCAATTCTGTTCTGCATGGCCGGCGAACACCCGTGGCGCTTCATGCCGAGCTACGCCGAGATCGCCCATCTGCCCGCCAGCGAGCGCGTGCGGCGTATGGCTGACCCCGCCATGCGCGCGCGGCTCCTGGCTGAAGAGGACCCGCACGACGCCGGCTTCTCCCTGCTCTATAAGAATCCAACGCTGTGGCAAACGACCTACCCGGCCGGTGACCCCATGTGCTATCTACCGGATGCCAGCAACAGCATCGCGAGCATCGCCGCCCGCGAGGGGCGCAGTCCATGGGAAGTCGCCTATGACATGCTGCTGGAGAACGAAGGAAATGCCTTCCTGCTCTACACCGTCGCCGGCTATGCCGACGCTAACCCGGGCGCGGTTCATGAAATGCTGCGCCACCCACTCAGCGTTCTCGGCCTGAGCGACGCCGGTGCGCACTGCCGCTTTGTCTGTGACGGCGGCGTGCATACCTACGTGCTGACACAGTGGTATCGCGACCGCGATGAGCACGACCCCTACCGCCTGCCGCTGGAATATCTGGTGCGCAAGCTGACCGGCGACAACGCCAGCCTATATGGGCTGCATGACAGGGGCGTGATTGAACCTGGCCGGCGCGCCGATCTGAATCTGATCGACCTCAGCCGTCTGGGCACCCAGGTCCCGGAAATGGTGTACGACCTGCCCGCAGGGCAGCCACGTCTGCTCGCCAAAGCACGCGGCTACGTCGGCACCTATGTCAGAGGCGAGCTGATCCAGGCGGATGGAAAACTGACCGGCGCGCGCCCCGGTCGGGTCATTCGCGGACATTGAGGCCTGCGGCAGCACAGCGAGGCGCCCTCGCGGACGAGACCTTGGTATCCGGCGCAGAGCGACTGGAAGCCGAGCCAGCCGGATTGTCACGGTCGTGGATTAGTCACTGGGGCCACCCGGCGCCGTGGATGACGAAGCCCCGCTCCCCGCTGATAGCCAGCGGGGACTGGTGGCGCCGCCGTCAGCCGTGAGCGGGCAGAGCGAATAGCGCGACCAGCAGCATGAGTGCAGCC